>CAZJKL010000049.1:0-22704 GCA_964546655.1 uncultured Bacteroidales bacterium | reverse complement strand
TACAGATTTTCTGCAAAAATTAAAACTGCTGACCTAAATTGGACAAGTCAGGAAATATATCTCGATTTGCCAAAACACATTATAAATGTGGTTATTATCAATACCGAGCGTTGAATGAAAATTTATGGAATTACAATATAATTTTAGCAGAAAAATAGTGCTTAATACTTAATTTTTTTAGAAGTTAAAGCAGTTTTTTTATAAGACCATAACATTATAATTATAGCTACAAGCAATAGAAACACTCCCAACATAAAGGTGAACGTAAATCCAAAAAAAGTATAGATTATAATTCCTAACTGAAATCCAAAAATGCCTCTGAGGCCTGTTAAAGCCAAATGTATTGCTTGATATTGCCCTGTTTCGCTTGGTTTACAAAAATAAGCAGAGCCTATGTACCACAATAAAGCCATTGTAGCAGCAAATACACTATAAAATAAATATGCTATTATAAGCATGTAATATAATTTTATACCATAAAATTCAACATAACCAGGAAAATAACCGCTTATACCCAAAAAGAAAAGATATAAAAGCATTGATAAAAACGTTAAAGCCGAAAAAATTTTCACATCAATTTTATCTAAAAGTTTTCCTAAAAAAGGCAAAATAATAATTGAAATAATATTGTATCCATTTTTATAAAAAGCAAAAGTTTTGTTATTCATATCATAAACTTCTTTAAAATAAATAACAATTATTGCCGCAGTTATCATCCAAGCAAAGCCATAAAACATAAAGCCTATCTGGAAATTTCTATAATTAACATTGTCTTTTAAAATTATGTAAGTATTAGAAAATGAATTTTTAATAGTTTGCCAATAATTATATTTTTCATCAGGTGTTTCGTCGATATAATCGATATTTGAAAGTATATAAATTGATATTATTCCAACAATTCCCATTATTGGATAAATATATGTAAATGAATAATTGTTTATATCTAATAAAAATCCAAAAAAGAGTGTTATAAAAAACATTACTAATTTGTTTAATGAAGTTGCGAAGCTGTAAAACAATCCGAAATTATTGCCATAAGATTGTTTTAAAAACAAATTAGTTACCGGATTTATAAGAATATTATTAAGATAAAAGAAAAAGAAAATACCTAAAAATATGTAATGATATATGCTGTCTTGTCCGTATGCATCTATATATTGCGGGAAAAAATAAAAAAGCAATAGAGGTAAGTGTGTAACCAATGCTGTTATTCTTAATAATTTTTTTTTGTTTTTTATTCGGTTAAAAAATTCATTTGATATTATTGAAAAAAGCAATACAACCACCGCTAATTGAAGTAATACACTTAAGCTAAGATTAGAGCCATTCATTGCTTTCAAATAAACAAATTCGTTCATGGCAACTAATCCTAATAATACACCTTGTAATAATGAAAATATAGTATGAAGAATAAATGTTTTTTTTACTTTCTTTATTTCATTATAAAATGACAGCATTATTCTTAAATATATTAATGTTTATTTTTATAGCTGTAAATATAATCTCTTATTTTTTTATTTTCTTTAAGATACCAAAAGAAAAAACTTCTTTGAATTAATTTCTCTTCTTTATTTCTTGTTACATAAACCTTTTCTAATGTATAAGGATGATATCCAGTATAATAAATAACAGTTGATAATGTCATTGGGGTTGGCGTAAAATCTTGAACTTGTTCTAGTTTAAAATTCTGATTCTTAGTAATTATAGCTAATTCTACCATGTCTTCTTTTGTTGACCCTGGATGACTAGATATAAAGTATGGAATAAGTTGTTGCTGTTTATCATGCTGTTTGTTTAAATCATTAAACATTTTAAAAAGCTTATCAAAATTTTTGTACGAAGGCTTTCGCATAATATTTAATGTTCTTTCAGAAGTATGTTCAGGTGCAACTTTTAATCTTCCTGATATGTGATTTAAAAATAATTCTTTTAAATACTCTTTGTCATTATCTACAAATAAGTCGTATCTAACTCCACTTCCAACAAAAGCTTTTTTAACTTTTTTATGCTCTCTTACTTTTTTATATAATGAAATTAATGAACTATGATTAATATTTAAATTATTACATTTAGAAGGAAAAACACATGAAGGTCTTTTGCATTTTTCGCATAGTTGATAATTTTTTGGAATCATCTTATACATATTTGCAGAAGGGCCACCTAAATCAGATAAATTACCTTTAAAATCGTGCATTTTTGAAACTTGCTCCACTTCATTTAAAATAGACTTTTCGGAACGGCTTACTATGTGTTTGCCTTGATGAGCCGAAATAGTGCAAAAACCACATCCACCAAAGCACCCTCGGTGAATGTTTACCGAATGGCGTATCATATCATAAGCCGGAATAGGTTCTTTTTTAAAGTATTTTGGATGAGGTAATCGTGTAAATGGTAAATTATAAATAGAGTCTAATTCTTGCTCGGTCATTAATTTATTAGAAGGATTTACAACAATATATTTATCTTTTGTTTTCTGTATTAAGGCAGTATTTGAGTTTAGTAAACACGATTCTTCTTCAATAAGTTTAAAGTTTTTGGCGTGATTTAATTTATCCTCTAAACATTTTTCATACGACGACAATTCTAAGGTTTTAAACTCATTATTAATATTTGTCAAATTATCGGTAATAAAACATGTTTGAGGAATTGAATGTAAGTTTTCTATTTTGTTGTTTTCCGATAATTTCTTAGCTATTTCTATTATAGCTTTTTCACCCATACCATAAACAATCATATCGGCATTGCTTTCGAAAAGAATGCTAGGTTTAAGTTTATCGCTCCAATAGTCATAATGAGCTAAACGTCTCATCGAAGCTTCTATACCACCAATTATAACAGGTGTTTCGGAATATAATTCTTTAAGTATTTTAGAATAAACATAAGCAGCATAATCTGGACGTTGACCATGTTTATCGCCTGGCGTATATGCATCATTAGACCTTAATCTTTTATTGGCGGTATAATGATTAACCATAGAATCCATATTTCCTGATGTAACCCCAAAGAACAATTTTGGTTGTCCTAGTTTTTTAAAATCTCTTAAATCATCTCTCCAATTAGGCTGAGGAATTACAGCAACTTTATATCCTTTATTTTCTAGAACTCTTCCAATAATTGCAATACCAAAAGAAGGGTGATCAATATAAGCGTCGCCAGTTATTAAAATAATATCTAATTGGTCCCAATTTCTTTTTTTTACCTCTTCTTTAGTTATTGGGAGCCAATCGGTAATTTTGTTATTAACTTCGCTAAACGGCATTTTCAAGATTTTTTGCTACTATTTCAGAAATATCGTGTACTTTAATTTTATTGCTTTTCGAGAAAGTTTTTTTACATAAAGGGCAAGAAGTTGCAATATAATCTGGTTTATATTTTAAGAAAACATCTAATGCACTATCCGAAATTTGTTTTCTTTCGCTATTCTGAATTTTTATATTAGCTAAACTTCCTCCACAACATAAGCTTTCTTCTTTTTGTTCTTTAATTTCTATCAAATTTACATAATTATTTAAAAGTTGGCGTGGTTCATCATAAATTTTATTTACCCTTCCTAATTCGCAAGGGTCATGATAAACTATTTTATCATCGCCTTTAATTGGATTTATCTTGCCTTCAGCTATAAGTTCTAAAATAAATTCAGAGTGTTGTTTAATTTTAACATTAGCTAAATGATAGTCTTCTTTAAATACCGTATAGCAAATAGGGCAAGAAACAACTATAGTTTTTGCTCCAGAATCAATTATTAGTTTCTGATTATTATTAATTAGTTTTTCGGCCGCATCATATTGTCCGGCTTGCATAAGAGGGCGACCACAACAAGGTGCTTTTTCTTCGTCTAAAAACCAATAATTAACTTTTGAATAATCTAAAATACTTATCATCGATTTTTTTATTGCAGGAGTTAAATGAGTCATGCAACCAGCAAAATAAATAATATCAGTTTTTTTAGCTACTTCATCTTTTAAAAAATCATATTCTGAATTATATTGTTTGGTGGTTTCAATTCTTTGAGTTATTCTTAAATCATTAATTTCTATTCCAACAGGGCAAACTTGTTGACACTTTCCGCAAAGCAAGCAGTTAAACATTACTTCGTCGGTTAAACTTTTATTTCGTATATGTTTTAGTACATATACTGATTGTGTTGTTTTAATCTCGGCATTATTTAATTGACATGCATCTAAACAAATTCCACATCTTGAGCATGCACAAACCTGAATACGAGAATAAGAATTAATTTTCTTTTTTAGTTTTATACCATAATTCCGTAAGAAAATAAACAAAATTTCAGTAGGTATATGCATATATCTTGAAAAAGGTAATGCTATTAAAAATAATCCAAGTGACAATGAATAACCAAACCATAAAGGATTAATTACTAATTCTAGGTTAATTGCTGATGAAAACAATTTTCCAAAACTATTTGAAATAAAACTTCCATTATTGTATAACCCGGCCGTAAATGTTTCTGCTAAAAATCTCAATGGGAAAATTAGCCATAATGACGAAAGAGCTAATTTATCGAAAAAATTAAGATTTGTTGTTTTTTTCATTCCAAAAACCTTAGCTCTAAAGCGTTTAATATAGGCCAAAATTACACCTGATAAAATAAACAGTAGAATAAAATCCATTAAAAAAGCAAATGTTTTCATTAACATGGTATCTGGTTTCTCAAGTACAAAGAATCTAAAAAAGATTGATTCTTGAGGAGGTATATTTAATGAATTATTAAATAAAACTGCTTCTAAATGACCGAATAATATTAGCAAAAACCATCCAAAAGCTAAAGACATGTGCATATAACCAAGAACACGATTCTTCTTAAAAATACTTATATGCAACAATCCTTCTTTAAAAGCCTGAACAACAGAACCTAATGTTATTCTTGAAAAGAATTTTTTTATTATTCTTAATTTATCAATACGAGATAAATTATACCCCCAAATAGAAAAACGCACTATTATAACTGCAAAAAAGCAGATAGCTCCAACAATAAACGGCAAATAAAAATAATTATTAAAATCCACTTTATTTTTCTTCTTTAAGTAAAACTATTTTTTTCTTTATTAACATTATAACATTTCTGATATTTATTCCTCTAGGACAAACCAATGAACATTTACCACAAAGCATACATTTATTTATTTCTTTTTCAAGATTTTCGGTTTCACCTTGTCTAATCATAAGGCCAAGTTGTCTTATATTAAAATCGATAAGATTACCAGCACTACAAGTTGCAGTACATCCCCCACAAGATAAGCAAACTATAAAAGATGGCTCGTTTTTTACAATGTATTCTATAAGGCGACGATCAAAATTATTTAAGTCAATAGTTCGTGTTTCAATTACCGAAAAGCCGAATTTGTTCATATTGATTATTGTTTTAAATAATTATGAATTTGAAAAGCAGCAGAACGAGAATTTTCAATTGTGTCTTTTATTGACATAGGAGCGATACATGCTCCGGCATAAAAAATGCCTTCTTTATTTGATATATTAACTGATGTATTTGAGTTTAATGATTTTAAAAATTGTGATGTTTCTATTTCTAATCCAGCTAACTCAGCAATTTTTTGTGTTCCTTTTCCTGCTTCCATTCCAACTAAAAGCACTATCATATCAACATTCATTTTCAAAGGTCTTCCAGAAAGAGTATCTTCTGATTTAAGGAAAAGTTTTTTGTCGATACTTTCAGAAACCTCAGAAACCCGACCTCTAATAAATTGAACATTATGTTTTTCTTGAGCAGTACGATATAATTCTTCAAAATGTTTGTCAAACATTCTTAAATCCATATAAAAGCAATAAATCTCCGAATCCGGAATCATTTTATTAATTTCAATAGCTTGTTTTACTCCTGTTACACAACAAACTTTTGAGCAGTAATGATTATTCGATTTTTCATCTCTTGAGCCAACACAATGAATAACTGCTATTTTTTTAGGAATGGTTCCGTTTGCATTAGTTATAATTTTATTTTCATTAAATTTTTCTTCTAAATCGGCAGAAGTTATTACATTATCATAAATTTTATAACCATATTCTTCTTTTCTTTCGGCATCAAAAATATCAAAGCCTGTAGCTACTAAGATGGCATCAGCAGTATATCTTATGTTCCCAGAATAAATATACATTTGTCCTTTTTTATCTTTTTCTATTTTATCAATATCAGAATTAGTTTTTATGCTGATATTTTCATGAACAAGTTTTTTATTTATATAATCTCTTATTTCTGAAGCAGGTGTAATTTCTGGGAATAAATGGTTCCATTTGTTTAGTTTTCCACCTGGCATTTTATCTTTTTCAATAATAATTACATTATATCCAAGATTTGCCAATACATTTGATGCTTCTACTCCGGCAATTCCCCCTCCTATTGTTACAATATTTTTCATTTATTAATTAATTTTATTTTAGACTACTAACTTTAACTGGTTCCCCAATGTTTTTACCATTCGGTCCTTTATATTTTTCATCTGCATTATAGTAAATTCCAAGTTTATCAAGAAGAGTTTCGCAATTTATTTGATGCATTTGTAAACCTAAATCCCATGGGTTATATCCCAAAACAAGACCTGCAAGTTCTTCATAAGTTAAAACTGGTATTCCGTTCCCGTAATTATCGTATGTTTTATTTTCTGATTCGGCTATAACATATTGCCATTTATCCATAAACATTGAACAACCCGGACAATTAGCAATAATAAAATCTGGACTATAAGGCTTCATTGATTCAAATTTCTTTTTAGAGTTTGACAAAGAATATCCTCTATTAGATTTAACAATATAATGTCTAAATCCAAATCCGCAGCAATGTCTTCTTTCAGGATAATCAACTGTTTCGCCACCCCAAGATTTTATCATACCCCTTAAAACCTGAGAAAATTCAGCTCCACCTTCGCCTTTATCCGGAAACATTTTAGCATAATGACAACCTATATGATCAACAATTTTTAAAGGGTTACCTGTGTTTTTATCTATTAAAGTAATTTTAGCCTTTTCTGCTATTTTATCTCTAAATTTATAAATAATATCACTTGTATGTGCAATATTTTCTGGCACATCGAATTCTCTCCCTGTAGCTTGTTTTAAATATTTTCTAATTTTTTCAAGTTCTTCCGGAAATTCTTTCCATGTTTCGGTAATTTCTATGTAAATACCAAAAGAAGTAACGCAAGAAACAGCTAAATTTTTAAATCCTTTTTCTGTCATTAAAGAAAATTGACGTGCAACAACCGTCTGAATTGTTTCAAAAGGAACAACATCAGAATGGTATCCTATGCCTGTGCATGTGGTATGTTCGGCGTCGTCATAAATATTTAATCCAAGGTCATCTCTAAGAATTTTTAAGAAAGTGGTTTCAGAACCAGGGAAGAAGTTTTGTCTTATACAGCTTCTAACATAATAAAAGTTATCATCTGCAATTTCTTTTCGGTAGTTTTTACTAACTGTTTTTTTTATATGAGTCATTTTTAAAAACTATTTATTGTATATATCATCGAAGTATGTTTTCATACCTTCTTCGTCTGTTTTGTATCCGCCTTTTTCAGCTTCATTTTTGCTAAAACTTTCAATTTTATCTTGCAAATTAAGCCCACCTGTTACTTCAAAAATTGATTTCAGTTCATTTAAGGTTTCTTCAGAAATTTTGCGCATTGCACCTGGTCCTTGTTTATCAAGATTTGCCCCAAGTCTGTCAAAAACATCTTGTCGGTTTTCGTAAACCCACTCCCAAACAGGGCCTTGTTCAGGATGTAAACTTGGTATAACTTGAGATGGGTGAATGCAATATCCGTATTTTAAAATGTTTTTTCCAATAGTTTGTTGAATTGCATATTGTTGTTTGCCTTTTTTGCTTTGAACAAAGTATCCTAACTCTTGTGAAGCTTTTCTTAAAACATTAATCAACATCCCCGGAAAATTACCTCTAGGGCAACGCATTTTACATGACATACATTGACCACAATTCCAGATTAAATCGCTTTTAAGTAATTCAATTAATTCTTGTTCGTCTTTTGACTGAATTTTGTTTACAATAACCCTAGGGTCATAGTCGAAAAACTCTGCAGCCGGACAAATCGCAGTGCAAACTCCACAGTTCATACAAGATTTTAGTCCTTCTAAAAATCTTATGTCTTTTTGTAAATATTCGAAAAGGCTCATTCTAAAAAATTTTAATACAAAAATATAAATATAATTAGGTTTAATCGCAATAAAAATATGTTAAAAACATACGTGTTAATACCTAATTATTAATAAAACAAGAGGGTTTTTCTATATTAAATTATAATCAAATGGTTTGAACTCATTTAATAATTCTTTTAAAAACATTACGAGATCTATTAACATATCTTTTAGCAAAAGCTTTCTCATAATGATGATATGTGTGAATTTTTTTAATTTTTTTACATGGTACGGTTATTTTATAAGCAAACAAATCTGTTTTTATTATGCTTGAATTAGATAAATAACTTTTATTTACATTATAAAAACATACAGAATTAATCCCTAGATTATTAAATAAATTATAATATTCAGGTTCTAAAATAAATATATTAAAGTTTTTACTTTTTGTTTTTACTAAAGAATAAAGTTTATTTAGCAACAATTGATTCTTATATCCAATATCGCTGTTTATTTCGTTTATACAAAATATAATATTTGAAAAATCTTTTAAAGATTCTTTGGTTTTTTCGATAAGGTCGGTTGCTTTAAATATATTCTCTTTATTATTTACTAAATCATCTTTAGGAAAAGAATAATTTGATAAATATATTAACTGCTTTTTACCTTTTGTAGAAATATTGCTTCCCGATTTAATTAATAATTCAGCAAACTCTCTATTTTGAATATTTTTATTTTCAAGATATTTTTTCAGAAATTGATTCCGCATTTGTGAGTCATTATTGTAATATAAAGCAATACTTAAAAGAGCTTCCTTACAATTACGTTCAATAGCTTTTTTAGAAAAGTAATTAAACGTTTCTGTAATATTAGTGAATTCAGTAGCCTTTTGATCAAATAGTTCATTGTCTTTCGAATTTTTACTAATATCAGAAGTATTTAAAAAAATATCTAGATTCTGCAATATACTTTTGCCTCCTTTTAAATATTTATTTTGTAGCATATCTGTTATAAATGGTTTTTCTGATTTATTCGGAGACAAATAAATAATTCTTCTTAAAGATTCAACTATATAATATAAGCTTGTATTATCATTACTATTTAATAAATAATTTTTAAAGGCTTCTTGAGCACAAGTATAGTAAGAATGATTAAAAAGTAATGATTCATAATATTGATCTAATGCAATATTTTTATATTTTTCCATTAACTCAGGATTAAAATCACCTTTTATAACATTGTTTCTAGTTTTTAAATTTTCAAGATATTTATTTGAATACTCTATACGTTCTGAATTTTCAGGATGAGTTTCAATATAAAGCAATAATCCGTTTAAAGAAGGTTTATGGTATTGATATATTTTATGATAATCTTCAAATTTTTTAAAACATTCTATCTCGGCTTTATTCGAAAATCTCGAATAACTTATTAAATCTATAGCTGTTTTATCCGCCTCCTCTTCAATCTTTAAATTAACTTTACTTGTTTTGCTTGCTCTGACTTTTATTAATAAAATATCAATGAGAATATTCCCGGTATATGTTCCATCGGATAAATTAGAGTAGCTTTTATATGATAAAATTCCATGCTTTTTTAAAATATGGGATGCCTCATGAGCAAGAATAAATGCAATTTCAGACTCATTTTCTAATAGTGAAAATAAACTAATATCAAAATAAATTGATCCATCTCCAATTGCATATGCATTAACTGAGGTTGTTCTTGTTGGGAAAACATGCATATTATATTTTGAAATTGTATCTTTAGGTAAAATTTCTGATAATAAATCATTTAAATAATTTTCAAGTTCTGTAAATCCTATATATAGTTCCCCTTGAGATAGCATATCTTTTTGAGAAGTAGATATATCCAATAGATATTTTTTTAAAAAATAATCCTTATTTTCATCTTCATTATTAATGTTATATCTATTTAAAAGTTCTTTGTAATAATCTAAGGTATTTATTTTATATGTTGATGGTACTTCTGCAGGATAGTTATACAGTTTGTTTTGAGAAAAAGAAATATTAGTTAATAATAAAAAAAATAGAAAGGGATAACTTTTTATTATAGTTGTTTTTCTTAATAATGTTTTCATAAAAGGTCATTTTAAAATACAATAATATAGCAAATATAAATTTTTTACTATGTTTTAAAAAAAAATAACATTTTTTATGTTGACAATTAATTTATAATTATTAAAATTTGTAAAAATTTAAAACACATCAATATTATGATAAAATTTATAGCAAAAGTTAGTCGAATTTTAATAGGTATAATTTTCATTTTTTCTGGGTTTGTAAAAGCCGTTGATCCTCTTGGTTCAAAATATAAATTTTCTGATTATTTCTTTGCAATGGATATTAGTTGGCTCGACTCTTTTGCACTTTTTTTCGCTGTTTTAATGTCGGGAGTAGAATTTATAATTGGTATAATGCTCTTATTTAATTTTCAGAAAAAACTATCTCGTTGGCTAGTTCTTTTGTTTATGTCGTTTTTTACTATTCTAACCCTTTGGATTGCTTTGAAAAATCCTGTAACCGACTGTGGTTGTTTCGGCGATGCAATTATTTTGTCAAATTGGGAAACGTTTTACAAAAATTTAATTATTATGATTTTTGTAATTACACTTTTTGTTTCTAATATAGAATCCGAAAAACTTTTTGCTAAAATTATTAAAAATGCAACTATTATAGCTTTTTGGGGTGGTTTAGCTGTTCTAATAATTTATTTTATTAATACTTTAGTTCTTTTTGATACATTGTTTTATGTTGGAATTATTGCCCTAACAATGTGTATTGCTTATTTTAAAATTGGCAAAACTTTTTGCTGTAAAGTAGAAATAGCTATTACAAGTGCAATTTTTATTTTAATAACTTTATTCTCAATTTATTGTTATAGGCATCTTCCAATTATTGATTTTAGACCTTTTAAAAATGGTAATTATATTTTAGATTATACGAGACCTATTGAAACGGCTAATTTTATTATTGTAAACAATTCAAAAATTGTATTACTTAATGAATCGAATAGAATAAAGGCGACTTTGAAAAACAAAGTAGTTGACATTAAAATGCCTATTAAAACAAGATGGGATATATTTATTACAGACAAAGAAGGAAATGAACTTGAAAAAATAAATACTAAAAATGTAAATAACTATAGTTTAGAATTGTCAAAATATAATTATGATACTTTGTATTTAAACATTGGTGTTCCTCAAGAGGAGTCAATTTATTATTATACAATGAAAAACATTAAGGATAATTCGGAATTAGAAATTACAAGCAAGGAATATATGGATAAAAAAATATGGGAAGATACTAGCTATGTTTTTATTACCGAAAAAACAAAAGGTCCTTATGTTATTAAAGAAGGTTATGAGCCTCCTGTACACGAAATTATTTTTAGAGACAATAGTGGAAATGAATATGATGAAGAATTATTATTAGTTGATGAATATGTTTTTGTTATTGTTAGTTATAATATTTCAGATGCTTCGGCAGAAGCTTTAAAAGGAATAAATAATTTGATTAAAAAATCACTTAATAAATATAAAGTTATTGGCTTATCGGCGTCTAATTTTAATGATATTGAAAAAATAACAAAAAAGTATAATTTAAATGTTCCGTTTTATTGGGCAGATGACATTACTTTAAAAACAATGATTCGCTCTAATCCTGGAATTATGTTGTTTAGAAAAGGCGTTGTTATAAACAAATGGCATTATAATGATATAGATGAAGTTAAAGTGCCATAAAAAACTGTTCAAAAACAATAAAATCCATGAAAACAATTATTATAAATTCTTTTATCATTTTGTTTACAGTTTCTTTATTTGGACAAGGCATTAATACAACAGTAGAAGGAAATAGTAAATTTGCATTTGAATTATATAAAAAACTAAAAGAAGAAAAGCAAAACGAAAATTTATTTTTTTCACCTTTTAGTATATCTTCGGCTCTTGCCATGACATACGCCGGTTCTAAGGAAGAGACCCAATTGGAAATTAGTAAAACTCTATCTTTTAGTTTAGATCAAAATAAAATACATTCTGATTTCAATTCTTTATTAGAAAAATTAACATACAGCAAAGACAGTACACAGCTTTGTATTGCCAATTCACTTTGGGCACAAAAGGACTATTTATTTCTTGAAGATTATTTTAACCTACTTAAAACTAAATATAATGCAGGTCTTGAAAATGTTGATTTTATAGATACCGCAGAGCGAGAAAAAACCAGAATAAAAATTAATGAATGGGTTGAAAGTAAAACAAATGATAAAATTAAAGAAATTTTAAAACGAGACATCATGCTTAATGAAAATTCTCGACTAGTACTTGTTAATGCAATATATTTTCTAGGCAAATGGAATACTCCTTTTAATAAAGAACAAACTCAGAAGAATATATTTTATTCAACTTTAAATACTAAAATAGAATCTTTTTTCATGAATAAAACATTGAGTTTGAAATATTTTGAAGATGAAACATTGCAAACAATTGAAATACCTTACAAAGAAAACAAGTTTTCAATGATAATAATTCTCCCTAAATCTAATTCAGCAATAGAAAATATTGAAAAAACTATAAGTTATGATAAATATTTACAAATATTAAATACAATGAATAATGAAATGGTTGAACTTTCTATTCCTAAATTTAAAACAACATGTGAATTGATTTTGAAGAATACATTAAAAAATTTAGGTATGACAATCTCTTTTTCAGATTTTGCTGATTTTTCTGGAATCACAGGTAGAAAAGATTTGAAAATAGGTGATGTTATTCATAAAGCATTTATTGATGTTAATGAAGAAGGAACAGAAGCAGCAGCAGCAACTGTTGTAACTTTTGACTATAAATCAGCACATATAACACCGGTTAAAATATTTAAAGCAGACCATCCATTTATGTTTATAATTAAAGAAACGGAAACAGGAAGCATCTTATTTATGGGAAAAGTAATTAATCCAAATTAATTTTCGAAATTTAAAGACAAAGAAAGTATAAAAGCCCTAAAAATAGATACTAGATATTTAACCTTGTCTTTTTGTTCCAGAATAAAGTTCAAATTTTAATAATTTGCATTCGATAGAACCATTAAACAATGTTATTCTTTTTGAAGGTTTTAACCCAATATGTTTTATTGCTTCTAAGTTTCCACTTAAAACCCATGCTGTTGAGCCTGTAAAAGATTGTTTTAATTTGTCGCCTATTCTTTTGTAAAAATCATTAACATTATCCGATTTTACTCTTTCATCATAAGGAGGGTTAATAATCAATAAACAATTTTCTTGATTGCTAAATTCAAAAAAATCTTGGTTGAAAAATTTTATGTTATTTTCGATTTTGGTAGTTCTTGAATTAAGTCGAGCAATTGTAAGTACTTCTTTATCAATATCATTTGCAATAATTTCGACATTAGAAGTAGTAATTAATGAATTATATTTTTCTTTAACATCATTCCACAATACTTCATCATAATCTTTCCAATTTTGGAAACTATAATCAGTTCTTAAATATCCGCTTGGCACATTCATACTTAGTAAAGAAGCTTCAATAGGAATAGTTCCAGAACCACACATTAAATCTAATAAAGTAGTTTTTTTATCCCATTCGGTTAAGCCTAAAATACCTGCTGTTAAAACTTCATTTAATGGAGCGGCAGTTGGTTTTGCTCTGTAGCCACGTTTAAATAAAGTTTCACCTGATGCATCAAGTGAAATAGTGCAAAAATCGTTACTTAAATGAACAATAATTTTTATATCAGGACTATCGGTATCTACCGAAGGTCTTTTGTCATATAAAGCTCTAAATTTATCAGCTATAGCATCTTTTACTTTAAGTCCAACAAAATTTGAATGATTAAATAAAGTTGATTTAACAACAGTATCAATAGAAAAAGTTTTTCTTACATTAAAAAAATTATTCCATTTAATTTCAAAAGCTTTGTCGTACAATGAATTAGCATCTGTAATTCTAAACTTGTCAATAGTTTTTAAAATTTTTAAAGCTGTTCTAACTTTATAACAAGCAGAGTATAATATTTCATTATCTCCATGAAACGAAACAGCTCTATTTTTAATTAAAATATTTTTAGCTCCAATTGTTTCTAATTCTTTAGCTAGTACTTCTTCAAGTCCAAGAAAAGTAGTGGCTGTTATTTCGAATAAATCTTTTTCTTTTTCCAATTTAATTATATGCTTTTTAATAATTCAATAGTTTTTAAAGGGCTTTCGGCGTTAAAAATATAACTACCTGCAACAATGCTATCAACGCCTTCTTTAGCTAAATTAACGGCTATTTCGTAATTAACGCCGCCATCAACTTGAATAAGAGCAGATGAAGATTTTTTTGCAATTAGGTTTTTAAGCTCTTTAACCTTATCATAAGTGTTTTCAATAAATTTTTGTCCGCCAAAACCTGGGTTAACCGACATTATAAGAACCATATCAACATCTTTAATAATTGATTCTAATAATGAAATAGGAGTGTGAGGGTTTAGGCTTATACCTGCCTTCATTCCGTTTTTCTTAATTTCAGATATTGTTCTATTAATATGATTGCATGCTTCGTAATGAAAAGTAAGAATATCTGCACCGCATCGTTTAAATTCTGTTATATATTTTGATGGTTCAACAATCATTATATGAACATCAAGTGGCTTTTTAGCTGTTTTTTTTACAGACTCCATAATAGGGAAACCGAAAGAAATATTTGGAACAAAAACACCGTCCATCACGTCAATATGAATCCATTCGGCTTTGCTATTATTTAGCATATTAATGTCTTCTGATAAATTTCCGAAATTTGCAGATAAAATAGAAGGAGAAATAATCATACTATAATTATTTTTTATTGTTTATAAAAAAAGCCTTAACACTGTTAAGGCTCTTAATTTAAAATTAGCCTAAATATTTTTTAAGAATAGCACTTCTTGAAGTATGTTTTAATCTTCGAGTTGCTTTTTCTTTAATTTGTCGAACTCTTTCTCTTGTTAAATTAAATTTTTCTCCAATTTCTTCTAATGTTAATGGATGTTCTCCACTTAATCCAAAATAATATTTTATAACATCAGCTTCGCGAGGAGTTAAAGTAGCCAAAGCTCTATCAATTTCTTTTTGCAAAGATTCGTGAATAAGACCAGCATCTGGACGAGGAGAATCATCATTATTTAAAATATCATAAAGATTATTTTCTTCACCTTCAATTAAAGGAGCATCCATAGAAATATGTCTGCTTGTATTTTTCATTGATTCTTTAACTTCATCTTCTGAAATTTCAAGAATACTTGCTATTTCGTCTTGAGAAGGATCTCTTTCAAATTCTTGTTCAAGCTTTGCAAAGGTTTTATTAATTTTATTAATTGAACCTATTTTATTTAAAGGCAATCTAACAATTCTTGATTGTTCTGCCAAAGCTTGCAAGATAGACTGTCTAATCCACCATACAGCATAAGAAATAAATTTGAACCCTCTTGTTTCGTCAAATCTTTGAGCAGCTTTTATTAAACCTAAATTACCTTCATTAATAAGATCGGGCAAACTCAAACCTTGGTTTTGATATTGTTTAGCAACAGAAACAACGAATCTTAAATTTGCTTTTGTAAGTTTTTCTAAAGCAGCTCTGTCGCCTTGTTTTATTTTTTGGGCTAAAATAACTTCTTCATCAGCGGTAATTAATTCAACTTTACCTATCTCCTGCAAGTATTTATCTAACGAAGCGGTTTCTCTATTTGTAATTTGCTTCGTAATTTTTAATTGTCTCATATTATTATTTTTTAGGCCTTGTTATACGTGTATAAAATAAAAAATGTTACAATAAATATTAATTGTTTTCCGCAGTACTATCTTCTTGTTTTTCTTCAGGTTTTGGCAATAAAACTTTTCTTGACAATTTAACTTTTCCATTTTTAGCGTCAATAGCAATTAGTTTAACACTAATAATATCACCTTCTTTAAGAACTTCTTCTACTTTTTCTAAATGTTTCCATTCAATTTCAGAAATATGTAATAATCCTTCTTTCCCTGGTAAAAACTCAACAAAAGCACCGTAAGGCATAATTGATTTTACTTTTGCTTCATAAACTTGACCTACTTCAGGAAGAGTAACTATTTTAAGAATAGCTTTTTTAGCAATATTTATTGATTCAGCATTTGGAGAGAAAATTTGAACAATACCACATTCTTTTTCTTCTTCAATAACAATTGTTGAAGCACTGCTTTTTTGTATTTCTTGAATAATTTTACCACCTGGTCCAATAACAGCACCTATCATATCCAAAGGTATTCTTATGTTTTCAACTCTTGGAGTGTGAGGTTTAAGGTCTGCTTTAGTTTCAGAAATAGTTTTTGACATTTCATTTAATATGTGCAATCTTCCTCTTTTAGCTTGTTCTAGAGCTTCAGCTAAAACTTCAGCAGATAATCCATCAACTTTTATATCCATTTGACAAGCAGTAATACCATCTTTTGTTCCGGTTACTTTAAAATCCATATCACCTAAATGATCTTCATCTCCTAAAATATCAGATAATACAGCATATTTTCCTTTGCCATCTGTAATTAAGCCCATTGCTATACCAGAAACAGCTTTTCTTATTTTTACACCTGCATCCATTAATGCTAATGTTCCTGCACAAACTGTTGCCATTGATGAAGAACCATTTGACTCAAGAATATCAGATACTATTCTAATTGTATAAGGGTTTATTTCTTTTTCTGAAGGAATAACGCTTCTTAAAGCTCTTAAAGCCAAGTTACCATGTCCAATTTCTCTTCTGCCTGTTCCTCTATTTGGCTTAACTTCGCCTGTTGAGAATGAAGGAAAATTATAATGTAACATTAATCTAGAAGTACCTTTAAATATAGCACCATCAATAAGTTGTTCGTCTAATTTTGTTCCAAGTGTTACACTTGTTAAAGATTGAGTTTCTCCTCTTGTGAAAATAGCAGAACCATGAGCCGAAGGTAAATAATTTATTTCTGACCATATTGGACGAATCTCGTCTAATTTTCTACCATCTAATCTCACTCTCTCATTCAAAACCATATTTCGAACAGCTTCTTTTTCAATATCGTGATAGTATTTTTTTATTAAAGAAGCCTTTTCTGCCAAAACTTCTTCTGTTAAAGTTAATTTATATTCATCAACAATAGCTGAAAATAATTCTTTTCTTTTTGCTTTATCAGCTAACCCTAACATTGCTACATCATAAGCTTTTTGATATAAAGCTTTTTGCATATTTTCTTTAAGTTCTGCATCATTTTTTTCGTGGCAATATTCTCTTTTAGTTTCTTTACCAAGTTCTTTCATGAATTCGATTTGAGCTTGACATTGAATTTTTATTGCTTCATGAGCTAATTTTAAAGCATCTACCATGTCTTTTTCTTGAACTTCTTTTGTTCCGCCTTCAACCATCATAATGTTATCTATGGTTGCTGCAACAATTAAGTCTATATCAGCTTGTTCAGTTTCTTGTATAGTAGGGTTAATTTTAAATTCACCATCAATTCTTGCAATTCTAACTTCCGAAACAGGACCGTTAAAAGGAATATCAGATACAGCTAAAGCAGCAGAAGCAGCTAAACAAGCATAAGCATCAGGATAAACATTAAGATTTCCAGAAATTAATGAAATTAAAACTTGAGTTTCAGCATGAAAATCGTCAGGGAACAATGGTCTTAATGCTCTGTCAACTAATCTTGCAACTAATATTTCCGATTCAGAAGGTCTAGCTTCTCTTTTTAAGAAACCACCAGGAACTCTTCCTGTTGCTGCGTATTTTTCTTGATAATCAACAGATAATGGCATAAAATCAACGTTTTCACCTGCTTCGGTTTTTGCTACAACAGTAGCTAAAAGCATTGTATCTCCGCATTTTACAACAACTGATCCATCAGCTTGTTTTGCTAATTTTCCGGTTTCAATTGTTATTATTTGATTTTCTGATAATTTTATTGTTTTTGTTTTTCCTAATGTAGTCATCTTTTTGTCGTCAATAAAGTTTATATGTGTATGTAAAAACAAAAAAAGGCAATTGTAAAATTGCCTTTCTTGTTAAGGTTATTTCCTTAATTTTAATTTCTTAATTATTGCTCTATACCTTTCGATATCATTATCTTTTAAATATGTTAGTAGTTTTTTTCTTTTCCCTACTAATATTATTAGTGAACGCTGAGTTGCGAAATCTTTTTTGTTCTCTTTTAAATGTTCTGTTAAATGGTTTATTCTGTATGTAAATAAAGCCACTTGTGATTCTGGAGTTCCTGTTTCTGTAACATTACCACCAAATTCTTTAAATATTTCTTGTTTTTTTTCTGATGTTAAATACATATTCTTTCTTTTTCTTTTTACTTCTTAAATGAATTTGCAAAGATATTATTATTATTTAATAATGCAATAATTATTATAAATAAAATTTATGTAAAATTATTTTTCTCCTAATTTGATAAATTCTTCCCAGCCAATTTCTTTTTCATCATATTTTACTTCAGGAATAATGCTATCAATTACTTTTTCGGTAAATAACAATTCGCTTAAAGAATCAACTTGTTTAGTTTGTTTGTCATAAAAATTATCAACCATTTTATCGATAAATCCTTTGAATTCATCTTTTTCAGCTTCTTCTTCCGACATTCTGAACATTTCTTTAATTATATATTTCTTCACATAATCTCTTAATTCTTGTGCGTCAATATTAATTTTGTTTTCAACAGCAATTTTATCTTTAATTAAATCTGTTTTTAAATATTTAGCTTGTGCTTCAAAATATTGGTCAATATTCTCTTCTTTAATTTCTTTGTTTTCAGATAAAATTAATTTCTTTAAAAATTCTGCAGGAAGTTCAACTTCAACACTTTCAATCAATTTTCCTAAAACATCATATTGAAATTTTTGTTCGCAATATCTTAAATATTCTTTTTCTGAATTTTCTTTAATCTTAGCAACAAATTCTTCTTGGCTTTTTACTGCGTTTTCACCTAAAATTTTATCAAAAAATGATTGATCTAATATTGCCAAATCTTTTCTTAAAATATTTGTAACCTTAAATTTGAAATTACTAGAATTATTTGCATAATCTTCTTTAGAAACACCTAACATAATAGCAGCATCTGTTTCGTTTTCAAATACATCTTTAGGATTTAAAATTATTTCTTCGTCTTTAGATATGCCAATATATTTTTTCTTTTCTTTTTTTGTTAATTTATTAATTAAGAATAAAGCTTTTTCTTTTTTTAAGCCACCTTCTAACTCATTATTATCTTTATCTAATTCTACAAAATTACCTTCTAATGAATCATTTTCTTCTGATTTTGCAGGATAAACCTCATTACCATATCTAGCCTGAAGATCTTCTACCATCTTGGTTGTTTCTTCGTCAGACATTTTAATTTTATATTTAGATAAACCTTTTAATTTTTTATAGTCTATTTTAATTTCTGGTCTTAACCCTAATTCAAAATTAAAATTAAAAGTTTCATCTTCTTCCCATTTTACTTCAGAAGTTTCATTTAATATAGGTCTTCCTAATATTTCAACATTGTTTTCTTTAATATATTTATCTAATGATTCAGACAATAAATTATTAACTTCTTCTAATAATAATTGTTTGCCATACATTTTTTTAATCATGCCTTTAGGTACATTGCCTTTTCTAAATCCTGGCATTTGTGCATTTCTTCTATATTCAGAAAGTTTTTTTTCGTATTTTTCTTTATAATCAACCGGTTCTAATACAATATTAATAACTGCATTTAAACCATCTTTTTGTTCTTTTGTAATATTCATTTTTTTACTTTTATTTTACTTGTTTTTAAAAGAATTGCAAATGTAATAAAATTTTTATTTAATTATAATTATTAAGTTCTTAAATAAATTTTAATTGTGTGTTTTTAATAATTATATGTGTTATATAAACAAAAAAAATTTAATGAATATATAAAACGTAATACAGAAAAATTTCTAAACTCGTTAATGCTTTATGCTTACAAAAAATTGAGTATTTGCAGCCGTAAAATAATTCTATAATCGCTATACGACTGATATCTTCACACGAAAAAACTTTTCTAAAAAAACTTATTCTAATAATAAAATAGATTCTTTGTCTGTTTTTATGAAATAAAAGGTATTTTAAAACGCAAGACAAAAGTAATTGTTTCAAAAAAACAAAAATAATTAAATAAAATTTTTGTTTTTCATAAATAGATTCATATATTCACTAAACGATTATTAACTTATTTATTATCACGTATGAAAACACCCTATTTCTATGGCGTATGCTTTAGCCTAGCTATGTTTATACTTATAAACACAACCCGAAGCCAGGTAAACCTCCCCGATTATTTACGCCAATACTATCAATATACCGACTCAGCAGAGATGGCAATAATAGATTCGAGCTATGCCAAGGCATCAGTATATTATGTAAAGGCATTTGAACAAAATAAAAAACCATTTGGCATAGATATTTATAATGCCGGAATTACCGAAGCATTGCAAAATAAAAACAAAGAATCATATAATTATCTGGAGCAAGTAGTAGCCAAAGGTTATGGAATAGATAATATTGAACAAAATGATGCTTTTAAAACCTTTATCACAACCGAGTATGGGTCAAAACTAAAAACTTTTGCAAAAGATTATAAACCAAGCTACAATGTTAGATATAGAGAAATATTGGATTCATTAACTGAGGTTGATCAATTTGACAGAATAAATAGTTATAGTGGAGAAAAGAAAAAGATAAAAGATTCGATAGATTTAAGAAACGTACAATATTTAGAAAAATTGATTCAAAAATATGGTTTCCCATCAGAATTTAATGTTGGATTAAAAAATAATTCTTTTAAGTTATTGCCAGGGTATATTGTAATGCTTCACTCAATGCAGCATGGAAGTATGGGAGGTTTTGATAAGGGATATGTTGATTTTAAAGATTATTTAAATAAAGCATTAGAAAATGGAGAGATAACAAATTTTCAAGGTTTTATTTATATTGCTTATTCTAACTTAGCATACTTTGATAATGTTAACTACAATATAGCAATAGAATCATATGCATTATACAAGCATTATCATGATAGAAAAAGAAGAGATTTTAGAGAAATGACTGAAGAAGAAAAGAATTATTTAACAGAAGTTGGTGATTCAAGTATTTTAATGACAAAATGGGGTTATTATAAACCAGATGAAAGCAATGAAGAAAAAATAAACAATATATTTAAAATGTATTGTGTGGAAAATTTGGAGAATTTAAGGAAGAAAGTATTGTTTTTTAGAACAGAAAATAAATTTGAATCAAAAATAGAAGGGGCTTATAATTTTATGTCATGGATTTATGAAGAGGAGTATAATGAAATGATAAAAGATTTAATATCAGTTGAATAATATGGCAGCGAAATTATTATTGTTAATATTAATATTTACTCAAATATTAGTAAAATCTCAGGACAAATTAAAAATAGACTGGGTTACCATACCAGAGGGTAAATTTGTAATGGAAAAAAGATTTTCTTATTCAGATACTTTAGACCCAGAAAAGTATAGGATTGTAGTATTAAGTTCTTTTAAAATAAGCAAATATGAAATAACATTTGAACAATACGATTTATTTTGTGATGCTACAAATAGAGAAAAACCAAATGATAATGGTTGGGGAAGAGGTAAAATGCCTGTAATAAACGTGAATTGGTATGATGCACAAGCTTTTGCCGAATGGGTTGGAGGCCGTTTGCCAACAGAGGCAGAATGGGAATATTGTTGCAGAGCAGGAACAAATACATATTTTAATACAGGAGATTGTTTAGGTTCAAAAAATGCAAACTATAATGGTATATTATATACACCTAATTGCATTAAAACAGAAAATATTGGTAAAACGGTTCAAGTTGGGAGTTACGAACCTAATCAATTTGGGATATATGATATGCATGGAAATGTTAATGAATGGATTTATGATGGCTATGAGATGGATTTAGAGCAAAAACTTGTAATTAATCCTATAATTCAACCAGACAACGGATTAGGGTTTCAAACTAAAGGAGGTTCATATAATTATAATGCAATTAGTTGTAACTGTTTTTCAAGAATGGGAAGTTTTTGGGGATATAAAGGAATATTGAAAAATGATAAAATTGGATTTAGAGTAGTTATTCCGACACAATCGGAATATATTAATGAATCTGTTTTAGAAAAAATATTTTTAAATCCGCAAAATTATTCTGATAAAAAAATAGTAATAGATAATATAAATTTTAAAACAAATAGCAGTGAGTTAGATACAACCTCAATAAATAATTTAGATATTTTAATTATTAAGCTACTCAAATACAAAGGAATAAAATTAAAAATAATTGGTCATACAGACGATGTTGGCAATTATGATTTAAATATGAAATTATCAAAATCAAGGGCAAAAAGCGTTGTAGAATACATAGTATCTAAAGGTATATCTTCAACAAGATTGAAATACGAAGGAAGAGGCAGTTCAGAGCCATTATTAAAAGAAAAAAGCAACCTTGCACGACAAGCAAACAGAAGAGTTGAATTTGAGATAATACAATAAAAATATGGTT
>CAZJKL010000048.1:0-23408 GCA_964546655.1 uncultured Bacteroidales bacterium | reverse complement strand
GTCATTTTGAACGAAGTGAAAAATCTTAACACATTGATTGTTAGATTCTTCGCTTCGCTCAGAAAGACATATTTTAGTTTTTTTTGACAGCCTCTTTTAAATTACTTTTTTAAAAAAACTAAAAATCAAATTCAATGAATTACAAAAAGGATTTTAATTATTATTACGGAGATACTCCTTTTGAATTGCTAATGAAGAAACGTATAGGAAGAGTCTTACTTATTTGTAGTAAATACGATTCTTTTATGCTTGATGAAGACGGACGAATTGATGAACAGATTTTTATGGAGTATGCTTCGCTTAACTTAAGGTATCCACCACAGTTTGTTCAAGTATCTACCGCTAATGAGGCTTTTCAAACTTTAGCCGATGAAGATATTGATTTAATAATTAATATGCTTAGTGTTGGCGGAATGGATCCTTTTCAGCTTTCACTCGAAATAAAAGCTAAATATCCTAAAATTCCTATAGTTGTTCTTACTCCTTTTTCACGAGAAGTATCAATAAAATTGCAAAACAAAAATCTAAATGCTATTGATTATAAATTTTGTTGGTTAGGTAAACCAGATATTCTTTTAGCTATAGTTAAACTTCTTGAAGATAAAATGAATTCTGATAATGATATAAATTCGGTTGGAGTTAAAGCAATTTTACTTGTTGAAGATTCTATTAGGTATTATTCTAGCTTTTTACCAAGTATATATAAGATAATTTTTACTCAGTCGAAGGTTTTGATGGATGAAGGTCTTAATGAACATCAAAAAATGCTTAGAATGAGAGGCAGGCCTAAAATATTACTTGCAAATAATTATGAAGAGGCGATTTTATTGTGGGAAAAATATAAGAATAATATGCTTGGAATAATTTCAGATGTTTCGTTTAATAGAAATGGAGAAAAAGATAAGTATGCGGGTTGGCGATTCGTCAGAAAAATTAAAGAAGAAGATAAACTTATTCCTATTCTTTTGCAATCTTCTGATATGAATAATAAAGAAATTGCCAGAAGGCTAGGTATAGACTTTTTACACAAATACTCAAATACACTTTATTACGAATTGCGAGATTTTATTGTGAGGAATTTTGCTTTTGGTGATTTTATATTTAAAAATCCTGCAAATAAAGAAGAAATTGCAAGAGCAAAAGATTTAAAAACTTTGCAGAAATTAATTTTTAAGATTCCAGATGAAACAATAAAGTATCATATTGATCGAAACCATTTTTCGAAATGGCTTAATGCTAGAGCTTTTTTTTCGTTAGGTAAATTCTTTAAAAATCTTAAATCAGACGATTTTAATGATATAAAGGAAGTTAAAAATTTTATAAATGAAACCTTTTCAAAATATCGCACAATAAAAGGAAAGGGCGTTATTACAGAATTTACACAGAATACATTTGATAATTATGTTTCTTTTGCAAGAATAGGAGAAGATTCTCTTGGTGGCAAAGGAAGAGGATTAGCTTTTCTTGATTCATTAATTAGAAGGAATAAATTTTATGATCGATTTGAAAATGTTGCAATAAAAATTCCAAGGACAGTGGTTCTTTGTTCTGATATATTTGATGAATTTATGGAATCTAATAATTTATATAGCACAGCTTTATCAGATATCGAAGATGAATTAATATTAAAAGCTTTTGTTGAGGCAAGTTTCCCTAAAAGAATTGAAAAGGATTTAATTGCTTTTTTAAGAGTAATAGACGGTCCTATTGCAATACGATCTTCTAGTTTGCTAGAAGATTCACATTACCAGCCATTTGCCGGTGTTTATTCTACTTACATGATTCCTAAAGTTAAGCCATTAAAATTTATGATTGAAAAATTAGAAATGGCAATCAAAAGTGTTTATGCTTCAGTCTTTTATAAAGAAAGTAAGGCATATATGCAGGTAACTTCTAATGTTATAGATGAAGAAAAAATGGCCGTGGTGCTTCAAGAAGTTTGTGGTACTAAATATGGGAATCATTTCTATCCTAAAATATCAGGAACAGCAAGATCAATTAATTTTTATCCTTTAAATGAAGAAAAACCAGAAGATGGTATTGTTAATATAGCACTAGGTTTAGGAAAACAAATAGTTGAGGGCGGAGAGTCATTAAGATTTTCTCCAAAATATCCTAAAAAAATAGTTCAGCTTTATTCACCTGAAATGGCTTTGCGATCTACACAAAAAACTTTTTTTGCATTAGATCTTAATATTGATACTTTTAAAATTTCAACAAATGATGGAATTAATTTAAAAAAATTAGATATTAATGATGCTATAATTGATGGAACTTTAAATAATTTAGTTTCTACTTTTGATTATAATGATAATGTGCTTGTTGACGGTTTTTATGAAAAAGGAGCAAAAGTATTAACGTTTGCAAACATACTTAAATATAATTTATTGCCATTATCAGAAATTGTTGACTTATTTCTTAAAACAGGTCAAAGTGAATTAAATAATCCTGTAGAAATTGAATTTGCTCTAGATTTTAATTCAAAAGCAAAAAATGCAACATTCAATATTTTGCAAATAAGGCCAATAATTGAATCTGAATTGGGAGTTGAAATAGATTTGAATAATATAAACAATGATGATATTGTAGTTCTTTCAAATTCTTCTTTAGGTCATGGTGAATATAATGATATATGCGATATTATCTATGTTAAACCTGATTCTTTCGATAGCTTAAAAACATTGTTAATAGCTGAAACAGTAGATAATCTTAATAAAAAATTTAAAGAAGAAAAGAAAAATTACATATTAATTGGGCCTGGAAGATGGGGTAGTAGTGACCCAAATTTAGGAATACCTGTAAGATGGAGTCAAATCTCAAATGCTTTTATTATTATTGAATCTGGTTTGAAAAATTATAGAATAGACCCAAGTCAAGGAACACATTTTTTTCAAAATCTAACCTCTTTTGGAATAGGATATTTTACAATTAATCCATATATTAATGATGGTTATTATAATATTGATTGGCTTAATTCATTAACACCAAAATTTGAAAATGAATTTGTTAGACATATTCAATTTGATAAACCTTTAACAGTTAAGGTTGATGGTAAAAAAAGTATAGGTATTATTTTAAAATAAAAAAGCCGGAGTTAATTCCGGCTTCTTTTTAGTCTTCTAAAATTGCAGCAATACCAGGTAGAGTTCTACCTTCTATGTATTCTAACATAGCACCACCGCCAGTAGAAACATAACTAATTTGATCTGCAAGATTGTATCTGTTTATGGCAGCAACAGAGTCTCCACCACCAATTAAAGAGAAAGCACCACTAATAGTCGCACTCGCAACATTAATAGCAACAGATTTTGTTCCTTGTTTAAATGGAGGTAATTCGAAAACTCCCATTGGTCCATTCCATAATATAGTTTCAGATTTACCAATTATCTCGGCAAATCTTCTTTGAGTTACAGGTCCAATATCTAATCCCATCCAACCTTTTTTAATTTTATTAGCGGGACAAATTCTAACATTTGCTTCACTAGAGAAAGCATCAGCACAAACAACATCAGTTGGAATATACATATTTATTCCATTAAGCATAGCTCCTTTAATAATTTTTTTAGCTGCTTGTATTTGTTCATCTTCTACTAATGAATCTCCAACTTCGCCATCTAATGCCTTAATAAAAGTGAAAGCCATACCACCACCAATAATCAAATTATCAACTTTGTCTAATAATCTTTCTAAGATACTTAATTTATTCGAAACTTTTGATCCTCCAATAATTCCTGTAAAAGGTTTTTTCGGGTTATTTAAAGCTTTATCAATGTTAATTATTTCATTTTCTATTAACAATCCGAAATATTTATCTTTTGGGAAAAACTCTGCTAAAACAGCAGTTGAAGCATGTCTTCTGTGAGAAGTAGCAAAAGCATCATTAATATAAATATCGCCTAAAGAAGCTAAGTCTTTAGCAAATTTTTCATCAGCAGCTTCTTCTTCAGGGTAAAATCTTAAATTTTCAAGAAGAACAACATCGCCAGGTTTTAAGTCAGCACAAACTTTTTTAGTTTTTTCTCCAAATAACTCTCTAGTAAATATGATATTTTTATTTAACATTTTTGTTAAATGAGGAATAATCGGATTTAAAGAATAGTCATTTTCATATCCTTTTGGACGACCTAAGTGAGAAAGCAGGATTACGGTTCCACCGCCTTCTAATACTTTTTGAATAGTTGGTATCGATTCTTTTATTCTCGTCGAGTCCGAGACTTGTCTATTATGGTTTAAAGGCACGTTGAAGTCCACTCTAATCAAGACTTTTTTGCCTTTAAAATTTACACCTTGTATGCCTTTCATTGCGTATATATTTTTTTTATTTATTATTTAAATTTTTAACAAAAATATAAAAGGAATTTAAATAAGAGATATATAAAGTGAACTTTAATTAGAAATTTTGTAATTAGTTAATTGTTTAAATTGAGTTATACGATTTTTAACTTCTTCATCAGATAAATCAATTAATCTTTCTAATCCAAATTTTTCAACAGTAAACGAAGCCATTACAGATCCATAAACCACAGCATTTTTCATATTTTCGAATGAAATATCATCAGTTTTAGCTAAATAACCAATTAAGCCACCAGCAAAAGTGTCGCCTGCACCTGTTGGGTCAAAAACATCTTCTAATGGTAATGCCGGAACACTGAAAATATTGTTTTTATCAAACAATAAAGCTCCGTGTTCACCTTTTTTTATTATTAAATATTTAGGTCCCATAGTTAAAATAATTTTTGCTGCTTTAACTAAAGAATATTCACCAGATAAAATTCGAGCTTCCTCATCGTTAATTGTTAATAAATCAACTTTAGAAATAGTTTTTAATAAATCATCTTTTGCTATATCCATCCAAAAGTTCATTGTATCCATTGCAATAAACTTTGGTTTAGAATTTAATCTTTCAATTACCGAGTTTTGAACAGCAGGAGATAAATTACCTAACATTAAATATTCACAATTTTGGTAATTACTAGGAATAATAGGATCAAATTTTTCTAAAACATTTAATTCTGTAATTAAAGTATCTCTCGAATTCATGTTATTATGGTAACGACCAGACCAGAAAAAAGATTTTTCGTTTTCTTTTATTTGTAAACCATCGGTGTTAACACCTCTACTGTTAAATAAAGAAATATATTCTTTAGGAAAATCGCCACCAACAACAGCAACAAGATTTAAATTTTTAACAAAATTTGAAGCAGATAAGCAAATATAACTTGCAGCACCGCCAATAATTTTATCTGTTTTTCCGTAAGGAGTTTCAATTGCATCAAAAGCAACACTTCCAACTATTAGTAAACTCATAATATTTTTTGTTTTAGTTATTAATAAAAAAGGAGAGTTAAAATAGCTCTCCTTTTAAATGTATTATAAAAATTAATTTATTTAACCTCTTCAAATCTTCCTTGGAAGAATCTTAAGTTTTTAGGCTCATAAGTAAATCTTAACCCTTTAATTTGGTCACGTTTTTTATAAAGCTTAATGATTGATTCAGCAACTAAATCCATGTGAGCATTAGTATAAGCTCTTCTAGGAATAGTTAAACGAACAAGCTCTAATGATGGGCGATAATTATCACCGTTTGGTTGGCGACCTTTAGAAACATTACCTCTTTCCATTGCTCTTACACCAGAATCAATATATAAAGCTGTAGATAAAGCTTGTGATGGATATTGGTCTTGGTCTATGTGAGGTAAAAATCTTTTTGCATCTAAGAAAACAGCATGAGAGCCAATAGGTTCAACGATAGGAACACCAGCTTCTAATAATTTTTTACCTAAATAATGAGTTTGTTCAACTCTGTTTTTTATGTATCTAATATCAACCATTTCTCTAACACCTTGTGCATGAACAGCTAAGTCACCAGCAGTCATACCACCGTTTGTAACAGAACCTTCATATATTCTTAGCTTTTCTTGAGCTTTTAAGTAAAAATCTTCATCGTCTTTTATAGCTAAGATACCACCAATATTAACTAAATAATCTTTTTTACTTGATACAGTGCATCCATGACCATAGCTAAATAATTCATGTAAAATTTCTTTTATAGAAGTATTAGCATATCTTTCGTCATATTTTTTAATCATATATGCATTTTCAACAGCTCTTGTAGCATCCCACATTACAAAAATGCCTTTTGCTTCGCAATATTCGTAAATTTCTTTAGCATTATCCATATGAACTGGTTGTCCACCAGCAAGGTTAACACTTAGTTCGAAACTAACATAAGGAATTTGATCAGCACCATGTTCGTCAACAAGTTTTTTTAATTTTTTAATATCAATGTTGCCTTTCCATCTAAAAGTATTTTGTGGGTCGTGAGCTTCATCACAAATAACATCAGCAAAAGTACCACCAGCAATTTCTTGGTGAAGTTTTGTTGTTGTAAAATACATGTTACCAGGAACAATACCACTTGAAATTAGGCATTGCGACATAATATGTTCAGCAGCTCTACCTTGATGAGTTGGTAAAATATATTTATATCCAGTAACTTCTTGTAATGTTTCAACAAAGTCAAAATAATTTTCGCTTGTTGCTTGTGTTTCAACACTGTTTAAATAAACAGCCCATTGTGTAGTAGATTGAGATGTTGTTCCAGAATCTGTTAAAAAGTCGATAGCAACGTGTTTTGATTGTAAAAGGAAAGTATTATATCCTGATTCAATAGCATGTTGTAATCTTTCTGCTTCAGATATTTCTCCAACATATTCAATTTGTTGTATTGTAAAAGGCTCGCTTTTAAAGCAATATGCATCAACAACAGGTCTTTTCCATCTAAACATAGCTTCATCACTCCAAGTAGGGTCATTTTCTAATACTAGACCTGAAATTTTATCTCTCATAGCATAAACTTGATTGATAACATCAGCTATTTCGCTTAATTGCTCATTAGTTAAAACCATTCTTGGTATTTGAAGAGGTAAAATAGTAGTTCCAAATCTACCATCTAAAAAGCATCTAATACCAGATTTAAGATAAATTGCAGCAGCTAAAGTATGAGCTGGATTTTCACATTTTGGTAAAAATTCATCTGCTTTAATATATAAACCATCAGCACCATAATAAAATGGAATATTTTTTAACTGACTAGCTAATTTACTAATTTGTAAAAGAATCCAAGTTGCTTGTTTTTCATAAACCATTTCGCTTAAACCTCTTGCAAAAACTTCCATTGTTCTTCCGGCCATACCACCATAAGTGTGTAAACCTTCATAAACAACAACTTCATTCATATATTTATCATATAAATCATAAATATTTGTCGAAATAAGTCCACCTGTATTTGATCTTGGGTCTTGAGCAGCATCAATAACAAAAATATGAGAATTGTTTCCTATTTCATAAACAATTTCTTTTAAAGTTTTTCCATTATAACCAGATTCATTATTTCTAATATAATCAGCATTAGAAATAATATAAGAACCATTTAATACTAAAACAGTATTGTTTTGTTTTGCAATTCTTGCAACTTCTTTAATGTTAGCTAAAGAAACAGGTTTGTATCCATCAGCATATAATTCAATATAAACATAAGGAACATTTGTTTTTCCTTTAAGTTCGTTTTCTAAAGCAACTGTGTCAATATTACCAGAATAAACGCTGTCTTTTGCTAGTAAAATTTTCATTGAAGCTTTACGGTCATTGATTAAGTCAGCAGGTTTAAGTGAGTTTCCGTAAATAACATCACCATTATTAACCATTGTTGTAGTAATAAGTTTATGTGAGCCTTTTAAATTATGAGTTGGGCAAACATTATCATGTCCTAATAATTCTTTAACAATTCCACACAAATTTTCAAAATTTCTACTTCCAGCATAAGTTTCATCTCCTATAAATAATCCAGCAAATTGATCTTGGCTCACAGCAGATGTTCCTTGACTTGTCATATCAAAAGTTACCATAAATGATGGTATTCTAAATGTGTTGTAATCAGCTGCCATTAATGCATCTATTCTATCTTGAATAGAAGTGTATTCAATATTTCTGACAGTTTTTAGTTTGTAAGGTTCAGCTATCATTTCTTTATGTTTAATTTATTTAATAATAATAATAATGCATATAAAATGTGTTTTTTATATGATGCAAAGCAAAAATATATATACTTTTTATAAAATCCTAATAACAAAAGTTTTTTTATTAACTAATTAAAATTCCATATAAAAAAGCAAGTTAAAATGTAATAAATAAGAATAAAAATAAATTATATTTGCAACTTTAATAAGAGAATAATATGACAAATTTTATTGAAGAATTAAGTTGGAGAGGCATGATTCATACTATTATGCCAGGAACAGAAGAATTATTGTCAAAAGGCAAAGCTACTGCATACGTTGGTATTGATCCAACCGCAGACTCATTACATATTGGACACTTAGTTTCAATAATGATGCTGAAACACTTCCAACTAGCAGGTCATAGACCAATAGCTTTAATTGGTGGGGCAACAGGAATGATTGGTGACCCTTCTGGGAAATCGGAAGAAAGAAATTTACTTAATGAAGAAATTTTAAGACATAATCAAGATTGTTTGCAAAAGCAATTGGCTAAATTTTTAGATTTTGAACATAAAGAAAATGGAGCTAAAATAGTTAATAACTATGATTGGATGAAAAACTTTTCTTTTCTTGAGTTTATTAGAGATATTGGGAAACACATTACAATTAGTTATATGACAGCTAAAGATTCTGTTCAAAAAAGATTAGAAACAGGATTATCTTTTACCGAATTTTCTTATCAGTTGGTTCAAGGATACGATTTCTTATATTTGTTTGAAAATGAAAATTGCAAATTGCAAATGGGTGGATCGGACCAATGGGGAAATATAACAACAGGCTCTGAGCTAATTAGAAGAAAATTAGGAGGAGAAGCTTTTGCTTTAACTTGTCCATTAATTACAAAATCGGATGGAAGCAAATTTGGCAAAACCGAAAGTGGTAATATTTGGTTAGACCCAGAAAAAACATCCCCTTATACTTTTTATCAATTTTGGTTAAATGTTTCTGATGAAGATGCAGTTAAATATATAAAAATTTTCACAACCAGAACAAAAGAAAATATTGAGGAGTTAGAAAAAGAACATTTAAATGCACCACATTTGAGATTGGTTCAAAAAGAATTAGCAAAAGACTTAACTATATTAATACATTCAGAAGAAGATTATAATATGGTTGTTGAAGCATCAAATGTATTGTTTGGCTCAGGCAATAAAGATTCTTTAAATAATATTTCAGAGAAAATATTGTTAAGCGTATTTGAGCAAGTTCCTAAAACCATTATAAACAAAGCAGATTTTGGTTCAGAAATTAATATATTAGATTTTTTGGTTGACAAAACTAATATAGTAGAGTCTAAAAGTGAAGCAAGGAGATTACTTAAGAGTAATGGTATTAGCATAAACAAAGAAAAAATCCAAGAGAACAAAACAATTAATAATTCAGACTTACTTCAAAACAAATATATTTTTGTTCAAAAAGGTAAAAAGAACTATTATTTGGTTGTAATTGAATAAATATTTAATTTTTAAAAAAAAGAATGTTGTTTTAAATTGAACATAAAAAATATTTTTTTTAATATTGTAAAACATTTTTTAAAATTATAAAACACTAAAATAAAATTAAGATGAATAATAAAATTATAAAAATCGGGTTATCAGTAACAATAGTAGTATTAATATTATTAATAATCAATACAATATTAACTCCTATAAGATTTCAAGAACAAATGGTTGAAAGAAAAAAAGAGGTTATTCAAAGATTAAAAGATATAAGAGAAGCTCAGATTGCTTACAAAAAGGTAAAAGGAGTTTATTGCAATAATTTTGACTCACTTTTATGTTTTTTAAAGAATGAAAAAATTGTTTTTATTGATAAAGTTGGAGCTGATGATGATACTCTTGCTATTCAATCAGGCGACAGAAACAGATGGAGAAGAGATACTATTTTAGTTAATGCTTTTGAATCAATTGAATATTATAAAGTAGATTCTTTAAGAGATGGGTATAAGTTTATTCTAGATTCTTTACCATATATTCCTTTTTCAGTTGGACAGAAATTTAATTTGCAAACAGCTAAAGTTATGACGGCATCTGGTGTTGAAGTGCCTGTTTTTGAAGCATATGCTCCTAATGAAACTTTCTTAAGAGGCCTTGATGGTGATTACAAAAAAAGTGAAGGCTTAAGGGTAGGCTCTATTACCGAAGCAAACAATAATGCTGGAAACTGGGATTAGAAATATCTAAATTTTTATATGCAGAATAATATCTGTTTATTTGATGAGTCTTTTCACAAGGATTTCATTAAAAACTATTCTTTATTATTGCAAATAAGCGAAAATAGCTTTGACTATATTATATATGATATTTTTAATAATAAATATATAGCATTAGCTTCAAATACATTAAATGATTCTGAAGATTTAATCGATTGTATAGATAAAGACGAGATTTTATCGTTAAGTTTTAAGAAAATAAGAATATTTTATATTAATCAAAAATCTACATTGGTTCCGGTGCCTTTGTTTAAGCCCGAAGAAAAAGAAAATATCTTTTCTTTTAACCATTTTTTAGAAAAAGATGAAGTAGTTTTATCTGATAATGTTTTAAATATTGATTCGGTTAACCTTTTTTCAATTAATAAAGATTTAAAAAACTTTATTGATAAAAAGTTCTCAAATTCAAATTTATACCATTTTTCGACAGAATTAATAAATATATTTTATAATATTGGAAAGAATCAAAGCGAAAAAAGTGTTTATATTCATATCCATTCTAATACCTATGAAGTATTAATTTTTGAAGGGAAAAAAATAATTTTATACAATTCATTTAATTACCAAACCAAAGAAGATTTTATTTTTTATTTATTGTATGTTTTTGAGCAATTAGAGCTTAATAATGAAGAACAAAAAGTAAATATCTGTGGCGAAGTATCTGTGAAATCACAGATATATGAAATAATTAGTAAGTATATTCGAAATATTAATTTTCTGAAACGTAATCAAACTTCAATATATTCATATAAACTTGAAGATATTGAACCTCAAAGATTTTTTAATCTATTTAATAGTAAATTATGCGAATTATAGGCGGCAAATTAAGAAGCAGAAAGATTAATATTCCGCAAAACATTGAAATAAGGCCAACGACAGATTTTGCAAAAGAATCGTTGTTTAATATTTTAAATAATCTTATTTCTTTCGAAGAAACAAAATTTTTAGATTTGTTTTGTGGAAGCGGAAGTATCTCTTATGAGTTTTTTTCAAGAGGAGGCAACAATATAACTTGCGTTGATAATAATTTTAAAAGCATCGAATTTATAAAGAAAACAATTGAAATATTTAAAGCAGATGCTATTAAACCAATAAAAATTGATGCTTTAAAATATATAGAAAGCTGTAATGTTAAATTTGATACAATATTTGCTGATCCTCCTTATGATATGGGAAATATAGACAAAATACCAGATTTAATTTTCAATAATAACTTATTAAATGACGAAGGTATTTTTATTTTAGAACATTCAAATAAGTATAACTTTAGTGAAAATCAAAACCTTTTTGATAACAGAAAATACGGTTCAGTAAACTTTAGCTTCTTTCGAAAATTATAACTCTTCGGGAAATTGATTGTTTTTATAATAATATTTTTTTGAGATAGTTTTTAAACTTTTTATTTTTCCATACATAATATCCCAACCATATAGCATAAAAAGTAATGAAATCCATATTCTTATTAAGTCAATAAAAACTGTTTCAATTAAATATTCGGTTTGTTGAAGGAATTTAACAAATATAAAATAAAAAACAGTTAATATTCCAATAGCTAAAAGTTTATATTTTGTTCTTTGTTTAAAATTTTTATAGTCGCCATAATTAAGAATTATAAAAATATCAATTAAAGCAATAGTTAAAATAAATATAAAATTATTGTTTGTTGTATTTGACGAAAAAATAAATCTGCTATTTATTGTTAATGCTAAGAAAATAATTATTTGAGAAACATAAAAAATATGTTTTTTAATTCTTGTTAAACTATTATTATGCTTTGTATTAGTTGTTCTAACTGTTATGAAAAAAAATGCTGTTGTAATAGAAAATAAAGAAACCCTTGTAAAGGTATTAATTTCTTTAATAATATTATTCTCAATTAAGTTTTCAAATAAAATTCCAGCAGTTAAGATTAATATGGAATATACTATACCAATTAAATAAATTATAAATTCACGGTTTTTCATAAATATTGTTTTGTTTAATTTATTTTAAATCCATATCTGCAATAATCTCATTAATTCTATCTCTTATATTTTTTTCAGCAGAAATAAATTCATCTTTAGAATTTAAAATACCTTTAATGCCAAAATAGAATTTAATTTTTGGTTCTGTGCCAGAAGGTCTAATAGTTATTTTAGAGCCATCTTCTAAAAATAATTGTAAAACATTTGATTTAGGCAATCCTGTTTTTTCGCTTAAATTATAATCAATAATATTAGAAACTTTAACTTTATTAATGCAACATGGAGGGTTATTTCTGTAATTTTCCATCATTGCTTTAATTTCTTCTGCACCATCTTTGCCTTTTTTAGTTATCGAAATTAAGCTTTCAACATATAATCCATATTCTATATAAGTATCAATTAAATAATTATATATATTCGAATTGTTTTCTTTTAAATATGCAGCTAATTCAGCTATTAAAGCACAAGACATAACAGCGTCTTTATCTCTAACAAATTCGCCAAATAAATAGCCATAACTTTCTTCTCCGCCGCCAATAAATTCGGTTTTACCTTCGTTTTTGCCAATAATATCAGCTATATATTTAAAGCCAGTTAAAACATCATAATATTTTACATTATATTTATCTGCAATATTTTTTAGAAGTTCGGTAGTAACAATTGTTTTAACAATATATTGTTTGCCGTTTAATTTGCCTTTTTTGCTCCATTGGCTAACTATATAATTAATTAAAACTGACGCTGTTTGGTTTCCGTTTAATAAAATAAAGTTACCTTGATTATCTTTCACCGCAATACCAACTCTATCTGCATCAGGATCGGTTGCCATAACAACATCTGCGTCTATTTCTTTTGCTTTTTTTAATGCTAATGTCAATGCTTCAGCTTCTTCGGGGTTAGGCGATTTAACTGTTGGAAAGTTTCCATCGGGAACCGATTGTTCTTCAACTATATTAATATTATTAAACCCATAAGCTTTTAAAGTTTCAGGAACTAACTTAGTGCCTGTGCCGTGAATAGGAGTATAAACTATTTTTATATCTTTTTGTTTTACATTAATATCAGGGTTTAATGATAATTTTTTTAACTCATTAATATAAATTTTATCAATGTTTTCGCCTAATACTTCAATTAATTTGTCGTTTCTAAGTGTTTTAACTTCAGAAATATCGGTAATTTTATTAACTTCATTAATAATATTTTTATCGTGTGGCTCAATTACCTGAGCACCATCTTCCCAATAAACCTTATATCCATTATATTCTTTAGGGTTGTGAGAAGCAGTAACAACAATACCACTTTGACATTTTAAAAGTCTTATTGCGAACGAAAGTTCTGGAGTTGGTTTTAAACTATCGAAAAGATATGCTTTAATATTATTTGCCGAGAAAATTTCAGCAACTTTATTTGCAAAAAGCTCGCTGTTATTTCTGCTATCATAAGCTATAGCCACAGAAATTGGCTTATGTCCGAAGTTTTTAATTAAATAGTTGCATAAGCCTTGAGTCGCCATTCCAACAGTATAAATATTCATTCTATTTGTGCCTGGACCCATTATACCTCTTAGGCCACCAGTTCCGAATTCTAAACTAGTGTAAAAAGAATCTATAAGTTCTTTCTCATCATTTTCAATTAAATAATTAACACGTTCTCTCGTCTCATTATCGTATTTGTCGCTTAGCCAAGATTTAGCTTTTTGTAAAATTTCTGTAGGGATCATATTAAGCGTTTATTTGTTGTAAATTTTAACAAAAAAAAATTAAGATGTAAAAATAATAATAAATGTTTGATTATTTTTAAATATAAAATTAAAGTTTTTATATTTGTGTTAAGTTAATTTCCAATAAAAATAGTAAAGATGAAAAAAAATATTTTAATCGCAATTTTTGTAATTGCAATTTTCAACATTACAAATAGCCAAAATATTAATGATAGCCTTATATTATATTGGCCATTTGATGGTGATTCAAAAGATTTATCAATTAATAATATTGACGGTATTATTTACAATGCCGAATTATCTTTAGATAGAAATAATAAAGCTAATTCAGCATATTATTTTAATGGATCTGATAGTTATATTGAAATCCCAAATAATGATAAATTAAAGCCTGAATTGCCACTAACTATTGCTCTTTGGGTGAAATTTGAAGATTTAGATTATAATTATAGTCAAATTTTTATTACAGATTATGTTGAAAATTCATATTACGGAGTTTGGTTTGGGTTAAATCCTGTTTCCAGAAAAATGCAAATAAGTTATGGAAGTGGAATAGACGGGTGTACCTCTTCTCAATGTAGAAGGACAAAAGAAGGGACTACCACTATTGATGAAGGTCAGTGGTATTATGTTGTTGGTGTAATAAAAGGTCCTCAAGATATGGATATATACATTAATTGTGCTAATGATCAAGGAATATATGATGGAACAGGTGAAAATATTGCATATACAAATCAAAGCGGATCTATTGGTAGAGTTGACCAACAAGGCGTTGACCCATACTACTTTAAAGGATGGTTAGATGAAATTAAGTATTATAATAGAGCATTAAGCGAGAATGAAATTATCCAATTATGTAAAAATGAATATGATTTTGTTGAAGGTAAAGTATTTTTTGATTCAAATGAAAATAAAATATTTGATAATGAGGAAAAAGGGTTGTCATCACAAAAAGTGTTATTACTTCCTGATAGTATAGTTTCTTTAACAGATAATAATGGGAATTATTTCATTAGAAAAAATACTGAAAGCTCAGAATTAAAAATTATTTTGAACAATGATTGGAAACTAACAACAGATTCTATTTTATACAATTTCACTTATAATAATACTGATACCACAAGTTTTGATTTTGGTATAAGAGGAATTAAGGATACAACTATTTTTGAAAATTTTATCACTTCTCTAGATAATGGAAGATGTGGTTCTATTGTTCCGTTTTATATAACCTATAAAAATATCGGAACATCAATTGGTAATGGAATAATAACTTTTTATCCTGATCAAAAATTAAAAAGTATTGAAGGAGCTGATCCAATGTATGATTCTATAAGTTCTGATACATCTGCTGTATATTGGAATTTTAATAGTTTAATGCCATATAATGAAAAAAATGTTAAGTTATATATAAAAATGCCTGATTTTAATTCTATGGGAGATATTTTAAAAAGTATATCTGTTATTAAAATACCTTATGAAGTTTCTGAATTTACTGATACCTCATCAATAATAGTTAGATGTTCGTATGATCCAAACGATAAACTTGTTTATCCTGAAGGTATTTCTGAAGAAAAGTATACTTTAATTAGTGATTATTTGAATTATACCATAAGATTTCAAAACACTGGAAATGATACAGCTTATGATGTTGTAATTATTGATACATTGTGTAATAATTTTGATTATAATTCATTCGAAGTATTAAGTAGTAGTCATAATTTAAAAGTATCTAATAATAATGGTATAATAGAATTTAGGTTTGATAATATTATGTTGGCAGACAGCAATATAAGTGAACCAGAAAGTCATGGATTTGTAAAATATAAAATTAAAGCAAAAAATGGATTGTCGGATAATACGGTTGTGGAAAATTTAGCATATATATATTTCGACTATAACCCTGCTGTAATTACAAATACAACTACAAATACTTTAACATATAATTTATCAAAGTCAATAGTTGAAAAAGTAAATTTAAATTCTGGAGCTATTGTATATCCTAATCCATTTAATAATAAAACGAGTATAAAATTTGAAAATAATAATAAAGATAAGTATCTGTTAACTGTTTCGGATATGACAGGTAAAATTATATACACTATTAATACAGTAAACAATATAATTGTTTTTGAAAAAGGTAATTTAAATAGTGGGATGTATTTTTATAATTTATATAATACTAAAAAAGGAAATACATTGAATGGAAAACTTATTATAGAATAATAAATATTTATTAAATTTGTAGGGGCATTTAGGCCCCTTTTTTATTAATTTGAAAAACAAAAAAACAATATTATTTGTTTGTCCTTATTTTTCTTCTTTTATCAAAGAAGATATTGAAATATTATCAGAAAATAATATTGTAATTATTAATAATTATAATTGGCAGAATAAGTTTTTAATATTTTCAAACTTATTTTTCCAATTCTTTTCAATTCTTTTCAAAATAAACAGGGTTAACATTATTGTAGTATCTTTTGGTGGGTATTGGTCTTTTTTCCCTTCATTAATAGGTAAAGTTTTCAAAAAACCTGTATATATAATTTTGCATGGAACAGATTGTGCTTCATTGCCAAATTTGAATTACGGAAGTTTACGAAAACCTATTTTAAAATTATTTTGTAAAATATCTTATCGTTTTTCATTTAAATTATTGCCGGTTAGTTCTTCTTTAATTAAAGTTAAAAACACATTTTTAGCAGATGATAAATATAGTTATCAAGGGATAAATTATTTCTTTCCAAATCTTAAAATTAATTATTCTGTTATTTATAATGGAATAGACACAAATTTTTGGCAAAATGATTTGTCAATAAATAAGGTAGATAATTCATTTTTGGCTGTTTTTTCCGAAAAACAATTCATATTAAAAGGAGGCGATTTAATTATAAAAATTGCGGAAAAATTCCCTGAAATAGATTTTAATATTGTTGGAACTTATGCTCCTAGTTATATTAAAAATATTCCTTCTAATGTTAATTTTCTAGGTAAGCTAGATAAGAATCAACTTAAAAAGGTTTATTGTAATAGTAGGTATTATTTCCAATTATCTATTTTCGAGGGGTTTGGATGTTCCTTGGCTGAGGCAATGGCATGCGAGTGCATCCCAATAGGATCATCTGTAAATATTATTCCTGAAATTATAGGTGATTCAGGAAAGATAATTCAATATAAAAAAGAAGATGAATTAGAATCTGTTATTAAAAATCTTTTGACCCAAAAAGACTTAAATAAAAAAGGTCAAGAAGCCAGAATAAGAATTTTAAAATTATATAGCAAAGAAATTAGAAAGAGTTGTTTAAATAATGAATTATTTGATTAAAAAACTCTCATTAATATATTTTACTATAAATGAATTAATAGTTTTATTTATATCCTCTGAAATTTTAAAAATATAAATTAAAGGTAAAAATATAATTAAAATAGCGGAAGTTTTAATTAAAATATTTAAAAATAGATTTTCTGTTAATGGCAAAAAGTAGGCAATCACAAGAGAAATAATTGAAATTAAAAAAACTAATAAAAAACTTTTATCAAAAAGCTTCATATTAAATTTATAATAAGAAAATAAGAATCTAATTAAACTTATTGTAAACATTGTAATAATTGTCGCAATTGAACATCCAATAATTCCATACATTGGGATAAGAATATAGTTTGTTGCAATCATTAATAATATCATTAAAATATTTGTAATAGAAATTACATAATAATATTTTGAAGAAGAAATTATCCAATCAATTGACCCAAGAATAACGTCACTAAGTTTAGCTATAGCTAGTAAAATTATAATGGTTTCGGTTCCTTTGTAGTCACCTTTTAATATCTCACTTATATTGTTAATATTAGCCCATATAAGAATAAAAATCAAAAGTCCTATTGTTGTTAAATTTAATGATGACTTATAGTAAATATTATTAATTTCTTTCATATTATTTGTTTTCCAATATTCTGAAATTAATGGGGCAGTAATGTTTGTTATAGATCTTCGTGGAATTAAAATAATGCCAGATATAAAACACGCAATTGAATATATTCCCACTCCGTTTAATCCAGTTGGATAATATGCTAACATTAGTTTGTCTATATTTGATATTAATATAGCAGAAACATTTGCAAATACAGTAAAACAACCATAAATTAAAATTTGTTTTCTTAAGGGTGATTTAAAAATATTTAATGAAGGTAGAAACAAGAATGTTTTTGAATAATACATAAAAATTAATACTGCAATTACCATACTAGCATAAGTAGCAGTATATAGCTGAATAAATTCTTCGAAATTTATAATTTTTAATGCATATAAAATTAAACAAATTGTAGCTAAAAGTCTAATATATAGCTCTCTAATAAATGTAGTAAAAATTGTTTTTAAGTGAGATTTTAAATATGATTCAAAAATACTATACCAAGCCTGAGATAGTAGTAATGGAATAACATAGTAATAATATTTAGTAAATAAGCTAGCATTTTCAGAATAGAAAACAACCACAATTGGTTTTATGAAAATTAAAATTATTGAAATAATTAATATTCCTATAGATGAAACAAGAAATGCAAAAAATAAAAAACCATTATTACTATTTTCTTTATTTTGGAAATAAGGGAAGAATCGGGTTGTAATATTTACTAATCCAAATTGAGAAAGATAAGAAGCTATAAGAGAAACAGATAATAAGATATTAGTTAAACCATATTGCTCGGGAGATAAATATATTTGATATAAAAAAATTATATTAATAAATCCAATAATAACACCTAAATATGTAATTATTGTACTATATAAACTTTGTTTTATAACAATTCCCATTTAAAAGATTAAAATATTTTGTTGTGCAAATATAATTATAAAGCAAAGAAAATTTTTATTTTTAATTTTTTTCTTCACTTCATAAAAATATTTAGGATACTATTATTTTTTTTTATATTTTTAGCTTTATTTTTGAAATTAAATTCTTTGTAAATAAAAAACAGTAAATAAATTGGGGATAATATGGATGATAAAATGAGAGTTAAGTACATGCTACTTGATACCGATACTAAAAATAAAATTGAAGAAGCTCGTTATAATCTTAATTCAAGTGTTGTTAATCATAGGTTAGCTCAAATAGAATACCGCGAAAAATCTTCTTTTGAAGTTAAAAATAGAGTTGAAGAACTTCTTAAAAAAAGAGAAGATCTTGCTAAAATATACGAAGATTTATTGAAAAAATATTTGGACTATGAATCTCCAGAAGAAAATAAAAAAGAAACTGAAAATAAACAAGTTGAAAATAAAACTGTAGAATCAATTGAATCTAAAGCAGGATTTGACTTGCCTCAGGTTTTTGAGAAAGAAAAAGTATTATCAAATATAGAACAAATTGAAAAAACAGGCGAAAATGAAATAAATGCTGAAATTCAGAATGAACTTGATGAAATACAGAAAGATATTGAAAATGAAGAAAAGGCTTTAAAAGAAAATGTTTTTGTTAATGAAGAAATTTCTTTAGATGATAAAAATATAGAATCAGTTGTTGATACCGTTATTGAAACAAAGGTAAACGAAATTGCTTCTGATAATAAATTAATTGATCAAAAAAAGATTGAAGCAATTGAAGAATTATTGAATGAAAATGTTGATGATACAGATATACTTGATGATACAAGAGAAATTTTAAATATTGACGCCGATAATATTGACGATATTGATATTGACAATATTAATGTAAATGAAATAGATGAAATTGATATAAACGAAGAAATAGATGATGTTGATTTAGATGAGATAGATATTGATAAAGATTTAGAAATAGATATTGATATTGAAGAAGATATAACCGAAGAAATTGAAGAAGTTAATATAGAAGATATTGAAATTGATATTGAAAAAGAAGAAGTTAAAATTGTTTCGGCTCAAGAAGAAAAAATTATTGTTGAAGAAAAACCAAAAATTGAAGAAGTAATTATTGTTGAAGAAAAAAACATTGTTGAAGAAAAAGCCAATGATATTTCTGATATAAAGTTAGATATAGAAGAAGAAATTACCGAAGAAGAAGTTTTAATCAACGAGGTAAAAGCTCCTAAAAAAAGAAAATCTAAAAAAGGTCTATTTATTATTATATTAGTTATTTTAGCTATAGGAGCATTAGTTTTACTTCCTTTTTCACCGGTTAATAAATTAATATTTGGGAACAAATCAATTGATGAAGATATTGTTATCGAAGAAACTAAAACTGTTGAAGAAGGTTCTATTCTAAACGAAGAAACAAATGATAACACTGCTGTTGAAGCAGAAGTGGTTGAGCAAACGCCTCAAGAAACTGTAAAGGAACAACCAATAATAGAAAATAAAAAATCATATAATAATGAGTTTAAAGTTAAAACAGAAAAACCTTTAACTCAAAATAATATTTCTTCTGAAAATATTAATACTGAACCACAAACACAACCACTTAATGATAAAGTTGATGGGTTATATCCTTTTAGAGGTGTAAATTATGTAATTAGCGTTTCTACTATATACTGGGAAGCAGATGCGGTTAAAACTGTTAATGAATATAGAGCTAATGGCTTAAATGCTAATTATTATTGGATTCCAGATTATCATGATAAAAACAAAGCTTTATATAATGTTTTTATTGGTCCTTATAGTAGTTCAAGAGTTGCTGAAAAAGAACTTAAAAACATTAGAAAATCTTATCCAAATGCATTTATATTAGAAGTAAAGTCAAGATAAATTATATTGTTAAACCTTAAAATAAGCACAATGAAAACAAAACAAAGTTTATTTTTTATCATTTTTTCTTTAATTTGTGTGTCTTTTTTATTTGATTCTTGTAATAAAAAAGAAGAAGATAAACCCGAAATAAATGGCGAAGCTGCGGCTCAAAATGCTTTTGCCGAAAGTTTATTCGATGATATTTATAAAAATACTACTGATGGTATGACTTCAGAAGAAAACGAACTTAAGAATGGAGCAGGAAGTAAGTTGAGAGATAAAACAAATTATCCTGTTCTAAGTCTAACTCCATGGAATTTGGTTACATGGCCAAAAACTCTTATTATTGATTATGGCACAACTAATCATTTATGTGAAGATGGTAAATATCGCAGAGGTGTTTTAACTGCTATTGCATCAGGATTTTATCGTGATTCAAATACTGTTATTACTATTGCTCCTACCGATTTTTATGTTAATGACTATAAAATTGAAGGTGGAAAAGAACTTAAAAACTTAGGTCATAATAATAGCGGACACTTGGTTTTTACTGTTAAAGTAACCAATGGTGTTATTACTTATCCTGACGGAACAACAAAACAAACTTGGTCGTCGGTACGTCAAAATGAATGGGTTCAAGGAGAAAGCACCTATTTTAATATTTTAGATGATATTTATAATATAACTGGTTCTGCAAATGGCATTACTAAAGACGGGGTTAGCTATGTATATAATATCATAGAACCTTTAGAGGTAGCAATCGGATGTAAATGGGTTAGAAAAGGTAAACTTACTTTAGATATAGACAATGGAACTCCAACAATTACTGCTGATTATGGGAATGGGACTTGTGATAATAAGGCTACTGTTTCTGCTGCAGGTTATACAGTTGATGTTGTGATGAATTAACTATATAATTTGGTCTGAAATAAAAAAAGACTATAAAAAATTTGGCTGTCTAAAAAGGATGAAAATCTGTCCTTTTTAGACAGCTTCTTTTTTTACACTTTAATTATTCTCTATTAAGCTTGAAAATATTTAAAGCTGAAAAAATAGTTTTATATAAACAATATTATAAAACAGAGATTGATTTCCTCTCGGTTTATTTTCTCTTTATAATGAAGTAAGGTTTGTATAAATAGTCTTCAACGTTTCTCTGCAAAAGCTCTGATAAAATTTACAATACAAAAAAGCACTACTACTTAGTATTAGTATTAAATCAAATTTAAGACTATTGTTTAATAGGATTCATTAAATTAAGTTTGTTTTCAATAAATTTAAAAATAATGAATTTACGGAAATGATAAAATTTGCTCTAAGAACTAATATTTCAGAAACTTAATGGTATAATTAAAAAGTTGATTTTTAAACCCAACTCTATTGTTTTTGTTGAAAAAATTATTATTGCAGAGTAAAATAGATTTAAAGCCAATAAGTAAATATTTACCGAGATATTAAGAGTCTAACTTATGAAAACAGGAACATTTATAAGTTATTTACCATTTCTTGTTCTCTTTTCTAAAACTTTCAAACTTTCTAAATAATTTTTTTCAGCCTCACTTAATGTTTTTTGCTGATACTTTTTATATTCTGTAGTAGCTTTTTCAATAGCAATCTCGTTACTTATAGAGCCAGCACCTTGTAGAATTTTTTCTCCGCTCATTGTTAATATTTTATCTAAATGTTCTGCCCAATCTTTCATTGTCATTGCTTGTTCTCGTTCGGCTTGTCGCTCTGCGAAGTCTAGATACCCCGAAACTAATTGCCCAAGCGAACGAAGTTCTTTTTCGTTTAAATAATTTTTTGCAACAACAACGTCTTTTAGATAAGGACGACTGCCTGGGAAAGTCAACAGACCCATAAATTCTTTTTCAGCATCGGCACGATTATAAATAACTTCAGCCGCAGTTTGACCATGTACAGCATAATGTATTTTGTTTTGTACTTTTTTGAAAAATGCGATAGAAATATCTGCTTGGGGATTGTAGTCAATGCTCGTTGCGTAAATATCAAGTGCCTGACGGTAGAATACTTTTTCAGATGCACGTATATCACGTATTCGCTGCAATAATTCCTTCCAATAGCCTCCTTCTCCAAGATTTTTCAATCTCTCATCATCCATTGTAAAGCCTTTGCGTATATATTCGTTAAGTCGTTTGGTTGCCCAAATACGAAATTGAGTACCACGCAACGATTTTACTCTGTACCCAACAGAAATAATTACATCAAGATTGTACAATTTAACAGAGACTTCCTGCATTTTTCCTTCAATTGCACCATGTTGAGTGGTATGTCGGAATTTCCGACATACCACTTCTTCGTTTAACTCACCTTCTTTAAAAATATTTCGTATATGTTCTGTAATTGTGGGGCGTGCCTTGTCAAATAAAGCAGCCATTTGTTCTTGCGAAAGCCATACTGTATCTTCTTCAAAGCATACCTCAACCGATATTTTTTCATCTTCGGTTTTAAATAATATAAAATCTGATTTGTTTTCTTTCATTCAATTTTACTTTAGATTTCATTAATTGCTCAATGTAATTTGCTATTGGAAAATTATTAGTACCTAAATATTATTTTTTCTCAATATAATTTAAATATTCAATAAATAGATTAAGATAATATTTTTTTGTTTTTAAAATTTTATTGAATTCAAATTTATAAAAACATTAATAATTCTATAAAGAAATATTGTCTTTTTTTTGTATATTTGAATTAACAAAACCTAATTTTCAATGAAAAACATTATACT
>CAZJKL010000047.1:0-25326 GCA_964546655.1 uncultured Bacteroidales bacterium | reverse complement strand
ATGAAAAAGGCAAAAAAACTTGTTCCGTAAAACAATACGATGAAAAAGGTGTTTTGCAATCAGAATATAATTACGTTAACGATAATTTCGAAGGAGAATACAAATATTATGATGAAGATGGCCTTTTGCACTATGTTCTAGAATACAAAAAAAATAAATTGTTTAAGTATGCATTTTATAATAAAAAAGGCGAAATTGTTTCTCAAGATTTTGATAAAAGCGAGAAATTTAATTTCAAATTTATGACACCACAAGGTAAACTTCAAAGTGAAGGATTGTATATTAAAGGAGAAAGAGAAGGTGAATGGAAATTTTATTATTTAAATGGTAAAGTTAAATCAATAGAAAATTATAAAGAAGGTAAACTCGAAGGAGAGACTAGTAATTACTATAAAAATGGTTTAATAAAATCAAAATATAATTACATAAGCGACGAAATAGATGGTTATTATACTTCTTATAATAAGAATGGCGAGATTTCTAACGAAGGATGGTATAAAAAAGACAAGCAACAAGGGTATTGGTATCAATATCAATATAATTTAAAAATGAACGAAAAAGAATACTATTTAAATGATAAAATTAATGGTTATCAAGAGTATTATAGAATAGATGGTTCAAAAGATTATGATATTTATTGTGAAGATGCTTTGGTTCAAAATTATGTTTTTTATGATACCATCGGTAATATTATAAAAAAAGTTGATTATAAAAATGGAACAGGTGATTGGATTTTATACAATTTTAATGGATCTGTTAAATGTAAGTCAACTTTAAAAAACAATTTATTAACCGGTAAAGCTGAATGGTATTATCCGAATGGTAAAATTTTAACAAAAGGTCAGTTTTTTAATGATGAAAGAGATGGTAAATTTATTGGATATTATTTTAATGGAACAGTAAATTTCGAAGGTTCTTATAAAGAAGGAAAATATGACGGAAAATGGTTGTGGTATTATGAAAACGGTAAATTAAATACCGAGGGTTACTATAAAAATAATGATTATGATGGCGAATGGAAATGGTATACCGAAGAAGGTGTTTTAATAAAAAAAGTAACTTATAAAAACGATGAATTAAACGGATATGCTTATTATTATGATGAAAGTGGCGAATTAAAATATAGAAAATATTATCTTGATGGTGCTTTTATTTCATATTCATATTTAAATAAAAATGGTGAATTTGTTTCTGAAATTAATTTAGAAAATGAATCGGGAAATATTGTAGCATATTTTAAAAATGGAAATAAATCAATAGAATATAATTTGACTTATGGTTATATGGAAGGTAATTTTAAAGATTACCATTTTAATGGAAAACCTGAAAGCGAAAGTTTTTATAAAAATAATGAAGAAGAAGGAATTGAAAAAAATTACTATAATAATGGAACATTAAAAAGTGAAATTAATTATTATTATGGCGAAAAGCACGGTAAATCAAAATATTATAACTTAAATGGTTCATTAGATAAAGTAGAAGTTTATTATTTAGGTAAAAAACACGGTGATTGTATTTATTACAAAAACAATTCTATTGTTAATACTCTTAAATACAGATACGATTTATTGTATTAAAAACTTATTTACTTCATAAGTTTATCATAAGATTCTTTTATTTTTTCTAATGTAATTTGGTCTGTTTTTTCAGCACTGCCACCATCTATAGGTGGAGCAGGGTCATATTCTAAATCTAACATTGTATTTTTTGCATAATCAATGCCTTTTAGGTGAATTAAAAAATCTAAACACATATCCATTCCAGCAGTTACACCCGCCGAAGACCAATATTTGCCGTCGTTAATCCATCTTTTATTAACCACATTAACATTAAAAGATTTCAATATATCTTTACCATACCAATGTGTTGTAGCTTTTTTGTTTGTTAGAAGTCCAGCTGCCGCAATAATCCAAGCTCCAGTGCAAATACTCATTGTATAAGAAGTTGTTTTGTCAATTTTTCTAATCCAATCTAACAACTCATTATCTTTTATTGCTATTTCATAGGTTTGTTTCAATCCACCAGGAATAATTAAAATATCTAAACAGTCAATATCTTTTATAGAATAATCAATATTAATATTTAAAGAACAATTATCTTTTAAAATACCTTTATTTTTAGCTATAAATATTGTTGAATAATCATTTAATCCATTTAAAACCTGATAAGGTCCAATAGCATCTAAAGCAGTAAAACCATCATAAAGAAGAATACCAATTATTTTTTTCATTTCAAAATATTTTAGTTATAAAAAAAGCGGAGCAAAACCCCGCTTTTTTTATAAAATTTAATTTATTATTTAACAATCAATTTTTGAGTTATAGAACTTTTTAAAGTTTCAAATTTACAGAAATAAATACCAGTTGTTAAATCACTAATATTATAATTAATAGTATTAATACCAGCATTTAAATTAACCTTACTTGACTTAACAAGTTGTCCGTATGAATTATAAACAGAAAGAGTTATATTTTGTTTTTCAACAGAAGAGAACTCAATATTTACATTATATTCAGCAGGATTAGGGAATATTTTTGTATTTAAAGTTGATTTTTCGTTTTCTTTAATACCTAATTCATAATCAGGAACAATTCCGTCTAAATAATAATGGTATAAAGGATCTGTATTTATTTTCCCAATTTCACTTTTTGAAACTACTATTGGTGTTTCATAATATGTTTTATTATTATAAGTGCGTTGTAATGATTTATCTGCAACATATAAATAATGAATGTCAGTTTCAAAATCAGTTAGTAATGTATAATTTGTAGTAGCTCCTAATGTTTGTGTTTCAACATTATAACTTCTTCCTTCTAAATTAGGATAAAGATTATATTCACCAAAATCAGGTTGAGTATCCATCCAATAGTAAAAAATATGTTTTCTGTCATCAGACATACTAATTTGTAATCTTTCGTCATAAGGAATATATGCTTTTTGAACAACTGCTTGATTAGTTGCATCAATATTATCACCCCATAAAGTATCTATTAAATGAGCATTCCAAGTATCATCTCCAGTTGTATAAACATCAAATAAAAATCCTTCAAATGTATCTTGATTAGAACTTGCATAGTATCTTGCCGAATCAATATTTGTTGCAGAAGCTGCAGTTCTTACCTTAGCAACCAAATGAAGTTGATTATTAGCATCAACAACTGCATCAGAAATATAAGCAAAATAAGGATAGTTTTTACCAGCATGGTATTTAACTAATGTGTTATTAATAGCAGGTATTAAGCTATAATCTTGAACAGTCATTTTAGTCCAATTATCACCACCATCAATTGATTTATAAACGATTGGTTGGTAAGAAGGATAAGAAGTTATACTATCAACACCAACTACAGCAAAGTAACCAGTTTGTCCGTCTGCAGACCAAGCAGTTGCTCCTAATCCGTGATCTTCAATATAAGGATATAATATTCTACAAGGAGAAGGCATATTAATATGTGACCAATCGAAACAATTTGTGTTTTTATTCCAAACACCCTTAGTAATAATATATCCTGTAGATATGTTTCTAATACCATTATCTTTATTCTTATCACCTACAATATAAACAGTACCAGAATCTGTAACAGTTAACATATCTGTTGACATTCTGATATAAGGTTCTGCACCACCAACTGTATCTTCATACATTAAAAATTCTTCGCTTTTTGAAGATTTATCTAATTTATGAGATGAAAAATAATTTCCAACATAACTAGATGTTCCCATTAATGGATAAACATTAACAGAGTAAGCATTATCAGGATTAGTATTTCCTTTAGGATTGAAAATAACTCCAGAAGGGAAACGACCTCCTAAAGTAGTAGAATCTAAAGTTACATAAGTAGAATCCCAAGTAATACCGCCATTTTTAGAAAAAGTAATTTGAATTTTACTTGAACCATTAGGTGTAGTTGAATTAGCTCTATGAGAAAATACAATTGTATTTAAATCACTATTAGCCGATAAACACGTGCTAGTAGACAATTGCGATGTAAAATGATTCCATGAAGATGAAATCTTTGTCTTTGTTAAGGGTTTTGGACCTATGTGCTGAGCAAAAACTCCTGTTATAGCAAGACAAACTGCGGATAATAATAGTAAACCTTTTTTCATATCTTTTAACTTAAAATGTTAATATTTGTATTTATGATATCCTTTTATTAAAAACGTTGCATAAAATTTTTAAATAAATTCAAATATATCATTAAAATTATTTTCTGCAAAGAAATAATAATACATAATACAAATAAAAACTGATAAAATAAAATTTTTATTATTTTTACTAAAATTTTAAAGATTATTTTCAAAATCAATAATATATAAAATGAATGATTATCCAAAGAAGATAATTTTAGCTTTGATAGAAGCCTTTAAGGGAAACGAAGAGATATTTCAGTGGTTAATTGAAAACAAACCCGAATTAGCTGCTTTTGTAAATAATTATAAAAACAAAGATTTACAAGCAATGAAGTGGCTTGTAGATAAGAAATATACTGAATTATATTCAATTATTTATGCTATCGATGGTATTCCAGATGCTTTTAAATGGTTAAAAATATATGATTATAAAGTTTCGGCAATTATTGTATTAGCAACAAGAGGCGATGATGATGCTATGAGTTGGTTATATAAAAATGATATTTATATTTTCGAATTAGCTAAAGAGTTGCGACGTATTTATAATGCAAGAGAAGAAGAAGACAATGATTTCTTTGTGATTATGAAAAGAAGTTTAAATCCTTTTGCTAAATAGTTTCAATTAAAGATTCGGCTATAATTAAATCTATTTTATTTGTTATTTTTATATTTGAATCTAATCCTTTAAAATAGGTAATTTCATTAGTTATTTTTTCAACAATTGAAGAATCATCGGTGTATTGTTCATCAAAAGGTAATTCATAAGCTTTTAAAAGTAAATCCGATAAAAATATTTGTGGAGTTTGTATTAGTATAAAATCATTTCTATTAACACAAATAAATTTTTCATTTTCTTTTTTTCTAACCGATTGAGTTATATTAATATATGGTATAGCTGTTTTTTTGTTTTTAGCTGTATTAAAACCTGTTTCAATAAGTTCATTATTTATTAAAGGTCTAACTCCATCGTGAATAGCTACTAATTCATTTTTATTAATATATTGCAATCCGTTTTTAACCGAAAAAAAACGTTCTTTTCCTCCTTCAACCAAAATAGTTTTAATTTTAAAATTATGTTTTTCACATAAAGTTTCCCAAATTTCAAATTGTTCTTTAGGTAAAACTAATATTATTTTAATTGAATTATTATAATTAAAAAACTTTTGGATAGTGTGCATTAAAATAGGCTTACCCTTCAGCTCCAAAAATTGTTTTGGAATTAAAGAATCCATCCTTTTTCCAATACCACCAGCAACTATTATAACAGCAGTATTCAAGATAATTTAAGGTAAAATTAACATTGCATCGCCATAAGTGAAAAATCTATAATTTTCTTTAATAGCCTCATTGTATGCATGCATTGTAAAATCATAACCAGCAAAAGCCGAAACCATAATAAGTAGAGACGATTGAGGTAAATGAAAATTTGAAACCATACAATTAGAAATACTAAAATCGTAAGGAGGATAAATAAATTTATTAGTCCAACCATTAAAAGGTTTTAGTTTCCCATCGGTTGAAACAGATGTTTCAATTGCTCTGGTTACAGTTGTTCCAATAGCACAAATTTTATTTTTTTTCTCTATTGTATCATTAATTATTTTACAAACGTCTTCTGTTATTATCATTTGCTCAGAATCCATTTTATGTTTTGTTAAATCTTCAACATCAATACTTCTAAAATTTCCTAATCCTGCATGAAGAGTAATTTCGGCAAAATTAATGCCTTTTATTTCTAGCCTTTTAAGAAGTTCACGACTAAAGTGCATTCCAGCAGTAGGAGCAACAACAGCACCTTCGTGTTTTGCATATATTGTTTGATATCTTTCTTTATCAACTTGTTCAACTTCTCTTTTTAAGTGATGTTTAGGAACAGGTGTTTGTCCTAAAACATATAATAAATTTTTAAATTCATCATAGTCACCATCATATAAGAATCTTAAAGTTCTTCCTCTAGAAGTAGTGTTATCAATAACTTCGGCAACAAGTTCATCGTTTTCGCCAAAATATAATTTATTTCCAATTCTAATTTTTCTTGCAGGATCAACTAAAACATCCCATAGTTTTTGAGGCTTATTTAATTCTCTTAATAAAAAAACTTCTATTTTTGCTCCTGTTTTTTCTTTTGTTCCATACAACCTTGCAGGAAAAACCTTTGTGTTATTCAAAATAATAGTATCTCCGTCTTCAAAATATCCTAGAACATCTTTGAACATTTTGTGTTCAATCTTTTCGGCTTTCTTATGCAAAACCATAAGTTTAGATTCTTCTCTATTTTCTACCGGGTAGCTTGCGATTAAATCTTTAGGAAGATTATAATTAAATTCTGATAACTTCATCAAATAATATTTATATTGATAATTAAAGAAATACAAAAGTAATAAATTTAAAGTCTAAAGTAAAGTTATTATTGTTAAATCTTATATTATTTTTATTTTTATGTTTATATTTCAAAATAATATTTCTTTTTTTGCATAAATAATGTTATAAACTTTTTAATAAAAATTAATTGTTGAGAGTAATTAGATTATTTATATTATTAATTATATTTATATCATTAGGGTGTAATGCTAATAAACCGTATAAAAAAAGACCTCAATATATGCCGGTTGGCGGAGGTCATAAAAATGTTTTTGATGCTCAAAACAAAAAGCAGGGTTTACATAAATATTATTCATTTGGAAGGGTTTTAATATTAGAACAAGAATATGTTGATGATGTTAAACATGGTAATTGTAAAAAATATTTCACTTCTAACGGAACAATAAGAGAAGAATTAAATTATTGGAATGGAAAAAAAGAGGGTGAATACACAAAATATAATACAATAGGGAAAGTAGTAGAAGAAGGTTCTTATTTAAAAGGCAAAAAACATGGTTATTGGATAAAATATAATACAATAACAGGTGAAAAGAGATATGAAGGTGAATTTATAATGAACAAAAAGAATGGAGCTTGGAAATATTATAATTCAAAAGGAGCTTTATCTTATACAGGCGGATACAAGGAGGGCAATAGAGATGGAAAATGGATTTATTACGATTATAATGGGGCTATTATTCAAACAGATGAATTTAAAGAAGGTAATTTAATACTGCCTAAAGTTGAAAAAAAGGAAGAACTTAAAAAATCTGACAAAAAAACTCAGGATATTAAACAAAAGATTAATAATTTAAAAATACCTGATAAAGATCAAGATAAAAATAAATCTACCGAAACAAAATAATTATTTTAATGTTTTAATTGCTAAAGGAAAAACTAGTTTTTCCCATTCTTTATATTGAAGATAAGATGGATGCAGTCCGTCTTCGGCAACATAATTTATATCGTTTTCTGCTTTTTGAGAAACTTCAAAAATATCTGCTATCGCAATGTTTCTAGATAAAGCAATGTTTTTTATTACTTCATTAAACTCTAATATTCCTTCTGAAATATCTCTTCCTTTCGAATATTTATTGCCTTCGGGCGTTTTTCCAAAGTCTGGAATAGTAACTAAAATTAATCGTTCTTTTGATGGCAGTATTTCCAAAACCTTATCAATTATATAAATTAAATTATTTCTATAAATATTAATATCAACTTCTTGAACCCAGTCGTTAACTCCAATTAATAATGTGCAAAAGTTTGGTTTTTTATCTATGAAAATTGGTAACTCATTGTCAATTAGGTTTTGAGTTGTGTAACCTGTAACAGAAGGATTACAAATTATTTCAATATTAATGCCGTTTAATTTTAAGTTTTCGACTAAAATATTAGGCCATCTTTCTTCTTCTTTTACTAATTCGCCTATGGTGTATGAATCACCAAGAGGTAAGTATTTTATAGCTTGTTTGTTCATAATTATAAGTTTTATATTTTATTTTTCATTCCAATATTTTCCTTGCCATAAGTTATTTTCTTCAAGATATTTTTCAATTTTATTTAAAATAACATCTGTTCTGTAATTGCCCCAAAATGGTGCTATTCTTATATATGGTGGCGACTCACTTGTTAATCTTTGAACTATTAAACTTGGACGTAGATGACATAAAAATTCGGATATAAATTCAATATATTCATCTAATGAAAATAGCTTAACAATATCATTATTTATTTCATACATTTTTGCAATTTCGGTGTCTTTTAATATTTGCAATTGATGAAATTTTATCGAATTAATTGGTAATTCAGATATAATTTTTGCTTGATTAAGCATTTCTTCACGACTTTCTTCTGGCAACCCAAAAATAATATGACCAACTAAGTGTATGCCTCTGTTTGCCGAAAGTTCTATTGCTTCTTTTGCTTTTTCAAAATTATGCCCTCGGTTAATAAGTTTTAGTGTTTTATCATAACATGATTCAATTCCATACTCAAGAATAACAATTTTGTTTTTTGCAATTTCTTCTAAATAGTTTAAAATTTCTTCGGTAATGCAATCAGGTCTTGTTCCTATAGCGATACCCGATATTTCAGGATGCGAAAGAGCTTCATTATATGCTTCTTTTAGTTTATCAATATGGCCGTAGGTATTTGTATATGCTTGAAAATAAGCAATATATTTATTTGCTCTGTATCTTTTAGAAAGAAATTTAATTCCTTCATTTAATTGATTATGAATAGAATCATTTGTATTGCAATAAGAAGGATTAAATCCTTTATTATTGCAATAAATGCAACCACCTGTATTTATAGTTCCATCTATATTAGGACAATTGAATCCGGCATCTAATGATACTTTCTGAATCCTTCCACCATATTTTTCTTTAATATAGTTCGAATATGCATTATAACGTCTATTATGTCCCCAAAGGTATTCCATTCGCAAATATTAAATTATTACAATTATAAAGCTTTTTCCCAAATTAATTTTTTTCCAAAACCTAATCTATTGTCGGTAAGTTTTATGAAATTTAATGAAATTCCCCAAAAAATAGTTTCTTTAATTATTGCATAAGGGAACTTTTTTAAATATGCTTTTTTACCAATTGATAAAAGTTCATCTTTAAGTTCAAACATTTCTCCGTTAAACTGAATGCCTTGTATTTTAAAAACCTTTGAAGTTTCTAAAACTATACTTCCTGCAACATTCGAATTAATTGCAACATCATTAATATGCTTTGTATCCCTATCAGAAACAAAAACAAGCATGATTTCTTTTTCAGAAAAAACATAAAAACAATTAGCACAATAAGGTATATTATTATTGCTGGTAGCTAGAGTTAAAACATGATGTTCTTTAATAAACTCAATAATTTTTTTATCTAAAATATTCATTTGTTCAAATCTTATAATGTTTTTTTGCAAAAATATCTATAAAATTTTTACCTTTACAATCATTTTTAAAATAAATAAAAAAATATATATAATCATGGTAAATTATAAAGACTTAGGCTTAGTAAACACTAGAGAAATGTTTAAAAAAGCCATGGAAGGTAAATATGCTGTCCCTGCGTATAATTTTAATAATATGGAACAATTACAAGCAATTGTAGGTGCGTGTGTTGAAACAAAATCACCTGTAATTCTTCAAGTTTCAAAAGGGGCTAGAGAATATGCTAATCAAACTTTATTGCAATATATGGCACAAGGTGCCGTTGCCATGGCTAAAGAAATGGGTGTTAATGTTCCAATAGCACTTCACCTTGATCACGGAGATAGTTTTGAATTATGTAAATCATGTATCGAAACAGGTTTTTCATCGGTTATGATAGATGGTTCTCATCATTCATTTGAGAAAAATATAGAATTAACTAAGAAAGTAGTTGACTATGCACATCAATATGGTGTTACAGTTGAAGGCGAACTAGGTGTATTAGCAGGAATAGAAGATGAAGTATCGTCTGACCACTCTTCATACACAAGACCTGAAGAAGTTGAAGAATTTGTTGCTAAAACAGGCGTTGATTCTTTAGCTATTTCAATTGGAACCTCTCATGGTGCATTTAAATTTAAAGTTACGCCAGGTCAAACACCGCCACCTTTAAAATTTGATATTTTAGAAGAAATTGAAAAAAGAATTCCTGGTTTTGCTATCGTTTTACACGGAGCTTCATCTGTTCCTCAAGAAATAGTTGAAATGATAAATAAATATGGTGGATTATTAGAAAACACAGCAGGTGTTGCCGAAGAACAATTAAGAAGAGCTGCTTCGTCGGCTGTTTGTAAAATTAATATTGATTCAGACGGAAGATTAGCTGTAACTGCTGCTATTAGAAGAGTTTTAATGGAAAAACCTTCTGAATTTGATCCACGAAAATATTTAGGACCAGCAAGAGAAGAGTTGAAAAAACTTTATATTCATAAAATTATTAATGTTTTAGGTAGCAATAATAGAATTTAAGTAATAAAAAAAGTTTAAATTTTGGAAAAAGTAGTAAGTGGTATAAGACCAACTGGAAATTTACATTTAGGTAATTATTTTGGGGCTTTAAAAAATTTTGTTAAAATGCAAAATCAGCATGAATGTTATTTTTTTATTGCTGATTATCATTCATTAACAACTCATCCAACACCAAGCGATTTACACAATAATGTTAAAAACGTTTTAGCCGAATATTTAGCTTGTGGATTAGACCCAGACAAAGCAACTTTATATATTCAGAGTGATGTACCTGAAACAGCCGAACTTTATTTGCTTTTAAATATGAATGCATATATAGGTGAGCTTGAAAGATGCACTTCGTTTAAAGATAAAATTAGAACTCAGCCCGAAAATGTAAATGCCGGACTTTTAACTTACCCTACTCTAATGGCTGCCGATATTTTAATTCATAAAGCTTCAAAAGTTCCTGTAGGAAAAGACCAACAACAACATTTAGAAATGACTCGTACTTTTGCAAATAGATTCAATAGAATTTATAAAAACGAGTATTTTCCTGAACCAGTTGCTTATAATTTTGAACAAGAATTGGTTAAAGTTCCAGGATTAGATGGTAGTGGCAAAATGGGAAAATCGGAAGGTTTTAATAATGCAATTTTTTTAATTGATGAACCAAGTGTTATTACTAAAAAAGTAATGAGAGCTGTTACAGACGCAGGTCCAACACAAAATAATCAGGAAATGAGCATTGAGATAAAAAATCTTTTTTTATTGATGGATATTGTATCTGAAAAATCTACAATAGATTATTTTTCTGAAAAATACAATGACTGCTCTATTAGATACGGCGATTTAAAAAAACAATTAGCTCAAGATATTATTAAATTTACCACTCCTTTCAGAGAAAAAATTATTGATATAGTTAATAATGAAAAATATTTAAAAGAAGTTGTAGAAAAAGGAAAAGAAAAGGCACAAAAAAGTGCAAGAGAAACAGTGAAAGATGTTAGAAATATTATAGGATTTAAATCATTTTAAATATATGTTTAGTAATACAACAAAAACACCATTATCACAATTAGGAGAGTTCGGACTAATTAAAGAAATATCTGATATAGTTGAATTAAGAAATGATTCTACTATAATTGGAATAGGTGATGACGCAGCAGTAATTGATTATTTAGATAAGCAAATTCTTATAACAACCGATATGCTGGTTGAAGGAGTGCATTTTGATTTAAGTTATGTGCCATTAGCTCATCTTGGTTATAAAGCAGTTGCAGTAAATTTGTCGGATATTTGTGCCATGAATGGAACTCCTGAGCAAATTACAGTTTCATTGGCTCTTTCGAATCGTTTTACTGTTGAAATGGTAAAAGAAATTTATAAAGGAATTAATTTAGCTTGTAAAAGATATAATGTTGATTTAGTAGGTGGCGATACGGTTTCTTCTAAATCAGGATTGGTTATTTCAATAACAGCAATAGGTTCAGCATATTCAGATGAAATTGTTAGAAGAGATACTGCTTCGGCTAATGATATTATTTGTTTAACTGGCAATATTGGCGGTGCTTACTTAGGATTATTATTGCTCGAAAGAGAGAATAAAATTTTCCAAGAAAACCCTGATTTACAACCAAAATTAGATGGTTATAATTATATTTTAGAGCGTCAGTTAAAACCAGAACCAAGAACTGATATTGTTAAGAAATTAAAATCTTTAAATATTCTTCCAACTTCAATGATTGATGTTTCTGATGGATTAGCTTCTGAAATAATGCATTTATGTATTAGTGCTGATTTAGGTGCTAGTATTTATGATGAAAAACTTCCTATTAATCAGGAAACTGTGAGAATGTGCGAAGAACTTAATTTAGATACAACAACTTCGGTTATAAATGGTGGCGAAGATTATGAATTGCTTTTTACTATTAAGCAAGATGACTATGATAAAATAAAAGATATTGAAGAAGTATCGGTAATTGGATATATGTCAGCTAAAGAAGAAGGTATTAATTTAATAACCAGAAGTGGCTCTAAGCACGAAATTGTTGCTCAAGGTTGGGATGCTTTTGTTAATAAAAAAACTAATGAGTTATAAATATATTTTTGGACCTGTTATTTCTCGCAGGATAGGTATTTCTCTCGGCGTTGATTTAGTTCCTCCAAAAAATTGCACTTTAAATTGTGTTTATTGTGAAATTGGTAAAACTTCAAATTTAATTAATAACATTGAAGAGTTTTTCCCTGTTAGTGATATTTTAAAAGAACTAAAAGAATATTTAGATAAAAATCCTAAACTCGATTATATTACATTTTCTGGTGCAGGAGAACCTTTGCTTTATAGTAAAATAGGTGAAATAATTTCATTCATTAAAACAAATTATAAAAACTATAAAGTTTGTTTAATTACAAACGGAACATTGTTATTTGAAAAAGCAGTTCGAGATAGCGTAAAAAATGTTGATCTAATTATGCCATCATTAGATGCTGTTAGTACCGATGTTTTCAATAAAATAAATCGTCCGCATACCGATGTTAAAGCAAACGAAATAATTGAAGGAATAAAGCTTTTTAAAAAAGAAAGTTCTTCAATAATGTGGCTCGAAGTTTTTATTATTCCAGGTATAAATGATAATGAATCAGAATTAACTAAATTAAAAGAAGCAATAAAACTAATCAATCCCGATAGAGTTCAAATTAATAGCTTAGACAGACCTGGAACAGAATCTTGGGTTGAACCAGCAAATAATGAAAAACTCAATGAAATTTTAAATTTCTTTAAACCTTTAAATGTTGAAATAATTGCTAAAAATTTCCAGAAAAAAGCCGATTCATCAAATAATGCTAATTTAGAAAATGAAATTATTTCTGCAATTAAACGAAGACCATGCACTTTAGATGATTTGGTAAATATGACAGGTAAAAATATTGATGAAATAGATGATATTTTATCCGTTCTAATCAATAACAATGTTATAGATAAAAAGACACAAGATAGAGGTGCGTTTTATTGTCATATTCTAAAATAGAATTTCATTGCAAATCTTAAAAAAAGAAAAGTAATTTATATTTTAGGATTAAAATTAATGTGTATTTTTATGTTATTATTTTATTTATTAACCCATAAACTTTTAGGACGAGTCTTATGTTAAGAAAAATAGTTTTTATCTTTTTATTGTTAATTTCATTAAATAAAGTTTTTTCACAAAACAGTCGCCCTCCATTTTATTATTTGCAAAACACCGCTTGGACAGACACCATAATAAAAAACATGACTCTTGATGAGAAAATTGGTCAGCTTTTTATGGTTGCTGCATATTCAAACAAAGGTGAAAGTCATATTAATGAAATTAAAAAACTTATTGAAGTATATAAAATTGGTGGTTTAATTTTTATGCAAGGCGGTCCTATAAGACAAGCAAATTTATATAATAATTATCAGAAAATTTCAAAGGTTCCATTAATGATAGGAATGGATGCTGAATGGGGCTTAAGTATGAGGCTAGATAGTACTTTTAAATTCCCTTATCAAATGACATTAGGAGCCATAAGTAATGATAAATTAATTTATGAAATGGGTAAAAGTATTGCAAAGCATTGTAAAAGATTAGGTGTTCAAGTTAATTTTGCCCCAGTAGTAGATATAAATAGCAATCCCAATAATCCTATAATAGGGTTTAGATCATTTGGCGAAAACAAGTATGATGTAGCTGAAAAAGGAATTTTATATATGAAAGGAATGCAAGATATTGGTATTCTTGCAAATGCTAAGCATTTTCCGGGACACGGAGATACCGATAAAGATTCACATCAAACATTACCAGTTGTTCCTTATAAGCGAAAAAGAATTGACACTTTAGAATTGTATCCTTTTAGGAAAATTTTTGAAGAAGGTATTGGTAGTGTTATGGTTGCTCATTTATATGTGCCATGTTTAGATAAAGATAAAGATGTTCCTACAACATTATCACCCAAGGTAGTTACTAAACTTTTAAAAAATGAAATGAGTTTTAAAGGGTTAGTTTTTACTGATGCTTTAAATATGAAAGGGGTAAGCAGTCTTTATAAGCCTGGTGAAGCTGATTTGAATGCATTATTAGCAGGAAATGATGTTTTGTTATTCTCTGAAGACGTGCCTTTAGCTATAGAAGAAATTAAGAAAGCCATTGAAAAAGGTAAAATTAACGAAGAAGAAATTGATGAAAGATGCCGAAAAATATTGTTAGCTAAACAATGGAGTGGCTTAGATAAAAATAATTTTATTGAAGAAAAGAACTTATATAATGATTTAAACAATGTTGAGTCAAAGTTATTAAATAGAAAAATATACGAAGAAGCTATAACCTTGGTTAAAAATGAGAAAAAAATATTGCCTATAAAAAATTTAGAAAATGTTAAGTTTGCTTCATTAGTTTTTGAATCAAATAAATTAACTCCTTTCCAAAAATCACTAGAAAGGTATACTGGTATAAAACATTTTAATTTCACTAACACATTAGATACTATTCAAGAAGATAGTCTTGTAAATGAATTAACCAAATATGATGTTGTTTTTATAAGTATTGAAAACAAAAATAGATGGCAGAAAAATCTTGGAATGTCGGATAGAATTGTTAATATAACTAAAAGAATAGCCGATAAAACAAACACAATTTTAACATTATTTACTGTGCCTTATGCTTTTAAATGGTATGGTGATTATGATAATTTTAAAGGAATTATTGTGTCATATCAAAACGATGATGATGCTCAGGATATAACTGCTCAAATGATATTTGGTGCTATCGATATGAAGGGGAAATTACCAGTAACTATTAATGAAAAATATAAATATGGTTTTGGCTTAAATATAAATAAATTAGATAGATTAAAATATACAATACCCGAAGAAATTGGCTTAAGCTCTTTAGCTTTTAATAAAATTGATTCAATAGTTTATGATGGAATTTATAATAAAGCTTTACCTGGTTGTCAAGTATTAGTGGCAAAAGGAGGTAAGGTAATTTATAACAAATCTTTCGGATATCATACTTATGAAAATAGCATTCCGGTTGATAATAACAATATTTATGATTTAGCATCTGTAACAAAAATTTCGGCGTCAACAATTGCTTTGATGAAATTAGTTGAGCTAAATTCTGTCGATTTAGATGATAAATTACATAAATATCTCGATTATGTTAAACAAACAAATAAAAAAGGTATTGTTATAAGAGATATGATGGCACATCAGGCTAAATTACAGCCTACAATATTCTTTTATAAATCAACAATTGATAAAGGAGTATATGAAAAGGATATTTATAGTAATGTTAAAACAGATTATTACAATAAAGAGGTAGCTAAAGATTTGTTTATTTCTTCAAAATACAAAGATATTATGTATCAAGAAATTAACGACTCTAAATTATTAAATGATAAAGAATATAAATATAGCGATGTAGGATATTATTATTTATTAGATATTATCGAAAAAACAACTAAAACAAGTTTAGATAATTATCTCGATAAAATTTATTATTCAAAATTGGGGATGTCTAATACAGCGTTTAATCCAATTCATAAATTTGAACTAGACAAGATTGTACCTACCGAAAATGATACTGTATTTAGAAAACAATTAATTCATGGATATGTACACGATCCTGGAGCAGCAATGCTTGGTGGTGTTGCAGGTCATGCAGGGCTTTTTTCTAATGCAAATGACATGGCTAAATTAATGCAAATGTTGTTAAATGGAGGTAAATATGCTGGGTACGAATATTTAAAAGCAAAAACAATAGATGAATTTACTCAATGCCAATTCCCTAAAAATAATAACAGAAGAGCTATTGGTTTTGACAAACCAGTAAATGTTTTGGGAGTTAAATCAACTGGAGGTCCAACTTGTGAAGATGCTTCAATTTTAAGCTATGGTCACTCTGGCTTTACAGGAACAATGATTTGGGTTGATCCAAAGAATGATTTAATTTACATATTTTTGTCGAACAGAGTTTATCCTGATGCCGAAAACAATAAATTACTTAAAATGAATATTAGAACAAATATCCAACAAGTTATTTATGATATAATTAACAGAAAATAAAATAAAAATATAATTTTAGAACTTTAAGTAATATTATATAAAAAATATTTATTATTATTGCAAACATATTATTAACTAAAAAAAATTAACATGATAAACAAAGTAATTTTAGTAGGACGTTTAGGTAAAGACCCTGAAGTACGTCAGCTTGAAAACAATGTTTCTGTTGCTAACATTACCCTCGCAACATCTGAAACTTACAAAGGGAAAGACGGTAGTAAAACCGAAAAAACTGAATGGCATAATGTGGTTTTATGGAGAGGCTTAGCAGAGGTAACAAGTAAATATTTAAAAAAAGGCGACTTAGTTTATATAGAAGGCAAACTAAGAACTCGTTCTTGGGAAACAGATGGCGTAAAAAAATATACGACAGAAATATTTGCTGAAACAATGACAATGTTAGGTGCAAAAAAATCATCTGGCGATGTGACTATTTCTGATGAAGAAATAAGTAGTCCTGGAACTGACGATTTGCCTTTTTAAAAATCTTTATTAAGAGGCTTTCTAAAAAAGCGAGAAGATGTCTTTCTGAGCAAAGCGAAGAATCTAATAATTAATGCATTAAGGTTTTTCACTTCGTTCAAAATGACAAAAATATGTTCTTTTAGGACAGCCTCTTTTTTTATTTTTTATTTCAAATGGTAATAAATACTGAGTTTTTTAATAAATACAATAAACAAGCACCTAGATATACTAGCTATCCTCCAGCTAATATGTTTAATTTAAATTTTAATAAATCTGATTTAATAAATTCTATTTCTAAATCAGATTCAAAAAATATATCAATATATATTCATATTCCATTTTGTCCACAAAGATGCTATTTTTGTGGATGCAATACATCTTTATATATTAATGATATTCAGGTAGAAAGATATTTTGAATGCTTAAAAAAAGAGATATTAAGCATAAAAGAATTTATTAAAAATAAGCCATCAATTAATCAAATTCATTTCGGTGGAGGCACTCCAAATTCAGTTAATCTAAATTTAATAAGAGAAATATTCGAGCTTTTAAATATAAATTTTAATATAGAAAAAGATGCCGAAATAGCCATCGAATGTAGCCCAGCTTATTTAGATTATAAAGATATTGATTTTTTGAAAAATATTGGGTTTAATAGAATTAGTTTAGGAATACAAGATTTTAACCAAGAAGTTTTAAAAGCTATTAATAGAAAACCACCTTTAAATGAAATAGATGATATAATTAATTATATACGAAAATCTCAATTTAAAGGGATAAATATTGATTTAATTTATGGGCTACCATTGCAAACAGTTGATTCATTTAAACAAAATATTTTAAAAGCAATAGAGTTAAATACCGACAGAATTGTAACTTTTTCTTATGCCAATATCCCTTGGTTTAATAAAGAGCAAAATAAAATGGATGGTTTGAAATTTCCGACAGAAAAAGAAAAGTTTGAAATGTTAGATATTGCTATAAATTTATTAACAAAAAATGATTACGAATTAATAGGAATGGATCATTTTGCAAAGAAGACAGATGAATTAGCTATTGCAAAAAAACAAAATAAATTACATCGTAATTTTCAAGGATATTGCACAAAAGAAAAAGATACAGATGTTTATGCATTTGGTTCTTCGGCAATAAGTCAGCTTAAATATTGTTATTCGCAAAATACTAAACAAGTTGATGATTATATAAACCAAATAGAAAGTAAAGGATTAGCAATAGAAAGAGGTTATAGTTTAAGTTCTGAAGATATAATAGTAAAAGATATTATAAATGAAATTATGTGTAATGGTATTGTTAATTTACTAGAGATATGTGCAAAGTATAAAATTGAAATAGAAAAGCTATTGAGTATAACAAAATTTGATACTTCAAAGATTAGAAATTTAATTGATGATGATTTGGTAGAATATTCAGATTACAAAATAAAAGTTAAAAATGAGGGTCTTTTGATTGTACGAAATATTGCTATGGCTTTTGATCCAAAAGTATCTGAAAATACAGGGAATTACTCAAAAATAATATAGCTTTTATTCTTGCTTTTTAGTCTTATTTTCCAATAATTTATTTCTTGGGTCATTTTCGGTAAAATATTTTTCTGAAATATTTTTAGCTTTATTATAGAAACCATTAGCTTTATTTAGATTCTTATCATCTTCATAAAAACTACCAAAATGATAGTAAATATTGAATAATACATCATTGTTTTTATTAAAAACTTTTAATGCTGTATTTAAAAAATCAATAAACTTTTCTCTATTATTTGTTTCATTATAAACCAAATAAATGTCGGTTAAAATATTTATTCTGCTAGGAGCAATATTTAAAATTTGGAAAGATTTAGTTTCAATTTCTTGAATATTATTAAGCCTTAAATGAACTTTTAGAAGAGGTAAAAGAGTGTATAAATTGTTGCTAGATAGATTATTAGCTATGTTTAGATAAGATAAAGACTCTTTGTAATTATTCATATCTTCGTAGATAATACCAATAATTCGGGCAGGATCAGATTTTAAAGTAGAGTCTTGAAATAACTCAAAAGCAATTTTCGCAAAACTTAAAGCATCATCATTTTTTTCTAAAACCAAATTACAATAAGAAAGATAGTATGGGGTATATGGAAACATCTTATTTAAATTATAAGATTCTAGAAAATAATTCTTTGCCGATTCTTGTTTATTAGCTATTAAATCAAGATATCCAAGAGCAAATAATGACTTATAATCTACTACACTATTCGATTTTGCTATTGATAGATATTGGCTAGATAAATCTAATATTTCTTGAATATTATACTTTCTGTCATAATTATTTGATTTAAGCATGCTAAAATAATAATCACCAATAGCATTATATAAACGCCATTCTTCGGGATAAGAATTTAATAAATTTTGTAAAATTTTATCAATATCAAAAGAATACATTGAATAAGTAATATCAGATTTTATAGCTGAATTAATATCCATATTATTATCTAGGTCTGCTAAACCAAATTTTTTAAAGTATATATTATAGACATTATAATTTAATAAAATATCGGTTTTCTTTAATACTATATCAGTAATAAGGTTTTCAGAATCAAATTCGTCAAGCAATAAAAAGGCTTTATTATATTGTTTGTTTTTAATTAATTCATTAGCTTTTTCAACTACAATGTATTGATTTTGAGCGGAAAGTTTAAAATTTATTAAAAAGAAAATAATAATTAATAATTTTAATTTACTCATAAAATATTTATTCAAAGGTTAAAATAATTGAAAAGCTTTTTGTTGTTAATTTATCAATTGCATTAGTATAAAATGTATTATCCCGAACAAGCATATTTTTTGTCCCCACCGACATTTTAAACTCAGGAGAAAATTTAAAGTAAGTTAAATAAAAATCGAGACCAACACCAATTTCATAACCTATATCGTGTCTTTTAAGTTTAATAACAACTTCTTTACCTTCTATCTCGGCATTTTTATTAGAAGCTAAGTCATAACTATATTTTGCTCCTCCAAAAACATAAGTCCTAAAATTATTCATTCGTGCCGACTTATATTTAATAATAAGAGGGAAGTCGAGAAAAGTGGATTCAATTGCTTTAGTTTTTAAAACCGTTTTATTTCCTATATCTTGAAATTTATAAAGTAATTGACGTTCGGTTAAAATTAAACCGGGCAAAAATCTAAGATCCCAATAAACATCTAATCTTAAATTACATAAAGGTCCTAATATTAACCCTGGTCTTGATTTTGACAATATAGATAAAGATGAATCCATTGCATAATAATCATCTTTATATTTAATAGTAAAATCATATTGATTATATCCTATAAAGAACCCAAAGTGGAGTTTTTTCTCATCGAACTTTGGTAAATTTTCTACTTTTTTCTTTTGTGAAAAAGTTAAAAGTGTCAATAAAATTAGTGAAAAGGATAATATTATTTTTTTATAATTCAAAATATAAATTTTATAAATAATAAAGGCTAACTAATTAGTTAACCAATATATTATTAAAATACAAAACTACTATTCAAAAGAATAATAACCTTTCATTATACCTCTAGAAGCATTTCTAATGAATAAAATGATATCATCTCTTTCTGAAGAAGCTTTTAATTCGGCCTCTATTATTTCAAGTGCTTGAGATGTGTTTTTTTTCATTTGGTATAGTATTCTATATATGCTTTGTATCTCGTTAATTTTTTCTGATGAGAAACCTCGTCTTCTTAGTCCAACAGAATTTATACCAACAAACGTAAGGGGCTCTCTAGCAGCTTTAACGAAAGGAGGAACATCTTTTCTAACTAAAGATCCGCCGCCAATCATAGCATGACATCCAATATGAACAAATTGATGAATAGCAGAAATACCACCAATAATTGCATATTCACCTACTTCAACATGACCCGCCATATTAACGCAATTGGCAATAATAACATTATTATCAATTTTGCAATCGTGAGCAATATGAACATAAGCCATTAATAAGCAATTAGAACCAACAACAGTTTTACCTGAAGCAGAAGTTCCTCTATTTATGGTAACGCATTCGCGAATAGTAACATTATCTCCAATAATAGATAAAGTTTCTTCACCTTCAAATTTTAAATCCTGAGGAATAGCTGAAATAACAGCACCTGGGAATATTCTACAGTTTTTACCTATTCTAGCTCCTTCCATTATAGTAACATTAGAGCCTATCCAAGTTCCTTCGCCTATTTCAACATTTTTATGTATAGTTACAAAAGGCTCAATAACTACATTTGATGCAATTTTTGCTTGTGGATGTACAAAAGCTAATGGTTGATTCATCTTATTTTTTCTTTATAATTTGTGCTAATAATTCTCCTTCGGTAACTATTTTATTTCCAACATAAGCTACACCTTTCATCTCGCAAATACCTCTTCTAATTGGAGACATCAAAACTAATTTAAAAACAACAGTATCTCCAGGTACAACATTATTACGGAATTTAACATTATTTATTTTTAAAAACAAAGTTAAATATTCGGCTGGATTAGAAACTGTATTTAAAGCAAAAATACCACCTACTTGAGCCATAGCTTCAATTTGTAATACACCAGGCATAATAGGTTCATTAGGGAAATGTCCAACGAAAAAGCTTTCGTTCATTGTAACATTTTTAAGCCCAACAACATAATCATCCCCAATTTCTAAAATTTTGTCAATTAACAAAAACGGTGGACGATGTGGTAATATTTTTTGAATGTCTTTAATTGTATAAACCGGTGTTTTGTATATATCAAATTCTGGTGTTATGGTTGCAACTTTATTTTTATTTTTATTCTTTAAGATAATTTCTTTCAGCTTTTTACCAAACTCGAAATTAGCAGTATGTCCAGGTCTTGTTGCAATAATTCTGCCTTTAATTTTATAGCCAACTAAAGCTAAGTCACCAATTAAATCTAATAATTTATGACGAGCTGGTTCATTTTGAATTCGAAGTTCGGCATTTAAAATACCTATACGTTTAACATCTACCTTAGTTTTATTAAAAAGTTTTGATAAATATTCAACTTCAGATTCTTCAATTTCTCTGTCCGAAATAACTATTGCATTGTCAATATTTCCGCCTTTTATTAAATTATTATTTAATAAATATTCTAATTCTTGTAAGAAAACAAATGTTCTAGAATAAGCATATTCATCTTTAAATAATTTTATGTCGTGTAAAGTTGCGTGCTGACGTCCTAAAACAGAAGAATTAAAATCAATTAAAGCAGTAACTTTTAAGTTTTCTGCAGGGAAAGCAATAATTTCGATTCTGTTTTTAGTATCAGTGTAAGTAATATTTTCGTTTATTTCATAATAAACTCTTTCTGCATCTTGTTCAACAATTTCTGCTTTTTCAAGAGCATCAACAAAAAATCTTGCACTACCGTCTAATATTGGAAATTCTGTAGAATCAATTTCAATCATTATATTATCTATATCCATTCCATATACAGCAGCTAAAGCATGTTCGGTTGTTGCTATGGTAATTCCTTTATGCTCTAATGTTGTTCCTCTTGTTGTGCTTACTACATAATCAATATTAGCATCAATAATAGGACTATCAGGTAAGTCTATTCTTTTAAACTTATATCCGTGATTTATAGGTGCTGGTTTAAAATTTACTGTAACATTTTTTCCTGTGTGTAACCCAACTCCTTTTACTGTAACTGTATTTTTTATTGTTTTTTGCTTTTCCAATGATAAAAAATTTAAAGTTTATTGTTTTTATTTAATAATGTATTTATTCTTTCATTAATTGAATTAAGGTTTTTGAAAATAACGTATGATTTTCGATATTGATTTATGTTAAAAGCAGGAGAACCTTGAACAATAGCTCCTTTTTCTTTTATACTTCCACCAACACCTGATTGTGCTGCTATTTTAACTTCATCAGCAATAATAAGATGTCCTATAATTCCAACCTGACCACCAATCATACAATTTTTACCAATTTTTGTAGAACCTGCTATACCTGCTTGTGATACAATAACTGTATTTTCACCTATTTCAACATTATGTGCAATTTGAACTAAATTGTCAATTTTTACACCTTTTCTAATAATTGTTGAGCCTAAAGTTGCTCTATCAATAGTAGTATTTGAACCTATTTCAACATTATCTTCTATAATTACATTTCCGATTTGAGCTATTTTTTGTTGTAAATTGCTTGATTCTGTTGCAAAACCAAATCCATCTCCACCAACAACAACTCCTGCATGAATTGTGCAATTATTTCCGATACAGCAATCTGTATAAATTTTAACACCTGAATATATAATTGTATTATCTCCAATTTTAACATTACTTCCTATATATGCATTTGGAAATATTTTTACATTATTGCCAATTATTGAATTATCTCCAATATAAGCAAATGCACCTATGTAACAGTTCTCCCCAACTTTTGCCGTGTTTGAAATATGGCTAGGTTCTTCTATACCAACAATATTAACTTTTAATTCATTAAAAAGATCGAGTAATTTACCAAAAGATTGATATGCATTTTCAACATAAATTAAAGAAGGTACAATTTCCTTTTCTGAAACAAAATCCTTATTTACTACAACTATAGATGCTTTGGTTTCATATATATATTGAGTATATTGTGGATTTGCTAAAAATGTAATAGACCCTGCTTCTCCTTCTTCAATTTTAGATAATTTAGTTATTTCAACTTTTGAATTTCCAACTAATTTTCCATTAAGAATTTTCGAAATTTCTTCTGCAGTATATTTCATTTAGATATAATTTTCTATTTTGTTTTATATAATTAAACTATCTAATTTTAACAAATTTTACACAAATTTAAAAAAAAATTTAATATTTATACAGATTTACAGTTTTTAGGATAAGAAAAATAATATTTTTCAACATTCTTAGATAATATATTTATACTAATATCTTCTGAAAAGTCCGCAAAATCTACTAGTTTATCCTTGAATAAAATTTTTATTTCTCCTTCTTTTGTACAATATGCATTGTTAACAATTTTATCGGTTTTAATAAAATAATTAATATCTTCTTCTTTCTCTAAATTATAAAGACTAAATGTTTTCTTTTTACATCCTTCAATATCTTTTGATTCAAATTTAGTATTACTAAACTCTATTTTATATAAGTTTCGGTTAATTAAGTTACTACAAAGATGTGACAATATAAAATCTTCTGATTTCATCCATACTTTAATGCATGCAATTATATCATTATCATCAAGATAAGCAAAGTTTTCAAGAATATTTTTGTCTTCATAAAATTGTTTTTTCTCTATCTTATTATATAAAAAATATGAAAAAGAAGGTGTGCAAAATAAATTATATGATTGACTTGCTAATTCTTTAGCTCTTTTTAATATATTGTTAATTAAAATTTCGGCCGATAAAACAGTTTTATGATGATAAACCTGCCAATACATTAATCTGCGGGCATTTAAAAAGTTTTCGATAGAATAAATACCTTTATGCTCAATAACTAAATTATCGTCTATTACATAAAGCATTTTTAAAATTCTATCGTGGCCAATTACGCCTTCGGATACCCCTGTATAGAAACTGTCTCGACATAAATAATCGAGCCTATCAACATCTAACTGACTTGAAACTAACTGATGTAAGAACTTTTTATGGTATTCGTTTTTAAAAATTTTTATAGCTAAATCTAATTTGCCTTTAAATTGATTATTTAATTCATTCATAAATCTTAATGATATTTCTTCGTGTTCAATACCATTAATTATGTTGTTTTCTAATGAATGTGAAAACGGGCCATGACCCATGTCATGCAATAATATTGCGATTGTTGCTCCTTCAGATTCTTCATCTGTTATTGTTATTCCTTTAGATTTTAAAACTTCAATTGCTTGAGTCATAAGATGCATAGCTCCAAGTGCATGATGAAATCTTGTGTGATTTGCTCCTGGATATACTAAACTTGTTAAACCTAATTGTTTTATTCTTCTTAATCTTTGGAAATATGGGTGTTCAATTAAATCAAATATTGTATTATAAGGAATATTTATAAAACCATATATGGGGTCATTAATAATTTTTCGTTTGTTTGGTGTTTTTAAAATCATTAATTTTTTATTAAACTTTAAATTTTTTATAAAAATATAAAATTTTGGTAATTTTTATATGATTTAGTTTATATAATAGAAAAATGAAATGATTTTTTTCTTCTTTCAATTTATATTTATCGGATTTATGTTGCTACAGTTGGCGGTAACTACCACAAATCTGTCAAACAGTTACAAATTTACAATTATTTTCATTCTGACCAAACTCAGTTGATTTTTTTGCCGCCAATTGATTGCAACATTGTGTT
>CAZJKL010000046.1:0-25582 GCA_964546655.1 uncultured Bacteroidales bacterium | reverse complement strand
CAAACATAATTGGCACGGAAAACATTTCCGCGCCATTCATTATGAATGTTTTGTCATGCTGAGACACGACATTTAAAAAAATGCTTGAATATAAATGACAACACAATACAGCTGAGAATCAATCACTTAAAAAATTTGTCATTGGTAACGGAGTGAAGCATCCTAGTGGTGTAAAGAGAATATTTCTTCGTACTAAATAAAAGTTAGTTTGTAAACTAACAAAAATTAGTAAGACCCCTATGGGGTCAAAGGTTTGTAGCCAAATTAATGGCTACAAACCTAAGGACTTCTTCGAAGTCCAACAGAACAAAAGCGATAAAAACATTAAGCTGCTCTTACAGTCCTTCAGCCTGTTTTATTTTAAAGCCGCTAAAACAAGGTCTGCGGTCGGCAATGCCGAACATTGTAATAATTAAGTTTCTGCAAAACAAGGCACGGATTACAAATCCGCGCCAGCCTTGTGCTCCTTTATTTTTGAATAGCTTCTTCGTAGAAATTTCCAGCTATTCTTTCTAATTCATTCAGAACAACTAACCCTTTTTTCTTTGTTGGATTTCTCTGGCCTGTTGCTATATAAGATACGTAGCTAGGTGTTACGCGATATTTTTTAGCTATAAGCTTATAAATATTCCCTTTCTCTAGTTTTTCACTTATTTTCATTCCTAATATAAATTTTATGTTTTAAAACACAAAATTATAAACTATTTTCTAATTTTTACATATAAAAATAGACTTTTTTCTACATGCTAATTACTATATATTTAAAAATGTATCGGGATTACTTGCTTTTATTCGTATTTTATCGTTGCTAATAATAAATTTTACTAGGATAGTTTGTTTTTATTTTTATCTTGTGTATATACTGATAAAGGCTGTAGCTTTGCGTTGTGCTGTTTCTTTGAAACGCTTCTCTTTCCAACCGTGATGTTTTTGTTTTTTGTAATTATTTTCAAGTTTTACCACAACCCCGCATTACGCAAAACCGTTGTTGGCAAACGTTGATATTTTATCATGTCTCGATTTTAACTATATCAAGTCAGTACAATTTGCATTTTTTATTAGCTAGAATAAATAAATCAGTCGAATTAAGTTTTCTTCTCTTTTTAAATCTTTCTAATGATATGTCATTAAGAATTTTTTCTTTTACTTTTGGTTCAAATACAAATGAAACTCCTGATGTCATATTAATTTCTCTAATCGGTATTAATCTTGTATAAATCAATAATCCTGTTCTACCTGTTTGTGATAATGCGATATCCATTAATGTAAAATCAGGATTGCCAGTATTTAATAAATCTTTTAATATTATAGTGCAATTAGATATATCAATCGTTAATATTTCGAATAATGAAGAATAATAATCAACTTGTCCTTCTAATATTTCTTCTTCTAAATCAGACAACTCTATATCGCTATCATAGAATAAATTAATCAATCTTTGTCCTTGTTTGTTTTTCTCAAAAATCAAAAAATCCATTAAAATATCTGTATCCTCATCTCTATCAAAAACCATAAATTCTCCATTCCAAAAATCCAATAATTTCCCTGCATAAATCATTGCATTTTTACTATCTTTATTATATTCGAGTATCTTTAAGGCCAGTTTTTTCCCTGTTTCTCTAATATTTAAATAACCGTCAATTTGTATCATCGTGCTGTTTTTTCAATGTTTGCCAACATCTAAATAGTTATTGACATAATTTAAACATCTATTGTTTTAATAAAGCATTCGTAATTAATCTACACCATTTTATTTTTAAAAGCAAATAAAACTAAAGCAACAGCATTTCTGGTATTAGTTTGTTTCAACAAATTAAGAAAATTTTGTTCAACCGTTTCAATATCTTCTTTTAATAAATAGGCTATATGTGGCAGGGCATTACCTTCACTCAATAAATTTAGCACTTTTTTTTCTAGTGTATTTATATGTATATTACTTACAATTTCTTTCGATTTAACTTCTTTTCTTAAGCAAGAAACTAACTTTGGAGTAATATATGTTCCATTCTCCGAAACGGTTAGTATAGCCCTTCTTAACTCAGAAAACTCGGCATCTTTCATTAAAAAACCTTTTGCTCCTGCACTAACCATCGGTTCAACAAACTCTTCTCCATCAAAATTAGTTAAAGCAATTATTTTTAGTTCAGGGTATTTTTTAATAGCTTCTTTAGTTGCGTCAATACCATTAAGAACTGGCATATTTATATCCATTAAAACTATATCAGGAAATTTAGAATACAACATGGCTAAAAACTGGCTTCCATTATCAGCTTCGGCAATAACTTCAAATTCATTACTATTATTTAGTAAATGTGCTAATCCTATTCTAGTTACTTTTGCATCGTCAACTATAAAAACTTTAATTTTACTCATAGTAAATCACGTTTAATTACAATATCTATAAAAAGTTTCACTTAATGCAAAATTATTGAGCATTAAGTGAAACTGCATTAATTTATTTTAGAACTTTTCAAAATCAGAATCTTTTGTATCTAAATTTAATTTCACACCTGAATGTGATGATTTAACAACATTTTCGGATCTTAAATTATGATATTTTTCAGATTTTGCTCCAAGAGTTTTGCTTTTATTCTCTAATAATCTTTTTTGTTTAATATCACTATCATTTACTTTAAAGAAACCTACTAGTTCACGTAATTGATCTGCTTGACTTGATAATTCTTCGGAACTTGTTGCCATCTCTTCTGATGCTGCAGCATTTTGTTGCGTTACCTGATTCAACTGATTAATAGCATTATTAATTTGAGTTGCTCCGCTATTTTGTTCAATACTTGCTGCCGATATCTCTTGTATTAACCTAGCAGTTCGTTCTACCTCTGGAATTATTGCTTGCATTAATGTAGTAGATTCTTGAGTAACGCCTACACTTAATTTTGAAAGCACATCTATTTCTTCGGCTGCAATTTTACTGCGTTCTGCAAGTTTTCGAACCTCTGCTGCTACTACAGCAAAACCTCTTCCGTGTTCACCTGCTCTTGCTGCTTCAACTGCTGCATTTAATGCTAGTATGTTAGTTTGGAATGAGATATCACCAATTATTTTAATCTTCTCTGCTATCTCTTTTATTGATTTTAAACTATCTGCTGATGACACTTTAACTTTTTCCATTCCTTGTGCCGCAGTTATTGCAATTTTCTCGGTTTGTTGTGAGTTATCGGTGTTTTGTTGAATATTGCTTCCCATTTGCTCCATACTACTTGACACCTCTTCGGCTGCACTTGCTTGTTCACTTGCTCCTTGCGATACTTGTTGTGCATTTGCACTCATTTCTTGCGAAGCACTTGCTATACCATCTGCTGTTAATTGTACTTGTGATACTACATCAGATACTGCTTTTACCATTTCTGCTAATGATATTACCAACTCATCTTCATTTGAACGTGGTTTAAGAACTACTGTTAAATCTCCTTTAGCTAATTGTTTTGCTTGGCCAGAGATTAATTGGAAGGCTTTTACCATATTTTGTAATGAACGCATTAATTCGTCTTTATCTGAACGAAGTTTTATTTCAACATCTAAATTTCCTAATGATATAAGTTTTGCATTTTCGGTAACATTATTTAATGCTACAATCATTGAGTTCAAATTATTTTTTATTTCATTAAAGTCACCATTATAATTATCGGTAATTTGTTCGGGCATATCTCCTTTTGATATTCTATTTACATAATATGCCGCCATATTTAATGGTTGTATTAATGCATCTAAGGTGTGATTTATACCTACTACTATTTCTCTGAATTCGAAGTTAATTTTTTCGGCATTTCCTCTTTCTTTTAAATTACCATCTACAGCAGATTTTGATAAACGTTTTGATTCATCAACTATTGATTTTATAATATTTTGAATGTTTCTCGACAATATCAATACCGATATAAATGCCAATAATGAAACAAAAACAATTAAAATAATAATTACATTAATTATATTTGAAGCTGATGCATCTGCTAATATATCTGATTCAGAAGCTACTTGCATCTTTATATCTAAAACTTCATCTAACAACTTATTAGCATTCAAAAAATCTTCCCTTTCACCCATCAGTTGATTCAATATTTTATTATCTAAACTAATCATCATTGTGTCGTCTGCTGATACATTTAAAGCTAACATTTCGTCTTTTTTTCTTGATAATTGTATAAATTCATAGTGTTCTTTTTTCCATTCAGTATAAATTGGAACAAATTTTTTCCATGCAATCTCTTCTTCTTTTGATTTTGGTAATAATTCATATTCCTTCCAATATTTATCTAATCTTGAAATAGCACTATCAATAAAAACATATTGTACCTTTCTAACACTAGGATCAATTATTCTTCTATTAGCAAGTAGTCTCTCTGCCAAAGTTACATCTGATAAAGACTTATTCATTACGCCTATATCGTGAACCGAAGGTAATTGAACAGAAGCTGCTTCATCTTGGTAATCTAAAATTTTATTAAGACCGTAATAAGAAACAGCACCTAAAGTAATTATGAATGAAACTATTGCAAAAGCAATTGCCAATAATTTTTGTCTGATTGTTAATTTGTCTAGCATAATTTTGTTGTTTTAAATTGTTATATTTTATTTTAATAGTTTACATTTTTAGACCCTTCGTTTTGATTAGGGTGATATTTTGTTTTAGATACTTCGCTTCGCTCAGTATGACAAAAGATTCGCTCAGTATGACAAAAGCTTTGCTCTGTATGACAGTTGTTGTCATGCTGAACGAAGTGAAGCATCTTAGACCCTTCGCTTCGCTCAGGGTGACAGAAAGCTTTGCTCAGTGTGACAGGCATAACATAGCTATTCTTTTGCATCTTCTATTGATTTTATATTTATACTTGAAGCTTGTTGTCCTAATATTGATATATCTTCTGAATTAAATATCTTATCCATATCTAACATCATTATAAACTGTTCATCGTTTACTTTATACATACCATTAATAAACTCAGAACGATATCTATTGCCCAAGTTTGGTGGCGGTAATATTTGATGTTCTTCAATTTCTAACACTTCTTGTACTGCATCTACCAATCCGCCTACATGAAGATGTTCGCCTTCTACAACTATCTCTAATACTAGTATGCAAGTATTTATTGATAATTCAGTTGCCGATAATCCAAATTTAATTCTGGTATCAATAACAGGTAATACTGTTCCACGCAAGTTAATTACCCCTTTCATATAATCAGGAGCTTTAGGAACTTTCGTGATTTTTGTCATCTCTAGGATATTAAGAACCTTGCTAACATTAGCTGCATAGACCTCTTCTCCGAGTTTAAAAGACAAATACGAATTTAATTTATTTGGTTCATCCATAGTTATAAGTGTGTTTTAAATTAAATTAGCTATATTCTTATTATAATTTTACGCTTGTTTTTGGTTTAATAACATTTGTTTACTAGCAAATTCCTTAACTATTCTAGTTGTATCAAGAACTAAAGCAATTGTTCCATCGCCTAGTATTGTTGCACCCGATATAAAATCTTGTTCTTTAAATAATTTTCCGATAGGTTTAAGTACTGCCTGATATTCACCAATTACTTTATCTATAACAAGACCTACTTTAAAATCTTTATAATTAACTACAACAAATTGCAAATAAGCATTATCATCATCTTGCTCTTTAAATTCATCACGCAAATAAATATATGGTAATTCTTCGCCATTATGGACAATTAAGTCATTATATTTATTAATACTAGATTTAGGAGCAGAGAAAATAAAATTAACAACAGTTAGTGGTATAATGTATAATGTATTTCCGATTTGAACTAAGAGCCCATCAATTATAGATAGCGTTAAAGGAAGTTTAATTGTAATTTTTGTTCCTTCGCCCAATTGCGATTCAATTTCTACATCACCTCTAATATCTTTAATTTTTCTTTTCACTACATCCATTCCAACGCCACGTCCCGACAAGCCTGTAACCGCTGAAGCTGTAGATAATCCAGAAGCAAAAATCAGTTCTAATAATTCTTTATGCGACAAAGTACTCTCTTGAGTTATAAGACCTTTTTGAATTGCTTTTTCTCTAACTTTATCAGTATTAATACCACCACCATCATCAGAAATTTCGATATAAACATTAGTGCCAGAATAAAAAGCTTCGAGTTTTATGGTTCCTTTGATAGGCTTACCTGATATTGCTCTTTTTTCAGCAGATTCAATTCCGTGATCTAAACTATTTCGAAGAATGTGCATTATTGGATCACCTAAACTTTCGATAATATTTTTATCTAATTCGGTATCGGTACCTTTAGTAATAAACTGAACATCTTTTTTAAGTTCAGCTGAAACATCACGCACTAAACGTTGAAATTGAGTTATTATGCTTTCAAGAGGGATTAAACAAATACTAAAAGCATTATCTCTTAGTAATCGAGAAACTTTTTCGAGATTTTCTGAAATAACAGATAATTCAGTATCTTTAGATTCTTGGGCATACAATGATAAACGAGCTTGCAAGGTAACCATTTCACTAATTAGATTCATTAAACTATCTAACTTATCGGAAGAAACACGAATGCTTGAAATTGCAGCATCTTTGTGTTTTGAAATAGCATCTGGTTTATTATTAGTTTTTTTGCATGCTTCTGTATCTTTAATTTTAGAAATAGTTTTTTCAACTTTAGGTTCTAATATTTCTATTTTTGGTATTACTTCAACTATAGGTTCTGGTATTACTATTTCTTCTTTAACTTCAACAACTATTTCTTCTTTTATATTATTAGAATTAGTTTGTTTTAGTTCTGCAATAATTTCATAAGAAGGGTTTTTTAGAATATTGTTTAATACTTCAATATCTAAATGTTTAGCATTATTACCAATAATATTGTATTTTTCAATAATTAAATTATCGGGATTAGCATATTTACCCATTTCATTAATTGCAATAATACAATCATCTTCGGCAAATATAAAAATATCTTTAATTGCATTAATATCTTGATTTGTGTATAAAATTATATCCCAACTAACAAAACATAAATCGGGTGTAATATCTTTTAATTCGGGTATTTTTTCAAACTTAGGATAAACAAATGATTTTCCAAGCTTTGTAATATCTTCAATTAAAAATAAAGGATTATTCCCAAATTTAAAAATTTCGGGTTTAGGTTCAAAATTAATATAGAAGACATTAAATTCTTCTTTTTTAGTGGTAGTTTCTACTTTTGAATCGCTCTTATTTTCAATAACAATAGTTTCTTCTTTCTTTTCTTCTTTACTCTTTATTTCAACTTCTTTTTCAGGTTGTTTAACTTCATTTGGTTTTTCGGCTTTTTTTTCTTCAACAACATCTTCGGCTAGTTTAACTACTTGCTTTAATAAAGCTTCGTGTTTTGAATTTAATTCTTCGGGCAAATCATTCTCATATTCAAGTAAAACATTAATATGATCAATAGCCAATAAAGAAAAGTCCATAATTCCTTTTGATAATGTAGCTTTATTATTTCGAACAAGATCGTATATGCTTTCGATATGATGAGTAAATTCTTCTATACGTTTATAACCAAACATTGCACTATTACCTTTAATGGTGTGCATTATTCTAAATATTTCTTGAATAGAGCCCTCTTCATAATTATTAATATCAAGACCCAATAAAGCACTTTCTAATTTAGTAGTTAACTCATTCGCCTCTTCAAGATATTTCTTTTTAAATCTATCCATATATTTTATGTATTAAAGAGAAAACTATTTTTTTAAAAACAGCTACTCTAATTTTTTAATTTCGTTTTTATTTATTTACCTTAAAACTCTAGATATTGCAACAAGTAATTTATCTGGAGCAAATGGTTTAATAATCCACCCCGTAGCACCTGCCTCTTTAGCTTGAATCTTTTTTTCTTGTTGAGATTCAGTTGTTAAAAATAAAATTGGTGTAAACTTGAAATCATCTTGAGCTCTAACTTCTTTAATAAAACCTATTCCGTCCATATTAGGCATGTGTAAATCGGTTATTATTAAATCAACAATACCGGCAGTTTTAAGAACTTCAAGTGCATTAACACCATCACATCCTTTAAAAACTTCAAATCCTGCGTTCTCAAGAGTAAACCCAACTATTTCTAAAATACTTTCTGAATCATCTACTATTAAAACTTTTTTTGACATTATCTCTATGTTTAAATTATTCAATAATTTTTTTTAAATTTATTCCAGAATTATTAAGTAATTCTAAAATATTTTGTGATAAATCGTAATCTATTTCTAGTTTCTTTTTATTTTTTAATGTATTATTTTTTAATGATTTTAATAATTGAACAAATGATAAATCTATTGATTTAATATTTTTCAATGAAATATTAATTTTTTCATATTCATTAGCACTTTCAGAAAAAATATTTTTTATTTCACTTGCATTAGCCAGAGTTAATTCGCCTTCTAAAACAAGTTTAACTGAACCTTTTTCTTCTGTGGTTTTATTTGCAATTAAGTTATTTGACATATTTTTAATTTATTAGAAAAACTCTACTTCGTTATCGTTATTATCTATATTATCAGCATCAAACCCGCCCATACCATTAACACTTTTATGGATAGTGCGTTCAGATTGCATTGTATATAAAGATTCAAATCTACTTAAAAATTCTGATTTATCATAATCAGATATTAAATTTATTTGCTTTGAAATTTCATTATATAAAATATTTAAATTTGACAATATTTCATTTTCCATTATTCTCTCGAAGTAGTCATAGTATTTAACTTGTTCTATTGAATATTTAATATCTTTAACTACATCTGTACTTAGAGTATAAGTATCACCTAAATTTGAAGTTATTAATTTATTATTGCATTTAATATTTCCAACTAATTCGGTAACTTTATCATTTATATTTATTAACTCATCTTTAAAGTTAGAATTTTTATTATCATCATTTTCAACAACATAAAAATCTTCTCCAACATTACAAATTTTCGCAAAAGCATCTTGTAATGCATATTGATGTTTGTGAAAACTTTGAGCATTTTTTAGGTAAGTAGATAATTTGCTAAATTCATTTTCTAATTTACCATTTTTATAATTAGAAATAAAATTATTAGCAATATCATTAAGTATATTATTGTTTTGATGAAGTTTGCTTTCTAATTGTTTTAATGAAGATAATGACTCTTTTATATTTGTCGTTTTCACTGAAAAATCATCAATAGCATTTGTTAAGCTATTAACTATTTTAACACCACTTAATAGTTCTTCTTCGGTATCATTAAATGAAAAATTAAATTGATCTTCGATGTTTTCATAAATAGGAACAACTGATGTTAATTTATCGGTTATATCAGAAAATTGTTTAACAATAGTTTCTATTGCTAGTTGATATTTTTGATTAGTATGTAATAATTGAGCTATTTGAAGTTCGGCAACATCTTTAATTTTAGACGCTTTTATTCCAATATTTTCATTTCCATCTTCTTTTAAAATCAAATCATCAAATACTTTTTTGTTTGTTGTTTGAACATGTTCAATTTTTTGACGAATAATATCATGAAACTGAAGATTTACAACAATATTGCTTACGTTTTCGGAACAAACAGCTGTTTTTTGACGCAAAGCAACCACTTGATTAACAATTGTTGAATGTTTTGCATTTAATAAATTTAAACTGTAATCTGTTTGATGTAAAATCATAAAAGAATTTAATGAACTTCTGTCTCTAAATTGTTTAAGAGATAATAATGTTAAAAATATATTTTCTTTTAACTCTTCTAAACCTTTTTCGAAAATTGGTAATAAATCTAAAACACATTTAATTGCATCGTCAACTTTTTTAATATCTTCTTCCTGCTCTAAATTACTAGAAAAATTAATATAAAGCATATTTAGTTTTAAATTAGCAATAAGATATTTTAAAGTAATTAAATTTTGTTTATAATTTTTAAGTGGAAGCAGCATCGAGTTTATAATACTTGAGCTAATCTCTAATTGACGTATTTGTTCTTCTGTTTTTACCTCAAAGTGCTCAACATATTTTTTTATTTTATAATGGAAAAAATTTAATTTGGTATAATAATCTGATGTTTTATCACTATCAATAGTTTCTAGTATATTTACAGAATTGCTATTAATTTTCATTACTAAATCATGATATTGCTTTAATCTACTATTGAAAGAAGCAAAATCATCGGAAGAACAATTATGTAGTAATAAAATTTTATTATCAATATCTGAAAAAATTGAAGACACTTGTTTGAAAAAATTATCAGCATCAGCAATATCTATCTTTTCCCCTTCTTTTCTATTTGTATCCATATTTTATTGCTTTATTATTAATGATTTACAATGTAATAAATAATGAAAAAGTTTATAATTTACATACTTTAAAATTTAAAAAAAGTTTCAACAAACAAATATTATTTTCATTTTTTTGTTCTTTTGTAAAGCCTTTCACGCACACAAATATTTGTCTATACTATAAAAATAAATATTTCTAATTTCTAAACTTACAACTAAAAAATTTTATATTATATTTGTGAATTATTTTTTATATTAAGACCCTTAAAATAAATTTAGTATTATGCGTAAAACGGTATTAATAATAATTTTTACATTATGCTTTTTTATAAACAATATTTTAAGTCAGTGCGATGCGAAAATAGGAGTTAATTCTGGCAGCAATTTAACTGGTTGCGGTTATCCTATGGCTATTCAATTCAATAGCACTTCAAGTACCGGTGTGCAATCTTTAATTTGGGATTTTAGAGATGGTTCTACTTCAACAACCAACCATCCTTTGCATGAATTTTATGCAGACACAGTAAACAAAACTGATGCTAATTATTGGGTTCTTTTAACGGTTAATTGTGCTGGTGGATTAAAAGATAAAGATTCTGTTTTTGTTACGGCATATAAAGTTCCAAAAGTTTCTTATACTGTTGATACTGTTAAAGCATGTCAATTAGTTGATAGTATTTGCTTTATTAACACATCTGATAATTTCGCTGGATACAGCCATTTGTGGAATTTTGGTTCTGGTGAAGTTGCATCTACTGAATATTCTCCTTGTCATTTTTTTCAACTATCAGGGTTTAAAAGCCCTAGGCTTAGGGTTGAATCAAATCTTGGATGTTATAAAGAATTAACAAAAACAGATTTACTAGAAATATATCCTGTTCCAAACCCACAGTTTACAGTTAATCCACTTATTGGGTGCAATCCATTAACTATAAGCATTCTCAATACTACAAATAACCCATCTCAAATTACAGCTTGGGAATGGAATTGGGGCGACGGAAATATTAATACTAGTGCTTCTCCATCTAATTATACTTATATAAACTCAGGATTATTTTCAATTGAATTAACTGCACAAAACATTAATGGTTGTATAAATAAATCACAACAAACAATTGTAAGCAAACAAACGCCTTATGCTAAAATTTTTAATGACAAGGAACAAACTTGTGCTTTAAGTAATATTCGTTTTTACCATGATACCATTAAATACCCTGGGGCTAATTATACTTGGAATTTTAACAATCAATTTGACAAATCAAGTATTGGAGATAGTATTTTTGATGTAAAATGGAATATTGGCGGACAAAAAACTATTATATTAAACGTTGAATTAGATGGTTGTTTAGCTACTGATACCCAATATATTTATGTACACCCTTTATCAACGGTTCACATGGAGATAATTGGCAATAACACAAATTTGTGTTATAAAGATACATTAACCCTATTAGCTACTCCAACATATTATAGTAAATATGAATTTTATGTAAATGGAAGTATTGTTCAAAGTAATGCATCAAACACTTATATTTCAAATTCATTTAACAATAATGATAAAGTATTTTTAAGAGCTATTGACAGAAATAATTGTCCTTCGGCAACGATTGAAGATACAGTTGTTTTATCGCTTTATAGCTTACCCGTAATAAATATTTCGGCAGATCCTAACGATGCAATAATATGCAATGGAGACACACTCGAACTTAATGCAGTTCCTACTGGTTATGAAAAATATATTTTTTATGATGGTTTTAATGCTATTCAAAATGGACCTGGAACAACTGTTATTGACTACAACAAAGCTTCTGGTAATGCGATTAAAGTAAAAGCTATTGATATTAATGGTTGTGAAAGTGACACTTCTTTATCTAATAGCTATATTTTACCACAAATTAACGAATCGTTAAAAACACCTATTGTAAATTGCGGCACAACAACAACAAATTCAATTGAATTTAAGTGGGATGCAATTGTTGATGCAACAGGATATGAAATTAGCGTTGATGGTGCTCCTTATGTTCCATCTAACGGAGCAACTTCTCACACTATTACAATTACACCAAACACTGAATCATCGGTATTTGTTAGAGCATTAGGAGATGAACCTTGCGGAAACAGTGAAATAGCATTAAATGCCACAACTTGTAAAAGTGAACCATGTATTGGATTTAATTATAATTTAACCCCCGATTTAATTGCTTGTAAAAATGAAAATGTTATTCTCGAAATTTCGAATGTAACAATTCCAAATTACACCATTTTTTGGGAAAGTGAAGTAAATCCAGGTGCAGATAACTACACTTATAAAGCTACTAATTCAAAAACAATAATAGTTAGCGTTTTCAACAATAATGAAGTTGGATGCCCTGCAGTTAGAAAAATATGCAATGTAACTACTATAGAACCTCCTATTGTTAGTTTAGCCGATAATATCAATAGTAGTGATATATGCAAAGGCACTGAAATTAAATTAACAGCTAGTCCTTATACATACGACACTTACGAGTTTTACAATAATTACACTCTATTACAATCATCTGAAATACCGTTTTATAATACAAACATTTTAGGCCCAAATAACAATTTTAAAGTAAGAGCAATAAAAAATGGTTGTATTGGAGATTTTTCTGATTCTATATCATATAATTTATTTGATCCTCTGCAAAACACCCAAGTTATTTGTGGCAATAGCACAACAAATAGCGTTCAGTTTTTATGGGAACCTGTTGATGATGCTCAAGGTTATCAAATTAGTTATGCTACAGCTAATGATACAATTGATTTTTTTAGTGTTGGAAATACATATTCATACCAAATTAATGGTTTAACAGCAAATTCTCTTGTATCATTAACAGTTAAGCCCGTTGGACCAAATCCTTGTCAAGAAAGTTATGAATACGCTACAGCAACTTGTGCTAGTAATAGTTGTACAGTTAATAATTTCACAAAATCATCAAATACTTCTGTTTGTTTCGGAGATTCAGTTACTCTATCTATTTCAAATTTCACATTAAGTAATTACAGTATATCGTGGGACGGTGGTGCAAAAACAAATGACAATACCTTTAAATTTTTACCAATCAAAGACACTTTTATTTATGTTAGAGTATTTAATGAAGAAAGCCCTGAATGTAGCCCTTCAACTAAATATTTTAATATTAAAGTAACTGATTATCCAAATACGAACATTAGTTTATTTCCTAACTATGATACTGTTTGTGTTAATTCAACAATAAACATAGAAGCTACTCCAACTAATTATGATCAATATATTTTTTACAAAAACAATATTGAGGTTCAAAGAGGAAACAAGCCATATTATAGAACAAGTAATTATACCAATAATGATATTTTTAAATTAGATGTAATTAATAATGGTTGTTTAACTAGCATAAATGATTCTGTTGAAATTTTAACAAAACAGCCTTTAACTGCTCCTCAGGTAAACTGTGGCGAAACAACTGATAATTCTATTGAATTTGTTTGGGACAAAATACCAAAAGCTAATGGATATATAGTTAGTGTAAACGGAAACTCATATATTTCTGCAAATGGAGATACCTCTCACACCATTAGTGTTGCAAATGATGTATTAGCAAATATTTCTGTTATAGCATTAGGCAATACTCCTTGTGGGAATAGTGCTTCTTCAACAATATGGACAGGTAATCCAACTACTTGTAAATCTGATTTGTGTTCAGCAATTACATTTACTCATCCTTTAAAAGATACAATTTGCTTAGGAGATAGTTCTGAAATAACTATTAATATCACCAATCCGGTTAGTGCTAATGATTATTCGATTGTTTGGGATGAAACTACCGAAAACGATAAAACTACATTTAAATCATCTCCTTTAAGTAAAGATACTTTGAGTATAACTGTTAAAAACACGACAATTCCTACTTGTCCCGTTGCTACAAAATACACTATTATAGATGTTTTACCAATACCTATAGTTAGTTTATCTAGCGACAAAGATACAATTTGCCCAAACAAACCAATAATATATACAGGTTCGGTTAATAGTTATGAATTATACCGACTATATAGTGGAACAAATCTTATTGATGAATCAACTTCAAATATTTTCACATTAAATAATATTTTTAAAGACACTGCTATATACATGAAAGCTATAAATGCAAATTGTTTTTATAATTCAAATATCATTAATACAATAGTAATTAATGTTCCTGTTGTTTCTTTAACAAGTTCTGATGCCAATAACAGTATTTGCGAAGAAGAAAATTTAACATTTACTGTAAACAATACTAATTTTGAAACCTTTATATTTAGAAACAAACAAGTTGAAAAACAAAATGATATCAACAACACTTATTCTATTACAAATTTAAAAGTAACTGATATTAATAATGTTGATAGTATTTGTGCGTTTGCAATAGATTCATTTGGTTGTATTAGCAATTTTACAAATGCAATAAACACTACTATTTTACCAAAAACCAACATTACTCTTAATGTTAATAACACCACTATTTGCGAAAACGATTCGGCAATTTTTAATGTTTTACCTGCAAATTTGGCTAATTATGTATTTTTAGATTCAAATAATATAATTCAACAAGGAAATAAATCAATTTACAGAAATAAAGGTTTAAGTTTTACTAATTCAATTAAAGCTATAGGTGAAAATATTTATGGCTGTTTAAGTGATACATCAAACACTATAAGAGTAAAAGTTAATCCAATAATAACTCCAAATGTTTCTAGCGAAGACACACTTATTTGTATTGGAGAACCAGTAGTATTAAACGCAAGTGTTGATACTGTTCTTGCAGGAATTACTTTTGAATGGAGCAACGGTTTAGTAGGAGAAGAAATAACAATTTATCCGACAAAAACACAAAACATTAGTGTTTATAGTAATTACAACAACTGCTTAAGTGATGCTATTAGCATTGAAATTGAAGTTGATACAATTTTCCCTGATGTTAATATTGGTGGTAGCGAAACAATATGTATAGGTGATATAGTTCAGTTTGCAGCTACTGGTGGAGTAACATACGAATGGTTTCCAGAAGACAGTGTAAGTGATTGTTGTATATACAATCCTACTGCCACACCTAATATTACACAAACTTTTAAAGTTATTGCAAAAAATATAGCATGTTATGATTCAGCATTTAAAATTATTATAGTTGATTTGTGTTTAAAAGATATAACAGGCCCAATACCTCAAATTATTACACCAAACAAAGATGGCATAAATGATAGGTTTAAAATTCCAAATGTTAGTTATTTCACTACTAATCAATTAACAATATACAATAGATGGGGAAATGTTGTTTATCAAGCAAATCCTTATAACAATGAATGGGAAGGAAAAACAAAAAATGGAAAAGAATTACCAAATGGAACATATTATTATGTTTTACAATTAGGAGAAGGATTTCCTCTTCATAAAGGGTTTGTTATGATTAATCGTTAATTTATGAATAAATTATATATACTTATAATATTTTTATTTTCAATAATTGCTGTAAAATTAAATGCTCAGCAGATTCCTTTATTAACTCAATATACTAATGATAAATTTCTTATAAATTCTGCTTATGCAGGAAGTAGTAATATTTTAAATGCTACGCTAAACATAAGACAACAATTTGTTGGGTTCGAAAAAGCTCCTTCTACTCAATACTTCACATTACATCGACCTATTAAACGTCAAACTATGGGTATTGGATTAAAGATAAATAACGACAAATTAGGAGCAACTAATATCTTAAATACTTTAGCTGTTTATTCTTATCATATAGGATTAGGAAATGGTAAATTATCGATGGGAATCGAAGGAGGTATTTATAATTACAGTGTTAATTTTGGAAGTTTAATTGTTGCTGATAAAGAGTATGATAATTCTATTCCTCAAAATATTGATAGTAAAACATACCCTGATGCATCATTTGGTTTATTTTATAAAGTTGAAACTTTATATGCTGGTTACTCTGTTCAACATTTAATTAAAAGCAATTCTATTAATGAAGATAATTCTAGTGATTATCAGCATTTTTACAAACACCACTATTTAGTTTTCGGAAATCAATTTGAACTAGATAAAGAAATAAATATTGAGCCATATATTTTACTAAAAAAAACAAGGTCTTGCCCTATGCAAGTTGATATTGCTGCAAAATACAATTATAAAAAAATGTTTAGTGCCGGATTATTATATAGGTCTGGAGATGCTTTAGCTTTATTACTTTGTGTTGGTAATAAAGAAGGAACATATCGTATTGGATATTCTTATGATTTTACATTATCAAAATTAGCTAGTTACTCAAAAGGAGCTCATGAAATTATGTTAATTTATAATATTAAATTATTACCAACTGCAGGGTTAAAAGAGTTAAATCCAATTATTTACACAAGATAATATGAGGGTTAAATTATTTATTATAATATCAATTATTTCTTTTTTATTTTGCCATATAAAAACTTATGGGCAGAGTAATATTATAAAAGGAGATATTTATTATAATAGAGACATGTATGAAGATGCTATATTTTATTATTTAAAAGATATTGTTTCAAGTGATAGTAAAATAAAAAAAGAAGCCTCATTAAAATTAGCCAATTGCTATAAACAAACAGGTAAATTTTTTGAAGCGGAAGAAATTTACAAAAATTTATGGAAGACATACGGTAAAAAGGAACCTATTTATATTTTTGAATATGCTAATGCTTTAAGAAGTAGTGCAAAATACGACGAAGCCATTATGGTTTTTCAAGATTACAAAAAAAGTGTCCCTACTGATAAAATTGTTGATACATATATTGAATCGTGCCGATTAGCAGAAGAATGGCTAATAGAAGGCGAAACTTATAAGGTTAAAAATTTCACTCAAATAAATACAACCACATCTGATGTTGCACCTACACTAATAGGTAAAGACACTTTAATATTTTGCTCTTCAAGAGATGGTAGCACAAAAAAACTAGTTGATTTTTCGGGTGTAGGTTCTGGTAACTTGCTCGATTTTTATTTTGTTGATTTAAACATTGAACCATTTATTGCTGAAAATAAAACTTTATTAAAAACTTTAAATTCACCATACCATGAAGGTCCTGCAACTTTTGCAAAATTTGGAAAAGAAGCATATTTAACAAAAACTGTAAGAAGTACTAATGCGAATAAAGATAACACTATCACTTCTACATTAAATATATTTTTAAGTAAGCGTAATGATTTAGCATGGTCAACTCCTTCAAAAGCATTCTCATTCGGCAACGATTATTCTATTGCTCATCCAAGTATTTCTGAAGATTCAAAAAAGATATATTTTACTTCTGATATGCCTGGTGGATTTGGTGGATTTGATATATATGTTACTGTAAAAGATAATAATGGAACATGGGGTGCTCCGGTTAATTTAGGCAAAGAAGTAAATACAACTGGAAATGAAATGTGGCCTAGTATTTATCAAGATTCAATTTTATATTTTTCGTCAGATGCTCACCCTGGATTAGGTAAAAAAGATATTTTTAAAGCTTCTCTAAAAAATGGGAAATGGACAAATATTGAAAACCTTAAACCGCCAATAAACTCAATTGCAAACGATTTTTGTTTTTCGAGAATACCTAATACTAATAAAGGCTTCTTCTCATCTGATAGGTTTAATGGTATTGGATTAGAAGACATTTATACTTTTATTAAAAATGATAATATTTATTTAACAATAGATATGAATAATTTTTCGATAAAAGATGAAAGTTTTTTTAATGATGCTGTTTATAAAGTAGATAATAAAGAAACGGAAGCTGAACTCACTCCAGTTATTAAAGATAAAACTGAAAAGAAATTTACATTTTCAATTCCAGATAATAAATTGGCAAGTTTAGTTGAAAGAAAAGAAATGGTAACTAATAAAGTTGACATTGAGGTTCAAACAAATATATCTGACAATAAACATTTAGAGATAAAAATTAGCCCTAAAATGGAAAATATTTCTTTTGATGGTTATATAAAAAGAAGTTTAACTCAAGACAATAAAGATGGGCGTAAATACACAAAGATTAACTATCCTGTAAAAAAATCTGTTGTTAGCTTATATGAAAATGATAATTTAGTAAAACAGATTTACACGAATAGCTTGGGTTTTTACAATTTAGACACAACATTATATACAAGAAAAAAATATAAAATAGTTGCCGAAGGTGGTGAAATGATTTTTGAAGATTATAATGCAAAAGTTATTGACAACTATAATAACCCAATAGCTAATGCTGAAGTTAGCTTATTTAACGATAAAAAAGAATTGTGTGGTTTTGTTAAAACTGATTTAAATGGAGATTTTTTCTTTCTTCTTTCTCCAATTAATGATTTCTCATTAAATTTAAAAAAAGAAGGTTATATTCAGAAAAACATACCTTTAGCAAGAGATTCAAAAAAATCGTTTCAAAAGAATCCTAAAATTCATGTCCTTCAAATAAATGAAGAAGAATTGCTAAACAAACTTTTAGCAAAAACTGTAATTAATAAAAATGATTTAATTTGTATAGGAAAAACACTGATTAGCAATAATATTGCACCAAACTCAAATATTATAATTTTCAATAATAAAGATACTGTTAAAATTACACAATCAAACGAGCAAGGATTATTTCTAGCGGGAATACCTCCGAAATCTACAATTAAAATATATGCTTACAATGAAACTAATTATTCTGATACCATAATCATTTCAACATTTAAAAAAGATAAAAAAGAAAGGATTAAAATTAATATTGATTTGAAAAATAAATTTAATATTTCAGAAACCATTGAGGTAGCTAATAATAAAGTTGAAGAAGACCCATTTGAAAAAAGTGAAATAGCTAAAGACACTTTAATTAAATTAGACTTGAAATCGTCTGACACAGATATTTCGACAGAAGTTGAAGAGATAAATTCACTAAATTTATATACAATTGAAGTAGCTAATTTAACTGAAATTAAACACCCTGATATTGTTCGAGATGAATTAAAAATAAAAGACCAAGTTAGCTTAATTAAGGTAGGAAATCAATATAAATTTATTGTAATGCTTTTCGATAATAAAGAAGAAGCTTATAATTATCAAATCGAAAACATTAAAACACCTAATAGTACTGTTATTGAATTAATTGATGGGCAATATCAATTTATTAACTCTTTTGAAAAAGCTAAAAAAATTGATTCAATAAGCAAATCTGTAACAGCTACAGTTAATCCGAACGAAAACTCTAATTATGTTTATCGAGTTCAAATAGCTGCTGGATACAATTTATTTGACCCTTCTATTATTAAGAAAAATCTGAATATTACAGACCCTATCTCAATTTATAAAGTTAATGATATTTATAAATATACTTTATTAAATTTTGATACTTATGAAGAAGCTGTTAAATACAAAAGTGAAAATTTTAAATTCGACTGCTTTATTTCTAAATTCCCTAGAAATTTAGAGCCGGTGTATTTTGAAAAACATATTTTTGTTGACAGAAAAATTAAAATTCAAGGTAGAATTTACAATAAATATAGCAAACCAACAAGTGCTAACATTGAGTTTAGTGATATTAATGACAATAAAGTTATAACAACAACTATATCAAATGAATTTACTGGTGACTATGAAGCTTATTTGAATTCGGGTAAAATTTATGCAATGGTTGTTACTAAAGATGGTTATTTATTCCATTCTGATAAAATCGATTTAGAAACTGCCGATTCAAATTTAATTGTAAATAAAGATATAAATATAAAACCTATTGACACAGGAAGCGTTATAACATTACAAAATATATTTTTCGACTTCGGGAAATCTATTGTTAAACCAAACTCTTATCCTGAATTAGATAGAATAGTTAAACTTATGGAAGAAAACCCAAACATAATTGTAGAAGTATCTGGTCATACATGTAATGTTGGAACTTATAATTTTAACAAGAAACTATCAGAAGACAGAGCAAGAGCTATATGTAAATATATTTATGACAAAAATATCGACAGATTTAGATTAATATATATTGGTCATTCTTATGATTTTCCTAAAGACAGTAATGAAACTGAAGAAGGAAGACAAAAAAACAGAAGAGCCGATTTAAAAATTATAAAAAAATGAGTGAAGAAATTTTAAAAGCCTTGATGCAATTATTTGCATTATTAACTAAACAAGATGGTGGCGTTAAAGATAAAGAAAGAGAATACATAAAACTTTTTTTAGAACGCAGAATAAGTCCTGAACTTGTTCAAGAATATTTAGATTTATTTGATTCATTTGCTTTTGATAAGAAAAAAGATAAAGAAGAAGAAGGTGGTGCAAGTAACCTTACATCTGTTAAAGATTCGGTTAAAATACTTGGTATTTGCAAAAAAATTAATAAGACTTTATCTCAAAAACAAAAAATTATTGTTCTTGTTAATTTATACGAATTAATTGTTTCTGACAGAAAATTTACAGAACAAAGAATGGCTATTATTGATACCGTAGCCGAAGTTTTTAAAATTGAAAAAGAAGAAAATCAAATTATTGATTTATTCTTAAAATATGAACATTTTAATGATTTAATTAAATCAGAAGATTCTTATAAAAACATTGAAAATGCTATTGATTTTGAAAGTTATAATGTATTAGGCCAAAATTCAAATATTTTAACTATTGGACCTGATAATTTAAAGAGTGACGAAAACAGCAAGAAAATAATTACTCAAAACTTAAAAGGAATTGCTTTTATTTTAAAAATTAATAGTGTTGATTTATACTTCTTTAAATATATTGGCGACGAAAATTTAACTCTAAACAGCCAGCAAATTAATTCAAATGAGGTTTATGCTTTTTCAAATGGTAGCATTTTAAGATTACCTAAAGATAAACCTATTTATTATAGTGATGTTGTTGCTAAATTCCATAAAGACGATAATACAACCGAACTTTCATTTAATGCTAATAATATTAGTTTTAAATTTCCTGCAGGAGTTTTAGGTTTAAGAAATATTAGTATTTCTGAAGAGCAAGGTAAGTTAATTGGTATAATGGGTGCTAGTGGTTCTGGAAAAACTACTTTGTTAAATGTTCTTTCTGGAATTGAAACTCCGAGCGAAGGTGAAGTTTTAATAAACGGCATTAATTTACACACCGAAAAAGATAAAATTAAAGGTATAATTGGATATGTTCCTCAAGATGATATTTTAATTGAAGAACTTACTGTTTTCGAGAACTTATATTATAATGCAAAATTTTGCTTTAATGATTTAACCGAAAACGAGATAATAGAAAAAGTTCATATTACTTTAAAAAGCTTAGGGTTATTTGAGAAAAAAGATTTAAAAGTTGGTTCACCTATGACCAATAAAACCATTAGTGGTGGTCAAAGAAAAAGGTTAAATATTGCTTTTGAATTAATTCGTGAACCTGCAATTTTATATTTAGATGAACCAACTTCGGGTTTGTCGTCAAGAGATTCTGAAAATATTATTGACTTATTAAGAGAATTAACTCTAAATGGCAAACTAGTATTTGTTGTAATACATCAACCATCTTCTGATATTTATAAGATGTTCGACAAAGTAATCATCTTAGACACAGGCGGTTACTTAATTTATTATGACAATCCGGTTGAAGCTGTTCGTTATTTTAAAACTATGGATATGCAGGTTGATAAAGAAACCGGCGAATGTCCTAAGTGCGGTAATGTTAACCCTGAAATGATTTTTAATATTATCGAAAAAAAGGTAGTTGATGAATATGGTAATTATAAACCCGAAAGAAAAGTTTCGCCAACAGTTTGGTCTGGCAATTACCTGAAAAACAATAAAATAGAACAAATTGAAGATAAAAAAGCAACTCTTCCTTCTTTATTAAAAGTTCCTAATAAAATTAAACAGTTTATTATATATACTTTAAGGGATTTTTATTCGAAAGTTAGTAATAAACAATATTTATTAATCAATTTAATTGAAAGCCCTTTATTGGCGTTTTTACTTGCATTTATAGTACGATATATTAATAAAAACAGTAGCGACCACTATATTTTTAGACTAAACGATAATATATTTCCTTTTATATTTATCTCGGTTATTGTTGCTCTTTTTGTTGGTATGACTGTTAGTGCCGAAGAAATTTTTAGAGATAGGAAGATATTAAAACGTGAATCATTTCTTAATCTTAGTCGCAATAGTTATTTAATGTCTAAAGTATTTATTTTGTTTAGTTTATCGGCTATTCAGACTTTACTATTTACAATTATCGGCAATAGTATTATGGAAATTCAAGGTATGTATTTCGATTATTGGATAGTTCTTTTCACCATAAGTTGCGTTGCCGTAATGATTGGATTAAACATATCTTCTGCATTGAATTCGGCTGTAACAATTTACATTTTAATACCATTATTAATAATACCTCAAATGATATTGAGTGGTGGAACTTTTAGCTTCGATAAATTAAACAGTTATATTGGTGGTGGAAAAGAAAATCCGCCTTTAATGGCAGAAGCTATACCAGCCAGATGGGCTTTTGAAGCTCTTGTTGTTCAGCAGTTTAAAGAAAATAAATTTGAAAAGCAGTTTTATGAAATTAATCAAATTATTAGTGTTTGTAATTATAAATCTAGTTTTTATATCCCGAAGCTTTTAAGCATTTTAGATAACTATAAAGAAAAACATAATGATGCGAAACGAAACAAAACTGTGTTTTATTTTCCTGCAGATGACATTGAATTGCTTAAAAATGAAATAGCTAGAGAGCTGAAATATGGCGAAAGCAATAGATACATTAAATTTGAATTTATTGATAGTTTAACTGCTAAAAATTTTAATATTGATATTAGTGAAAATACAAGAGAATACTTATTAGAGATAAAAGATTTTTACAATAAGACCTATAATGCGGCTTCTGATAATAAAGATATAATGACCGAAAACATGAAGGATACTCCTGAAAAGAGGAAATTATATACCGAATTAGAAGACAATTATTATAATGAAAATTTGGTAGAGATAATGAAAAATTCGGCTGCCAAAGACAAAATTCTTCGTTTTAATAATACCTTAGTTCAAAACATGGACAAAGTTTATTTATACCCACCAAATGATAGATTTATAGGAATAAGGGCCCACTTCTTCTCTCCTATTAAGTTCGTTTTTGGAAAGAAAATAAACACTTTTACATTAAATATTATAATTCTTTGGACCATTTCAATATTTTTATATTTAACCTTATATTTTGATTTATTGAAGAAGCTACTTGAATTTAAACCTAAATTTAAGTTTATAGTATTGTTAAAAAATAAGCTAAAGAAAAAGTAGTTGTTTAACTACAGTTACAAATGATTTATTAAAAGTGTAATACGTTTTTGTTGGTTTAAACCCTACTTTTATTTGGTGCGAAGTTGCTCAAGAAAGCTTTCGGGATTGCACAACGATGGGATACGGCTGGCTCGGAAATGTTTTTAGTGCTTAGGTTTGCATGCAACTGATATTATTATTTTTCAAGTTGCTCTTACAGAGCGAGGGTTTGGCTTTTTTTGTTTTATGTTTTACATTTTTTTAAGTCCTTCGCCCAACATGAGTTTAAGTTAGTGATTTTTTAATTCTGCTTTTTAACTTCAATAAAAAAAATTGTATATTTGCAAAGCAACAAATACTAATAATAGTAATATGAATTTACATATTAATTACATATCAAATAGTAAAGGTATTCCTATTGCTGTTATTATTCCTATTAATGAATGGAATAGAATATTGAATGAAATTAATATTAAAATAGAAGATAGCGAGCCTTCTAATGAAAAAATATTAAAAGGAATAAAAGATGCTATTAAAGAAGTTAAACTTATTAAGACAGGAAAGAAGAAACAAAAATCACTTAACGAGTTTTTAAATGAGTTATAAAATTATCCCTGTTCTTAATTTTCAAAAGGAAGCAAAAAGATTAATAAAAAAATATCATTCATTAAAAGAAGATTTAACTCTTTTAAATAATAGTCTTTGCGAAAACCCAGAACAAGGCAAGCCTTTAGGAAATAATTGTTATAAAATAAGAGTAGCTATTAAAAGCAAAAACAAAGGTAAATCTGGTGGTGCAAGAGTAATTAGCTGTGTTTATTCTATTCAAAAAGAAGTTTTCTTACTTTCTATTTATGATAAATCTGAGAAAAATACTATTTTAGACAATGAAATTAAAAAGCTATTAGAAAATATTTAATCCTCGTTTTTACCTACTAAAAAACACCTAATATTAACCAGATTTTATACCATTGAAGGAATTGACAAAGATGATAAAAACCATATTCTGTATGTTATTGATGCTCTTATTAAATCGGTGAAACTTAAAAATTCAGCCGCTTTTAAACCCTTCACCCAATTTGGTTGTTGTTTTTTTAGTCTGACTAACTTTTATTTGCTTGAAACTGATATTATTGTTTTTTAAGCTGCTCAGAGCGTATGTTTGGTTTTTGTTTTTATTACCCAAAGCTTTGCTTCGGGCTGAATTAATACAGTCTTTCAGACTGTTGTTTTCTTGTTTTAAACTGTGGCTATTTGCATAAGCCATTTGTACGGAAAACTTTCCGGACCAGCTTAGGTAATTTTTGGTTATATTTAGAATGTTGCAGGGCAAGCTTTTTATCACTAAATACTGCTAACACGTTGCCTAAATGGTAAGCCTTTACACTCTTTTTTAATGTATGTTTTTTTTCGCTGTTTGTACTTTTAAAAATAAACCCAAATTCATTATTAGAAACGAAATTACGCCTACTGACGAAAATTACGTATTTTAATGTGTAATCTGGGATAAATCAAATTAATATATTGTAGATTTGATTTGAAGTTAAAATTTTCATATTATTGTTTAATAAAAGATAAAAATAATATTGTAACATGTATAAAATCATTATTACACCAAATAATACAAATATTCAGCTATTTATACCTCAAAACTATGTTGGAAAAAAAGTTGAAGTATTGCTTTACTCAATAGAAGAATTAAATGATGCGAAGGTTGAAGAAACTAAAGAAACTAAAAAACCTTCTGATTTTATAGGGTGTATTTCAAAAAAAAGAGCTTCTAGTTTATTAATCCAAATACAAGAATCTAGAGGGGAATTGGAAAGAAATATTTAATTGACACCAATATTCTTATTGAATATATAGGAAATTTATTGCCTGATAATATTTGTAAATTTGTCACCGAAATTATCAATAAAGAATTTAACATCTCAATTATCAATAAAATAGAAATACTCGGACATAAATCTATTGAGTCTGATATTGTAGATTTTATAAATATGGCTAAAATGAGAGTATTGCTAAATTAAAATTTTAGCATTATTTTTTTCTTTTCATGATTT
>CAZJKL010000045.1:0-26040 GCA_964546655.1 uncultured Bacteroidales bacterium | reverse complement strand
TTAAATCTGTACACCAAGAAAATGCACCATGCTCAATACTAGTTACTGAATTTGGAATTACCACAGAGGTTAAACTACTACATTTATAAAATGCATTATCTCCTATGCTTGTTACTGAATTTGGTATTACAACTGATGTTAAATTATAACATTCAGAAAAAGCATAATCTCCTATACTTGTTACTGAATTTGGGATAGAAATAGAAGACATAGCACAACTATCAAATGCCCCAGCTCCAATACTTGTAACGGAATATGTTTGGCTATTATAACTAACTTGTGCTGGAATAGTAATATTTACTGAATAATGACCACCTACTGTTACTTCAACTGTATAAGGTGATGTTGAAGATGTTACTTCATAATAAATATAATTTAACTCAAAAGTTTGAGCAAATAAATTACTTGTAGCTACTGTAATAAATATCAAAATTAATTTTAATTGTTTCATTGTATTTAGTTTTTTAATTACTGCATTTTATTTTTATAATTTAGAAATAGCAAGAAAATAAATTATTAAAAAATCACTAAAACTTCTGCTATAACAAAAGATACAAATTTAAATATTTTAAGCTAAATTTAAATAAAATTAATGCTATATTTATTTAAAAAGTATATTTTTTCCCAGATAATATTATAACTACAAACTTGTGAAACTTAAAAATACACCCGCTCTTTATGTACTTCACCAAATTTGCTTGGTTTTTGTTAGTTGCAAACTAACTTTTATTTGGTGCGAAGTTACCCCCGAAAGCTTTCGGCATCGCACAACGAGTTTTTTCAATTGCTCATTCTTCCAAAACTTTCTTTTTTTTTAGCAAAAAACGAAACCGAAGGTTCACGAATACCGCTGAAAATAATTTAACACATGAGTAATATTCGTATAGTTTTATTGCAGAATTACATAGAAACTGACGGGCCACTAGCTGGACATCTACATTTAATCAACTGGAATTTGATAAACAAATTCCAGTTGATTTTCATTAAACAAATAAACTTCTTCAATGGTATATCCTTCAATTTTTCTTGAAATTATAAGATAGTTTAAATTACAGTAATTAAATACTTTTAATATTTCAAAAAAGGATTGACTTTTTGAATCTTTTACAATTTTACTATTAAAATTAAATTGCAATCCATTTACAATAATTATTTTGTTGTCAAATATTTTTTCTATTATTCTTTTATTTAAAATATTTATAGAGCAATCTTTTGAATATTTAAAAACTAAATTACTAAAAAGTCTTCGCTTATATATGTGATTAACCCACCTTATGCAAAATGCTCCAAATTGTCCAAAAGAACAATTCATTAGAGAACTATCTTGATTAAGTGTTTTAATATTTATTAAATCACAAGTATTAATATTTTCAACTTTATATAAAATTACACTTAAATCTTCACAAAAAAAAGCCATAGTATCTCCAATATCCGGAAAATATTTATATTTACCAGAAGAAATTGTATCAATTTCAATCGCTAAATATAACGGTAATGTATCGAATTGATTAAACCATATATTCCCTACTAATTTAGTTGAATCATTATAGAATGTTCTTTTTATAAATTCTATATAATCACTAGAAAATTCATTGTTTATTTTTTTCACATTATTAATTAATTTTAACTTAACTTTTTTGTTAATATCAATTAGTGTTATTTCATTTTTTTTGTTATTACTATTGCATGAGAATAGTGTTATTAATAATATTAATATAAATTTATTTTTCATAATCCTGAATGTCCATGATTGTTGTGACCTTTATTAAACCCAAATTTTATCCCACCTGATAGATTGTAATAATGTTGACCTTGTGTCATTATAGTCCCATTTACTGGATTGACTAGTTGTCCACTTAATGCTTCAGGTAAAAGAAATGTTCTTATACCATTATTATACATAATATTAATAAATATTTGTACATTTAGCATGTTTTCACGGCTATTTATATAAACATTTTTATCGCCTATTCTTTTTGTTGTAAAATTAATGTAATCAAAATTCACTCCTCCAAAATGACTATGATGTGGCGGTCTATTACCTCCTGTCGGCGTTGATATATCACCAAACAATACCTTTCTTCCAGATTTTTCATAAAACTCACTAGCACTATTAATCATTGCAACTATAGTGTTAGGAATCCCCCATTGGTCATCCCCAGTTCTAAGGTAGGTGCCAAATCCATAACCAAAAGCAGGTAATTCAACCATACCATAATCATTAACGACTTGTTTGGTTATATGTCCGTCGGCATGTAATATGGTAACCCCAGGCACAAACTCTAGCCCAGGCTGAGGAGTTAAATCCTGTTTAACCGTTGGAAAGGCTTTTTCATCATACGTAACTCGTTTATTGTAAATAGGACCTAGTCCCTGATCTGTACCTAAAGAACCATCAGGTTGTATATATTGATGATGCCCTATATAAACACTATAACTGTTTTCTCCTGATTGATAAATATAGCCTTCTCGTCCGGATTCAACTGTATTTCCATTCTTTTTATAATTATCTATTTCATTTTGATTTGCACCTCTCCATTCCAAACCCTCCAACTCAATACCATCAATCACTCTATTCTCGCTAAATGCATAAGGTGAGTTGTAAGGGTATTCAGCAGCAAGAGGGTCAACAGCAAAGAACCTACCTAAACGAGGGTCGTGCATTCTATATTTGTAGTTTAGGGAGTTTCCTTCGCCTTTTATCTCATCGTCTTTCTCTTGCCCTTGGAACCCAAACCTATAATCCGAACTGTTGTAGCTTCTGCCCGGCATAGTCATACCAAATGGGTAATATAAATTAGCACTTGTAACCATTGCACTAAAATAATCAATAGTTCCATCACTTCCTATATCTTCAGCAATTTTTTTATCACTAACAGTAGCTAACACGTTGCCTAAATGGTTGGTTAGTTCGTACGCTGTATTTCCTATGGTTACGTCGTTTATATTTTTATATTCAAAAGGTAAATCTAGCACAACAAAAGGATAACGGTAAGAAACAAAACCGCCATCTAATGTTGCTGTATTTTCAAATATACCCCCAGAAACATCGGCTCTAAACATATTTGTATAAATAGGTTTATTATTTAAAAAAGTGCCCAATCTAGAACTTCCATAAATATTGCATTCACCTATACTAAATATTTCGGTAAAAACATTGGCATTATCATAATTTACCTCGTATTTTTTATTATATGTTGCAATTATATTACCTTGAGCATCATAAATGTAATATGTATATGTCCATTGATCTTGTGGTTTAATTCCATTTAAATCACGAGGTTTTACAATTTTAACAACTCTATTGCCCATTGCGTCATATTCAAACTCTAAATCAGAATTAATAGAATTTACACGAGATATTTTTTTAATTTTCCCTGTTACAGTCCATTCAATTGCATCATTATCAGTAATATTTAATTTTTTAATATCTTCATCTAGATCTTGAATCATATTTCCCATTTCATCATATTTGAAACAAGGATTTGAACCATTATATGTATTCTTATTTTCATAATCACTCAACAATGGAGTGTTTACCATAGCATCGTTTACATATAATAATCTATTTCTTTTTACTCCTGAATTTCTATCTCCTTCAATATTAAAATCATACCCATACTGAAGATTGTCAATAATATTTCCTATATCATCGGTACGCTTCAACTCCATAATATTTCCATTATAATCATATTTAACTTCTTCATTCCATTGAAGCAAATTATTGTTATAATCCCAACTATTTTCATATAATTGTCCTATACTTGCAGGTATTGCAGATTTTAATCTATTTAAAACATCATATTTATATTTCATTATAATAGGATCTCCTATTTGTCTTACAGAAGTTGCCATATGACTGATATTGCCATTATATAGATTGTCTGAACTTGTTTTATTGTTTACTGTAGCTTCAAATGAAGTTGTACCAATAGATTGATAATCTTTATCAAAATAACCTAATGTTAAACCAAATTCATCTTTAGGTATATTTTTAAATATTGTATTACTTGCCAAACCATCTTTCCCTATATCATTATCAGGTTCTAATGAGTTACTGTTAATGCCTTTTAACCAACCTTGTATTGTATAAGCATAATCTATACCTTGAACTTTTTTGTCGCCTATTTCTGCTCTGGCGAGTGGACCGTGTGCATAATAATAGTATTTTGCATCTTGCTTCCAGCTTAATCCATCTGTACTTGTGTAAACATTGGTAATGCGGTTATCGGCGTCGTATTCGTATTTGTGAACAAACTGGTCTATCTGGCCTTTCTGGTAATAAACTTTATTCACTTTTCCGCTAATTAAATCGTACTCATAATCAACCCGCTTGTATCTTTCATTACCCAATTCGGTAAAATCCTGAACTAACGTTTTTACATTGCCATGAATATCATAGCTATAGTGAGTTGCAAATTTATGCTCACTATTGGTAATGTCGTCAAAATAAGCGACACTAGCAATACGGTTTCTTAAATTATTTTGCTCAAAATTATTAATAGTAAATAATGAATTATCATAATATGTTCTCGTAATTTGTTTTCTTTCTATAGCTTGCTCAACCCATAATTTAAAATTATTATATGTGATTTGACTTCCATTCATTATTTTTCTAATGTTATTAATTGTATTCTGAGTTAATTCGCCAGTTTCTATAGCTCTTCCTAATTGGTCATATAAAGTATAACTATATTTAAATTTTCCGTTTTTATAATTATATTGTTTTGTATTTTGAGACGCAATTAATCTACCTAATTCATCATACCAATAAAAAGTAGAATATTTATCTGATAAATCAGTTAATAACACAATATTTCCAGAATTTCCAGTATTATTATTAGATATAATTACAGGTTTATCATCTGATCTAAAATCTAAATTATTATAATTATCAGAAGTTATTCCAACTTGTACTGGATTCCAAGAAACACCTGCATCATTTGTTTTATATAATTTCCCTCCATCTCCGGTGTAATAGCCAGTGTTTTCATCGATAAAATTAACATCATTAGCACCAGAACTAATTAAAAACTCATCATAAGTTGTAGGATTGTTTAGATTAAATCTATAAATACCTTTATTAGATGAAAGATAAACAATATCTCCAATTATATCAATACCTGTGAAATTAATATTTGTTGGCATGTTCAACAAACTAGTATAATCAATAAAATTAAAAGTAGCAGAAGGAGAATAAGAATGTTCAAACTTAACTATACTTCCATTATTACCCACCATAAACCCATATTTATCTTTTTTTATTATTTCATTATAAGAATTTCCAATTATAAAACTATTAATTATTTTTTCATATGATTTAAATCCATCATAAGAATAATAACAACCAGTGTTGCCAATTACTATACCATCAGATTCATTAATAAAACAAGCTTTTTTCAAATTATCATGAATAATATTTGAAACATCTTTCACTGTTGGATTCCATGAAATTCCTTCATCGTATGTTGTATAAATATTTCCATTAAAACTACCATTGTAATTACCAACAGCATAACCAATTGCACCGTTAACCATGTATATACCATTTAAAGGTGGTAAATCCATATTTGAACAAGACAGATAAACATCATTATTTAAATTTGAATTATATATTAACCCATTATCGCCCACAATAAATTTCTTGTCTGTATCATAAACAATTGCATTTAAATTATCTGAATTGTCCAATTCAATTTTTTCCCAAAATCTACCTTTATCATTAGTTATATAGATATTGCCATTTTCACCAACTGCTGTTGCTTTTGAGGTCGAAGTTATTTTTACATCTTTAAAATTTGTGCCTATAGCATTAATACTTCCAATACCTATACTCCAATTAGCTCCACCATCAATTGAATAACAAATTAGACCATTATCTCCAACTGCAATTACATTATTTCCAAGAAAATCAACAGAATTTAACTTACCGAAGAAACCTGTTTCTAATAATCTCCATCTATTATCTACTTCCTTTTTAAGTATTTTTCCTCCGTCTCCAACTGCATAAGAAATTGAATTATCATTGTTACTACAAATATCATTAAGGTTACTAGGTATAATTTTATTTTTTTCTGTTACCGTTTTCGAAAGATCCACCTCTAAAATCAAGCCATCATCTCCAACTAGTCTTATTAAATCATTAGGCCAACCTTCACTAATTACGTGAATTGACTTGATATTTTCTTTTCCAGTACTACAAAAATCGAGACATTCAACACTTTGATCATTTAAAATTCTAATTGAATAAATCTTTCCAATATCATCAACAGCATAACCATTTTTACCATCTTTAAAACTCATATCAACCAGTGTAATTCCTGTCAATTGGTCTATCCAATTTGTTCCATCATAATATTTAAGTTCACCATTATCAGTAACAACAACTAATTTACTTTCATTTTTATGAATTTTTTTAATTTTAAAATTTACTGGCATTTCTGAACTTTCTGATTTTAACAAATCTATTACTTCAATAATATTTGTATTTGTAGATTTATTTAAATATACTACTACTCCATTATTAATGTCATCAAAATAAATATTTTTAGGTTCATAATTAGAATTATCAATAATTGGATATTTTAATCCCCAGCTTTTACCACTATCATTTGTATAATGTATATGATAATTTGACAATGCATAACCTTTATTTTCTTCAAAGAAAGTAAAATCAACTATATATTCTAACCCGCTTGCGTTCTGCCAAGTAACACCTCCATCGTAAGTATATAATAGTTTATTTTCCATGATTTCTTTGTCATAAACTATTGCACAACCTCTTTCTGAATTAGTTTTATTAAAATTAATTTTCATAAAATCATACGTGATATTTGTATTTATTACATTCCAATTATCTATTGAGTTTTTTCTTAATAATAACCCTTTATTCCCAGTTGCATAACCCTTAATTAAATTATTAGAATATACATTATTTAAATTTGAGGCTCTAATATTATCAACTTTTGACCAGTTAATTACATTGTTTATTTCATAAATTGCTCCATTAACTGAATTATTAGCAATAGCATATCCTCTATCAATTAAGCTACTATATGATAACCCATCGAAAGTTCCATTAACTGAAAATACTTTTGATACACTATAAGTATTATCATAACCAGAAGTTAAATATGCATTACCATTTTTTGTTAATAAAAGAACGGGGTTATCATCCTTTCCATAAAGATTAACAATTTTTTCATCAAAATTTGTATTAATCAAATTCCAAGAAGCACCACCATTCCTGCTATGATACAACACACCTTTATCTCCACCAGCTATAACATATTTTTTTGCACTATTATAATAAACCGTATTTAAATTCTCAGGTAATATTGCCTTAACCAAAGACCATGTTTTTCCACCATCTTTTGTTTCATAAATTTCACCTTTATTAGTGCTTACATCGTTTGCTACTAAATACCCATTATTTTGACTAATAAACTTTAAATCATTAATATGCTTTCCACTAAAATCTTTAGTTGAATTTTCCACAAAAATTTCATTTATATTATCATGATCAGGCATCGTTTGTTTAATAATTTGATTTAAACTATTGTATTCATATTTAGAAGCCAAACTATGTTTTGAAAATACTATTCTAGTTTTATTATTAATATCATTTTTTGCTCCTGTTATATCAGAGACAAAATTAACACCAGCAGGTGGAATTGTTTTAATTAAATTTCCTGCTTGATCATAATAATACAATGTAAAATATTTTTCTTTATCGTGAGAGCCAACTGTAAGTTTTTCAGATGCAGATAAACATTTTGAATAATAATTTTGATCAAAATCTTTAATAATTTCATTCAAATACTCTTCATATTCTTTTCTTGCATTAGATTTTTTTATATTTTCAAGATGATTTACACAACTATTATCAATATATTCTACATCATCAATTTTGGGAATATTAATATTATCATTACAACAAGCTATTAGCTCCATAAGGTCATATGTATAAGAGTTTTTTTGAGGTAAAATAACCGATGGATTATTATTCGGCGATGTTCCGAGACCAATAGCTTCTGCATATTTTAAATATGTCTCTATATCTATACACATATTTTTATAAAAATACATAAAATCTTCAAAACTAATAAGAGGATTTACTTCTTGATATTTCAGATAATCATAAACATTTTTCATATTAATATTATTATCAATAAAGAACGAAAAATCAGGATAATAACCTGTCTGTTCATATATTAAAGTTACACCATTTAAATATGATAATACATTATCATAAGGAAGATTACATAATTCTTCTTTTGTTATATTCAATGATTCGATACAAATTTCGTCACCTAATTGCCAATTATCACATACCCCTTCACAAATATCATAGACTTTATTTAAATATTTTTGATATTCAGTTTCACAGTTAAGATTTTCATTGTCGAAAATTGTTTCACTATAATATAAATCTATATTTTTAATATAATTTTTAAAATTAGGAGTTGTGTACAAAGCTTCTTGTGTGTTCAAATAATCATCAAGATACTTCTTTGTAAAATTAAATTTAAGGTTTTCTGACCAATATTTATCATATTCTAATAATGTTAAACCATATTCTTTATCAAAATCAGATATTGGATTAATATAATTATAAAATGCTAAATATGAATGTAAAGAATTTCGAAATTCATTATAAGAAAGGAAAGATGTTTTTGAATCAAGTTTTAAATTAAAAAAATTAAAAAAATCTTTTTTAGACATATAATAGTTACTTCCAACACTAGGATTTCCAGTGATAAAATTATATTCAGAATATAACTGATCCATATATTTTTCAACATAATACTTTGAATATTTAATATTTCTATAACCTTTTTTAGAACATTCTTTACAATTTTGTATTGAAATACATGAACTTCCTTTAATATATCCTATTGAATTATCATTAAATAATACTTCTATTATAAAATTATGTTGTTCTCCTTTTATCATAGGTTTTGTTTCGTCTGCATATACAGTAGTAAACTTTATAATATCGTTATACTTATATTTTTCAGGTGCAAATAAATTAAAATCAAAAACACATAATATAAAATCTTTTTCATTTTCTGTTTTTTTGATAGTTGCAGTGAGACTATGATTAGATTCAACAACATTCCATTTACAAGAGTTTTCATCTATTCCAATTTGAGTTTTTAAAGAAGATGATAAAAATCTGCTATCTATTTCATTAACATAAAATTGACTTGTAAATATTTTCCCAGAACCAGAAATATTATTTGTAGAACTTATATAATTAAAAAATTTATATAAATCTTTCAAATTTTCATATGGCTGTGTTTCACACTTTCTAATTTCCTCACAATTTCCCATTGGATATGAATTACCTTCTAATTTAACATATCCTGTTTTAAAATCATTTTTATTATTATAGTATAATACTAAATTATCGGATACGCCTTGCAAATTATAATATTTAAAATCAATAGGATTATCAATGTTTGTTGAATTAATTTCTGAAGGAAGTATTATTTCAACAAATATCTGACCACTAGAATTTTTTATTTCAAACTTTTTATCTATGGAATTAAAAACCCATATATAATTATTATCAGGAAGTAGTTTTTTTATTGGCTCAAAAAAAACGGAATACTTGTTTGAGGTTAAATCAACGCCATTAGAATTAAACAAATCATCTTGAGAATAAAGAGCACTCATAAACAATAATAAATGTTTACCTTCAGCAGAAATTCCACATTTATAAAGATTATTTGAAATTTCAGGACAATTATATATATCTATTCCGTAAACTGTTCCATAAATATCAACGATATTAGATTCTTCATTTTCATCAATTATACTAGCAGTAATAATAAATTCATTATTAGAAATATTATTATCGTTACCTAATGTACTAATATTAATAACTTCAATTATTTTATTATTAATTGAAAAATCATACCCTGATGCAGGTTCATACTTTAATATTATTTCAGCTAAAAGCAAATTCGTTTCAAACAATTTAATATTTAAATTATTTTCTGAGTCAAGAGTTCTAGAAACTACCAAATCATTTCTATTAATACCAGGTTTGATTTTATCTAATAATGCTTCTGTTAATATTACTTTATCAGCAATCGAAACTCTTCCTTGTGAGCTTTCTAACAGATTATTTTGTGCCATACCATCTAAAAACAAACGAAAATCGTGCCCCAAAGGACAAACGCCTGTTTCATTATATAATTCTTTTTGATAGTTTAATGTGGTTTCTTCTACTGTTTCATTATTATTATTTAAATCATTGCCATTACTATACCTTTTAATTTTATTTTCATATAGACTTTTATTATGATAAGAGCATGTTTGATTATTTTGATTATAAGGAATATTATTATAACTATTCCAAGACCAATAACTTTCACCATTTGCCATATTTTCCCAATGCCAAGAATTACTTAATGGATCAATAATCATCTTTTCAATTGCTATTTTAACAAATTCTTCTTCTTTTTTACCAATACATCCATTATAACCAGAACATAACAAAGCATAATCATCTGCTTCTTCTTGCTTAATTTCTTGTTTAACTGACAAATAAAGCTCTTGAAATATTTCCCATGTATCTTTGTTTACCAATGCATTCTTATTTATCAGTTTTCCATCAGTATCATAAATATCTTCCGTAAACTTATTATCGATACATTCTTTTCTCGTACTTAAACTTTCAGAATATAAATTCCCACAATAAGTAATCATAGCAGCAATCTCATAAATTGATAAATTTTCATCACCATAGATATTTATTTTTCGATTCCACTTATTAATAATTTTTTGGTTACCTATTTTTCTTAAATCAGCTAAATATGGATCAAGTGAACTAAATTCATCAATAAAATTTCCTTTTAAACCAATAAAAGTAGAATAGTCATTTTCAATTAATTCTGAATCAAAAGCATCACTATTATTGTATTTACTACAATTCTCATAATAACAATATTCAGGATGATATTTAACAAGTTGCTTTGCCCAAGATTGCTGCCACCTATTAATGAAATCTCCAACATTTTTTAATTGATTAGGGTATATATAATATTTATTATTTATTATTTCAGGTGTTATTCCATCAATAATATCTGGAGAAAACTGACCATTTTCTAATTTATTTACTTGAATTAGTGATATAGTTCCATCCTCATCTCTATAATAGTCTCCAGAAGGTTCCAACGGATTATTTATATCATCATAAGGATTTCGCCAAAAAGCTTTTGCATTATCATAAATACGTCTTCTCAATAATTTATTGCCTTCATAGAATAATGACAACAAATTTGTCTCATAAACTTCATATTCAATACCATCATACATTTCTGTTTTTTTTATCTGTTCCGCCGCATATTGCCCACCAGGTGACACATCTGTAAGCATCATTTTATATGACATTAGACATGGGCTATCATTTTCACCATCACATACAGATTCACATTTTTTATATAAATTGTCAATTATTTTTTTATCATCTATATTGTCTTTATCAAGTCCTTCTTGAAGAATATAATTACTTACAGATAATTTGCAATTTTCACATGTTAAACCACAACCATCACATTTTATATTTGATTCAAAATCAGACTCACTCAATACACACTCTGATTTCAAATATTTTTCTTTGTCTTTTTTGTATTGTTCTTCATTTACTGTTAGTATTTTTAAAATTTGATATGTACCTATATCAGAAGGGCTAAAATTGCATGACAAATTAAGACCTTCAGTAGGTGTTTTAGATTCAGAGGTATTACAATTTAAAATATTTGAAATGGTTCCTATTGTAACTTTAGGTAATTCATGTACTATTTTACCACATTTTATAACCTTAATTTGCAAATCATATACACAATTAAAACATAAATCAGAGCTTTTATCACACAGCAAATCTTTTATTCCTGCCATTGTATATTTAAATGTATATATTCCGGCTGTTTCAACAGTAAAATCCATACTAAAAGTCATAGATTTATCGTTTTTTTTATTGAAATTACTTTCAATATCTTTTCCATCTTCAAATAAAACATCATTAATGTCCGAATCAATACTTTCACCATTATATTCATTATCCAAATCAGATAGATTAATTGGCTTATTGCCTGAGATTGCTGTTGCAATTACTCTTCCATGTAAATCTATATATTGCTTTGTCATTAAGCCATTTTGATCAATAACAATATTTTCCTTATAATGACTATTATTTCCAACTTCTGAACCGAATAATCTTATTAAAGAATTTTCTGAAGGACTAGAATATAAATATTGTATTTTATGACCATTTTCGGCTAAAACAGCACCTAATCCACTTTGGCATTTAATTCTACCTGTGTTATCTGGCATATATTCTGTTCTCACAAAAGGAAACCCTTCGGCATTTGGTATATATTTATTTTCAATAATACCGTTCATATTGTTATTAGACGAATAATACCAAGAAGCACCCTTTTCATTTGACATTGGAATAATATTATTTTCACAACTTGATGTTCCATCAATATCAAATTCACTCTTATCATACGATTTTAAACCATCTGGAGAAAGATTGAATTTATCATAATATTTTATTTCTGAATTATTTGCAGGAACTGGTAATACATCAATTGCTGGTCTTCCTTGATAATCATACATTTTTTCTTTAACAATTACTTCATTATTTGAACTAGTACGAGTAACTGTCTGACGATCTCTATTTGTTCCGTCATAATATGTGATTATATCATTTTTTTTGCCTTCTTCAGAAAAAGAGGTATTCATTTGCCATATTTTATCTTTTTCGTGAGCAATAAATCCACCCTTTTTTATTTCAACATAGTCAGCAAATGTATTTGCATCATAAACATCTGATTTTAAAAAAGGGTTTGCATTTCCATTATTACTAGACCATTCTCCATATACTCTCCAAAATTCATTCCCTGATATTTTAAAGCCTACTGGTCTTACTCTATAGAAAACATACCCGTGTTCAAACAATATAGGTAATTCATATGTATTCTTATTTAATACAACTCTCGAGCTATTATTTTTAAAATCTATAACTCTATCGTTTAATAAACGTCGATTCACTGTTTCATTATATTCATCATTATTACCGTAGGCATCTAGATATGTCCATTCTAATTCATATTCTTCTGCTCCTTCAATAAAATCCCATGATAGCAAAATTTCATTAGATTGGGTTGCATTAGTTTCATGCTTTATACTCATTACATAATTAACATCTAAATTATAGTAACGTTCAACATTAATCTCAGACTCTATATAGAAATTTTTCGCCAACTGTGATATTGGAATTGTAACATACTCATTTTCAGCCACAGACCAAACTTCAATTTTTTCAATTTCTGTATTTATATATAACGCTTTACCTAAATTCACATAACTTTGATCCTTGTCTATCGATTTTAAATTACTGTATTCGATTTCTAAAGAAACCTTTTCATTTTTTGAATTTAATAAATCATCAAAGTAATTTATATCTAATGTTATTCTATATTTATAATTATCAGGAACAACATTATCAAGTTCATGATTAATTCCAAATATTACACGAGAATTAATATCTTTAATTACGAAATGCGTAGTACCTTCTAATATTTGGTTGTACTTATCATCTTGTAATGTTAAAACTTTTACATCATGTTCAATATACTCTTTTGCTGTTAATCTATTTAAAAAAGTTTCTTTTCCGCCAAAAACTGCTGTTGATATTAACATCAAGATAAAACTTAACAAATGATATGTAATATATTTTTTCATATTAATCTAATATTTAGTTTCTTATTCTATTTATTATCTTATTCTATTTATTATCTTATTCTATTTATTATCTTATACTCTCTATATATCTCGTTTACTGAGATATTGTCTTCTTTAATATTTATATAATTTTTTTCGTCAAATATCTGCAAATTAATATCTTCATTAGCACTATAATTATATTTAATAACAAGTTTCTGAGGATTATTAATTGACCAATTTTCTTTGTTTTTTACTGCAATAATGCATATTTCAGATATCAAAAATGTAGTTTTATTAAATTTCAATGTTAGACTTTCATATTCTCTTTCATTACCATTAAAAATAAATTTATATCCCACATTATTATCTTTAAAATCAATGTATGTATATGTTTTCTCCAATGATAAACTAGCTTGGATTTGGTCTAAATTAAAATCAATTAAGGGTATTGTTTTTGCTTTTGATACAATTATTGTTTTTGCTTTTTTATCAATATAAATTTTTATACTGTCATTTTGCATTATAACATTTTCATCACTATATTTAAAAAACTTTTCGTTGTACCTAATATATTTCCAGCCGCTTTTAAGCATATAATCTGTATCAGTTTCACTAATAAATATTAAATAATCTACAGTGCTATACAATTTATTTGAATTACCATAAGTTTCATTTATTTTTTTTATATCATCATATATATTTTGACCATTGACTAATAAAGCCATAAAACAACAACAAAATAATATTAAATATTTTAATGCCATATTTTATTTTATTTTTTTAGGGATACTTGTTCTTGATTCTTTAACTGTTTGAATACCTCTTTCAGTTTCTTTTTTTACACGAATTAATGCTCCGGATTCATCATACTCATAAAATGTAGCATAATTATTATTATCTAGTTCTGCAGTCAGAAGCATAGTTATAGGGTCGTAAACATAAGAAACCATGTTGCCATCAACTGGATATATTCTTATATCATCAAAATAAGCATCATTAGAACTATTATTAACTAGGTGAATATCGAAAGAATTAGCACCTTCTGGTATCTCAAATGTATAATCTATACGTTGCCACCCATCAATTATATCTCCAGAGGCTTTGATTGGACCAATTATTTCGTCTGTACCATAAAAACTTAATTCTATATATGCATTATTATATGTTCTTGCAGTTTTTGAATTATCACTCTCCTTTAACCAACCACTTAAAACATATATTTCTCCTTGTTTAGGTCGAAATGATTCTACACACCAATCACATGGCAAACCCTTTGGTTGTATTTTTACAACCTCAACATTCAAATCTTTTGAGTATGTTGAACACCCATTGCTAACATTAACCAAAACATTAACCTTATAATTACCATATCTTTGATAACAATGCTCCAAAATCGGTTCAGTTGTTGTTATTTCAGTCCCATCTCCTAAGTCCCACTTATAATTTATTATTTCTTTATCTGAATAAATACCAAAATCGTTTTGAACCGCAAAAGTTCTACATAAATCAACACTTTGATTAGAAATAATACTTATTGTAGAATAAGGTAATCCTTTTAAATAATCATGACCTCCTATTTGTTCAGGCAAAATATTTGGATAACCTTTTATATTAATATTTTTATCGTTTTCAAAATTTACATTGAATTCGTCCAAGGAACTCAAATCACTTTGATCCATAACACAAACATCAGAAGCAGACCAAGTATCAAACTTAATTTCTGATACTACTGTATATTTATACACGTTCCCATCTGGTAATTTTGTAGTAATATTTTCATTAGGATTTTTCAACCCATATAACAATGGCTCGTTATATTTTTTTAAATAATAAATATTATTAAAAGAAAGTTGCCCACCTGAAATAAAATGAAAATTATTATTATTCCAATCATCATCATTCCATTTATTAGAAAATTTCCCATTCCAATGTTCAATAATTTTCATGTTTTCATAATTAATACCATCTAAACTTGCAGTAATTTCTCTTGTTCTTGGTTTTTGAAACCTTAATCTAAGGGTATTTGTTTCAATATCTATTTGTCCAAAATAAGTACCATAACACGCTCCTGAAGTGTGTGACGGATAACCTCCGTGGTAAATAAGAATTTTCTTTCCGTCTGGACTAAATTCTGAAAATTTAATTTTATTTTTTAAATCTCTTAAATATGGATATTTGCCATCATCTTTTGATAATTCAGAAACCAGTTTTGAAGTATTATCTTCATCAATTAATGATAAATCATCTATAAAAATTTTCTTTATTTCATATTTATTCTCATTTTTAAATTCAATTAAAAAAAACTGTGGATTATTTTTATTCCATTTATCATATCTTTCCTCTTTATTTTCTATTAAAAGCTTATCTTCATTATTATTTAATTCCATATTCGAAGGGCATGTTGTCATACGCCAAGAAGATGCATTATTTATCTTTATATCTGTTTCATTAATATCATCAGGATTTATATCCACAAGTGTAATTCCGTATTCCGTAATATTATATTTTTTAATAAAAAAATGTTTATTTCTATTGATATCCATAAAAGTATATGGAAATGCATCTGTTAGTTCTCCTCTACTTTTTAAATATAATGAATGATAATATAAATTATTATTATCTTTTTTTAGTTTTGAAGCTGTTTTACCTCTTTCACAATATCCACATTTCTCAATAGATATATCTTTCTCTAAATAATTAATAATATCATTATTATATTCAACTTTTGAATATAATACTTCTGTTGGCAAATAGTAATCTGTTAAACTTATATTCTTTTTAATATAATCGTAATATGTATATTTTATAGTTTTAGTTTTTCCATCACCATTATCTATTGGATCACTTTGACTCATATCAGAAATGCCAGGGTTATAATAACATTTCGAACCACACTTCCATTCGCTTTGAGATGTAGATGAAATTACATTGCCTTCGGTATCTGTTGTTTCACTACGATAAGAAACACAATAGTTATAAAGATCTGCATTAATTTTATGGTTTTTATTATATATTATATACCATTGATTATTTGTATTTGGAACAGGAACAACTTGAACCATTTCATCAGAGAATGTTGCATTCATTCCATCTTTAGTAGTTCCTTCACCTGTTAAAGCAACCCCTTGTGTGTTATATATATTCAATCCATTATCATTATCCCCTCCTTGATGTATAACATAAAATAATAAATTTCCACATTCATCAAAAGCAGCCCCTGAACCTCCTTTACCTTTTTGAATTACACTAACCTCACTTACAGTTGGAACATTTTGTCTCCAATCAATAATTTGGGTTTTATTATCATTATTATTCGGCTCTATTGCTATAGGCCATAACGGCAACCCAGTATTTTTTTGTGAAAAAATATAATTTGAAAACAATAATAGTATAATCAATATACTTAATGAATTTTTTATTTTAATATTTTTCATTTGTATCTGTTTTTTTATTTACCAAATTTTATTAAAATTCTTCATTGCAGAAAAATCATATAAAACATTATTTTAAATTATTTAATTTTAATCTAACATTAAAAATATTTGCAAAAATCTTTTATTAATCATTATTCAATAACATTATACCGCTAGTCCGCACATTCTAGTATATATTTACTTAATATAATTCTTTTATTTGGTCCAATTTTTAAGCTATATTTTCCAGTATGTGATTCATTATTTGTCCTTTCTACTCCATTAATATATTCAAATCTTAAATGATCATCATTACAATTACCAATATTATAATCTTCAAAACCATCATATCCAAGTTCTCTATATTCTGAATTTACTCCAACTGCAATAGGTAAACTTTGGTTATAACCGTAAACCGCAGATGAATACCTATTCAAAGGATCAACATTTTCAATTTCTACTCCATATACATTATATTTTGTTACCTTATTTGTATTTGTCCAATTATTACTATTAATCTTCAAAACACCATCTATAAATTCCCAAAATGGAGAATATGATGTATAAATTCCATCTTCACGAATATTAGAATTACCATATGACGATGATTGAGATCTATTGGTCAAGTATTTATAAGAGGCTTCTGCTCTCCAATTTCCTTTTGTGCCAAAATAGAATGGATTAAGAATATCACTTAATTTTGTTTGACATTGACAATAAGCGATTGCATCTTCTGTATATGTTATAGCAGTTGCATCTAATACCTTTTTAGGATAATTATTTATATATTTTAAATCATTATTTATAATGTTATCTTTAGTTATTAAATTTCCTATAGGAATAGTAGATAAATTTTTCCTACCTGAACGTAAAACAATTAAAGAATTATTACCATCGAGTAAATCCCCTTTATTGTCAACTAATTTCACTCTACTACCTGACATAATAGATATTACCCAACCTTTTTTATTAGTACCGATTATACCTACTTCATCTCCAATTGTAAATGGGAATTTGCCATCGATATAATCAGTTACTGTTGCAATACCATTATCAAATAATAGATTATAAACTTTAGCTCCAATATTTTTGTATGCCTGCCCCATTCTATCATATGCCCAATGAGCAGGATAAGTAAAATTGTATATAGGATCATCAAATTCGTTTACTGTTTCTGTTAATAAAACTTCTCCTGTTTCAGAATCGAAAGCTAAATTTTTAGTTGAAACCGTAGATGATTGATCTTCAACAATAATTTCTTTTAAAATTCCATATCTACGAATAACCTTTGAAATTACAGAAGACCTAAATCTAGTCTTTTCAGAATGATTAGAAGTACAAACATAAGGAATAGGTATAAGATAGGTACCATATAGAACAGTAGTTAAGTTTAATTGATTCCCTGAAGTAACAATATCAGAAGATTCCTCTCTCATATCAGAAACAATATCAAATTCCACTCCAACTGTTTTTTCAGAAATTTCTCCATTGGGATATATAACTTTAATTTTATTATTTAATTTTGAATTATTATCTTCTTGAGTATAATAATTATATTTAATTTTTGAAACATAATTTATATTATCGTTTTCGTTTAAATCATCACCAAATTCAGGATATTCTGTAATACTCTTAGGCTTTCCATCCATATCATTTAATTCAACCACATAACCTTGAGAAGTAGTCATATAATCTTCTATATCAGATTTAATAATTTTCAATATTGGTTTAGTCTTAACTGGAACTGGTTCTAATTTTGTTTCCCATACATTTGTAGGAAAATCAAATGTTGTATAAAATTCATGTTCAACTCTTCCGGTTGCATTAATCTTCACACCACTTCTTTGCATATTTCTAACTGTAACTTTTCTATATCCAATTTTTGGAGCAGGGAATAAAGATTCGCCCATAGGACTCACCATATAGTAATCATCATCAGGAGCTAATATTAACTGCTCTTTTCTATCTTTCTCTCCAACATAAATTGGTTGTCTCCAAGGATTTTCTTCTCCCCCAATAAACGGCTCATAAGCAGCAACTCCTGAACTTATTTTTCTTCCACCTTCATTAATTGTATATTCGAATTCTTGTCCATAATTACCAGCACCCTCAGTCCAATTATCAGATATAGTAATTTTTTTTACTCTTGCTCCACCGCCCTTTTTAAACTTATCTGGACAATCCAACCTAATCCAACTTTCACTTAATTTTGCGTTACTACAATATCCTTTATCAATTATTTTTTTATTTACCCCCTGTAATAATTCACTTATGTTACCTACAGCATTTAAAGCCAAAAACTCAACTAATTTTTTCATTATATACTTAAAATCACTATCCTCTCCAATTTCAGGGTTACCAAAAATTTTATCAGTTAGGTTTATCTTACCGTACTGAATAGCAGCTTTAGTAATAGGATTAATTGGTAATGAAGAATTATTATCATTAATTGGAACTGTTTTTAACTTAATGTATCCATATTTTTGACCATCTCGTGTAATTACACCATAATCATCAATATCAGCAAAACCAGTAACAAACTCACCGTCTTTTTTATCTGTAATATCTACAAAAAACTTAAAATATAAATTATATTTACCTTTAGTAGTACCATTTATATTTTCAAATGATTCAAAATATCTATCAATATTATTCTCATCTTTATCTAACACAAAATATAAATATGAATTTGAAAAAACACCATTCTGAATCATTTCCCAATCTAATTTTGGTAATTCATGGTTACTATCTTGAAGCGGAGATGACGAACAATTTATAATTTTAAAAAATTGCATTGCAGGTTTATTTTGAACATACGCATAATCATTTGATTCATATTCAACATTTATTTCACCTCCTGATGGCAAATTAATTTTATTTAAATTCCATGCCTTAGCATAATTATCTGTATGATATTGATGAGTTATAGGGTCTTTATCTTGGTTTACATAAGGAAAATCTGAATTGTAAATATCATCATTTGTTTTTGCCGTTTTATAATTTCCCCAACAATCATAACTACCCTTATTATAATCATAATTATAATCGTCAGAATAACTGAATTCATATGGACTTAATCTACCCTTATATGAATTACCGTATGTAAAATAAATCTTCTTTAATGTTAATTTTCCTCCTTCATTTATTTCACCAGAATAATGCTCGCCACTTAAGGCTAATCCATCATTATTTGGGACACCTTTACATAAAGAATAATCATAAACAAAATTTACTGTTTTAATTGGTGTAGGGTTCGATGAATTATTGTAATCATTTTTCGAATAAAGTGAAATTTTCTTTAGTAATTTCATTCTTTTACTCACATCTTGACCTCCATTTTCTTTACTTCCAATTCCATCATGTCTATCTTCTAACTCAAAAATTGCAATATAATTTTTTGTTTCAATTTTTGATAAATATGAAATATCCTTTTTACCTCTAATATAGCTTCCTACATTGTCCTTTTTTTTGCTTTTGCAAACCTCATTATAAGATGCTTTATTTTCCTCATAAGGAGTACGCCAACCATAATCTTCAATTTCTGAATCATAATAAAATTTCGTATATGACCCTAGGTCTCCATCACTTGGCCCTTCTATATTATCATTATCAACATAATCAGCAGATAAAACTGAAGTAAGCATATATGAATGAGCGTAAGGACCTATTTCTATCGCATCAAAATAATTATTTTCTCCTTTTTTATTATTTTCAGAATCATCAACCCCTGGATTATACTCAACTTCGTTTTTTGATAAATCATAGGAATTACCTGCAACATTAAATGAGGCTTCAACTTGTTCTTTATTATAAATAGCTTTACCATATACATACCTTGCCCCATCATCCTTTAATACAGTTATTTCAGCAATATCAGAATTAGATTTAAAATCTTTAAGTCCTATTTGACTTTTATCAACAGCAAAATTTTTCGCATTTTCATATGTTAATGCAGACATAACCTGATTTCTTTTAACCCTTTTTGTCCTTTCTGAAACTATTGGAGTAATTGAAACTTCTTCTTTTGTTTTTTTGTCATTTCTTTTTTTCAAAGAAGATGATGCAGAAACTGTTGTTTCAACTGGTCCAACTAAATCAACTCTAACAGGATTAAAACCTCCGAAATCATCTAATAATTCAATTTCTTCATCAACTGTTTTTTCTCCAACTAGCTTAAAATAATATGGTTCATGCTCTTTATCATCAGAAAATTTATAGTTTATATTATTATTATTATCCCATTTCCCTGATTTTGAATAAACTTCTGTTGTTGTAATATCTACGCCAGCAGCATATAAACTACCAAGACTTAATTCTGCTCCTGCTGAAAAACTATTGCTAGTCCCAATAACTTCTCTGTCATAAACACTAACCACTTCATTTCTATATGGGCGAAATACTCCACCAACTCCTTGTCCTGATATTGAATATATGTCATATGTTAAATTTGGTATTGGCAAATTCGGTGTGTTTTTTGTATAAGAAAAGTCCTTTTCTCTGTTAAAATCTAATGTGGCATCTTTATTGTTTTGACAATTTTGCAAATACATATATCCATATGAAGGAGAGTTATAATAATTTGTTTTTAATGATTGAGAACTATAACCACCTTGAATATCATAAGTTTTTGTAACTAAATTATTTGTTATTCCATATTTAAATGACAATCCAACTGCACTTGTTTCCATGGGCATAGAAACAGTTGGAATATACGTTTGCAGTCCAAAATCAATTCTCGCAGTATTAATGTTTTGTTGTTTTTGTTTTTGAAATGCATAAATATTTAATGTCAAAGCTTCTAGTCCTTTTCTTGAGCTATAAGAAGTTCCTATACCAACTCCTAATCCAAATCCTAGTGATATTTTTTTAATTTTATCAATAACACTTGCCTTAAAAGACATGTTTGGCTGAACTACTATTCCATCTGTCCCATTTTGAAAACCTAAACTTGCAGTAGATGAAGTTTTACCACCAGAGCCAAAAGTAACTGAAGGCGTTGCTGATTGAGTAAAATTTATTCCATTATAATTATTGTATTTAACTCCCATCCCAAGAGAAAGTCCTACCGATTTATTTTTATTTTTTCCTTTTCCAGCAATTTCTTTACCAAAACCAAAAAAGGCATAATATGTTGAATTTTCCTTAATATTAAATCTTTTCTTAATATTTTTACCATTGAAATCATCCGGTAAACCACGCATGTTACGATTAACAACTCCTGGATTAATATTCCAGCCAAGTCCTACCCAACTTGCTTCTTGGTCCATTCCTATTCCGGAATTATAAACAATATTAATAGGATAACCACCAACATCTATTAATGGAATATTATAAGTGAATGCTCCCGAAAATAAATCAACCATTTCGGTAGTACCTATTGGAGAAAAGCTTTGAACCTCTGGCTGACTAGGTCCCGAAGTTAAAGCATAAAGAGATAATGGATTAATAAAATTTACTAAAGCAGAAAATGCTAAATAAACAGCAATAATCTTAGTTAATTTACTTTGTCTAATTAATTTTAACATAACTATAATTTTAATTCAGGTATATTTAATAATTCTTTATAATCAAATTGCAATTTTACAATACCAACCCCTAAAACGTTTTCGTTTAAAACAAAAATTTTATTTGTATTGGTTTTTGGGCTATTTTCAAATGCTAATGTAATTTTGCATTTTGAAGTAAGTCCATAAGTTCTTTCAAAATGATATAAAACACAAGGTAATGTGTCTTTGTTCTCAATTAATTGTATATCATTTTGCATATCAAATGAAAAATATTTTAATCTATAATAATATTCATTATTATCTGTTAAATTATATTTTAACAAATCACCTTTCTCCGAAGGGATTTCAATTTCTAATAAAAAATATTGCAAATTATCAAGTTCTTTTTTCTTTTCTTCAATAATCTTCTTTGTTAAAATATTATCTTTTATTTCTTTTAAAACAATATATTCAATTGGCTGATACATTACTTTAAAAGTATATTCATCAATGGTTTTAGTTTGCACAAAACCATTAGAATCATCTTCAATAAATTCTAACAATTCTTTTGGTTCTAATTGCTTTTTAGCACAACTAGAAATTAATAAAACAAAAAATAATATAAAAGAAACTCTATACATTATTACTTATTATCATTATATTTTTCATTTAAATATTCCATAACATCCTCGGTAATATCAATGCTTTTTTTATAATACAACACATTACCTTCACCTGCATTTCCAATTATAATTAAATAATTATTTCTTTCGCCATAACCATTCATAAATGAATTAATTTGTTTCCAAACCTGCTCTGTATATTGAGAAGCCATAGCATTATTATCTTCTTCAAATTGCTTTTGCTTATCGTAATATTGATTATAGTAATAATTATACTCATTTATAAGTTTTTGATTTTTTGAGTCTTTTTCTAACTCTCTTGATTTAATTTCTACTTGCAATTTGATACTATCAAGAATATTTTGTCTTTCGGTTTTAACCAATGTAAATTTCTTTTCTAATTCTTTTTTATATTCAAATTCATTATAAACTTTAATTAAATCAACATAAGCATAATTTGATTTAAAAAAGCTTCGATAAACTAATACACCTAATACTATTATCAATACTACAATTGATATATACTTTATAATATTTTTCTTTTTATTCATATAATATTAATATTTAAATCTTAAATAAAATTTCTCGTTTTTAGCATTTTGAACTTCTAAAATGTAAAAATTATTTGTATTTAGTCCTAAACCTGAAACATTTATAGTATAATATCCTTCTCCATAAATAATATCTTCACTATTAATAGTAACTTCTGGTCCTAATTTTACATTTTTTATTTTACAAACTAAATTAGCTCCAGAATTATTTGCGTATTCAGATGTATATTTAAATTTTAATTTATTATCTAAAACAGTATAATAACCACCATCAATTGTTTTTTTCAATAATCCATAAGATTCATGTATATTGTATCCACAATCAAAAGAAGACCTAACATTAAATACCTCTGAATTATTCTTCTTCAACAAAGCTCTTAATACATATTTGTCCCCATTATTGATTAAATTATCTACAGTGCCTATATATATAGGGTTTCCACTATTATTTATGTAATAAAAGGATTCAGAATTTCCATTAATAGAAATTTTGAATTTATTAACTGTATTAGAATTTATTACCTTACAAATAGTTTCACCTATTTTAATAAAGTAAAAGTTTTGATTCTGTATTCTTACACAATTTATTTCCATTCCATTGTTTAATGTAAAATCAGTTTCTGAAATATTTTTATTTACAAATCCAATTTTTAATCCAGAATTATTAATAATATATCTATATTCAAATTCAACCCAAGCATTTTCTCCTCCTTTGAAATTATTAAGAGAAGACGCTCCTGCGTCATAACTACCTGATGTTGTTGTTTTCTTTATTGAATTATTATTTATTAGAACATCTTTTGATTCCATCCATGAAATTTTATTAGCAACAACAATTGAATTATAACTAATTATATTTGGATTTATGTTATCACAATTATCATAAGAATATGTTAAATTATAAGTTCCAGCATATAAATTTTTTGCGTATTTATCATTTGGTATTATATCATCAGTTGATGTATTTTTCCATTCATAAATTTCATTTTCACAAAAACTTGACGCATAGGAATAATATGTCCCTTTATCAAATAATATTTGCCCAGAATTAGAAATTGGACATGACGCATCTGTTACTATCAATCTTGGAGCAGTAGCTACAATAACTCTGTTTTCAATAGCTAATAATTCTATTCCTACCAATTTTACCCTAGCCCAAGCATCAACAACCACACCTTTATCATATGTTTCAACACTTGCCTCATATTCCCCTAAATAAAACGCTCTATCAATTATTAACGCATAATCAGTTTGATATCTTATAATTGTATCAATAATTTCAATACTAATTTTATCTCCAATTACAATAGTATCTATATTAGGCATTGTAATTTCACCATTTTCTATAATATTTACTATGCCATTTTCTATATAATAGCCATAAACTATATCTTGATAGCCACTATTAATTGTTGTGCTTTTTCTTTTAAGTCCTAGAATATGTTTTGAATTAATGTCATTTTTAATACTAAAGATTACCTTCCCTTCACTTCCAACTTTAAATAAACCTTTTGTTATTGCAATTGCATTTCCCCAGCCATCATTAGCTGTTTTCTTAATATTATCTCCTTCAATAACAACACCTGTTTTTGTGCCAAATTCTAATTCACTATTTATATCAAATTCTAAACACATTTTTTTATTCTGTGCATCTTCAACGCATACCATGTATTCTCCGGCAGTCAAATCATTTTTATATGAATAATCCATTGAATCTATAATTACTTTTACTGCTACACTATCAATATCTGGATAGTTATTAATTAATGTGCTTAGTATTTCTTCTTTACTTGGTATTTCTGGATTTATCCATGTATATTTATAAGGAGGTGTTCCATTCATTACTTCAATTTTTGCAGTTCCTGAAGTAGAATCGTTTGCTTTAGTTGTTTTTACGTCAAGTAATAAATATTTTGTTTTCGAATAAGCTTTGCCTTCCCTCGCACCAATACTTGGCGTTTCAGCCCTTTGTTCGTTATTAATATCGGTTGTTATTCCTGTTATTGGTTGAGCAGAGTTTACACATGGCGAACCTCCCAAAATATCTAATACGCCATTTTCAGCATCGCTGTAAAGAGGATTACCACTTTTTGAGTTTTCATCTCCTTTTACTGTGCCATCGGTATGGTCTGCCGCTTGGAATGATGCCAATGTGCTATGAGATACTTCTTCCTGTTTTCGGCAAAAAATTTCGGCAAAAATATAACAATCACAAATACAGTTA
>CAZJKL010000044.1:0-26099 GCA_964546655.1 uncultured Bacteroidales bacterium | reverse complement strand
CATTATAACTTTCTTTAGTTAAGGCATTTTGCAGTTTATAAAAGTACATACCACTAGGCATATTACCTTTTTCAATAATCATTACATTGCTTTTGCTTTGTTGTGATTGTAATAACTTACCTGTTATATCGGTAATTTGTAATTGATATGGTTCATTGTTTTTATTTTCAAATTCTAACTTAGCTGTTTGGCTAAATGGGTTAGGGTAGAAGTTTACTTTGTCTGTTTCATTTTGTTTTTCAGCTATTCCATCTTTTTCAATGTTATAAGTCATTGTATTTATTGTAGTGTTTGTTATTACTGGTGGATTAGAGTCAAAGTAAATATACCCCGTGTTTTTAACAACAGTATTATCTTCTAATCCGCTTTTTGCTTTTATTTTGTATTTTACAAATCCTTGACTTTCTGGTTGATTCGTTGTACTATCAACCAACATAATACTATCAAATCTAAATTCTATAATGCCATTTGTATTATAACTTGTTTGCAAATTATGGCTACTAGCTAATACTTCAAATGTGTTTAAATCAAGTGATGAATCTAATGTATCAATTACAATTACTTGATATGCAGTATCATTTCCTGTGTTTTGAAATCTGATTGTATAATTTAAAGTCTCATCCATCAATACATATTTTTCTTCATATACTCCTTCTGGATAAACTAGTTTGTCGTTAGGGTCATAAGAGCATCTTACTACTATTTTTGATGTGTCTGAACCTTGAACTGAAATACCATTATCAATTTTTATTACAGATATTAAAGTATCGCCCATTGATGTGAAATCTGGCATTCTTATTCTTAATTTGATTTTTCTCTCTTCAAAAGGTTTTAGGTTTGTATAATTCCAATAAACAAAACTTGTATCTGTTGATACTGAATCATATGCAGATTCTGAACTTAATATGTCTTTTAGTTTTTCATCTACGTTTAATGTTAATAATCCACTACTTACAGTTGTTCCTATATTTTTATATGTTAAATAAAATGGTGAAGCTTGAGAACATCTTCCTCCATCTAATGATGTAATGTATGTTTCAAGTTTTGTTTCTTCATTTATTCCTTTTACACCAAAATCAAATCCGCTTGTATCTGAATTATTCACTATTATTTTATAAGAAACAGAATCCGTTATTAATTGCCAATTATCTTTTAATAACAATTTAACTTTATAACTTCCTGAATCTGCTCTGAAATAATAATTACCATTTTCATCTGTGCCTGTATAAATACTATCTGGAAGTATTAATAATTCTTGATTTATCATTCCTGATTCATTATTGTCTTTCATTTTGTTTGAATTTTCATCTAAATATATATTTCCTGATACTAAATAATCTCCTGAACCAAAATTTGGTATGATTCCTTTTATAATAAAATCATTCCACTGAGCTGCTTGTTTGTATAAGTCTATACTACTAAATGGAACATACAGAATTGTATTATTATTTTGTAGTTCGTTAAAAGCATTTATTTCAAGAATCGGAGGTTGTGTAATATTACATATTATCGAAGTTAAATTTAAATATGTACAATCATTAAATGCATGTGATTTAATTTTTTTTATAGTTTTAGGAATAAATATTCTTTTAGAGTTAATAACATGATAAATTATTTTCATTTCAGGAAAACAAATTAATGTTAATGTATCTTTATCATATAAAACTCCATCTATTGATAAATATTTTGGATTATCTATATCAACATCTATTGATTTTAAACTACTACAATCAATAAATGCACCTTCCCCAATATTTATTACCGAATTTGGAACTTTAATTGTGTCCAAATTTGAACAACCTTCGAATACATTACTACCAATACTATATACCGAATTTGGAATTTTTATTGAATCTAATTTTTCACAATTATAAAAAGTATGATTTCCTATAGTTGTAACTGAATTTGGTATCGAAAATGAAACTAAACTTCGACAACCAGAAAATGCATAATCGCCAATACTCGTAACTGTATTAGGAATATTTATTGAAAGCAATGATTGACAACCATTAAATACCCCTCCACCTATTTTTTCTATACTATCTGGCATTATTATCGAATACAAATAAGAACAACTACCAAAAGTGTTTTCTCCTATTTCACTCATTTTATTTAAAAAAGTTATACTCTTTAATTCAGAACAAGAGAAAACTTCATCACCAATAAATTTCAAAGAACTTGGAATTGTAATATGATCAAAACCTTTGCTAAACATAAAAGCTCTATCTTCAATTTCTTCGATAGAATTTGGTAACACGATTGAAGACAGTTCAATTAAATAAAAAGCATATTTTTTAATTTTAGTAACTGTATTTGGAATTACAACTGAATATTCCTGAAATCCAAAACATTTTATCAAAGTTTCTTGATTTTTATCATATAAAATATTACCTATTCCTTTATAATAATTATTATTTTGATCAACATTTAAACTAACAATATTACTATAAGAACTGAAAGCATCATCATCAATAAATACAATTGAATCTGATAAATATAATGTATTTATGTTGCAATTTTTAAATGCATTACTACTAATTTCTGTGACAATATATGTATAATTATCATAATTAACTGAAATAGGTATATAAACATCTCCTTCATATATTGCCGTATTTTCGACAACTTTAACTGTATATGGAAAAGTATACGAAGTAACTACATAAGCAATGCCATCTGCCTCGAAATCAATATATTGTGAAAAAAGATTGCTTTTAGCTGTTAATACCATTATTAATAAAGAGAAAAAATATTTCATTGTATTTGTTATTTCATTTAAATTAATAATTTTTTTCTTTTTTTACTCAACCACAAACTTACCATTATAACTTTCTTTAGTTAAGGCATTTTGCAGTTTATAAAAGTACATACCACTCGGCATATTACCTTTTTCAATTATCATAATATTTCTATTGCTTTGTTGCGTTTGTAATAATTTACCTGTTATGTCGGTAATTTGTAATTGATATGTTTCATTGTTTTTATTCTCAAACTCTAACTTAGCTGTTTGGCTAAATGGGTTAGGATAGAAGTTTACTTTGTTTGAAATTTTATATTTTTGTTTTATATTTAAATTGCTAATATCATAAGTAAGTGTATTATAAATAGTATTTGTTGATATCCTCGGATTGTTATCAAAATAAATATTCGCTGTATTGTGAACAACAGTATTATCTTCTAATCCGCTTTTTGCTTTTATTTTGTATTTTACAAATCCTTGACTTTCTGGTTGATTCGTTGTACTATCAACCAACATAATACTATCAAATCTAAATTCTATAATGCCATTTGTATTATAACTTGTTTGCAAATTATGACTACTTGATAATACTTCAAATGTATTTAAATCTAATGATGAATCTAATGTATCAATTACAATTACTTGATATGCTGTATCATTTCCTGTGTTTTGGAATCTGATTGTATAATTTAATGTTTCGTTCATCAGTACAAATTTTTCTTCATATACTCCTTCTGGGGATACTTGCTTATCGTTTGAAACAGATTCACAGTTAATAATTTGCTTTAAGGTATCACTATATTTAATATCAGAATTACACAATATTTTAACATTAGATGTTAATGTGTCATTAGATGAATTAATATCTGGAGTCTTTACAAGTAATTTAATAGCATTTTCGGTGTTGGCATTTAGGCTGTCAATGTCCCATGAAATATAAGAAGAATCAATAGATATTGAATCAGGAGTTACTGAAAAATATGAGATGTTTTTTAATTTATCATCAATATTTAAAACAATTTTAGCATCAATTGCTGTATTCCCAATATTTTTATAATTAATAAAATAAGGAACATAAGAATTACATTTACCTCCATCAAGTGATGTTAGTGTTATATAAAGATTTGTATCGGCATTTTTAGCTTTAATCCCAAAATTAATATTGCTCGAAGTTAATGAATCTATATTTGATATTGTTAAAACCGAATCTGTTGTATATTCCCAATTATTATTTATAAATAATTTAAATTGAAAATCTCCTATTTCTCCGGGTAAAGAATAATACCCATTCTCATCAGTAAAAATATTAATATTAATAGGTAAAATTAATATTTTTTGATTACCAAGTCCTTGTTCCAATGAGTCTTTTATGCCATTTTCATTAATGTCATTATACACATATCCATTAATATTGTAGCATAAGTCATTGCATTGAGAAGCGTTGCAGTTACCTGTGGCTAAAGCAACATGATTTACTGACGCTATTCCTTCAACCCAAACTGAATCACCATCATATTGACGCATAAAAGCCTTTCCTTTAGATGGATTTTTTCCCATCCAAGAAATTTTTGAAGGGTTTGACTGATATATTTGTTTTGCTGATTGTAATGTTCCTGTAAAGCCAGATGAATTAGGTACTTGAGGATTTTGATCATATGAATCTTGATCTGATATAATGTCATTTTGACTGCTTGGCCAGTAAATAGCATCCTGAACAACTCCTTCTGAATTATATAAAGCTAACCAACCATCATAATTGGGAAGCAGAAAAAAAACTGGTCTGCTATTATTACTTCCATTATATTCATAAGGGAATGTAATATTATCATATTTCAACCATGTGTTACAATCTGCTGTATTATTAATTTGTGATTTAGGGACATAATTTTCTAGCTTAATATCAATACTTGAAGTATCACTAGATGAATTTTTTGTACCAATAACTAAATGTTGTAATGGACCTAATATTGTTCCAGCAGGAAAACATATAGTTCCAGCTGCACGAGAACAATCAGGAGACGTCCCGAACATAATCGTATTTGTACCTAATAACCAACCAGAAATATCTATACTTTTAGAGCAAGAAGTATTATAAATTTCTACATATTCTGTCCCATAATACCAACCTGTAGGTCCATTAACACCAACTATACCCTGTGGGCCATTAGGATTAACCATTACCTCATTTATTACAATATTATTTATTTGAGCAAACAGGTTGCTTGTAGCTAAAACTGCAATAATTAAAATTGTGAAAAGTTTTTTCATTGTTTTTGTTTTTAATTCATTTTTTTGAAAGGCACTTCAATATTAAAATAAATTATTTTAATATGCAATTATTTCAAGAATGTTTTATCTTATAATCGGCATTAATTTAAAAATAAAAGCCGATGAGGAATTCTTCATCGGCTTTAGAAATAAAATTTAAATTTATTTATTTCACAACAACTTTGCCGGTTTTTATGGTGTTTTCAGATTTTAAAGTGTAAATGTAAACTCCTGAATTTAAATCAGATGTATTTATATTTATGTTTGAAGTTCCTTTGCTAGAATTAATTTGTTTTTCATAAACATTTTGCCCCATAATATTTGATAATGAAACAATAATATCTGTTTTGTTTTCTGAATAAAAAGCTATTGTTAAATTACTACTAGCTGGATTTGGATAACATGAAACATTTTTAATATCTTTTTCACTCTCGTTAATAGATAGTACCGGAAAACTAAAATCAATGCCCGAAACATATTCTAACTTAATAGTCTTATCAGAACTTTCAGGTAATAATCCTGTTATGCAAGGCACTCTTAAAACACCCTGCATTCCCGAAGGTTCATAGGCCTTTTTAGAAATATTTAAAAAGTAATTGTTTGCTTCATAATCGGTTCCAACAGTAAAATTATAAATATTTGAAAGCTCTTTTGAATTAATGTCATAAGCTCTTCCTTTAATGTCGGGATTTAAATTTATTTCTGTTCCCATATTTCTGTCGGTATCGCTCCAAACATACATTAAAATATTGCCGTTTTCATTCTTTGCAACATTAATCTGATTTCCCCATTTAAATCCTAGTGGGTTTAATGTTTCTGATTTATATTTTCCAAAAATAGTGTCAATAAAAATAGCACCTAATGTTCCATCATCTTTTGTATAAAAATCATATAATAATGATGCATATTCAGTAGGGTCAAGTGTAAGATAATCGGCAGAATCATTTCTATAACCTATTTGCCATCTAACTGTTGAGAGTAAATGCAGGTCATTATTACCATCAACTATTGCACCTCTTATATAACTTAATAACATTCCTTTAGCATTTGCTGGTATATTTTGACATTCGGGTAAAGTATTAACATCAAATTGTGGTTGTTTTACCCAATTTTGTCCGTAGTCTTCTGTTTTATAAATTAAATAATTATGAAACTTCATATCGTCTGATGTTTCTAAATCAATTCCAACAAAAACTACATAGCCAACTGAACCATCTTCTGACCAAACAGTAGCATTTGTAGGCCAACCAACTTTTGTGTTAAATCTTGTATTTTGTTTAAATTGTGGGAAAAATGATTGCTGAGTAAAATCAAATTTTTTATTGGTATTATTCCAAATTCCTTTGTTTAAAACGCCTTCATAATAAGTGTACAACGATGTTCCTGCTGTTTTTATAGTATTATTATTGCCTATACTGTGCAAAACCGAGTCTTGTGTAACCGAAAGAAAAAACGAAGCTATTGATTGAGGAGGAGATGTTAATAATGATTCGTTTAAATTATTTCCATTTATATTAGAATTTCCTACAATTGTTCCAACAGGATTATCATTTGCATCAACTCCAACTGACATAAAACTTAAATATGCTTTTGAAACATCTGTGTTACCGGTTGGGTTAAAAATAACACCTGCAGGATTTCTTGCCGGATTAACATCACTTGCGTGGATTTGCAAAGTTGTATCCCAAGTAAGGCCATCGTCTGTTGAATAAGCCAAATCTATTGTACCTTTATCATTTCCACCGGTTGGTGTTCCGTATTTAGTAACTGTTATAAGGTTTAAATCATAATTATAATCAACAAGATTATTATAAACTGGGCTTAAAAACTCGAATCCTTGTGCATATCCTAAATAAATTTTCTCAACATTAGCTGATTTACTCCTATTTAATTGAGCTTTTTTTATAGAAGGGTTATAATTTGTATTAACAATGCCATTTTCTTCATCGGTTGCTTTAACAACTCTTGTTTCTTGGGAGTAAAATTGAAACGAAAAAAATGTAATCAGAATAATTGTAAGTGAAAAGTGTTTCATAAGTTTAGATTTTAAAGTAATTTATTTATTAAATATATAATACAAAAGCTATTAAAAATAATAACTTCTGTCTTATTTACAAAACTACTTTCCCTTTTTCCCTTTTAATAATTCTTTTGAATTACGAATTTAATAATTATAATTATAATTCCAAATTTATTTAAAAACAACTATTCTGCTTGAACTTATTATTTCGTTATTATCTGAAATTATTTTGCAGAAGTAAACGCCATTTTTAACGTTTTCATTAATTTTAACAGGAATAATATTATTGCCATTTTTAATATTAATATTGTTGATATTAATTATTTCCTGACCATAAACATTGTAAATTGATAATTGAGCAATTTCATTTCTATTATAATTAAATTCTATATTAAACTCATTTACAATAGGATTAGGATATATTTTCACATTTTTACTTTCATTATTAATATTATTATTTTCTATTCCAACATTAAAATCCCAGTAATCAATATAAACATCTTTTATAAAATAATGGAACATAGGACTTTCGTCTGTTTCACCTGGAATAGAAACTGTAATTGGTAAATAAAATTTAGTGGTATCATCGTTAACATACCCTTTATCAGATAGATACATATAAAAGCAAGTTGCTTCAAAGTCGGTTCCTTTTGATACATTAATTCGTTTTGTTACAAAATTTTTATCAATATCATAACCTCTAATAAAAATATCGGGATTTGAATTAATATCGGTTCCCCAAAAATACATATCTGTATCCATCCATGCAAATAGCATTTTTTTGCCATCTTCACTTTTTGCCATTTGGAGTCTATTGTCGTAACCTATTCTTAATGGGTCGTTTGATTCTTTTACCTCTTTCGCGAAAATTGTATCAATAATAACAGCATCCCAAGTGTTATCGTTTTTAGTAAAAACATCATAAGCAAAACAATCATAATCATTTGAGCTATAATAATAAAGCAAGGAATCGGTGTTATTTGATGAAGCCGACCATAATGTAAACGCTACATGTAAATTGCCATAAGCATCAACTTGCGTATCTTTAATATCACTGAAAATAGCTCTTTTTGTGCCTTGTCGAGTAGGTCTAAGACGCTGATTTATAGAGCTTATTGTGTTGAAATCAAAGTTTGGCATTTTATTCCATGTTGCTCCTGAATCAAGTGTTTTGTAAACAATAGGCTGATAAGTTAATATATCATAATCTTTATCTCTTCCGTTCATTACTACATATCCTATACTTCCGTCGTCACTAAAAGTAACAGCAGCTCTGCCATATCCTTCAATATTATCAACAAAAGGAGATTCAAATATTTTTTGTTCCCAGTTTATTTTATTATTAACTGTATCTAATGTTCCGGTATTTAAAGAAAATTCTATAAAGCTATATTCTGAACCATTATCTTTATTTCTGTCTCCAAAAACCCTTATTTTCCCATCATTTGTAGCAATCATATAGTTTCTTACAAATTGCTGATAGGTTACAGTAGGAGTATCGGCATAAAGCTCTACTTGCTGAAATAAATTTGTACTGTCTAGCATTGAGCTTGCAAAATAATTTCCTTTCCATTCATTTGCATCTGATGAAGGTCCGCAAACAACAGCATAAGCCTTTAAAGGGTCTGTATTCCCTTGTTTATTTACTATAACTCCCGAAGGATATCTTCCAAAATAGGTATTATTATTATACACAATTAATGAACTATCCCAAGTTAATCCTCTATCTAAAGAATATGTGCACTGAATAGCTCCATCGTTAAATGAATTATAAGACACGCTTCTGCGATGAGTAAACATTAAAATATTCAAATCTTTATTATAAGTTAACACTGAAGAAGAAGGAACCACAACTGAATATGCATTACCCGAAGAACCAATATTAATAAAATCGTCGGTACCCTTATTTTTATTTAAAAGGATTGACCCTTTATTTTTACTTATAACCGACTGATTATCAATTTTTTTACAGTCAGTGGTTTTGTTAAGTTTTTCAACTTTATAATATGTGTTTTGCGAAAAACCAACTATTGTAAAGCAAATACACGCAGATAATAATTTTAATTTAATCATTTTTTAACATTTTATTTTTTGAATTATCAACACCAAATAAATTTATAAAACCGAATATTTCTCTATGATCTAGTCCTATTAATCTATTTTCATAAATATCGCAAATATAATAATAAACACCGTCGGGACATAATTTTCCATTCTTTTCATTTTTACCATCCCAATTAATATTAGGGTCTTCGGTAGTAAAAACTAAATTACCCCATCTGTTATAAATTTTCATTTCTATTTTTTCAACAAATTTATATGGATAAGGCACTAACAAATCATTTATGCCGTCGCCTCCAGGGGTAAAAACATTAGGTAATTCATAATATGAACAAACATCTACACATGTTTTTATGCTTAATGCACTTTCGTTTGCAAAAGAATCTATTACAGAAACATAATAACATCCTGCCATTGAAATTGTTGGATAATGTTGATATGAATCTATATTAAAAGGGACTTCTTGCAATAATACTTTATCGCCTTCTAATGTTGGAGAAAAATAAATTTTGCACGAAGTAATATCGTTTGAACATTGCAATACGTTTTTATCCCAAATTATTTCGTTATACGATTCTTCGCAATTTGATTTAACCTCTACTGATGGTGTGCAAGGTGGTGTTTTGTCTTCTGGTATTCCGCAAATTTCTTGAGAATAGTTAATTATTGGACTAATTATTTTATCTATTGTGTAATTACCTATTGATTTAACTTTATAACAATATTCTTTATTATTACTTAGGTTATTATCGGTGTAAGAAGGTGTATTAGATGTTCCAATTAATTCAAATAATCCTGAAGAATTGTTTTTGCGATATATTTCATATTGATAGTTTTTCCAAGGTTCATTGTCGTCAAAATTAATTTCAATTTTATTGTCGTTTGGAATTAAATTAAGATATAATGAATGTGATAACTTTGGTGAACCTATTAATAACCTATGAGAAGGACTAACTTGATATAAGCTGATTTTATAGAAATATTTTTTGTTTTGTGTGTCTATATTTTTGTCATAATAAATAGTATCATTTATAGAATTTGTTGAATCAATTAAAATAAAATCGTTTAAAATTCCGCTATTAGACCTGTAAATCAGATATTTATAAGGGCCTGGGTACAAAACTGTATTTAATTCTAAAGGTTTAGACCAAGCCACATAAATTTGTCCGTTATTTTGATTTGTATTTTCAACACTAACATTTGTCATTAACGGCAAATCACGATTTAATTCAGCACAAACTTCATCAGAAACTATACTTTCTGAACCGTCTTCATAAAAAGCAACTATTCTATAACAATATGAAATTCCTGATACTAAGCCATATCCATTATCATTGTCAACAAATGTTAAGGTATTAATATCATTAATTGTTTTAATAAGCTTGTATTGTGAACCAGCCGGTATTCCTGTCTCACAATAATTTGAAGTTATGATTTCTTTACCTTCTTTACGGTATATTTTATATCCCTTGGCATTATCACAAGAGCTTTTTGTCCAATAAATTTCGATAGAACTATTTTTAGGCACAGCCGAATCCATTATAATTTTAGGAGCTATAACATTAATTTTAACTGATTTTATATCGGTTAATTTAACCTGACTATTATTATCGGTTGCTTTAAAAACCACTATATAAGGTTGTTTTCTAATATGATTACAATTTGTTTTCCAATAATAATTAGAAGAAACATTCCCATACCCTTCAACAGTAGTAAATGTAGAGGTATCTAAAACGGTAACAAAAGAACCTCCTTTTGCCGATAATGTTATAAATTCATTGTTATTATCTTTTGCCGAAACTTTAAAACTTAAATTATTTCCGGCAATTATGCAAGTATCTTTAATTTGATCTATTTCAGGTTTAATATTATCCGATTCAATAACTTCAACTTGTAAATCTCTAATAAGAGAACCTATTCTAATGCCTCCTCTCCATTCTTCGATTAAAATTGCAAAATTATAAACACCTATATTTTGAGGAGAATCCCAAATTAAATCGCCTGTTATTGCGTCAATTTTTATATATTTATCGGCTTCTGGCAAAGTGTATCCAACAATATCTTTACCTTTATCGCCCTTACAAACCGATAATTTATAAGAAAGGCTATCTCCATCAGGATCATAAGCAACTGGGTTATGAATAAAAACTTTTTTCAAAGCTGCTTTATCAACTGGAGGATAAAGTAAAATGGGAGTATTATTATATCCAACAAAAGGGCTTATAGTGAGCCATGTTTTTAGTGAAAATGAGACATATACCGAATTTGGAATATTTCCTATTCCTTCGTTTCTATTATCATCTTGCATAAACATTTCGTAATTCCCAGGTCCAGGATATGTATGACGGCCTACATATTTATTTCTAAAAAAATCGTCGGGTAATGTTATTTTTTCGACTCTTGAAACATTGCTTTTTGTGCCATCACCCCAATTAAGTTCTAGTTCATCTCGGTCGGCCATACTTAAAGCATAAGTATAGGTAGTTATTGTAACTTCGTATGTTAGTTTATCAATTTGGCGATAAGTAATTTCACCTGCTCTATTATGAGTAGCAAATACTTTATTAATAAAAAATAAAAATATTATTATGGAAATTATTCTTATCATTTTAAAAATGCTGGAAACCAAATATAAAAGTAATAAATTTTATTTGATTGTGGTTTTGTTTTAGATTGTTTTATTTTTTATGCAGTTTGTTTTACGCCCTAAATTAACTGTGTATTGAAGAATCTAAAATTAATTTTGGCATTTAAAATTTTCTTTTTGAAAAAGTATCGAAAAAACATAGCAAAACATAAGCTTCATCCCGTTCTTGTTTTTTGTCACCATGAGCCAAAAGCGAAGGGCCTAAAATATGCTTCGCTTTGTCTGGTGCGGATTTGTAATCCGTGCCTTTATATTGCAATGTCGTCCCTGCGGGACTTTATATTATTTTTGTGTTTTGTTTTTTTGCCAAAATATAGCTCCTACGGAGCTAATAATAGGCTGAAGGCCTATATACAAACATACTAAACATTCGCTCTGTAAGAGCAACTTAATATTTTTCTTTCTTTTATACCCGAAGCTTTGCTTCGGGCTGAATTAATACAGTCTTTCAGACTATTGTTATAATTTTTCTGCCATAGATTGGCACGGAAAACATTTCCGCACCAGCATTAGGTGAGAGATTTAAAAATCGTAATTACTCATTCGTAATTCGTAATTTTTATAGGTATTTGTGAATATTGCAAACAATATTTTGTCAAACAATAAGTTTGAAAATAATAAAGAGCAGCAATAATTAAACACTAACAAAGGATTAATCATTAATTTAATATTGCAAATTGATTTATCTGTTTAAAATTTATTATTTAATTTGTAAATTATTAATATATTTACTTGTACATCTTTAAAACACTTGAAAATAAATAAAATTTTTATAAGAATATCAGTAATTTTTAGCTCAATAATAGTTTTTATTGTTGTTACATCATTATTAATTTTTTATAATTCGAGTGTTCAAAATTACATTGTTCAAAAAGTTTCGGTTTATTTATCAAAAAAGATTGGAACCAACATTACACTTAAAAATGTTGATATACAACTCCCAAATATATTTGTTTTAGAAAATATTTTAATTGAAGACCAAAAAAATGACACACTCATATTTGCAAGTGAATTAGGAGTTGATTTATTGTTTAACAGAAGTGATAGTACTTGGTTTAATTTTAAGAGTTTTTATTTTAAAAATCCTTCGGTAAAAATTGTTAATTATAATGAGAGTACAAACAATTACGACTTTTTAATAAATAGCTTAAGTTCAAAAGATAAATCAACAAAGAAGAATATAATTAAATTTAAAAGCATAAATTTTATAAATGGCAAAATAGCGGTTGATAGCTTAAAGTTTAATAAAATTAATTTTAAAATATCAGATTTTAATGCAATAGATTCGGATATAAATTTTAAAATTAATCGACTAAATTTTATAAATGAGTATTACCATTTTAATGTTAACAATGTTTCGTCCGAAGTTTCAATTAACGATAAAAATTTAAGTATTAAAAATCTTGAAATAAAGTTGGCTAATTCGTCAATTTATTCCGACATAAAAGCAAGTTATAGCAAATTAAGCAATTTAGCATATATAAAAGACAGTGTGAATTTTAGAATTAATTTTTATAGGTCTTTGATTAAGTTAAACGATATGAAGTTTTTAAACAAGTCGTTTGCAAATAGCAGTGACGAAGTTATATTTTTAGGCAATATTTCTGGTAAAGTTAATAATATAAGTTCAAAAGCTTTTTATATTCAATTTAATAAAAATTCTTCGTATAATGGGTCATTTAAAATAAAAGAAATTTTAAATAAGAAAAATACATATATTGATTTTAGGGTTGAAAAATTAAACTCTAACTATAGCGATATTAATAAAATTTTTGCCTACTCAAAAATTGATTTAACCGAGAACAATTTTTGGGGTAAATTTAGCGAAGTAGGCAATATTAATTATAAAGGTAAATTTATTGGATTTATTGACGATTTGGTTAGTTATGGTGAGTTTTCTACTGAAATAGGAAATATTAAAACCGATTTTAAATTTAAATACGATTTTGCTCTAAATAAGAGCTATTACAATGGGCAATTCGAGCTAAAAAACTTTAATTGCAATATAATTAATGAAAACTTAAAAGAAGTTAATTTAACCGCTGATATAGTAGGAGAGGGCAATAATTTTAAAAATTTAAACATTGACTTTAAAAGCAATATCGAAAAAATTGTTTTTAAAGATTATGAATACAACAATGTATATTTAAACATTTTACTTAAAAACAAAGTTTTTGATATAGTTTCAGAAATTCATAATGAAAACATTTTAATGAATTTGAAAAGCAAATTAGATTTTTCAAGTAAAATACCTCAATACGAAGCTCAAGCAAATGTTACAAATGCTAAATTATACAAACTAAATTTATTAGAAAAAGACTCGCTAATGAGAGTTTCAGCTAATATAAATCTTTTAGCAAAAGGCAACAATATTAATAATTTAACTGGCAATGTTAATATTAATAATTTAATAGTTTATACCGATGGCGAGGTTAAAAAAATTAAAAAAATAGATTTAACAACAACTGTTAATGAAAATGTAAGAAAAATAATACTTATATCAGATTTAGCCGATATAAATATTGAAGGGAAATATGACTTAAATAACATTGCAACTTCAATAGATAGATTAGTTAAAAAATATACAAATCAAACTGTAGAAGAAGACAAAAAATACACAAATCAAGAATTTGTATTTGATTGTAATATAAAAGACATTGATATTATAACAAAACTATTTGTTCCAGAATTAAAATTTAATGATAACATAATTGCAAAAGGCAGATATAACGAAAACAACGACAGTTTAAAATTCGAAATATCTACAAAAAACATGGCTTTTTATGATAAGCAAATAGATTTATTTAATATTTCTGGAAAAAATATTGATACAAATCTTATAATAAATTTAAATGCCGATAGCATAAAGCTAACAAATAATACCATTATTAGCAAGCTGTTTTCTAAAACAGTTTTAAATAAAAAAGGTGCTAATTTTAGTATTTTATGGGGCGACATTAAATCAAATCCTTTTGCAAATAAAATTAAATCAGATTCAAAAATTAATCAGATAGAAGGAGGTATTGCATATTTAGAAAAAGGTCATCATAGATTGCATTTTGATAAATCAGAAATATTGCTAAATGACTCATATTGGAAGTTAAACCTAGAAAACGAGATAGATATTAATAAAGATAAAATATCTTTCGATAGATTTTATTTTGAAAACGGAAAGCAAAGAATAGAATTTAATGGAGCAATTTCAGATAATTCTAGAGATATATTTGAAATAGATTTAACCGATTTTGATATAAGTTTTTTAAACACTTTTACTGGAGAGAATAACAACTTTAAAGGAATTTTATTTGGTGGTTTAGCAACGGGTAAAATAAAATTATCTGACATATATTCTGATATGTATTTTATTTCAAGAATAAGTATTAAAGATTTTATTGTTAATGGCGATAAACTTGGCGATTTTGTTTTTAATAGTAATTGGGATAATACATTTAATAGCATAGGCGTTAATGCCTATCTGCTCAGAGAAGAGATGAAAACTATGGAAATAGTTGGGTTCTATTATCCAAATAGAGCTATTAATAATTTAGATTTTACTATAAGCACCAATAAATTAAAAATAGAGCTTTTAACTCCTTATATTGGAAGCTATTTGTCTGATTTAAGAGGGAAGGCAACTGGCAGTTTTAAATTGATTGGAACGCCTGTAAATCCGATATTAAAAGGCAAGCTAAAAGTTGCAAAAGGAGGGCTAAAAATAAATTATTTAAATACAAAATATATATTTACAGATAATGTTATTTTAGATGAAAATAAGATTATTTTCGACAATATTGCAATTGAAAATAATGACTCGGTTTTTACATACAGCAAGGCCGTACTAAGCGGATATATTTATCATAAATATTTTAGAAATTTTGGATTTGATATTAAAGTAAAAATGGACGAACCTTTTTATTGTCTTAACACAACAATAAAAGATAATCAGTTGTTTTATGGAAGTGTTTTTGCAACCGGAGATATAAGAGTTAGTGGAGATGTAAATAATGTTATAATTGATGTTAATGCAAAATCGGCAAGAGCTTATAATAAAGTCGAAAAAAAATATGAATATACTTATTTAAACATTCCTATTACCGACAAAACTGAGGTTACAAGCAGTAATTTGGTTTCGTTTATTAATAAAGAAAAGTCGAAAAATATTGTTGTTAAAGACGAAAATTCGGTTGATTTATCGGGAATACAATTAAACTTTGATATAGAAGTTGAAAATTCAGCCGAGATAAGATTAATTTTTGATGAAAAAATAGGCGATGTTATTAAAGGCAAAGGAAACGGAAATATAAAATTAGTGATTAATACTCTCGGAAAATTTGAAATGTATGGAGACTATATTATTGATGAAGGAAATTATTTGTTCACACTTCAAAATGTAATTAATAAACGCTTTAGAGTTAAGCAAGGAGGCTACTTAAAATGGAATGGCGACCCTTATGATGCAATAATTGATGTTAATGCGATTTATTCAATAAGAGCATCATTAAACGATTTAATTGGAAATACAGATACTTTATACAATGATTTAAGTGGGAAAAGAATCCCGGTTGAATGCAATTTGCACTTAACCGACCGGCTTTTAAACCCAAATATTAGCTTTACAATAGACTTACCCGATGCAGATGAAGATATAAAAACTCAGGTTAAACAATTAATTAATACCGAAGAAAAAATTAATAAACAAATATTTGCTTTATTAGCCTTAAGAAGATTTTTACCAGCTAATGACAATAATAATGTTAATAGTGATGCTTATGCCAACTCAGGTGTGAAAAACAATACTTATGAATTATTATCAAATCAAATTAGTAACTGGCTTTCGCAAATTAGTAATGATTTTGATGTTGGTTTTAAATATAAAAAAGGAGAAGAAATATCAGACGATGAACTAGAAATAGCTCTTTCAACACAAATTTTCAACGACAGATTATTAATTGATGGAAATGTTGGAATGGGAAATAATAATAAATTTTCGAATTCATCAACAGGAATTGTTGGCGATATAAATGTTGAATATAAAATTAATAAAGACGGTTCATTAAGAGTTAAAGCTTTTAATAGAACAAATACATATAGAATTACCGAAAACGATGGACTTTACAAACAAGGGCTCGGTATTTTTTATAAATGGGATTTTTAGAATATTTAAACAATGCAAAAAGAGAAAAAAGTAATAATTTTAGGAATAGAATCATCATGTGATGATACATCAGCTTCGGTTATTGAAAACGGATATCTTTTATCAAATGTAATTGCAAATCAAGAAGTTCACATAAAATATGGTGGAGTTGTTCCTGAATTAGCATCAAGAGCACATCAACAAAATATTGTGCCTGTTGTTAATCAGGCAATAAAAAATGCTGCAATTAATAAAGAAGATATAAGTGCTATTGCCTATACACGAGGACCAGGATTATTAGGCTCTTTACTAGTTGGCTCTTCTTTTGCAAAGTCTTTGGCTTATGGTTTAAATATTCCTATTATTGAAGTAAATCACTTAGACGCTCACATTTTAGCTCATTTTATAAAAGAAAAAGATAAAGAAAACAATATCCCCGAATTTCCATTTTTATGCCTTACCATTTCGGGAGGTCATACACAAATAACAATAATTAAAGATTTTTTTGAAATGGAAATTATTGGCAAAACCATAGATGATGCCGCAGGAGAAGCTTTTGATAAAACAGCTAAAATAATGGGATTGCCTTATCCTGGAGGACCATTTATTGATAAATTTGCTAAAGAAGGAAATGCAAATAAATTTGTTTTTCCAGAACCTCAAATTGCCGAATTAGATTTTAGCTTTAGCGGATTAAAAACCTCAATCTTATATTTTATTCAAGATAATGTTAAGAAAAACCCAAACTTTATTGAAGAAAACAAAAACGATTTATGTGCTTCGGTTCAAAAAACAATAATTAACATACTATTAAAAAAACTTGTAATAGCTTCAGAAAAAACAGGGATAAAAAATATTGCAATAGCAGGAGGCGTTTCGGCAAATTCAGGAATAAGAAATACTTTAATTGAAACGGCCAAAGTAAAAAATTGGAATGTTTATATACCTGCCTTTCAATACACAACCGATAATGCTGCGATGATTGCTATTGTGGGGTATTATAAATATTTAAATAATAATTTTTCAAGTTTAGATTCAACACCTTATTCTCGAAACATTTAAATATAAAACTCGGCTAACTCCATCCATCTTGTAGTTTTTTCGTCTATTAATGAAATTATTTCATGAATTTTATTCGATAGTTTTTGAATTTCTTCGTAATTATCACTTGAATTATTTAATGAAGTTTCAATATTAGATTTTTCTTTCTCAAGTTCAGCTATTTCTTTATCTAGCTTTTCATATTCTAGTTTCTCGGCATAAGTTAGTTTTCGTTTTAAAGGTTCTTGCGAATAAGTCTTGCTTTTATCGTCTTTTTTAATTGTTGTTTTAACCTCTTTTTCTTTTTGTTCATTTTCTTCTTGCTGAATTTTATATTCAGTATAAGAACCATTATAATCCTTTATGTTCCCGTTTCCGTTAAATATAAAAATATGGTCAACCAATTTATCTAAGAAGTAACGGTCGTGAGTAACAAGTATTAAGCAGCCACCAAATGACAAAAGAAACTCTTCTAATTTGTTAAGAGTCAAAAGGTCTAAATCGTTTGTGGGCTCATCTAAAATAAGAAAATTAGGATTAGTTATTAATACGGTTAATAAGTGCAAACGTCTTCTTTCTCCTCCACTAAGTTTTGACACATAAGAGTATTGTATCTCAGGCGAAAACATAAAATATTGCAAAAATTGAGAAGCCGATAACTTTGTACCATCGCTTAAAGTTATAATTTCGGCAATATCTTTTACTACATCAATAACTCTTATATCTTCTTTTATTTTAAGGCCTTCTTGCGAAAAATAACCATAATTAATAGTTTCTCCTGTTATAACACTCCCCGAATCAGCTTTTTCTTTGCCTGTAATAATATTTAATAAAGTCGATTTTCCTATTCCATTTTTACCTACAATGCCAATTTTTTCTCCTTTTTTAAAAATATAATCAAAGCCATCTAAAATTATTTTATTATCATACTGTTTTTTTACATTTCTTAATTCTAGTATTTTACCTCCAATACGAGGAACTTTAATATCTAATCTTAGTTCTTGCTTAATTTTTTTAATAGTTGCTTTATCTTTTGTTTCATAAAAAGCATCAATTCTTGATTTTGATTTAGTTGTACGAGCTTTCGGCATTCTTCTTAACCATTCAAGCTCTTTTTTCATTAAACGTTGAGCCTTATTAATTTCGGTTTCAAAAACCTTTTCTCTTTCTTCACGTTTTTCGAGAAAATATGAATAATTTCCCTTGTGGCTATATAATTTTCCGTCGCATAATTCTAATATATTATTACAAATACCATCAAGAAAATAACGGTCGTGAGTAACCATTAAGATAGTAACCGACGATTGAGTCAAGTATTTTTCTAACCATTCTATCATTTCAATATCAAGGTGGTTAGTAGGTTCGTCTAGAATTAAAAACTCAGGCTCTTCTAATAATACAATAGCAATAGCAAGGCGTTTTTTTTCGCCTCCCGACATTGAGCCAATTTTTTGATTTAAATTAGTTATATTGAATTTTGTTAAAATTTGTTTCATTCGGCGTTCATAGTCCCATGCTTTATTTAGGTCCATTTCGGCCGAAGCTAATTCGAATAATCTTTTTGTATCATCATTAAAATCATTAGTTTGAGCAATTAAAGCATTTTCATAGTTGTGAATAATATTTAAAATTTTAGAATTTTTATTATTTATTAATTCATCAACACTTAAATTATCATCAAACAGAGGATCTTGTTCTAAAAGGCCAAAATTTATATCGGGGTTAATAACAAATCTGCCATTATCACTAATGTCTTTACCTGCTAATATTTTTAAAAGGCTAGTCTTTCCTGTTCCATTATTTGCAATAATAGCAACTTTGTCGCCTTTTTCTAATCCAAAACTTATATTTTCGAACAGAACTTTTTCTCCATAATGTTTCGAAAGGTTTTCAACCGATAAATAATTCATAACAAAAATTTATAAAGTGCAAATATATGTATGAATAGTTGTTTTATGGGAGTTATTTGTTAAATACTTTTTCAGAAGATAAAATAATTCTGAAAGTAGTGCCTTTATTAATTTCCGATTTTTTTACAAATATTTTACCGTAATGATAGTTTTCGATTATACGTTTAGCCAAAGATAACCCCAATCCCCAGCCTCTGGTTTTTGTTGTAAAACCTGGATTAAAAACAGTTTTATATAAAGATTTTTGTATCCCTTTTCCTGTATCAGAAACATCAATTGTTAATTTGTTTTTTTCTTCAATAATATTAATATTTATTTCGCCCACACCCGACATTGCATCAATTGCATTCTTTAATAAATTTTCGATAACCCAACTAAATAAAATTTTATTTATTGAAATAGATAAAACATTATTGTTTGAAGAAATGTTAAATGAAACTTTTTGAGAAGTACGTTTCTTTAAATAATCAACAGTATCATTTATTAAATCATAAATAATAACATTTTCAAAAATAGGATTAGAACCAATTTTTGAAAAACGTTCGGTGATAATTTCTAAACGTTCAATATCTTTTTCGATATATTCTAATTCATTAAAGCCAATATTTTTTTCTTTTAAAACCTCAACCCAAGCGATTAAAGAAGATAAAGGAGTGCCAAGTTGATGAGCAGTTTCTTTTGCCATTCCAGCCCATACTTGATTTTGTTCTGCTCTGCGGGAAGTATTAAAAACCCAATAAACAACAAAAAGGAATATCCCCAAAATACTAAAAAACAGATATGGATAATAATGAAGTTTTAAAAGCAAATAAGAGTTATTATAAAACACAAATTGTTTTTTATTATTAATTTCAACTTCTATAGGCTTATTGCTATTAGCCATAGATTTAATTGTTTCGGCAAAATAATTTGAATCATTAATTTTTAAAGTATCAATATTCCCGAAAGCAATAATGCTATCACGCTTTTCATTTGTAATAATAACCGGAACAGAAATAGAGTTTTTTACAATATCCGAGATAAACGACTTTAATAAATCATCAATAAGTTCTTTTAATTGAATAAATATTTTAGAGTCTTTATAATAAATATAATTTTTACGGTTAAAATAAAATTTGTTTTCAATCGGGTTGTGAAAATAGTTGGTATCGTTAATTTGTTTAACTAAATAATCTTTATTTGTGGCAAATAAGGCAGAATCTTCTTTGCTAAAATTTCTGCAATTAATAAAATTATTATTATCATCTAATAATAATACAGGAACAGTTTCATTGTTTTTTATTACATCTAGTAAAAAGTCGATATTTTCAAGGTTTTCATTCTGGCTAAGTTCTTTCATTGCTTTTGCCCAAAGCTCAACTTTTCTTCTTTCATCAATAGAAATATCATGAAAAAGTTTATCGGTTTGTTCAATAATTTTTGATCTTTTCTCTATTGCATTTGCCCAAAGTTTTATTTTGCTTCTTTCGTCTTCTTCAAAATTTTTAACAATATTGTTAATGTACCACAAGGTAGTTAGCCCTATTCCTAGAGCAATAAAAATTAGAATAAATTTTAAAGTTAATTTTCTTGAATAGATATTCATTTATATACTTTTTCTCAAATATATATTTTATTTAAATAGACTCCAAAATCTTTTAATTAATTAATATTTTTATGGAAAGAATAAATGTTAAAATATTTATTCTGCAATATTAAGTATAACTCTTAAAGTTGCAACCAAAGCATTACTAACTTCTTTACTCATTCCTGGATTTATAATATATTGAATATTAGGCTGAATAGTATAATTAGAATTGTTAAACTTATAAGTTAACTCTATGGCTGTTTCGCTTTCTTTTGTGTCAAACATGTCAATATATGGATTGCTCAACTTTGCATAAGCGAAACCTAAATGTAATATATCATCATCTCGTTTTTTAAATAATCCGGTATAATGAAATCCTCCACCAACAAAAATATCGTTTGAATTAAATTCTTCAGGACTATATCCAAGGCTTATGAATGAACATAAACCTTGTTCTTCTGAATTTTTTTCGCTTTTCATTTTTTGTTCTAACATAAAATAACCGCCATAGTTATCTATTACAACATTGTTAAATGGATTTATGTATTTATTTTGGTAAAACACGCCAAGTTTATATTTGCTTTTTTTAAACTTTATAGCATATTCTGTAATAGAAATAATTCCATCATTAAAATTATAATTAAAATTAGTATTGTTTTCATCGGTCGAAAAATCTTCGATATTAGTTGCGTAAATAGAAGTTTTAATCTCAGATTTATCTTTTATATTGTAAATAAAAGTTGCACCTAATGTAGGTTTTGGGAAAATTGAAAGATTAAGATTAGAAGATAGAGTAGGAATTACTCCAAAAGAACTATTATTTAAATTGCAACTATGATCATTTACTAACATGTCAGAGTTTAAATCCTGAATTCCTAATTTAAAACTTAAGTTTTTTATTTCTTGTTGATAGTATAATTCATAAAGAATAGAATGGTTACCAGCGTCAATATTTGAGCAAACCTGATAATCACCAATATAATTAGCCGAAGGAGATTGACCGTGAGTGTTAAGAAATCTTATTTTAATATTGCTGTTTTTAAAAAATCCGAGATTTGAAAGGGATACATTACTACTTAAATCAAATAAACCTAAATAAACACTGCCTTTTTGTATTCCTCCATCTAAAACATTAACAAAATCACCAATATATTTTGACTCAAAAGTTAATAATGGTTGTTTTGGAGTTAAAGAATCTTCTTGAGCAATTAAAAGCTCAAAATTTAATAGGAAGAAACAAATAAAAAGAATGTTTTTCATAATAAAATCTTTATTTAAAAAATATTAAACAATAATCATTTTATGCTTTCATTTAAAACTTTAAAACATTCATCAAAATTTGTAAAAGCTCTTATACCTTTGTATCCTAACGTTTTTCCAACGGTTTTATATCTTTCTTCTGATACAATAAAAAAAATGTTTTTTACGCCATTCTTCAATAACTCATCTATACCTTGTTTTTTAAAGTATTCATGCAAATATGAATTATGTTCTTCCTCAATATTTTGTTTATCAAAAATTATATGCTTTGCGTTTTTATGAATAACAAGTTCTATAAATTGAGATAAACCTAGAATATAAACTTCTTCAATATTATTAAATTTTGATTCGGATAAATGAAAGACTAAAACATCTTTATATGGCTCTGAATAAATTATTTCTTTGTAAGGTATTTTTTTTAACATGATTTTATTAATTACGTACAATCCAAATACTTAAAAATCCAAATTTAGTTTCACTAAAATGTCTTTAATTTAAAAAAATATTTTAATAATCAGATAATCAGTAAAATAGCAATGTATTACTATTTTGATATATTGTTTTTAAAAAATAAAAATATACCATATCCAACAATTAAAAGTATTAATAAAGAACCTGCTAAAGCAATTTTTTCACCAATAAAATAACTTTTTGGTTCAAATTTAAATACTATTTCATGTTTTCCCGAAGGAACTTTTAATGCTCTTAAAATATAGTTGCAGTTAATATGTTCGGTTAATTTTCCGTCAATATAAGCATTCCAACCATCACCATAATATATTTCAGAGAAAACAACTAATTGGTCATTTTTCGAATCATAATCATAAACCAATTTATTAGGTTTATAGTCGCTTAATTGTATATAATTCGTATTTATAGTATCGGTTTTTAAATTAAGATTTTTAATATAATTGCTATATTTCTTATTTATAATTGCTGTTTTCTTAGGATTAAAATTGGTTAACTTGTTTAGTTTCTCGCCAAAATAATAAATTTGATTTTTATATTTTTCTACTTTTTCGGTGCTGTTTTTTGATTCAGCAGATTCTCTATATAAATTTTCAAATTTTGAAATTTGATTATAAACATAAGTAACACTATCAATATTGTTTGGACTAAAAAGAGCCATAATTTCTTGATCTGCATTATCAACTACTTTGATTTCACTAATAAACCAAGCATTTCCAAGAGCATTATAGTTATATTGAACCATATTTCCTGCACCATCTTGTTTAGGAGTAATAATATACTTAGCATTAAGCATATTATAAACAGTCATATTATTTCTATAAAAATGAATATCAATCATTTCTTGATATTTTTTTAATTTAGCTCCATGATAACCGCCTAAGTTTTTATGGAAATAAGAAGTTGGAGCATCTTGATCAAAACGAGCAGTTAAATTTAAAACACGATAATGAAGTGTGTTATCTGATAAAATTTGAAAGTCAATATTGCTTTCTTGAAAACTTTTTTCGGCAGCTCTTTTGCTAATCCATTTGCTTTCTTCACGATTTGTTGACGGATTAAATATTTTATTGTTGTTTAAATACCTTTTACCAACGCTCCACAAATCAATAATAATTAATAAAGCAATAGATAATATCACATATTTTGTCTGGATTTTTTCTTTTAAATAAGCCCAAATAACGCCGCAAACTAAAACAATAAATATTAAAGACCTTATTGAGTCTGAGATAAATAAATCTTTTCTATCTATTTGCCAAGCATCGGTTATTAGTTTTGGGTACGAAGCATCTGATAAGCTTATGAAATCGTAAAGATAGGTGCTGAATATTGCAAAAAATAAACATATTCCACCAACAATAATTAATGAATATTTTAATCCTTTAATAACCGTTTCTTTTTGTATTTCTTTTGATAAAATTTCTTTTAAAGTTAAAATAGCTAGAAGTGGTATAGTAAATTGAGCAATAACTAGAGTCATTGAAACAGCTCTAAATTTATTGTATAATGGGAAATAATCTAAAAAGAAATCGGTAACAGGCATAAAATTTTTACCCCAAGCTAAAACTATTGATAAAATAGTAGCTGATAATAACCACCATTTATATTTTCCTTTAACTACAAATAATCCTAAAACAAATAAAAACAATATAATTGCTCCAACGTAAACAGGGCCTGATGTAAAAGTTTGCGTACCCCAATACATTGGCATTGAGCTTATTACAGCCTCGGCTTCTCGTTTAGGGTATCCTTGACTTCGTAATACCTTAAAAGTTTCAGAGCTTTCGCTTAAACTTGCATGAGATGACCCTCCTTTAAAATTAGGTATTAATAATGTAAAAGTTTCGTCAATACCATAGCTCCATGCGGTTGCATAAGATTTATCTAATCCTGAGGTTTGGTCGGCTTTATTAAAAGTTAATTCGCTTTTACCTCTTGTTGTATATTTTGTATAAGAATAAGTTGACCATAATAAAGATATATTTGGCAATATTGCTAAGAAAACAGCGATAGAAGTTACTAAAGATGCTTTAAAAAACAGCTTTAATGTTTTTTCTTTTATTGAAATAAAGAATAAAATTAAAGCATAAATCAAAAGAGTTAAAAACAGATAATATGTAATTTGAAAGTGGTTTGCATTAATTTGAAGAGCCATTGCAATAGCTGTTATTATTCCTCCAGGAATGAGTTTGCCTTTATAGGTTAACAAAATACCTGCAACAACAGGAGCCATATATGCAATTGTATGTGCTTTAGACATGTGCCCTGCATCAATTATTATGAAGAAATAAGAAGATAAAGAAAATGCAACTGCACCTAAAAAGCTGAGGTAAACATTAGCTCCCATTACAACCAATAAAAAATAAAAACCAATTAATGACAAAAACATTAAATTAGCAGGGCGAGGTATTCCTAATTGAAGAACATCATCAACTTTAGAAATTAAATTATTTGAGTAAACAACAGATATTTGAAAGGCTGGCATACCGCCAAACATAGAATTAGTCCAAAGAGCTTCTTCTCCAGTTTTATCTCTATAATCTTTTATCTCTTCCGACATTCCTTTAAAATTTTGAATATCAGATTGTTGAAGAACTTTCCCTTCGGCTGCTGGATAAAAATATATTAATGATATAATTATGAATAGAACTATACTAATTATATGAGGTATAAATTTTTTGATGATGCTTTTAAATTCCATATTTATAGATGTTTTAGTTTTTTTTAATGCGTAAAAATAACAATAATTTAAATTAACTAAAATAAAGTTTAAATAATTTAAATTTATTCTAATATAAGCTCATTAGTTTTTTTAAAAAAAGAATGGTAAACTAAAACAGGTCTTTAGCCTGTAAGAGCAGCTTAATGTTTTTATCGCTTTTGTTCTGTTGGACTTCAAAGAAGTCCTGAGGTTTGTAGCCAAATTAATGGCTACAAACCTTTGACCCCATAGGGGTCTTACTAATTTTTGTTAGTTGTAAAC
>CAZJKL010000043.1:12917-28110 GCA_964546655.1 uncultured Bacteroidales bacterium | reverse complement strand
TATAACTGTATTTGTGATTGTTATATTTTTGCCGAAATTTTTTGCCGAAAACAGGTGTAAGCGAATAATCGATCGATTTTATAAAAAGGAATAACGGAATGATAAAAACCAACGAAACGCTAACATTGTATAGGAAAAAATGCGGGGTTCAGTGTTTTTTTGATATTTTTAATTATCTTTAATTTTTATAACGGCTGATTGGAACGCTGGGCAAAAATCCCGCACTTTTCCTATGCAAAGACCGTCGGGCATTATCGAAACGCACTAAATACAATGAAATGTTAATTTGAAAAATAAATATATTTATTCAAGAATTTTTAAAATTTAACACATATAATTATGAAAAAAATCATACTTTTTGTTTCAGTATTTTTCTATTTACTAATTAATTTGTCCTCTCAGGTTGTAATAAATGAGGTTGGAGTTATACAGATTTGAGAGCCACTAAACACAACAGCCGCTCATAAGTATTTTGGTGCTAAGCGGTTTGAGTTTGTTTGGGCATTTAACATAGAGCTTTTTATCAATTTATAAAGTTCTTTTGCGGCATCTTCGGTTTTAATATTTTTTAGAACGGGTTCATTTTTAATATATAAAGTAACTTTGTTGTTGCCAGAACCAACACAACCAAAGTCGGCATCGGCCATTTCACCAGGTCCATTTACTATGCATCCCATTATTCCTATTTTTAAGCCTTTAATTTCTTTGGTAAGGGCTTTAATTTCAGCTAAAACTTTATTTATATCATAGTTTGTTCTGGCACAAGTTGGACAAGATATGTATTCGTTTCGTGTTATTTTTTTTCCGGTTGATTGTAATATTTGGAATGATAATTCGGTCCCTTCTTCATCATTAAACCATAACCCATTAATTTTATTATCAATAATTAATTTTCCTAATTCAACCGATAAAATTATTTTGTCGGTTATATTTTTTACTGTATCAATATAATGTATTATAACAGGTATTTCTAGATTGTTTCTGTAAATTAAATCCAGAATATTATATGTTTTATATAAATTATCTTTTTTTACATCAATAATTAAAACCGATTCTTTTGGTATGTTTAATAATATATTTTCATCAATATTTTCAATATTAAAATTATAAGCTCCAGTATTTTTATTTATTTCTTTAAAAATATTTATTGTTAAATTGCTGTTATACAAAGAATTATCATCGTGAATATAATCAATATTATCTTGATTTTTGTTCGAAATAATTATTGGAGAATGTTTAGAACCAATATTAAAATTACTACTTGAACTTTTATTTGAATTATTGCAATTAATAAAATTATTTCTGTTAAAGTTTTGTGAAATTATTTTAGCTATCGGAATTTCAAGTTCTGGCGGGCCAGTAAGCGAAACTCTAATTGTATCTCCAATGCCTTCTTTTAACAAATAACCAATACCAATAGCCGATTTAATTGACCCATCTTCGCCTTCACCTGCTTCGGTTACACCTAAATGTATAGGGAAATTAATGTTTTTAGCTAGCATTTTTTCTACAAGTAGCTTATTAGCTTGTATCATAATATTAGGAGAACTCGATTTCATCGAAACAACTATGTTGCGGAAATTATAATCTAAACAAATATCAATAAACTCAAGGGCAGATTCAACCATTCCAAGAGGAGTATTGCCATATTTATTAATAATTCTGTCGGATAACGAACCGTGATTACTTCCAATTCTTAAAGCAGTTCCATTGTTTTTGCAAGTTTTAATTAATGGACTAATTCTTTCGTAAATACGTTCAAGTTCAGTCTTATAATCGATAGTATTACTGTTTTTTTTGTCGTAATAATTGCCAGGATTTATTCTTACCTTTTCAATAATTTCGGCACAAACTTCGGCAACTTTAGCATTAAAATGAACGTCGGCAATAAGAGGAATATTAATATTATTTTTCAATAAAATATTTTTAATATTAATCAAATTATTGGCATCTTTAATAGAAGGAACCGATAAACGAACAATTTCACAACCAATATTATATAAATTTGTTATTTGTTCAACCGTTTTTAATGTATCACAAGTATTTGTATTAGTCATAGATTGTATTCTTATTGGATTATCACCTCCAATTAATACATTTCCAACAGGTACAACAAGTGATTTATATTGCATAAAGCTATATTATTTTAACGAATTATAGTCAATATTATAATGCAGACCTATGCTTTCTTTTCGGTTAACCGCCATTTTAATTATAAGATAAGCAATGTTAATAATATTTCTTAATTCACAAATTTCTTCCGAAATTTTAGAGCGTTTAAATAAATCTTCCGTTTCAACATAAATAATTTCTAATCTTTTTAAAGCACGGTCTAATCTTAAATTAGAACGAACAATGCCAACATAATTCGACATTATTTCTTGGACCTCTCTAAGGTTTTGGGTAATAAGAACCATTTCTTCGGTATAAACAGTTCCAGAATCATCCCATTCAGGAATTTTATAACAAAAATCAGATTTATCTATGTTTTTTATTGAATCTAAGTAAGCACGATGAGAAAAAACCAAGGCTTCTAATAAAGAATTAGATGCAAGTCTGTTAGCACCATGCAAACCGGTAGAAGCACATTCGCCAGCAGCGTAAAGATTATTTATTGAAGTTTTACCAAATTCATTTACTTTGATGCCGCCGCATAAATAATGAGCAGCAGGAACAACAGGAATTGGGTCTTTACTCATATCATAACCTTTTTCGAGGCATTTGATATAAATATTTGGAAAATTACTTTTAAGTTTAGAGCTATTTAAGTGAGTACAATCAAGTAAAACAAAATCGTCACCACGGGTTTTTAGTTCGTGGTCAATAGCTCTTGCAACAATATCACGTGGAGCCAAACAACCCCTTTCATCATATTTATGCATAAATTCTTCTCCATCTCGGTTTTTTAAAATACCTCCAAAACCACGAACAGCTTCAGAAATTAAGAATAAAGGAGCTTCGTTTTTATCATATAAAGCAGTAGGGTGAAATTGGAAAAACTCCATATTTTCAACAATACCTTTAGCTCTATAAACCATTGCAATTCCGTCGCCAGTAGCAACTTTAGGATTAGTTGTATTGCTGTAAACAGCCCCAGCACCACCTGTTGCGAGTAAAGTTCTTTTAGATAAAATTTTTATAACCTTATTGTTGGTAGAGTTTAGAATATAAGCACCATAGCAACAAATATCGTTTGTAGATTTATTAACTTCAACACCAAGATGATGTTGAGTTAAAATTTCAATTGCAAAATGATCTTCGAGAATTTCGATATTAGGGTGCTGTTTAGCTTTTTCGAGCAAGGCTCTCATAATTTCATGGCCGGTGCTGTCTTTATGGTGCAATACACGATATTCAGAATGGCCACCTTCCATGTGAAGGTCATATCTGCCAGAAGGGGACTTGTCAAAATTAGTACCCCATTCAATTAATTCTTTAATTCTTTCAGTAGCTTCGGTAATAACAATCCTTACAATATTTTCATTGCAAAGTTCACTACCAGCTTTAATTGTATCTTTAATATGTTTTTCGAATGAATCAGGTTCGTATAAAACAGCAGCTATGCCACCTTGGGCATAATTAGTATTGTTTTCAGAAGCATTAGCTTTAGTAACCAAACAAACTTTACCATATTCGGCAACTTTAAGCGAATAAGAAAAACCAGCTATACCAGAGCCAATAACCAAAAAATCAACTTTTTTGCACATAATTTATATTGATACAATTTAAAAAAGTAACATTATTCGGTTTTAGCCGTTTTTTCTTTACCTTTTTTTTGAGCTTTTTTTATCTCAATTTTTATCTCATTTTTATCACTATCTAAATCAATATAAATTAAATCACCAGCTTTTAAATTTGATTTAATAATTTCTTCAGCCAATGGATCTTCTAAATGTTTTTGAATAGTTCTTTTTAAGAAACGAGCACCAAATTGAGGGTCAAAACCTTTGTCGGCAATAAATTTTTTAGCTTCTTTTGTTATTTCAATTTCGTAGCTTAATTCGTTTATTCTTGAATAGAATCCTTTTAATTCAATATCAATAATTTTGTGAATATCTTCTTCGATAAGATTATTAAACATAATTATATTATCAACTCTATTTAAAAATTCAGGAGCAAAGGCTTTTTTTAATGCACTATCAACAATAGTTTTAGCTGTAGAGCTAACGCTTTTTTGTTTAGCCGAAGTATTAAATCCAACACCTTCGCCATATTCTTTAAGTTGACGAGAACCAATATTAGAAGTCATTATAACAATAGTATTTTTAAAATCAACTTTTCTTCCAAAACTATCAGTTAAAACGCCATCATCAAGAACTTGTAATAATATGTGAAACACATCAGGATGAGCTTTTTCAATTTCGTCTAATAAAACAACACAATAAGGTTTTCTTCTAACTTTTTCGGTTAATTGACCACCTTCTTCATATCCGATGTATCCCGGAGGAGCTCCAACAAGTCTTGAAATAGCGAATTTTTCCATATATTCACTCATATCAATTCTAACAATGGCATCATCACTATCAAATAAATATTTTGATAATATTTTAGCTAAGTGAGTTTTACCAACACCAGTAGGACCTAAAAATATAAAAGTTCCAATAGGTTTGTTTGGGTCTTTTAAACCAGCTCTGTTTCTTTGAATAGCTTTAACAACTTTTTCAATAGCTTCATCTTGTCCTATCACAGTACCTTGAAGCTCTTTAGCCATAACAACTAAACGTTCGCCTTCACTTTTAGCTATTCGTTTAACCGGAACACCAGTCATCATAGCTACAACTTCGGCAACATGTTGTTCGGTAACGGGAGCACGATTAATTTGACTATCTTCTTCCCATTTTCTTTTTGCATTTTCTAAATCAGAAATTAATTTTCGTTCTTGGTCACGACATTGAGCCGCTTCTTCAAATTTTTGGCTATCAATAGCTTTTTTCTTAGAAACTCTAACTTCTTCTATTTTAGCTTCAATATCTGTAATTTCTTTAGGTACAATAATATTTCCGATATGAACCCTAGAACCAGCTTCATCTAAAGCATCAATAGCTTTATCAGGAAGGTGACGGTCAGATATATATCTAGTTGTTAATTTAACACAAGCATCAATAGCACTTTCAGTATAAGTTACTAAATGATGATCTTCATATTTAGGTTTAATATTTTTTAATATTTCTCTAGTTTCGTCAGCAGAAGTTGGTTCAACAATAATTTTTTGAAAACGTCTTTCTAAAGCACCATCTTTTTCAATATGTTGACGATATTCGTCGAGAGTAGTTGCTCCAATACATTGAATTTCGCCCCTAGCAAGAGCAGGTTTAAACATATTAGCTGCATCTAATGAGCCAGAAGCACCACCAGCTCCAACAATAGTATGGATTTCATCAATAAAAATAATTACATCAGGCGATTTTTCTAGTTCGGCCAAAACAGCTTTCATTCTTTCTTCGAATTGACCTCGATATTTTGTTCCAGCAACAAGAGAAGCTAAATCGAGAGTAACAACTCTTTTATCGAAAAGAACTCTTGAAACTTTTCTTTCAATAATTCTAATAGCTAAACCTTCAACAATTGCACTTTTACCAACACCAGGCTCTCCAATTAAAATAGGATTATTTTTCTTTCTTCTGCTAAGAATTTGAGCAATTCTTTCAAGTTCAGTGCTTCTTCCAACAATAGGATCTAAGCGGCCTTCTTCAGCTAATTTCGTTAAGTCTCTTCCAAAATTATCTAAAACAGGAGTTTTAGATTTAAATTCTTGTTTTTTAGTATCATCACTTCCTTTATTAAAGCTTCCAGACATAGATGCATCGTCAGAATCGTCACCAATTTGAGCTTTAGGTGTATTGGTTGATAAAAGTTTTAATTCATCAACTAAATCATCATAATTAACGTCAAATTCGGTGAAAAACTTAGCCGCATTATTGTCTTTATCTTTTAATAATGATAAAAGAAGGTGTTCTGTATTAATAACTTCGCTTTTATGAAGTTTAGCTTCAATAAAGGTTATTTTAAGAGCTCTTTCGGCTTCTTTAATTAAAGGAATATTTTCTTGTTTATTCTGTATAGCTTTATCGGAACGAATTTTTTCTTCAATAGAAAATTTAAGTTTGTCAATATCAATACCTAAATAATTAAGTAATTTTATTGCATTACCTTTTCTGTTTCTAATTATACCTAATAATAAATGTTCGGTTCCAATATAATTGTTGCCTAATCTTAGGGCTTCTTCTCTACTAAAAGAGATGATGTCTTTAACTTCTGTTGAAAATTTTGCTTCCATTCTAAATAAATAATTTTAAAAATTACGGAAAATGGCTGTAAATATTGTAAAAATTTATTAAAAATCAAAATTATTCTTTATAAATTATCATAAATACAAAATGTGCAAATTTTATTAACATAAGAATGTTAGTAATTTGTTTTTGTATGGGAGAGTTAATCACTTTAGAAATGTGTATTTTCGTAGTTTTTAATAGATAAATGTAATATAAATTTATAATCACAGTTATGTCTAATAATGAGAATATTTTGAGAATCAATATTGAAGACGAAATGAAGTCTTATTATATTGATTATTCAATGTCGGTAATTGTTTCAAGAGCTTTACCTGATGTAAGAGATGGAATGAAACCTGTTCACAGAAGAATTTTATTTGGAATGAATGAATTAGGGCTTTTTTCTAATCGTACATATAAAAAGTCAGCAAGAATTGTAGGAGAGGTGCTAGGTAAGTATCATCCACATGGCGATACATCTGTTTATGATGCAATGGTTCGTATGGCTCAACCATGGTCTTTAAGATATCCTTTGGTTGATGGTCAAGGTAACTTTGGTTCAATTGACAATGACCCACCTGCTGCAATGCGTTATACCGAAGCTAAATTGAGAAAAATTTCAGAAGATATTTTATCTGATTTAAATAAAAATACTGTTGATTTTCAATTAAATTTTGATGATTCATTAAAAGAACCAACCGTTTTACCTACAAGAGTACCTAACTTATTAATTAATGGTGCATCTGGTATTGCTGTTGGTATGGCAACAAACATGGCTCCTCATAATTTAACTGAAGTAATAGATGGTATTATTGCTTATATTGATGATAGAGATATTACGATAGAAGGATTAATGAAGTTTATTAAAGCTCCAGATTTTCCAACTGGTGGAATTATATACGGCTATGAAGGCGTTAGAAATGCTTTTGAGACAGGTAGAGGTAGAATTGTAGTTAGAGCAAAAGCCGAAATTGAAACAGATGATGATAGAGACCAAATTATTGTTACCGAAATACCTTATCAGGTAACAAAATCTGATATGATTGCTCGAACTGCAGAGTTAGTTAGTGAGAAAAAAATTGAAGGTATTTCTGATATCAGAGATGAATCTGACAGAAATGGAATGAGAATAGTTTATGTTCTTAAAAGAGATGCAGTTGCTAATGTTGTTTTAAATAATTTATATAAATACACTTCATTACAATCTTCGTTTAATGTTAATAACGTAGCTTTAGTAAACGGACGTCCTGAAACATTAAACTTAAAACAGTTAATAGTTGAGTTTGTTAAACATCGTCACGAAGTTGTTGTTAGAAGAACTCAGTTTGAACTTGAAGAAGCTCTTAAAAAAGCTCATATTTTAGAAGGCTACATGATAGCTCTTAATAATATTGATGCTGTTATCGAATTAATTAAAAAATCAAGAACACCAGATATCGCAAAAGAAGGTTTAATTACTACTTTTGGATTATCTGATATTCAATCTAAAGCTGTTTTAGAATTAAGACTTCAAAGATTAACAGGTCTTGAAATTGATAAAATTAGAGAAGAACATGCCGAAATTTTAAAATTAATTGAATATCTAAAAAATATTTTACTTGATGAACCTTTAAGAATGAAAATTATTAAAGACGAACTTCTTGAAGTAAAAGAAAAGTTTGGTGATGAACCAAGAACTGATATTGTTTATTATGCAGATGATTTTAGAATAGAAGATACTATTGCTGATGAACAAATGGTTATTACTATTTCTCATTTAGGATATATAAAAAGAACTCCATTAATTGAATATAAAGTACAAAATCGTGGAGGGAAAGGTTCAAAAGGAAGCTCGGCTCGAGAAGCAGATTTTATTGAATATATGTTTATCGCAAGTATGCATAAATTTATATTATTATTTACCGAAAAAGGTAAATGTTTCTGGATGAGAGTTTATGAATTGCCAGAAGGTTCTAAAATTTCGAAAGGAAGAGCGGTTCAAAACTTATTAAATATTGAACCTGATGATAAAATTAAAGCATTTATTCATGTTGATAATTTATCAGATAAAGATTATATAAATAATAATTCTATAATCTTCTGTACTAAAAAAGGTCAAATAAAGAAAACTAAATTAGAACTATTCTCAAGACCTCGTCAAAATGGTATTATTGCTATTAATATTAAAGATGATGATCAATTATTAGAAGCAAAACTTACTAGTGGAAATAGTGTTATTATGCTTGCTATTAAATCTGGTAGAGCAATAAGATTCCCTGAGGCAAAATGTCGTCCTATGGGTAGAGGAGCTTCTGGGGTTAGAGGTATAAGATTAGCGAACGAACAAGATGAAGTTATCGGAATGGTTTGCGTTGAAGATATCGAAAAAGAAAATATCTTAGTTGTTTCTGAAAATGGCTATGGAAAACGTTCTAAAATCGACGACTATAGAATAACTAACCGAGGTGGTAAAGGTGTTAAAACAATTAATGTAACCGAAAAAACAGGTTGTTTAATTTCTATTAAAAATGTTGTTGATAACGAAGATTTAATGATTATAAAGAAATCTGGTGTTGTTATTAGAATTGCCGTAGCTGATTTAAGAATTATGGGTAGAGCTACTCAAGGTGTTCGATTGATAAATATTGGTAATAATGACTCAATTGCTTCTATAACTAAAGTTGAAATCTCGGAAGAAACTAAAAGTGAAGATATTTTAGAAAGAGAAGAAACAGATAAGGATATTATTAACTCAGTTGAAAATTTAAGTCCAGATGATATTCTTGAACCTGTTATTGATGATGAAGATGATGATGATATAGTTGAAGATGAAGAAGAAAATGATATTGAAGAAAAAGAAGAGGAATAGATTCTTTTTCTAAATATTTTTAAGCTTTTTGTAGAGAATTAAAATTTAAAAGTCCTTCCATTGTCGTTTATAATTAAAAAGATATTGGAAGGATTTTAATAAATAGAAAAGTAATAATTTAAAAAAACAAAATGTTAAAAAAAGTTTGGATAGTATTAAAATATATTAAAGGATATAAAAGCTTTGCTATTTTAAATATTGTTTTTAATGTTTTATCTGTTTTATTTTCTTTATTTTCTATTAGTATGGTAATACCTTTTTTAAGTGTATTATTTAAACCTGTAGCTGAATTAACCGAATTAGTTTCGAAAAAACCTCTTATATTCACTCTTACTAAAGATGGTATTATCGACTCATTTTATGCTTTTCTTGGTAAAATAGTTTTAGACTACGGTAAAGTTGAAGCTTTAATATTTATATGTATTATTGTTATAATCCTATTCTTCTTTAAAAATTTATTCAGATACTTAGCTATGTTTTTCTTGGCTCCTTTGCGAAACGGAGTTGTTAAAGACCTTAGAAATACAATAATGAATAAAGTTTTATGTCTGCCTTTAGCTTATTATTCTGATGAAAGAAAAGGGGATATAATGGCAAGGGCTACTTCTGATGTGCAAGAAGTTGAATGGACAATTATGACTTCGATTGAAATGTTGTTTAGAGATCCTATTTCAATAGTTTTTTCTTTAGTAATTATGATAGTTATTAGTCCTCAACTTACATTGTTTGTGTTGGTCCTATTACCTTTAACAGGAATAATAATAGGTAGAGTTGGGAAATCTTTAAAGAAATCGTCGGTTATTGGACAAAAAAAATTAGGTGTTTTGTTTTCGGTTTTAGAAGAAACTTTATCTGGATTAAGAGTTATTAAAGCTTTTACGGCCGAAGAAATTATGAAAAAGAAATTCGAAGCTCTTAATGATTCTTATGTTAATACTATGACAATAATGTACCGAAGAAGAGATTTAGCTTCGCCTTTAAGCGAATTTTTAGGAACTATTGTGATGGTTGTTCTTATATGGTTTGGTGGAAACTTAGTAATAAGTAGTAATGCCGAAATTTCTCCCGAAGCTTTTATTGGTTTTATTGTTATTTTTTCTCAAATAATTAACCCAGCAAAATCATTCACTACTGCTTATTTCAGCCTTCAAAAAGGTGTTGCTTCTATCGAAAGAATTCAACATATTTTAGAAACCGATAATCCTATAAAAGATATTGATAATCCTATTGATATTAAAGAGTTTACCGATAGAATAGAATATAAAAATGTTAACTTCTCTTATGATAAACAAAAAGATGTTCTAAAAAATATAAATTTTACTGTTGAAAAAGGAAAAATTATAGCTTTAGTTGGCGAGAGTGGTAGCGGTAAATCTACTTTGGTTGATTTACTTCCTCGTTTTTACGATATATCAAATGGCGAAATCTTAATTGATGGTATTCCAATTAAAAATTATAGAATAACAGATTTAAGAAATTTAATGGGTATTGTTACTCAACAATCAATTTTATTTAATGATTCGGTGTATAACAATATTGCTTTTGGAACAAAAAAAGTTACCGAAGAAGAAGTTATTAAAGCTGCAAAAGTTGCTAATGCTCACGATTTTATTATGAATACAGAGCATAAATATTATACAAATATAGGTGATGGTGGTTGCAAGTTATCGGGAGGTCAAAAACAAAGATTAACTATTGCGAGAGCTGTTCTTATGAACCCTCCAATATTAATTTTAGATGAAGCTACTTCTTCATTAGATACCGAATCTGAAAGATTGGTGCAAGATGCTTTGTTAAACTTAATGAAAAACAGAACTTCTATTGTTATTGCTCATCGTCTTTCTACAATTAAAAATGCCGATGAAATTATTGTTATACAAAATGGCGAATTTGTCGAAAGAGGGACGCATTCTGAGTTGATACAAAAAGCTGGAGCGTATAAAAGATTACATGATATTCAAATGTTTAAAGATTAAATAAATTAAATTTCTTTATATTTGTTTTTATGAATTATGAAGGTGCTAAAAAATATGCTATAAGTAGGTTAGAAAATGAACTTCCTACAAGTTTACATTATCATAATGTTTACCATACTTATGATGTGTTAAACTCCATTAATATGTATGCTAATTTCGAAAATATTTCTGGCGAAAATTTAATTTTATTATTAACTGCTGGTTGCTTTCATGATTTAGGTTTTGTCGAAATTTATTTTGGTCATGAAATAGTAGGAGCAAGAATAGCAAGAGAAGTATTGCCATCTTATGATTATTCTGACGAACAAATCGAGAAAATTTGCGGAATGATATTAGCAACTCAAATAACTGTTGAGCCTAAAAATATGCTTGAAAAAGTTATGTGCGATTCTGATTTAGATTATCTTGGTCGAGAAGATTTTAATATTAGAGCACAAACTTTAAAAATTGAATTCTACGAAAGAAATATTATTAAAGACGAAAAAGGCTGGGAAGAAAAGCAATTATTCTTTATGCAAAAACACAAATTCTATACATCTACCGCAAAAAAATTAAGAAATAAAAACAAGAAGTATTTCATGAACGAATTAAAAATTCTTTTTGAAAAATATTAAAACTAAATCTTATTTTTTAAAGTTATCTGAAACGTTTTAACCTTTGTGAATTTGTGTTCTTTAGGCAATCTTAGTTTAAATATAATTAATCGTTTATAATGAGAATTTACCATTCGCAAATGTTTGTGAGTTAAAATTTTCTTTTGGTTTTGAAAAGGTTTATGTAGCAATAAAGTATCTTCATTACTGATATAAATTCCCATTGGATTAAATTCTTTTTTTAATAACATAACCCTAAAATGCTTTTTTGCATCTTGAATATTGTTAAAATCAAGAATATTTAATAAATCGTTTTTTTCAAAAATTAATTTGCAAACTAAATCAAATTCATTCATAATATAAATAAAAAAACCGCTCTATAAAGAACGGTTTGAATTTTATTATTTCATACCTAATTTTGCTTTTACAAGCTTAGTTATATCTCCTGTTTCATCGGCATACAATAAAACACTTAATCCGGTTTGAGTTAAGCTCGAATCAATTATATATTTATAACCGTTTTCTTTAGCAACTTCGTTAACTGCTTTTGTTATTTTATCGAACAAAGGCTTAGTTAGTTCTTGTTCATTTCTTTGAATATCTTGTTGAGCTTTAGCTTCAAATTCTTGAATTCTTTGTTGCATTAATTGCAAATCTTTTTCTTGCTCTTCTTTTAAGAATCCTTTTAATTCTCCAGATTCAATCTCTTTTGTGTATTTTTCATATTGAGTTTGAAACTCTTCTTGTAATTTTCTTGATTTTGCAACAAGTTTTTCATAATAAATTTGACTTTTAACAAGAACAGAATCTTTTTCAGGCATAGCTTGAACTAAATCAGTTAAACTAACATATCCTATTTTTTCTGCTTTTTGAGCTTTTACAAAAGTTGTAAAACATAAAAATAATGCTATTAATAGAATTCTACTTTTTTTCATTGTATTATTTATTTATAAGTTATTAATTAATTACCAGTTACATTAACTCCCATTGCTTGTAAAACCTCATTGCTTTTATCGAACTTGTCGTCGGCATATAAAATGCTCATTTGAGAAGCCTTATCAAAAACAAATGAAAAACCACCTTTTTCAACTATGCCTTTTATTGCATTGTATATTTTATCTTGAAGAGGTTTTACTAATTCAATTCTTTTATTATATAAATCGCCATTACTTCCAAATCTTTTTTTCTGTAATTCACGTAATTCATTTTCTTTTTTTATTATTTCTTCTTCTCTTTGTTGTTTAATTTCATCAGGTAAAACAATAGCCTCTGCCTGATATTTTTTATACATTTCTTCGATATTTGCTTTGTCTTTATCAATTTCGTCTTGCCAAGTTTCAGCTAAATCATCTAGTTTTTTCTGAATAGAAGTGTATTCTGGTATATTTTCTAAAATATATTTTGTATCAACACAAAAAAACTTTTGAGCATTAATATTCAATGATATTAATATAAAAGAAAAAATTATTGCTATTTGTTTCATCGTTTTAAGTTTTAAAGTTTTTGCAAATTTATATAAATTAAAATTGTTGTCCAATAGTAAAGTGAAAATTACCTTTATTAGAACCTTTAGACCAAGGGATTTCATCATAACCATATCCCCAATCAAAGCCTAATAATCCAAACATTGGCATAAATATTCTAACTCCAACACCAAGAGACCTTCTTATTTCAAATGGATTAAAATCTTTGAATTTAAGCCAAGCGTTACCAGCTTCGGCAAACACCAATCCATAAATTGTTGCTGAAGGGTTTAAAGAAAATGGATATCTTAATTCTATTGTATATTTATTATAAATAGTAGCACCAACTTCACTTCCGTTTTGGGTAGGAGTTAAAGAACTATTTTCATAACCACGTAAAGAAATAATCTCTCTTCCATCTAATGAATAACCAGTTAACCCATCTCCACCTACATAATATCGTTCGAATGGAGTAATGCCAATTTCTTTATTGTATGCACCTAAAAATCCAAATGCAATGCGTGTATTTAACACAAACTTACCTACAAGCGATTTATATAAAGCTGCATTAAAGTTCCATTTATGATATTCTGTCCATTTATATTTTTCAGAAGATTCCATATTATTATAATCTTTATTGCTAAATAACGAGTATGGAGGTGTGAAAAATGCTGATAAAGAAAATTGAGAGCCATCTCGTGTAAAGATTGGACTATCGGTTGAACTTCTTCCAATAACTATATTATAATTAATGTTTTTAGATGTTCCATTTGTAAAGTTACGGAAAGCTAAGAAATTATCTAATGTGTAATTTTGGAAAGTAACACTATGATATATTGTAAAATAATCATCAGGCCATTTCAATCTTTTTCCTAATCCAACCGAAACACCTGTGATGTCAATAGATTGTCTGCCTGGGTCTTTTCTAGGCTTACCAGAATAATTTTGCAATGAATTATAAATCGAGAATGTTAGTGAATTTGGTTTTTTACCACCAAGCCAAGGTTCTGTAAAGCTTAAATTGTAAGATCTAAAATAAGTTCCATTAGAAGAAGCCCTTAAGCTCAATCTTTGACCGTCTCCAGCAGGAAGAGGTCTCCATGCATCTTTTTTGAAAATACTTTTTAATGAAAAATTATTAAATCCCAAGCCGAGAGTTCCAACAACTCTTCCTTGTCCCCAACCACCAGAAAGTTCAACTTGGTCAGATGGTTTTTCTTCAACTATATATTCAATATCAACAGTTCCGCTAACAGGATCTGGAATAGGATTAACATTTAGCTTTTCAGGATCAAAATAACCTAAATTTGCTAATTCTCTTTGAGAACGAATAATATCGGAACGTTTGAATAATTGACCAGGTTTTGTTCTTATTTCACGTAATATAACATGGTCATTTGTTTTTGTATTTCCTTTAATAATAATTTTATTAATAGTAGCTTGTTTTCCTTCGTAAACTCTCATTTGCAAGTCAATTGAGTCGTTTTCAACAAGTATTTCGGTTGGTGTAACTGAGAAAAATAAATAACCATCATCTAGGTATAATGAGCTAATATCTAGTCCATTAGGATTCATATATAATTTAGTCTCAAGTTCTTCTTGATTATAAACATCACCTTTTTTAATATTTAAAATTTTAGTTAAAAATTCAGCTGTATATTTAGTATTACCAATCCAAGAAATATTTCTAAAATAATATTTACGACCTTCTTCTAATGAAATATAAATTTTAACAGAAGAACTATTTAGCCTAACAACAGAATCATTTAATATTCTTGCATCTCTAAACCCTTTTTCATTGTATTTTTTTAAGATATTAGATTTATCTTTAGAATAATCATCAGTAATAAATTTTGAAGGTTTAAATACTCTTAATTTATATCTTTTTGATAAATAATTACTCAAGCTATCTTTTGGGAAATTATAAGGTTCGGTTAAAAAATTATAAGCAAGTTTTGTAGTACTTTTAAAATCATAAAATGGCCGAAATATACTTTTTTCCTTAGTGTCTTTCATAGCTAATTTTAGTTTGCCAGAAGAG
>CAZJKL010000043.1:1654-12907 GCA_964546655.1 uncultured Bacteroidales bacterium | reverse complement strand
ACGCTTGGGTTGAACGTGAGAATGAAAAAACGGTTATAGTTGGAATAAGCGATCGCGCCCAGCGATCGCTAGGTGAGATCGTTTTTGTTGAACTTCCAGAAGAGAATGATGAATTTCCGGAAAAATAAATGTTTTTAATTCTAGTTTTTTGACCTTTGTTTATACTGAAAATCAACGATACTTTATTGAACGAATTAGAATCTTCTTTTTGAATAACTTTAACGCTTGTATTAGAGTAACCATCTGAAATAAAATATTTTTCAATTTTGCTCTTTGTTTTTAAAATTACATTTTCGGTAATTATATTGCCCTTTTCTAATTTTATTTCTTCTCTTAACTTTTCGGCATCATGTTTTTTAATTCCTTTAAAAGTGAAATAAGAAAGTCTAGGTTTTTCTTCAAGATAAATATCAAGAAAGACTTTTTCGCCTAATATTTTTACGATAGAAATATTTACATCAGAAAATAAGCCTTGAGCCCATAATTTTTCTATGGCAGTTGTTATTTTTTCGCCAGGAATCTGTATTTTTTCACCAATCCTTAAATTAGATAAAGTTAATAAAACAGTATGGTCTAAAAATTTAGCACCCGAAATAGTTATTCCACCTATTTCATATTCTTGAGGGGCATTATATTTAACCGATGAAATATCACGGTTTGTTATTATTTGTCCATTACTAATAAATGAGAATGTTATTAAAAGGAATGTAAAATTTATTATAAAATATATTTTGTTCATTTTTTTTGTTTCTATGTCTTTATTTATTTTCTATCTGTTCACTAGTTTTTCCAAATCTTCTTTCTCTATTTTGATAATTATATAAAGCTTCCCATAAATCTTCTTTTCTGTAGTCTGGCCATAACTTTTCTGTAAAATAAAATTCCGAATATGCTATTTGCCATAATAAAAAGTTACTTATTCTTAATTCTCCACTAGTTCTAATAACTAATTCGGGATCGGGAAAGTTTTTTGTATATAAATAATTTGAAATCAAATCTTCATTAATATTTTCAATACTTAATTTATTTTCCGAAACATCTTTCGAGATGTTTTTAATGCATTCTGTTATTTCGTATCTTGAGCCATAGTTAAGGGCTAAAACAAGCGTCATACGAGTATTGTTAGCTGTTTCGTTAATGGTTTTGTTTAGGTTTTTCTGACAATTAATAGGTAAATCATTAATATTACCTATAGCTTTTAGTGAAATATTGTTTTTCATTAAAGTTTTGGTTTCTTTTTCAAGAGCTTCAACTAAAAGTGACATTAATGCATCAACTTCTTCTTTCGGTCTATTGTTATTTTCTTTAGAAAATGTATATAAAGTTAAAAAGTTAATGCCAATTTCTGCTGCAGCTTCAACCGATTGCCTAACAGCTTCAATCGCATTTCTATGCCCAAAAATTCTTTTCATACCTTGTTTTTTAGCCCAACGACCATTGCCGTCCATAATAATAGCTACGTGTTTAGGTATCTTTGTTAAATCTAAATTTTCTTTATAATTCATTTATTATTTATAAATAAAAAAACGTTCAAATATAGTAAGATATAATGTTTCAATTATACTGTTCTTGTTAATATTTATTAAAATATTATATTTTATTGAAATTGAGGACATCTTGGTTTAAATAATTTATAATAAATAATTATTCCGGCAAACGAATAATAGTCTTTTGTATTAGGATTTCCTCTTTGTAAGCCAGTTTTATCTCCAATTCCATTTATTGATTTATCTGAGAGTCTAGATGCTTCTTCTCCTTTCTCTGCAGCTAATTCATATTTATTTGGGTATTCGGTGCTAACATCATCTAAATAGTCGGTAAAACATCTTCTTAATCCCCATTCTAATGCAACACTTATTCTGTTTATTGGGTTAAATTTTATTCCAAAACCAAAAGGGAAAGATGGCCTCATTAATGAATAATATTTTTTATTTGGATTGGTTGTTAATCCCTGACCTTCAGTTCCTAATTTTTGCAAATTATATTTTTCCCCATCTAATGTTCCAACAGGATTAAAACTAAAAAACGAACCACCTGCAAAAATATAAGGTGATGGATAGTTTTTGGTTTCGCCAGATTGAAAAGGAAAAAAGTTGAATTCAAATTGTATTGTAAATTCAAGTATTTCAGAAGAAAAAGATAAATTTCTTATTTTTTGATAATTATTTTTTGATAAAGCATCATCTCCATAAACTTTGCCTTTAATAACACCACCTTTAATAGACCATCTTTTATGTAAATTATATCTATAAAAAGCTCCAATAGATGGAGATATTTTTAAAAAATGTTTGTTTGTGTTTAAATCTCCAATATAATAAGAGCAGCCTCCAAAAACTCCAAAATCAGATTTGTCTATTTGAGCCGAAAGATTTGTGAAAATTAATAAAAAAGATATTGTAAATAATAAAAAAGATTTCACAAATAAATACATTGATTGGTTTAATTTATATAAACTAAAAACTAGGAAGATTATTGCGGGTTGTTCTTAATTTATAATTAACTGATAATACAGCAAACATATAAATGTCTTTATCTAATCTGTCTCCACGTTGAGCACCTGGAGCTGTTTGTTGCGACGGTCTGTTTAATGAAGGGTCAGCCATTTCAGCAGCTTTATCTCCAACAAGCTCTCTTAATCTGTCATTATCAAAATAAGAAGAACTAACATCATCAATATAATCTGTGAATGATTTATGTGCACCTATTTCAAGGTTTATTACCCATTGTTTGTCAAGGGCATATTTAAAACCAATACCAAAAGGGATAACAAATTGAACCGATGAATATTTATCTCTTGTTGGTATAAGAGTTTGTCCTTCGGTTAATAAAGGTTTTAACTTAATCCAATTTCCTTCTCTATCTTTGCCTTTGGGTTGAAAGTAAAAGCCACCCAAGCCAACAAATCCGTATGAGAATATTTGCAAGTTTGATCTTCCTCTAACTCCTCTTAATTTATATTTATGACCTATTTGTTCGCTTTTAAAAGAAAATTCGAATTGACCAGAGAATTCAAATAATGAAGAACGGAAGTTTAGATTTCTGTTATTACGGAAAAACTCATCAGTTAATTTATCATCACCTCTTACCCAACCATAATATGTATTAAATTTCATGAAAGTATATTCACCAGTTCTGTATCTTAATGATAAATTAAAAACAGGTCTTGTTAAAAGTAACTCTAAGTCACGAACATAATTAGTACCTATTTGGTTTGCTCCCCCCAACTCACCTAAAAAGTTAGTTGCTCCAATTCCGAAAATAGCTTCATATCTGAATCTTTTCCAACGTTGAGCTTCTGTACTAAACGGTATTGCTAAAATTATAGTAATTATGAATAAAAAAATATACCTCATCGTTTGCTATAAAAATTTATTTTGCAACAAATATATTTAATTATTTTTATCTATAATAATATAAATTACAATAAATTTAAATATTTCTGTTATCATACCCCCACATAAGTTTTGTTTGTAGTGTTTTTAAGAAGCTTATGTTATTAATTTTGATTAAATTAATTTTGAAATTTTCTTTTATAATCTTAAAATTAAAAGGTGATTTGATTTTAATTGTTCTGTTATCTAAAGTTGCGATTAAACATTCGTTTCGTGTTTCTGCTTTGAAAGTGAATATATCATTATCTGAAACTACTAATGGGCGAACATTTAAATTGTGTGGAGAAATTGGTGTTATTATAAAATTGTTAGTATAAGGCATTAAAATAGGGCCTCCACAACTTAATGAATATGCAGTTGAACCAGTTGGCGTTGAAACTATAAGTCCATCAGCCCAGTACGAATTTAAAAATTCATTGTTTATTTCAACATCAATTTTTATCATTGAACCACTTGCTTCTTTTTGTATAGTAAAATCATTTAAAGCAAAGTTTTCGGACCCAAACATTTGTGTATCAGATTCTAATCTTAAAAGGGTTCTTGTTTCTATCGAATAATTTTTATTAATTAATTTTTCAAAACAATCTTTAATTTCTTCTTTAGTTATAGAAGAAAGAAATCCTAATCTCCCAGTGTTTACACCAAAAATAGGAATGTTTGAATCTCGTACTAATGTAATGGCTTTTAATAAAGTCCCATCTCCACCTAAACTTATTAAATAATCAATATTTCCTTTTATATCATTATAGCTTTCGAAAATATTTATTTTAGGGTCTATTTTAATGTGGTTAGAAAGGAATTCTAAAAAGTTCTTATAAATATATAATTCACAGTTGTTTTTTTTAGCTGATTCTAAAATTGTTTCAACGCTATTTAAATAATTTAAATTTAAATTCTGACCAAAAAGAGCAATTTTCATTTATCTAATTTTTTATAAATATAATTAAATAGGAGCAATAAAATGTATAAAAAATCCTTTTTCGTTTAATCCATTTATCGAATATTCAATTCTTATAACTTTATCATAATAGGTTGAAAAGTCTAAACCTAAACCATAAGAATATAAAAATTTATTTGTCAAACTATTATTGCTTTTATAGTATTTTTCGCTTACATAAGCTATGTCGTTGAATATATTTAAATATAAAGAATAGTGTAAATTGTTAAATTTGTTTAATGAAATAAATTTAATGTTTTTGTCTTTTTTAGGAATGATTGCAAATTTAATATTGTGTTTGTATAATAAAAATTGCTGACCATTTATCACATAATATTCATAACCTCTGATAATATCAGCATCATAACCCAAACTATTGTTTAATATAAACGGTGGCTTTTTATCTTCGGTTAGTTTTACTTTTAAACTGGTAGCATAATAAAATCTTTTGTTTAATTCGAAATATTTTCGGTATAATGAAGAAATTGAGAAATAATTTTGTGAGTTGTTTGTGAAGAAATTAAAGAATGTATTGGAAATATTAATGTCAAAATAATAACCATTAAGAGGGTATGATTTGTAATTTCTATGGTCACTTTTAAATAAATATTCTATCTTTATTTCTTGAGCTTTATTTAATTTATTTAAAAAATAATTTTTATTTAAATAGTCTGATATTGTGTCTTTTATAGAAAAATTATTGTAGGTTAATATCAAACTATTTGTATTGTGAATTTTGTTTCGATAAATATATTTTACTTGCGATAAGTATTCTTGTCGAACATAATTATTAATGTCTTTATAATATATTAATTCATTATTGTTGATCTCATAACCAATTTCATGATTATTAATATATTGAAATAAAAAAGAAAGGCCACTTTTTAAATTTTTGCTTACATAAGGAATTTCATAACAAATGCCAACCGACTTATCATATCCGTTTTGGAAAAGAAGTCTTAGCCGTTCCATTCTGCCTCTAAAATTATCTTGCTGAAGATAAAAACCATAGTTTAACCTTGAATAATCTTTGGTTTTTAACCACGTATTAATATCTCTTTCGGCAAAACTAAAAACAGGGAAAGGCCATAAATACCATCTCTCTTGTACATCAATTAAAATATTAATATTGTTTTTATTTACAGTGTCATAAAATATATTAACGCTGTTAAATAGCGATGTGTTTTCAAGATTTTCAATACTTTTATTTATGTCAAGCTTTAAATTATCTATCGAAGTAGAGTCTTTTTCGTGAAAAACAATTTCTCGTTCAATAATGTAGTTTTTTGTTTTTTTGTTTCCTTTTATTACAATTTTCGAAATATTATAAAGCTTTAATGAATCATTCTTTTGTATAATAATTGAATCATTTTCTTGTGAAAAAATTGGAGACGTTAAATAAATTATAAATAATAATAAAAGAATTTTATTCAACATTAAAGTATTATAAGTTCAGGTAATTCATTAATAAATTATATCTATTTTCGAGGCTATTATCTAAATTGTCTTGACCAAACGAAGCTTTAATATTATAGTTATATCTCTCAAAAGTTCTTAAAACTGCAGTTAAATCTTGTTTGTTAAGCTTTAATGTGATGTTAAATTTCATCGAATCCTTAATTTCATCAATGTATAAGCTAATTATTTTAACATCATTTGATTCAACAATTTGTGAAATTTCAGATAAAGAATAATCATTTATATTAAGTTCAATTATTATTATACCGCCTGGGTTTTTTATTGCAGTAAAATTTGAAATATAATTTACTATATCTTTTAATTCAACCAATCCTAAATATTCGTTTTTAATATTTAAAATAGGTAAAACCGAAAGATTCATTTCATTTATTATTTTAATTGCATCATAAATATGCTGTGTATCATATATATAGGCTCTTTTTAAAGACAAATCACAACCACCAACAGGTTCTTTAATCTTCTTCATATTATAAATATCCAAAATAGATATTAATCCTAAAAAATCTATATTATTAACAATAGGTAAATGACTAACTTTAAATTCTTCCATAATAGAAATAGCCTTAGTTCCGCTATCAGAAGTTTTTATAGCCGGAATAGTATTGCTAATAATATTTCGAATAATCATAAATTTTAAATAAGTTTTAATAAATTATAAATACAAACATACTATTTTTTACTTTTGCAAAGTAAAAAATGTAATTAATTATGACAAAATTAAGTGTAAATATTAATAAAATAGCAACAATTCGTAATGCTAGAGGAGGTCAAATTCCAAATGTAGTTGAAGCAGCAATAAATATCGAAAAATTTGGCGGACAAGGAATAACGGTTCATCCAAGACCAGATGAACGACATATTAGATATGATGATGTTTATGAGTTAAAAAAAATAATAAAAACCGAATTTAATATTGAAGGCTATCCTGTAAAATCATTTATGGATTTAGTTCTTTCGGTTAAACCCGAACAAGTAACTTTAGTTCCTGATCCTCCAGGTGTTTTAACTTCAAATGCAGGTTGGGATGTAATTAAAAATAAAGATTTTTTAAAAGAAGTTATTTCTGAATTTAAGAAAAATAATATAAGGGTTTCATTGTTTGTTGATACTAATATTAATAATATTGAATGTTCAAAAAAAATTGAAGCCGACAGAATAGAGCTTTATACCGAACCTTATGCCTTAAATTATTCTAAAGATAAGTTAATTGCAATTAAACCTTATGCTGAATGCTCAGAAATTGCACATAAATTAGGCTTAGGAATAAACGCCGGACATGATTTAAGTTTAGAAAACTTAAAATATTTTTATTTAAATATGCCATTTTTAGATGAAGTATCAATAGGGCATGCTCTAATTTCAGATGCTTTGTATTATGGGTTAGAAAAAACTGTTAATATGTATTTAAATTGTTTGAGAAAATAATTTAAATTGTTTTTTAATAGTTATATTATAATATTAAAATTTTTATATTTGCTTATTATTTGATATATAATGAAAATATTTTACACGATAATATTAGTTTTTTCGATTTTAATAGCAAATTCACAAGACATTGTTGATAATGAATTTGTACGACTTTTTAAAAAAGCCGATGGATTTTTATACAATGATAATTATAATGATGCTATACCAATTTTAAAAGAATTGGAAAAACTACAACCCGAAAATGCAAATGTTAAATTTTTATTAGGTTTGTGTTATTTAAATCTGCCATTCGAAAAATATAAAGCAATTAATTATTTTGAAGAAGCTAAAAAAAATAAAACATTTTCATATAAAGAAAATAATCCTTGGGAAACAAATGTTCCCGAAGAAGTTTTGCTTTATTTAGGAGATGCATATCATGTGAATTATAAGTTCGGAGATGCGATTCAAAACTATAAAAGATATTTATATACCTTAGAGGACGATGAAAATGGTGTTATTTCAAAAGAAATAATGCATAAAATTCAAATGTGTGAGAATGGTCAAAAGATAATTCAAGATACAATGAATATTGTTATTGAAATGTTATCAGAAAAAGTAAATTCTATTTACGCTGATTATGCTCCGGTTATTAATGCAAATGAAGATATATTGGTTTTTACATCACGAAGACCAGCTAAAGAAAATGATAAAATAAAGACAGAAGAGGGTTTGTATTTTGAAGATATATACATTTCTGAAAGAAAAAATGGAGTTTGGCAAGATGCTATAAAAATTAGTGGCGAAATAAATACTATTGGACATGAAGCGACTATTGCACTTTCTCCTGATGGAACAACCTTATTAATTTATAAAGATGATAAAGGAGATGGTAATATTTATATTAGCACTAAAAGCGGAGATACTTGGTCGGCAGCTCAATTAATGGGATCTGATATTAATACAATTTCTTGGGAAACAAGTGCAAGTATTAGTATGGATAATAATACATTATATTTTACTAGTGACAGACCAGGCGGTTTAGGTAAAAGAGATATTTATGTTTGTAATAAACTTCCTAATGGACAATGGAGTTCAGCTAAAAATATAGGAGATATTATAAATACTGAATATGATGAAGATGCTCCATATATTCATCCCGATGGCGTTACTTTGTTTTTTGGATCCAAAGGTCATACCTCTATGGGAGGGTTCGATCTTTTCTATAGTAAAAAACTATCTGATGATACTTGGACAAAACCTATTAATTTGGGCTTTCCTATTAATACTACTGGAGATGATGTTTTTTATATTCCAACTCTTGACGGCAAAAGAGCTTATTATGCTTCTTATAAAAAAGATGGTATAGGCGAAAAAGATATTTATTTAATGTATATGGATGAATCATATATAGTTCCTTTAACTGTTGTAAAAGGTAAAATAACTTTAGAAGACAATAAAACAATACCAGAGAATGTTAATCTAGTTTTAATTTCAAATTCATCAAAAGATTCGGTTGCTATTTATAAACCCAACCCTGTTACTGGGAAATATATTATGCTGTTAAGTTCAAATAAAGAATATAATTTATATGTAGATGCTGAAGAAACTCTGCCTTTCTATGCGAAAATGTATGTTAAAAAAGATAGTATTTCAAATCAACCAAATTTAGTTTTCGAAGTTGATGAAAATAGTCCATATAAATGTCAGCTTATTTATGATACATTATTAAATGAATACAATTCGTCTTTTGTCTTAAAAGATATTCGTCCAGAACAAAATTTTATTATTGAAGAAAATTTGTTTGACGAACAACAAGATAAAATATCAGAAAATGGAGAAAAATTACTAAATCAAATGGTAAAATTTGTTAAAAACAATGAATTTACACTGGTGGTGATAGGTTACAGTGAAGATTTTGGAAGTGATGATATTAATATTAAAAAATCTTATGAAAAAGCAAGTAAAATTGTAGAATATTTTGTAAGTAAAAAAGGAATAGATCAAAGCAAAGTAACCGCAAGAGGAATGGGTTATGTTGAGGGTAAAAAATATGTTGAATTTAAATTAGAAAAAGAAGTAGATGTTAAAGAAAAACGACATCTTGCATCAACTTATGATTATAATAATAAAGATAAAAAAGAAAAAAAATCTGAGAGAAAACTTGCTGAAAGTAAAACTCAAATAGAAAATAAAGTAACAAGCAAGTACAATACTGAAAAGTTAGCAAAATCGATAAAATATGATGATAAATATAAAATGTTGATTTTGTATTTTGATTTTGATAGTTCTATTCCTATTGAAAAAAGTAAAAATAATTTAGATAAGTTATTAGCTTTTATGAAAACAAATGATACTGTTTTAGTTGAGTTTGGCGGACATACTGACAATAAAGGAACAGATAACTATAATGTGAGATTATCAAAAAAGAGATGTAAATATGCGATAGATTATCTTGTTAAAAATGGAATAGATAAAAAGCGATTAACATATAATTTTTATGGTGAAAAATATCCTGTTAAACCAAATGAATTAAACGATGGAAGTGATAATCCTGAAGGAAGAGCTAGAAATAGAAGAGTTGAGGTTTATACATTAAATTATAAAGGAGTTAGTTTTATAGAAGAAGATGAAGAGTTTGAACAAAATAATCAACCCGTTCAACAAACAAATAATTCAATAAAAGCAGGTTATTATATCGTTTTAATCGAATCAAAATATCGTTCATCTATTAATGGCTTAAAAAAGCATTTTGATATTAAAAACGAAAACATAGTTGAAATAAAAGAAGGTAATTTATTTAAATATATTATAGAAGGATTTAGTTCGATAGATGAAGCAAAAAAATATTGCAACATTAAATCTATTACCGGTTATAAGATATTAAATAAAAAATAATATTAAAAATACACTTTTTTACAAAAAAATGTATTTTTGTTTTTTTTATAGAAGACAAACCAACGCGATGAAGAAAAACCTACTATTATTTGTTTTAGTTCTATTTAGTTTTATTATTGTAAACGCTCAAAAAACTAAAGACCAATTTAAAACCAAATTTCAAGAAGCAGATAAATATTTATTTGAAAATAAATACGCAAAAGCGATTCCTATCTTAGAAGAAATTGATGCAACTAAATTTACAAACTCAAATATAAAATTTTTATTAGGTCATTCTTATTTGCAAACACCAGGCAAACAAAAAAAAGCAATTGAATTGTTGTCGGTAGCAACAAAAAGTATTGCAAAAGAATATTATGAAGGTGATTTTGAAGAAAGTCGTGCACCTATCGAAGTTTTTTCTTATTTAGGCGATGCGTATCATAAAAATTTTGAATTTGATAAAGCAAAAGAAGCTTATGATAATTATATGAAAAAACTAAATAAAAATTCAAAAGAATATAGCTCACAAGTTCAGTTAATTGAGTTGAAAAAGCAATGGTGCGACAATGCTAAAAAGTTAATTAAAAATAAAATCGATATTAAAATTGAAAATTTAGGAAATGTTTTAAATAATGAATACCCTGATTATTCTCCGTCTATTTCAGCAGACGAAAGTTTGATTATTTTTACTTCTAGACGTCAAGGTAGTACAGGAGGAAAATTAACCGAAGATGGTCTGTTTTTCGAAGATATGTATGTGTCAGAAAAAGATGCTTATGGAAAATGGGAACAACCTAAAAAAATGAGTTCAAATATTAACTCCGACGGACATGAAGCTTCATTGAATTTATCGCCTGATGGAGAAATATTATTAGTTTATAGAGATGATAATTTTGATGGTAATTTATATTATAGTTCAAAAGATGTAAATAATAGATGGTCAGCACTTCAAAAGTTTGGATCGGATATTAATACAAAAGCATGGGAGTCAAGTGCTAGTTATTCAAGTGATAACAACACTTTGTATTTTACAAGTAATAGAGAAGGAGGACTTGGCGGTAGAGATATTTATACCTGTTTAAAAACTCCAATAAATAATTGGGCATTATCAAAAAATATTGGCGATGTAATTAATACTAAATATGAAGAAGAATCTCC
>CAZJKL010000043.1:0-1554 GCA_964546655.1 uncultured Bacteroidales bacterium | reverse complement strand
AAGAAATTACTGAAGAAAAAATTGTAACTGAATTTATTAAAAAGGAACAACAAAATGAAGAAGTTGTTGAAGAACCTCAAGTTGAGCCTCAAGAAATAGTTGAGCCTAAAAAAGAAGAAAAAGCTAAAAAATATACATATTTCCGTAAGCCTGTAATTCAGTCAGATGAATACAATAAAATTATGATTGAGACTTTGTTTTTCAATTTTGATAAAGATAATTTAACCGAAGAATCGATATTGAAATTAAAAGATGTTTTAGCATTGCTTAAAGAATATCCGGATATGCAAATTGAAATAATGGGACATACAGATGCTAAAGGCACAAGTTATTATAATTTAGATTTATCAATAAAAAGAGCAATGAATGCTAATGGATACCTTGTTAAATGTGGTGTAAATAAAAATCGGTTAGTTATGAAGTTTAAAGGCGAAATAGAGCCGGTTGCTTTAAACGAAGTTGATGGGAATGATACTCCTGAGGGAAGAAAATTCAATAGAAGGGTTACTATTTCAATAATTAATCCTGAAAAATACAATTTAAATATAGAAAAGAAACCATTAGATATACCTGAAAATCTTAAAGTTAACTATAATTAATTTATGAATATCTTTTATAGAAGATATGGAACAGAAGGGTTTCCGATAGTTTTATTGCATGGATTATTTGGATCGTCAGATAATTTAACATATTTAGCAAAAAAATTATCAGATAGGTTTGTTGTTTATGTTCCTGATATTAGAAATCACGGAAAATCTTTTCATGCCGACAAACATAATTATTCTGAAATAGCTAATGATTTAAATGATTTTTTTAAAGAACATCGAATAGGAAAAGCATTTTTAATAGGTCATTCGATGGGAGGGAAGGTTGCTATGAGAATGGCATTAGATTTTCCTGATAAAGTTGAAAAATTATTTGTAATCGACATTGCTCCAATAAAATATGTTATTAATAATTATAACTGGATTTCAACAGTTCTAAATTATAGTTCTGAAAATAGTTTGTATTTATTTAATTCAAGAAACGAAATAACCGAATTTTATAAAGAATTGGGATTAGATGAAAATATTACAGAGCTAATTCAGAAAAACATTAAGATATCATCTACCGGAAAGTATGTTTGGAAATGCAATATTGATGTAATAAAAAAGGATTTGCCTCAGATATTAGGAGGTTTTGAAGATTATGAGGAAAATACTTCAAACATTAAAACTTATTTTTTAAAAGCAACAAAATCAGACTATCTTAAATTAGAACATCTTGAAATAATTAAAGTTCTGTTCCCTAAATTCGAAATAATTGATATTCCAAACGCAGGACATTGGGCACATATAGATCAACCAGAATTGTTAAGCAATATTTTACAACTTTATCTTAAAATTTAAAAGGACTAAGTTTGGTTGTTTTCCGAACTTAGTCCTTTTTGTTAATCTTTCTATTTTTATTAGGAAGAATTTTCTTATGTAGTTTTTTAATTATCTAATCAAAACTACATTACCAGCATAAGTATGATTAATTCCATCAAGGTCAGCAACTTCGATATAATAAACA
>CAZJKL010000042.1:0-28530 GCA_964546655.1 uncultured Bacteroidales bacterium | reverse complement strand
TAAATAATAAAATGAATTCTTTATATTATTGTAGTTTATAAACTACATTTTTTTTTGTGCGAAGTTGCAAACTTCGCACAACTAAGAATTTTATATTGTCAAAAACATCTTTGGTAATAATTTGATAAACATACTCTCCATCAGCACATTCTTGGCGATTTACCATACTAATTTCTCTGTTATATCTGCTAAATTCCTTAATATTCCTGTTTTATGGTCGGTGTATGTATAATCGGGGTCAATGTATTGGTATAAATTAGACATATAACTTTTCCTTTGCAATCTTTATCAATTCAGTCAAAGTAATTTTACCATTTATATAATCTCTAATAATTTCTATTCCCTTTGGGGTTGGATTAAATCCTTCAAACATATTACTTCCTATTGCATTTGCAGTATTTTCTAATGTTTTCAAATCTTTAAATTTTACTCCCATAATGGTGAGTTTATTTCGGTCGATTTCTATTGCTTTAAACATATATATTAACTAAAAAACACCTACAAATATAATTTTTTTTTTGAGGTATTGTTTTTTAATTTATTGTTTTTTTTTGAATGGGGCACAACATTCAATATCTAATAATTAACTGTTGTGTAAAAAGGACAGATTTTTGTCATTTTGAACGAAGTTAAAAATCATAAAATATTGATTATTAGATTCTTCGCTTTGCTCAGAAAGACATATTTTCGTTTTTTTGGACAGCCTCAACTAATTTTGTTGTGCGAAGTTTGCAACTTCGCACCAAGTAATTGCCATTTTATAACTGGTGATAAAAAGTTTTTCATTTTAAATAATAAAATGAATTCTTTATATTATTGTAGTTTATAAACTACATTTTTTTTGTGCGAAGTTGCAAACTTCGCACAACTAAGAAGACAATTATGAATTACAAATAAAACTAATTTCTTTTTAAAAGCACAAAACCTTTTTTAGTTTTTATATTATCAAAAACATCTTTGGTGATAATTTGATAAACATATTCTCCATCGGCACATTCTTGGCGATTTACCATACTAATTCCGTCCCATTGAATTTGTGGATTATCGGTAACAAATACCATATTTTTATTTTTATCAAATATTTTAAAGGTGAACATTGTATATTCTTTAACATTCTCATATTTAGGACCATAAGTCTCGTTTAAGTCGTCACCATTTGGAGTAAATGTATTAGCCATAGGAATATTATGTTCAACAGTTGCAATAACTTCTTTTGAAAATTCGGAAACACAACCCTCACGACTTTTTGTAACCAATGAAATAACGTATTTACCTTCTTTGTTGAAAACATGAACAGGGTTTTTTTCGTCAGATTCGCCTCCATCACCAAAAGACCATTTGTATAAATTACCTTTATATGAATTATTTACAAATTTAATTTTATTAAGATTAGGTTCATAATCAAATTTTGCTTTTGGAGCTTTATTTATAACTATCGGATTTTCAGCTTTAATAGTTATTATTTGACCATTTGTAAGTTTAACTTCTAAAGTTACATTGTAAGCACCTTCTTTAATAAATGTGTGTTTTGGGCTTTGTTCATTAGAAATATTATTGTCTCCAAAATTCCATTTATAATTACTTATCCCTTTTGTGTTTTCAGCATAAAATGAAATAGTTTGAGAAACACATCCTAAATATTTAGTTGCTTTAATATTAATATTGCTATTGTATTTTACTGAATCTTTATTTGAAATATTTTTATCATCTTTTTTATCTATTATTTTTTCTGAATTATTTGGAGTTACAATGTTTTTTTCGATTACTTGTTGTTTAACACTTGTAACTTTAATTTTATTTTGTTCAATATTATTAGCGGTTTCAATATCATTTACTGAATTTGATTTAGCCTCAACATTAATTATATTTTCATTAGAATTATTAGAGTTATTAATATCGTTTTTTTGATTAATAATTACATTTTTATTTGAAATATTTGAATTATCATTTGAAGGGTTATTATAAACATATATTGCTGTTAACGAAGAAATTAACACAGCAGAAGCTATGATAATTGAATTACGTTTAATATTAGAAGTTCTTTTATTTTTATTAAGTTTCTTCTCAAAATTATCCCACTCATTTTGATTAAATTCATAATCAATGCCATCAACGGCATTTTTTATAAAGTCATCTATCTTAAAATTTTTGTTTTTCATTTTACCTTTTTTTTAAACCTCAACCTCTATTTTGTTCATACATTCTTTTAATATTTCTTGCAATCGTACTCTTGCTTTTGATAAGTTTGACTTAGATGTTCCTTCGCTTATATTTAATTTTTCGGCTATTTGTTTGTGCGAAAATCCTTCAAAAGCATACATATTAAAAACAGCCTTATATGATGGAGACAAACATTGAATAGCCTTCATCACTTGTTCATTACTAATATTTTTATATTTTTCTTCTTCAATAAAATCATCTTCACATAAATTTTCTGTAATATCATAATCCGACAAAAAATCTCTTCTTTTTCTTAAGTTGTCAATAGCTGTATTAGCTATTATTCTTCTAACCCATCCTTCAAAAGAGCCTCTGTAATCATACCTATCAATTTTTTCAAAGATCTTTATAAATCCATCGTGCAATACATCTTTTGCTTCATCAACATTGGTCGAATATCTCACACAAACTTTAAGCATTTTACCATAAAATTCTTTATACAAAATTTGTTGGCTTTGCCTATCGCCTTTTGAGCATAACTTAATAATTTTCTCTAAAAAATCTCTATCTGACCAATTCATTTTTTTCTTAACTCATTGTATTGACGTTTCTACTTTATTTTGGTTGCTTTTATTTTTCAAAAAAATGGTGCGAAATGTGAATAATCTACTATTTCTCGATATTTCGAGATTATTTGTTTACAGTCACTCCAACTTTCATTTTTTAACTTTGGATTTTTTATTAATGCACTAGGGTGATGGGTTGCCATTATTAATGTTTTATCCCATTTTAACCAAGTGCCTCTGGTATTTGAAAGTTTAATTTCATTCCCATATAAGCAACTTAAGGCAGTTGCTCCCATTAATACAATTATTTTTGGTTTTATTAAATCAATTTGTTTGTATAAAAAACCTGAACAAGAATCTAATATTTGCTTATTTGGTTTTTCGTTTTTAAAGGGTTTACATTTTAAAACATAAGCTATATAAATATGTTCGTTCCTCGAAAAGCCACAAGATGTCATTATTTTATTAAACAATTCTCCATTTTTACCTTGAAACGGTTTGCCTATTCGGTCTTCATACACTCCTGGGTAATCAGCAATTATCATAACATCTGCATTAATATTACCTTCTCCAATAACCGAGTTCATTCTATTTCTGTATAACTCGCATCTTCTGCAAATATTAATTTCTAATTCTAATTGTTCCCACTTTTTATCCATCATCTCAATACTTATATTCTATAGGAATAGATTTTTTAACACCATTTATGCTGCCTTTTAATGAGCCATTAACTTTAATTTCAGGACGTTTAAGTAAATACGTTGCCATTAAAACTTGTATTTTCGACTTAACAGATTTATCTAATAAAAGTTCTATATCAAACAAATAAGTATCTTCATTTTTTTTCTTTAATACAACATTTTTTATTAATGATGTTGTTCCTATTATCTTGTCATTTGCTTTAATATCACAAGCGATGTTATTAATAGTTATTTTTTTGTTGTTAGGATTAAGAATTTTGATTCCAATAGTAAAAACAATTTTATCGGCATCAATTTTTTTTACATTAAAAGAAGAGAACCCTTTTATTTCAGGTTCAATAAATTTACAACCAGAAAAAATTGTGCTAATAAAGATAAAAATTAAGAGGTATTTTATTTTAGAATTATTCATATATTATCGCATTAATAAAATGGTTCCTTTATGTGTTGATATTAAGCCATCATACGATTCGGATTTAACCAAATATGTGTATGTATCTTGATTTTGTAATGTACCTTTATAATATCCATCCCAGCCGATATTTAAATCATTTGTAACAAAAACCATTTCGCCCCATCTATTAAAAATTTTAAACTCATGTAATTTATAAATATTTAATCCTTTAACATAAATTTTATCATTTACTCCATCATTATTTGGAGAAAAAGCTTTAGGAACATCAACAGTTTTAGTTATATCAACAATTATGTTTACACGACCATAATTTGTAAAACAGTTATTAGTATCAGTTACCATAAAAACATATTTTGTATCTTTTAGTGGTGAAATTTTAGGGTTAAAACAATGATCACAACTAATAGCGTAATTAGGAGTCCAACCATAAATAATATCTTCATATTGAGACAATATTGCACCAATATAAATTTCATCACCAATTTTTATTGTTGTATCCTTTGTTATATCATTAATAAAAGTTTCATTTTGAATATAAACAGTAACTGAATCATCTCTAAAACAATTTTCAGAATAATCAACATGAAATTTAAAAGTTGTTGTTGAATCAATTGTAGCTAAAGGATTTTTAATAGTATCATTATTCAAATATTCCGAAGGCATCCAATATCTATGGTATCCATTTTCAATGGCAAATAAATTTATTTTTTTACCAGAACAAATAGTTGTGTCACTAATTATTTTAAGAGGTGGCATCTCTTGAATTAATAGATTTTTACTAATTGTATCCCAACAGCCGATATTGTTTTCAATATATAGATTAATTTTATAATTACCTATGTTTTCGTAAGTATGTGATGGATTTTTTATATTACTATTGTTGCCATCATCAAAATCCCATATCCATTTACGTGAATCTATGTTATTGTCAATGAAATCAATATTAAATGGAGCACAAGCAATTGTATCTGAAATTGAAATATCGGCGAAGAAGGGGACAACATAAATTGAATCGGTATAAGTCATCATACATATCTTATCAATATCAGAATAAATTAATCTTGGCTTAACCATACCTGCAATGCTATAACCATGTTTAATTGAATCAATATTAGTTCCTCCAACTACTCCGTCTCCAAAATCCCATAAAAACTCATGAACATAATCCATTTCACTTACAACATAAGTTGCCGAATCAAAACGACAAACCGAATCTTCAAGAATTTTAAATGCTGCAAAAGGGCCTGTAATTATAATTAAATCAGAATAATGAATACTATCAGAACAGCCATTTGTGGTTGTAACTTTTAATGCCACATCAAAAGTATCACGAGTATAAAATGTATGTGTAATATTTGGATTATTAATACTAGATGTTGAATCGCTAAAATACCAATCCCAGACACTTATATTATTGCCTTGAGAATTGTCGTTAATTGAAATAGAAGCAGGGTAGCAGCTCTCTAAAGTACTTCCAACAGTAAAATCAGCCTTTGGATAATCTTGCACAATAATAAAATCATCTTTATTTTTAGTTACAGTGCAATTAAATAATACATCCTGAATAGATAGTTGAACATTAAACATTCCTGATACAGGATAATCAATTTTAAACGTATTCTCATTTTGATTAGGCAATCCTTCTAAAGTCCAATTATACAAATAATTTATTGACGAATCGCATTGAAATTCCACTGTATCTCCAATACAAATAGTAGAATCAGAAACATGAATAATACCTCTTGGCTTACTAGCCCTTATAAAACCAACCTTAGTAATAGAATCTTCACATCCAAATTTATCGGTTATTTTTAATTTAACATCATAAAATCCTCTGTTAATATATGTATTAGAAGGATTTTGCAAATCACTAGATGTTAAATCACCAAATTGCCAATTCCATTTTACAATTCCACTATCAGAGGTGGAGCTGTCGGTGAAGTTCACTAATAATGGATTGCAACCAGAATTAATATCTGAGTTAAAATTAGCATAAGGCTGATAAATATTAATTGTATCTCTAACTGTATCTTTACATCCGTAATAGTCTTGCAATGCTAATTGTATAGGATATTGTCCAGGATTTGAATACAAATGATTAATAATTGTTGTATTTGTATTTAATGTTGTTCCATCTCCAAAAGTCCATCTAAAAGGATAAGTATAGTCAACAGATGAAGATGAATTTAAAAAAGCATTTAAATTATAACAAGACACGTTTTTATTAATAGTAAATTTTGCATCCAAATCATACACAGATAAATTTAAAGGATATGAAATACTACACCCAGTTGAATCATTTTTCAATAAAAAGTTTATTGTTTTATTTCCTCTTGTTAAATACTCATAATAAGTCGTATCTTTTGATGAATTTGGTTGAACAAATTTTAATGAATCATCATAAATTAAATCACCATTGTAATCTCGGTAAATACTTGTTGCTCCCTTCCAATTTGAAATAAACATAAATTTCTTTCTAGTATCACAAGAAATAAAACTTTTTGTGATTGATCCAATAGGTCCCGAAATATAAACAAAATTAGGTTTTGTGATAGAGCTTTTACAACCATTGCTTGAAACGATAAGTGAAACATCTAAAAAGCCAGTATCTCTTGCGGTATAAATAGGGTATCTTCCTGCGGCTTGACCACCATCACTAAATGTCCAAATCCAAGTATCAATTTTTGAAGCATCAACAGAGGCATCTGTTAATGAAAAACTTTTGGCACAAACTGTATCATTATCTATAGTAAAATCTGGGGTTTGAGGTGTTCCTACAAGAACAGAAGCTTTATTATACATAGATTTACAACCCAACTGGGTTTCTATTTCTAATTGAATAGGATAACCACCAACTACTGTATAAGTATGAGAAGGGTTTATTTCAGTAGAAGTTGTTCCATCGCCAAGATCCCATTTCCAAGATACAATATTATCTATTGTGCTATTATAAGTTGATTTGTCTCTAAAATTTACAGTATGAGGAATACAACCGCTTAATTCATTAGAAAAGTTAAAAGTATTTGGATGAAAAAAGGCTGTTGGAGTATTAACAACAACACCCGTATCGTATCTATAAAAATCTTTACAGCCAAATTTGCTTGTTACAAATAATGTATCATAAAAATTTCCTGCTTTTGTAAATGAATTTGATGGGTTTTGACTTGATGAAGTTTTTTTATCTCCAAAAGCCCAATTCCACTGAGTAGCATTAGTTGACATATCAATATAATTTACCAAAAATGGAATAGAGCAACTATAATTAGTATCAACAGTAAATTTTGCTTCAACATATTGAATATGAATAGTTTTAGTTACTGTTTCGGTGCAAATATCATCAAAATAAGCATAAAGAGTAACTTGAAAATTACCATAACTACTATAACTATGAGTAGGTGATATTTGATTTGAAGTATTGCCATCTCCAAAATCCCAAAAATAATTAGTTGCACCTGTAGATGTATTATTAAAACTTAAAACTTCGTTCAAACAAGCGGTGTCTTTATTTACAGTAAAATTTGGAACAACAGGATTTATTTTTATATATAATTTTTTATTAAGTGAATCAATACATCCATAATGATTTGCAACAAGCATTACGTCGTAATTACCAAAATTTTCATAAAAATATAAAGGTGCTTTTTGAGTAGAATTATCTCCTGTACCAAAATGCCATTTATATGTAACATTTGTTGTTGGAGAAGTATAATTATAAAACTGAATACCTACAGGTATTTTACAATAATCAGTAATACTTGCAGCCATATCAATAATTGGAGTAATTCCGGCCGAGACATAATTACTCTTAGTTTTCTCGCCAATACAACCATTATTGTCGGTGGCTCTTAATGTTACCGAAAAAACACCGGGAACAGAATATGAATAGTTTGGATTATTAATTTGAGTTGAACCACCGTCTCCAAAAACCCAACTAATATCTTTGAGTGTTGTGTCTCCTAGTGTAATGTTTTGTGTAAAATCAACATTCAAAGGCACGCAACCTTCAAGCTTCGAAGCAGTAAAATCAGGCTTTGGATTAGCATTAACTTTTAAAATTTGAGATGTAGTATCGTAAGTTATACCGTTATAAACAATTAATGATACATTGTAACTGCCTGAAGCATTGTAAATTGCTTGAGGATTTTTTAAGGTTGAAGTATTGCCATTTCCAAAATTCCATTTCCAAGTGAGAATTGGTGGCATTGAAGTAGATTTATCTGTGAAAGAAATTGTTACAGGACTACACCAACTATTAAACAAATTTACATAACTAAAATCTGCATTAATTTGTGCCTCTAAACTTATAGAAATAAAAGAAAAAATTATTATAAAATATTTTATTTTTCTTTTCATTTTTTCGATTTTAATGCAGATTATTTATTACAAAGATAATATATATATAATTATTATTAAATTTGTTTTTTTACGAAAATAATAATCATTGAAACAGTATCAAAAGTTTTGAATATTAATTTTTTAAAATATTACTTTTTTATTATACTGATTATTTTGTCAAAGGTTTCACTTTCGCAAGATATTCATTTTTCGCAATTTTTTAATAATCAGGCAAATATAAATCCAGCACTTGTTGGGGACTATCGTGGCAACTGGTGTTTTGTTAATAATTACCGAAGGCAATGGGACGCAGTTACTACTCCGTTTATTACTAATTCAATTGCTTTTGACAAACAATTTTTTGTAAAAAAAGAAAGATTTAATATTGGATTTAACTTTTTAACCGATAAATCTGGTGAAGTTAGTTATTACACAAATAATTTTAATTTAAATTTATCATACCATAAAACATTTAAATATAATATAATAAATTTTGGCTTTCAAACTGCCTATATTTCTAAAGGGTTTTCGTTACATAGTATCACATTCCCAGATCAATATGACAATATAGGAGGAACATTTAGCAAAGAAATTTCAACAAACGAAATTTTGTTTAATAATAATTTGAGCTATTTTGATTTTTCTGCCGGAATACTATATAGAGCTTTTAATAGAACCATAAATCCTTCTATAGGTTTTGCGGCATTTCATTTAACGTCACCTAATGAATCATTTTTTAATGAAGGGCAATATAAGTTGCCTATAAGAAAAGTTGTAAATTCAAAAATTGAATGTATTATTTCAAAAAAATCTACATTAATAGCTGATATTTTATATATGAGCCACGAAAAAGCTTCTAATATTGTATATGGTGCTCGTTATTTTTATGACATTTCTAAAGACAATAATAAAATTATAAAGCCATTTTTAGGTGTGTACGCAAGAAATGGGTTAAATTCAAATTTTGATGCAACAATTTTTTTAATTGGAGTAAAAACAAATTTTTATGAAATAGCTTTAAATTATGATTATAATATTTCAGATTTAGAAGATGTTTCGTATCATTTTGGAGCTATTGAAATTTCCTTTATTTATCGTGGAATTTATACTTTTTTAAATACTAATTTATCGCCTTGTGAAAGATTTTAAATTTTATATAACTTTATTTTTTGTTTTTGGAATGAGTTTTATACTTATTGCTCAAGAGGAGGTTAATATTAATATTTTAAGTCCTAACCAAATTAAAAGCTTTGCTAAAAATGCCAATAAAAAGGGAGACCTTTATAATGCCTCTAAATATTACGAAATATACTGTAATAAAGTTGTTAATGACTATAATGCCAAGTTCGAATTAGCTCAAATTTACAGAGTTTCTCGTGATTATTTAAAAGCTTTAAAACTTTATGCCGAATGTTATAATTATAACTCTCAGAAATATTGTGGTGCTCTTTATTATTATGCTTTAATGTTAAAAGTTACAGGGTTTAATGAAGAAGCTAAAGAAAACTTTGAAAAATTTATCGAAATTCAAAGCAATAAAAATTTCTTAAATAAAGCTATTATCGAAATAAAAGGCTGTATTACTAGCGACTCACTAAGATATAATCCTTTAGAAGTTAATATTGAGCATCTTAACAATAGTATAAATTACCCTCATATCGAGTTTTCTCCAAATTTTATTACTGATTCTTCTATGGTTTACGGTTCTTACAGAATAGATTCTTTAGATTATTTTTCAAACAAAAATAATAGTGTGAGAAAATTGTATTTAGCTGAAAGACAAATTGATGAATGGATAGGGAAAGGTGAATTTGGCCAAAAATTTAACGATGATTTATATCATAACGGGAATAGTTGCTTTTCTCCTGATAAAACTAATTTGTATTTCACTAAATGTAAAACAAATTCAAACGGAGAAGTAATTTGTAAAATTTATGTTTCAACTAATTTTTATGGAGATTGGTTAGAGCCAATTGAACTTCCAAGAATTATAAATGATGATAATTACACTTCAACAATGCCAACAATAGGAATTAATTCTGAAACAGATGATGAAATATTGTATTTTGTTTCGAACAGACCTGGAGGATTTGGTGGAATGGATATTTGGTATTCGATGTATGATTCTAAAAATGGTATGTTTTCAGAGCCTATAAATGCAGGAGATAAGATAAATACTACTTCAGATGAATTATCTCCTTATTATGATGCCGAGCATTATGTTTTATATTATAGTTCAAATGGGAAACCAAGTATGGGTGGGTTAGATATTTTTAAAGTTACCGGAGAAAAAGAGAATTGGAATATTGTTGAAAATGTAGGCTTTCCTATAAATTCTACTTATGATGACTTATACTTTGCTCTATCTCCTTCAAAAACCACAGGAATGTTTGCTTCTAACAGACCAGGTGTAATTCCATTAAATAATCCAACTTGTTGTGATGATTTATATTTTTTCAAGTTTAAAAATATTCAAAGAATATGGGTAAATGGGATTGTTTGTAAAATGGATGGGATTGAATCAATTTTTGATTTTAATAACAAAAAAAATAATTTAAAAAACAAATCACGAATTGAACATGCAAAAGTTAAAGTAAGCGAATTCAATGTTAATACTGGTCAAAAATATGTTGTTTACAAAGATTCTACCGATGATTTTGGAAATTATTCAGTAAATATTGATAAGAATAAGAATTATATTATTGAGTTTTCAAAAGATGGATACTTCTCAAAAAAATATATCTTAAATAATATTTTAACTAAAGAAGATACAATTATTACAGGTATTGAACCAGTTAATTTAACTCAAATCCCAAGAAGTTCAATTATAATAAAAAATATTTATTATGAATTTGACCAAAGTGAATTAACTCAAGCAGCAAAAAATATTATCGACACAACTCTATTCCCTTTACTAGTACAAAACCCCAATTTAATTATTGAAATAAGCTCACATACCGATAGCAAAGGTAGTGATGACTACAATATTAAGTTATCTCAAAGAAGGGCCGAAAGTGTTGTTCGATATCTTATAAACAAAGGCATTTCTAAACAAAACTTAATGGCAAAAGGATATGGAGAAACAGTTCCTTTGGCTGATAACACCAATAAAGATGGCTCAGATAACCCAGAAGGAAGAGATAAAAACCGAAGGACAGAATTTAGAGTTGTTGGTAATATGCAAAACAACCAAATGATAATATATAAAAAATAGCAAATGAGCAACCCAAAAATTTTTAGCATTATTCTTACTATTTTAATTAGTTGTATTTTTATTAAAACAAATGCACAAGAATTTAAACAAGAAGGCAATGCAACATTTTATTCAAACAATCTTCATGGACATAGAACATCTTCGGGTGAAGTTTATGATAAAAACAAATTAACCGCAGCACACGCTACCATACCTCTTAATTCATGGGTAAAAGTTACTAATTTAAAAAACAATAAATTTGTTATTGTAAAAATTAACGACAGATGTGCATTAAGATCTAAATTTATAATTGATTTATCAAAACAAGCGGCTATTGAAATTGATATGGTGCGAGACGGCATAGTAAAAGTTTCAATAGAAAAAGTTGATTATGAAATAAATAAATCTGCAACCGATTCTACAAAAACAGATATTGAATAAATTAAAAATTTAGTAAATTTGTCGAATATTTTAAAAAATTTATGATAGATAAACAAGCCGAAATTTTAGAAAAAGAAAAAATTGTACTTGTAGGTTTAATTACAAGAATGCAAAATGAAAGCAAAGTTGAAGAATACCTCGATGAATTAGCTTTTTTAGTTGATACAGCTGGCGGAAACGTAGTAAAAAGATATACTCAAAAATTAGATAATCCTGATTCAAGATATTTTATAGGTTCAGGAAAATTAAAAGATATTTGTGAATATATTAAAGAAAATGAGATTAATGCAATTGTTTTTGACGATGAATTATCTCCTTCTCAATTTAGAAATATTGAAAAAGAAGTTAAGTGTAAAGTTTTAGACAGAAGTAATTTAATTTTAGATATTTTTGCCCGAAGAGCTAGAACTGCTACAGCAAAACTACAAGTTGAACTAGCTCAATCTCAATACTTGCTTCCTCGTTTAACTGGATTATGGACTCACTTAGAACGACAAAAAGGGGGTATTGGATTAAGAGGACCTGGTGAAACCGAGATAGAAACAGACAGAAGGGTAATTAGAGATAGAATTTCGTTATTGAAAGAAAGATTAAAAGAAGTAGATAAACAAAAACAAACTCAAAGAAAACAAAGATATAACTTAGTAAGAGTTGCTTTAGTTGGGTACACTAATGTTGGAAAATCAACTATAATGAATATGCTTAGCAAATCTGATGTTTTTGCCGAAAACAAATTGTTTGCAACATTAGATACAACTGTTAGAAAAGTTGTTGTTGAAAATTTACCTTTTTTGCTAACTGATACAGTTGGATTTATTAGAAAATTACCTCATCATCTTGTTGAATCATTTAAATCAACATTAGATGAAGTTGTTGAATCAGATATTCTTATTCATGTTGTTGATATTTCGCACCCTAATTTCGAAGAACAAATTGATGTTGTTAACAAAACTTTACAAGATTTGAAATCATTAGATAAACCTATTTATTTGGTTTTTAATAAAATAGATGCTTTTAGGTTTACCGAAAAAGATCCTTACGATTTAATGCCCGAAGAAAAAATAAATTTTTCATTAGAAAGATGGGAAGAAACGTGGATGGCTAAATCAAATAATAAATGTATTTTTATTTCGGCGAAAGAGAAAAAAAATATTGATAATTTCAGAAAACTTCTTTATAATGAGGTAAAAGAAATTCACGAAAGGAAGTATCCTTACAATAATTTTTTATGGTAATTGCCTAAAAATTAATATTTAAACTTATATTTGCAATAATTATTTTTTTACAAAAATTTTAGAGTTCATGGAATATAATACATGTAGAAATCAATTGATTATACCTGAATATGGAAGAAATATTCAAAAAATGGTAAAACATGTTACCGAGATTGAAAATGCAGAAGAAAGACAAAAAGCAGCCGAAACTTTAGTTGAGATTATGATTCAAGCTAGCCCTTCGGCTAAAGAAATACCAAATGCAAAACATAAAATGTGGAATCATTTGTTCTATATTGCTGAATATAATATTGATGTAAAATCTCCTTACGGAAATCCTGTTAAAGAACAAGTTGACGCCAAGCCCGACAGATTAAAATATCCAGAAAATAAAATAAGATTCAGATATTACGGTAAAACCATCGAAAAATTAATTAAAGAATGTATCGAAATTAAAGATGAAGAAGAAAAAATGTTTTTAACAAAAAGCATAGCTAATATAATGAAACGTTCTTACTCTTTATGGAACCAAAGTACTATAAACGACGAATTAGTTAAAACGCACTTAGAAATTTTATCAGATAATAAATTAATATTGCCAGAAGGAACTAAATTAAATAACGCAGATGTTATTTATAATAATCCTCAAAATAACAGCAATAGTTCATATAAAAAGAAAATACACTCAAAAAAATTTATTAAACCAAAACCAAGAAGTAATTAGTTTTTTATGAAAAGTTTTGAAATATATGGTGGACATTCTTTAAGTGGGGAGTTAATCCCTCAAGGAGCTAAAAACGAAGCTCTTCAAGTTATTTCTGCTACTTTACTTTCATCCGAAAAAGTTATCATTGATAATGTTCCCGAAATACTTGATATTATAAAATTAATAGAATTATTAAGAAGCCTCGGAGTAAAAGTTGAACAACTAACCGATAAAAAATACTCTTTTCAGGCAAATGATATTAATATAGATTTTATTGAAACTCCTGATTTTAGACAAAAGGTTGGTTCTTTAAGAGGTTCTATTATGATACTGGGTCCATTATTAGCTCGTTTTGGCAAAAGTTGTATTCCTAAGCCAGGCGGTGATAAAATTGGAAGAAGGCATCTTGATACCCATTTTATTGGATTTCAAAAATTAGGGGCTGAATTTAAATATAATGATGAAGATTTTTTCTATAGAGTTTCTGCAAAAGAACTTATAGGTTGCTATATTTTGCTCGAAGAAGCTTCGGTTACAGGGACAGCTAATGTTGTTATGGCCGCTTGTTTAGCAAAAGGAAGAACTACTTTGTATAATGCAGCTTGTGAACCTTATGTTCAACAATTATGCACTATGCTTAATAATATGGGTGCAAAAATATCGGGCATAGGCTCTAATTTATTAATTATTGACGGCGTTGATAAACTTGGAGGTTGCTCACATACTGTTTTACCCGATATGATAGAAGTTGGTAGCTTTATTGGCTTAGCTGCTCTTACTCATTCTGATATAACAATTCCTAATGCAGGGGTTAAACACCTTGGTGTTATTCCTCGTGTTTTTCAAAAACTAGGAATTAATTTAACAATTACCGATGATACAATTCGTGTAAAACCTCAAGAAAGTTACGAAATAGAAACTTTTATTGATGGCTCAATTTTAACTCTTGACGATGCCCCATGGCCTGGATTCACACCAGACTTACTAAGTATAATTCTTGTAACTGCTATTCAATGTAAAGGAAGCGTTTTAATTCATCAGAAAATGTTCGAAAGCAGACTGTTTTTTGTTGATAAATTAATTGATATGGGAGCTCAAATAATTCTTTGCGACCCACACAGAGCTACAGTTATTGGACTAAATCGTCAATATAATTTAAAAGGCATACAAATGACATCGCCTGATATTAGAGCGGGTGTTGCTCTTCTTTGGGCTGCCCTTTCTGCAAAAGGCAAAAGTGTTATTTATAATATTGAACAAATAGACAGAGGTTATTATAAAATTGATGAACGTCTTAATAAAATAGGTGCAAAAATAAATAGAATTTAATAGTATATGATTAAATCAATGACAGGTTTCGGAAAAGCAACTTGCGAATTTCCGGAGAAAAAAATTAATATCGAAATTAAAACCATAAACAGCAAACAATTAGATATTTACACAAAAATCCCTTCTTATTACAAAGAAAAAGAAATTGACTTAAGACAAGTTTTATCAAAATTTTTTATTAGAGGTAAAATCGAATTTTCGATAAGTGTTGATATTGTTAATATTGATGCTCAACATAATTTAAATACCGAACTTATTAAAAGTTACTATGCCGAGCTTTCGAAATTATCAAATGAGCTAAAACTAAACACCAATAATACCGATTTATTAGCAATAATAATGAAACTTCCAGAAGTATTAACTTATGAAAAAAAGGTAGTTAATGAAGATGAATGGGCTGAAATTTTAAAGTGTATTGATAAGGCAATAGAAAATACCGATAAATTTAGATGTACCGAAGGAATAGAGCTAAAAAAAGATATTGATTCTAGAATTAATAATATCAAATCATTATTAAACCAAATTAATTGTTCTGACGCAAGTAGAAAAGACGAAATAAGAGAAAAACTTCTAAATGCTTTTAAAGAAAACTTGCAAAATATTGAATTTAATAAGAATCGTTTTGAAGAAGAACTAATTTATTATATAGAAAAACTCGATATTAACGAAGAAAAGGTTCGCCTTGAGTCTCATTGCAAATATTTTATTGATACTATTAATGATAGTGAAGAAATTAAAGGTAAAAAACTAAATTTTATTGCACAGGAAATAGGTCGTGAAATTAATACTATCGGCTCAAAAATTAATAATGCAGAAATTCAAAAAATTGTAGTTCAAATGAAAGATGAACTTGAAAAAATTAAAGAACAAACTGCTAATTTACTTTAAAAAATGCCTAATAATAAAGTTATAATATTTTCAGCTCCATCTGGTGCAGGTAAAACTACCATTGTTAAACATTTGTTAAACAATAATAAAGAATTGTTCTTTTCTATTTCTGCTACTAGTAGAAAAAAACGTGAAGGCGAAACTAATGGGAAAGATTATTACTTTTTAACAGCCGATGAATTTAAAAATAAAATTAATAATGGTGAATTTCTCGAATACGAAGAAGTTTATAAAGATAATTTTTATGGAACTTTAAAGTCGGAAGTTGAAAGAATTTGGGGTTTAAATAAAAATGTTTTATTTGATGTTGACGTAAAAGGCGGAATAAATATAAAGAAATACTATAAAGAAAAAGCTCTGCTTATTTTTGTTATGCCGCCATCGCTTGAAGAACTTGAACGAAGATTAAGATCTCGTTCTACCGAAGCCGAAAACAGTATAATAGAAAGAATAGCCAAGGCTGAAACTGAAATAAGTTATAAAGATAAATTTGATATTGTTTTAATTAACGATAACTTGAATGATACTTTAGTTAAAGCAAGTGATATTGTAAATAATTTCATACTAAAATAAATGAAAAAACAGCCTAAAATAGGGCTTTTTTTTGGGTCGTTCAACCCTGTTCACATAGGCCACATGGCTATGGCTAACTATATTTTAGAATATTCTTCATTAACCGAAATTTGGTTTGTTGTTTCTCCTCAAAATCCTTTCAAAAACATTAAAAACTTATTAAACGAATATCACCGTTTAGAATTGGTACGTTTAGCTATTGATGATAAAAAGGGTTATAAGTGCTGTGATATCGAATTTAAACTTCCAAAACCTAATTACACAGTTTATACTTTAGCTTATTTAAAAGAAAGATATCCTAAATATGAATTTGTTATAATTATGGGCGGCGATAATTTGTTAACTTTTAACAAATGGAAAAACTATAAAGAAATAAAAGATAATTACAAAATAATAGTTTATTCACGACCAAATTGTGATACCTCAGATATTGAAATTAGCGAAAACATTACTGTTTTAGATTGTCCGAAAATTGAAATCTCATCAAGCATGATAAGAAATGCAATTAAAGAAGGCAAAGATATGGCTTTTTTTATGCCACCTAAAGCATATAATTTTATAAATGAAATGAATTTTTATAAATAAAATTTGATAAATCTTTTTTGTATAATAAATTTTTTCTATTTTTGCAATCCTTATTACAAGATAATAAACGAAAAATATTAAAATAATGTACGCAATCGTAGAAGTAGCTGGTCAACAGTTTAAAATTGAAAAAGATAAAAAAGTTTATGTTCACAGATTAGAGGAACAAGAAGGTAGCTCAATTAATATTGAAAAAATATTATTAGTTGATGACGGTAAAAAAATTAGCATTGGCGAACCAATCGTTAAAGACGCTAAAGTTACTGCTAAAGTTCTTGCTCATTTAAAAGATGATAAAGTTTTAGTTTTCAAAAAGAAAAGACGTAAAGGTTACAGAAAACTTAATGGTCACAGACAATATTTAACTCAAATTTTAATTGAATCTATTAGCATGGGCAAAACTTCAAAAACAAAAGAAGTTGCTGAAGAAGTTGCTGAATAATATTTAATTAAATAAAAAACTTATAAAAACAAGCTACCTAATTTTAGGTGGCTTGTTTTGTTTTTATATCAAAAATAGTTTTTACTGATAATACATATAAATTAAAATATTTTTTGATTTATATGTATTTTTTATATTTTTGATAAAAAAAACCTGAAAAGATGAAGCAAATATTAAGAATTATCTGTGTGTGTGTTATTGTTTTTATAATTAGTTGCGGCAAAGACAAAGAGGAAACACCTACTCCTAATAATACACCTACTCAAGCAAGTTACAATTATATTAAAGCAAAAATCAACGATAATTTATGGCAATCTAGTTCTATAATGACAGACTACGATGATACTCTCTTTCATGAAATAGCTTTAATGGGTCTAAATTCAAGTCCATTTGTAGTTTTTGGTATCACTCTGCCAGACACTTGCCATACTGGAACATTTAATCTATCAAGATATGGCAATTATATTATTCAATGCAATTTTTCATCTTCTGACTTTTATATGTCAGATACTGGAATAATTGTTATCTCTTTATTTGACACTATAAATAGAAATATTGAAGGCTCTTTTGAGTTTTCAGGAGCCAACTGGCAGGAAACAGAAATAGGCGAAATTACTGAGGGTGAATTTAAAATTCATTATTAGAAGTAATATTATTACAACCAAGGATACCAATTACCTGCAACGTAGTATTCAACTTTATGTGTTGTAAGGTTATAAATAAGCAATCCTTCTGCTGGTGAATTTATTGCATCTCTTTGAACTGTTGTCATACGAGCTACCCAAAAGTCACCTATATCTAACTTTGCATAATCCATTTACTTTAATGCTAACAATAAAACCTTTGTAATTGTAATATAGAGCAATAAGTTTTAATATACAAATATTAATAAAAATGTATATTAAATGTTATGTTGTATAAAAAAAACTAAAAAGGACTGGGTCAAGTTTTTCGACCACAGTCCTTTTTAGTTTTTTTAAAATCTCATCTAATTTTTCAGAATAGAGAAGATTAAAGATTCTATTTTAAATTTATCTTACAACATTAAGAACAGTAGCTATTCTGCTATAATCAGCTTCGATAGAAATATAATATGTTCCAGCAGATAAATTAGATACGTTTAATACATTTTTGTATGAACCAGCTGCTTGAGAACCGTTTTCAATAACTTGAGAAACTTTTCCAGTTACATCAACAACTCTAATAACAACATTATTAGCATTATTATCTAATGTATAATCAATAGTTGCATTATTAGTTGCAGGATTTGGATAAGTATTAACAGTAACACCATTCATTGAAACTTCACCAACACCAAGATTTGTAGTTATAATTGGGAAAATACAAACATCAATTGATCTATTTTGAGAGTCTATATGTTTTGCTCCCCACCAATTTAAGCTACCTGTTGCACCAACACCCGCATATGACGCATATACAAGTGCATCATTGTTTGTTTGTTGAGCTGTTCCCAATGTTGTTGAAGTTGTTCCAAAAACACCAGTATTTGCAGTAACATAATTAAAAGTAACAGCGAAAGTACCAACAGGAACAGAAACTGGACTTGGGAAGGTAATACTTGTAAAACTACTAACTGGAAAAGGTTGGTTTTCGTCCCATTGTTCAAAAGCAGTGCAAGATGCAAGTGATTTTGTTGTTTGACCTAATGTTGTTCCTGGATAACCTGTTGCTTCTTGTGATGGTTGTGCATCAGATAATGGCCATTTCCATCCAGCACCATCCAATGATTGTATTTTAACAGTTAAATCTCCATTTGTTGAAGTCCCAATTTTACCAATCCAAACTAATACGCCAGTAACTCTTGAATTAGCTTGAGTTGCTGTAAATTTTTGACCAAATCCACCTGTTATTTGGCCTGTCATATTATAAGGGTTTCCAAAAAAATATTTGTTGCTTGCACCAACTACACCAAAACTACTAGGAGTAAAATCAAAACTTTGATTAATTCTAGCAGGAATTAACGTATCTTGAGCGAAAGCACTCAAAGACAATACTAAAACAAAAATAATTGAGTAAATTTTTTTCATATTTTTAAAATTTAAAAGTTATTAATAAGAAAAACAAATTTATAAAAAAATATTAATTAACCAAATTATACCATAAAAAAAAAGAATCACACTTTTTATTAAATGTGATTCTTTTTAAAATTATTCTTAATGTTTTATTCTTGAATAAATAAAAATTATTTTCTAGGTTTAGCAATTTCTGCCGAAACACTTACTCCATTAAAATCTTTATTTTTAATCGAATTTATAATTTCTTGTTCAAAATTTGTATCTACTTCAAAAAATGAAAAACTTTTCATAATATCAATATGACCAATTTCAATACCTCTTTTATTTACATTAGTATTTACAAATTCTAATAATTTCCCTGGATTTAAACTATTGTTTGAACCAATATTTATAAATATTCTTGAGAAATTTATATTAGGATTACCTTTTCTTCTGCTATCCGAATCGTCGTTTCTTCTTCTTCCGTCCGAATCGTCGTTTCTTCTTCTATCATTAAAATCGCCTCTTCTTCTGCTATCCGAATCATCACCCCTTCTTCTATTGTCCGAAAAATCATTTCTTTCTCTTCTGTCACCTCTTGATCTTCTACGGTCATTAGACGAATAATCATCTCTTTCATGTCGATGAGATTTTGTTTCATCATAATTTATATCTTCGGCATCTTTATAATATTCTAAAAATCTACTAAATTCAACCGATACAAATCTTTTGATTAAATCTTCACGACTTAACCATTCAAGTTTTTTGTAAATAACTTCTAAATAACTCTCAATTTGCTCCTCGTTTACTTCAATTTTTTCAATTTTATCAATTAAATTGAAAAGTTGTTTTTCGCAAATTTCTTTACCATTAGGAACTAATTTTTTATTAAAAGGTTTCTTTAATAATTTTTCAAGTTGCTTAATCTTATTAATTTCTCTTGAATGAATAATTGAAATAGAAATACCTTTTTTGCCAGCTCTTCCGGTTCTACCACTTCTATGTATGTAAATTTCAATTTCATCAGGTAAGCTATAATTTATAATGTGAGTTAAGTCAGTTACATCTATACCTCTCGCTGCAACATCAGTAGCAACTAAAAGTTGAAGTTGTCTGTTCCTAAATCTTTTCATTACATAATCTCTTTGGCCTTGTGTTAAATCGCCATGAAGAGCATCAGAATTATAACCATCTATGAAAAGTTTTTCAGCAATATCTTTGGTCTCTTGACGAGTTCTGCAAAATATTATACCGTAAACTTTCGGATTAACATCAACAATTCTCTTTAATGCTAAATATTTATCTTTCGACATTACTACATAATATTCATGAAAAACATTTTCAGCACTTTCATTTTTCTTTCCTGCAGATATTTCAATTGGGTTTTTCATGTATTTCCCAGCAATTTGCCTGATTTCTTTTGGCATTGTAGCTGAAAATAATAATGTTCTTCTGTCTTTGTTAGTAGTTTCTAGTATATTATCTAAATCTTCTTTAAATCCCATATTAAGCATTTCATCTGCTTCGTCAAGAACTAAAAAGTTTATTTTGTCAATTTTTAAAACCTTTCTATTAATTAAATCTAAAACTCTACCAGGTGTTCCAACAACAATATGCGAACCCTCTTTTAAATCTTTTATTTGTGTTGTAATATTAGCCCCACCATAAACAGTAGCTATCTTTATATTACTAATGTTTTTAGAATATTTTTCTAAATCTTTTGAAATTTGAACACAAAGTTCTCGAGTAGGACTTAATACTAATAATTGTGGATATTTAGTTTTTAAATCTAATTTGTCAATTAAAGGAAGACCAAAAGCTGCCGTTTTTCCTGTTCCTGTTTGAGCTAATCCAATAATATCATTTTCTGTAGATAATACCTCTGGTATTATAAGTTCCTGAATAAGAGTAGGATTAACAAATCCTAATTCTTCTATTGATGATAAAATGTTTGGGTTTAAACCAAAATCTTTAAATTCTGTCATTTATTTTGTTTTATATTAATAATGTTTAAACCTTTTTATAGAATGCATCGAACACCTACTATAATTAAGTAAAACCAAAATATTATTATTAAAATTTTCGATAATAAGTATATAGAAAAGGTTTAAAAGTTGCAAATATAGTATATTAATTATATATATTAGCTACTTTTTAATCAAAAATTAAATTAATTTTATTATGATATCCAATTTGTTTTATAATTTCGTAAAAAAAATCAAAGAAATTATTATGAATAACATTAAAAAATATATCCCTCTTTTTTTTATTTTATTAATTATTGCATGTAATAATCAAAAAGAAACTAAGCGATTTTCATTAAAGTTAGAATTAAGTAATATAAGTAAAGGAAGGGTTTATATAGAGGACATTAATAATGAACCATATAAAATTATAGATTCCTCAGATATAAATGCAAATGGAGTTTGTGTTTTTAATACAGTATTGCCAAAATATGGTTTTTATAGAGTGTTATTGCCAAAAAAAGAATTTGTAATTTTACTTTTAGATACAACAGAAAATGTCGTAATAAAAGCAGATATAAATAAATTTTCTAAGACGTATATGATTTCTGGGTCTAAAGGAAGTGAGGAAATATATGAGTTAAATAATTATAGAAAAACTATTAAATCAAAAGTAGATTCACTTGCTAAAATTTTTAATGAAAGTGAAAAATTAAATAATTTTGAAGAAATTAAGAGAGGATTAGATTCATCTTATTATTTATTAAGGAAAGATTTTAGAAATTATACAATTGATTTTATTAATAAAAATATAAGTTCATTGTCATCTTTTTGGGCTCTCTCTCAGGAATTGTCAGGGGATTTAATTCTAAACCCAAATAGTAAAAATGATTTTAAATATTATGAAAAAGTTGATAGTGTTTTGTTGATAGATTTTCCTAAATTACCTCAAACAAAAATGCTAAACGAATGGATGATTAATAAAAGGAAAGAGTTTTATGAAAAAGATTTAATAAAACGAAGATTAGAAATAGGGGCATATTCGCCAGAATTTATATTATATAATCAATTTGATGAACCGTTGAAATTAAGCTCATTTAGAAGTAAAAAATTATTGTTAATCTTTTGGGCGTCAACAAGCAAATTTAGTCGAGCTGAAAATAAAATTTTGACTAAACTTTATGCAAAATATAAATCAAAAAATATCGAATTTTTAAGTGTTTCAATTGATAAAAATAAAATGTTATGGATTGATGCTATAAGATTAGATAATTTGCAATGGTCTCAATGCATAGGTGATTTAAGTATTGCAAAATTATATAATATAGTTTCTATTCCAATGATTTTTTTAATAGACGAACAAGGTAAAATAGTTAAAAAAGGGATAAGAGGAGATGAAATAGAATTGGCCATTAAAGAAATTGTAAAATAAAAAGAAATTAATGACAAATAAAAAAGTTTATTTCCTTTCAGATTTTCATTTAGGAATTCCTAATAGTGAGGATAGTCTTAAACGAGAAAAAATAATTGTTTCTTGGTTGGATTCTATTAAAAATGAAACTTCAAAAATATTTTTATTAGGAGATATTTTCGATTTTTGGTTCGAATATAATAAAGTTATTCCCAAAGGTTATTCAAGGTTGCTTGGCAAGTTGGCCGAATTAACAGATAGTGGGGTCGAAATAAATTATTTTAGAGGTAATCATGATCTTTGGACATTTAATTATTTTGAAAAAGAACTTAATATTAAAATGTATGATAATCCCTTGATATTAAATATTGATGGTTTAAATTTGTTTTTAGCACATGGTGATGGTTTAGGGCCAAAAGATTATGGGTATAAGTTGTTGAAAAAAGTATTTAAATGTAAAATAAATCAAATAATATTTAAAATATTGCATCCAGATATCGGAATAGCATTAGCCTTATTTTGGTCGGGAAGAAGCCGAAAACTTAATAATAAGAGAGAAATACTTAATAATGAGATAGAAAAAGAAAGATTAGTCGCATTTTCAAAAGAATATCTGAAAAAAAATAATAATATCAATTATTTTATTTTTGGACATAGACATAAAGCAGATTATATTAAACTAAATGAAAACAGTTTTTATATTAATTTAGGAGATTGGATAAATAATTTTAGCTTTGCAGTATTAAATGATAAAAAAATAGTGTTAAAAAAAATAAATATAAAAACACTCGAAATATTAGATATATAGGAGAATTTTATGCTTCCATCGAAATCTCAAATAAAAAAAGTGTAAAAAATATAAAACAAACATTAAAAAAAACTTTGCAGTAGAAAAAAAATAATTTATTTTTGCAATCCCTTTCAAAAGAAGGAGGTTATATTTTTTTTGTTAAAAACAGTAAAACATATCGAAAAGTGGATAGTTTAAGTTACAAAACATTATCAGTTAATAAAGAAACTGCTCAAAAAGAGTGGTTAGTAATTGATGCTGAAAACGAAGTATTAGGACGATTAGCGTCTCAAATTGCAAAAATAATTAGAGGTAAAAATAAGCCTTCATTTACTCCTCACTCTGATTGTGGGGATTATGTAATTATATTAAATGCAGACAAAGTTAGATTAACAGGCAATAAAATGTCTGATAAGGAATATGTAAGATATACAGGTTATCCTGGAGGACAACGTATCACAACTGCTAAAGAATTATTGGTGAAACATCCAACAAGTTTGGTTCAAAAAGCAATAAAAGGTATGTTGCCAAAAAACAAACTAAGTAGTGCTATAATGAATAATCTATACATTTATACAGGTGTAGATCATCCACATGTTGCACAAAAACCTAAAGAAATTAAATTAAACTCAATTAAATAACCATTTTGTATGGAAGTAATTAATACTATTGGTAGAAGAAAATCAGCTGTTGCAAGGATATATTTATCAAAAGGCAATGGCCAAATTAAAGTTAATAAAAGAGATTATAAAGAGTATTTCCCAACAGCTATTCAACAATATAAGCTATTGCAACCTCTAAGTCTTTTAAATTTAGCTAATGAATATGATATTAATGTTAATGTTAATGGTGGTGGCCAAACAGGTCAGGTAGAAGCTGTTAGATTAGCTATATCAAGAGCACTTGTTGAAATGGAAGCTGAAAATAAGCCGAAATTAAAAGCAGAAGGTTTTATGACAAGAGATTCAAGAATGGTTGAAAGAAAAAAACCAGGTCAAAAGAAAGCTCGTAAGAAATTCCAATTTAGTAAACGTTAATATTTTAGAACAATATTTTTAAATTATAATATGACAAGAGTTAATCAAAAAGATTTATTACAAGCAGGTGTGCATTTCGGACACTTAAAAAGAAAATGGAATCCAGCAATGGCTCCATATATATTTATGGAAAAAAATGGTATCCATATTATTGACCTTAATAAAACTGCTGTTAAAATAGAAGAAGCTGCTAGTGCTATAAAAAATATAGCTAAGTCAGGTAAGAAGATATTATTTGTTGCTACAAAAAAACAAGCTAAAGGTATTGTTGCAGACTCAGTTAAAAAAACTGCAATGCCTTATGTTACTGAAAGATGGCCAGGTGGTATGCTTACAAATTTTACTACTATCAGAAAAGCTATTAAAAAAATGTCTATTATAGACAAAATGGAAACTGATGGTACTTTTGGCAACATGTCTAAAAAAGAAAGATTAATGTTAACAAGAGAGAGAGCAAAATTAGAAACTAACTTTGGTAGTGTTGCTGATTTAACAAGATTACCTGCTGCTGTTTTTGTTGTTGATATAATTAAAGAACATATTGCTGTTGCAGAAGCAAAAAAATTAAATATTCCAGTTTTTGCTATTGTTGATACAAATTCAGACCCAAATAAAGTTGACTATGTAATCCCTGCAAATGATGATGCATCAAGTTCAATTTCTATTATTATTAATACACTTGTTGAAGCAATTGAAGAAGGTTTATCTGAAAGAAGATTAGAAAAAGATAAATTAGAAACAAGCAAGAAAAACAAAGAAAGAGAAGAAAAAACAACAATTGATGTTGAAGAAGTAAGATCTAAATTTGTAGTTGAAGAAGATGAAGAAGGTTCTGCATCTAAAACAAGAAAAAGAAAAAGAAAAGTTTAATATAATATTTTTATAAAACATTAAAAAATAATTATTATGGCAAATATTACTGCTGCAGATGTTAATGCTTTAAGACAAAAAACTGGTGCAGGTATGATGGATTGCAAAAAAGCTCTTGTTGAAGCAAATGGAGATTTTGAAAATGCAATTGATATTTTAAGAAAAAGAGGACAAGCTTTAGCTGCTAAGAGAGCTGATAGAGAAGCTAGTGAAGGTATTGTTATCACAAAAATTTCTGCTGATAAAAAAACAACTATTCTTATAGCACTTAACTGTGAAACTGATTTTGTTGCTAAAAACAATGACTTTGTTTCTTGTGCAGAAAATATTGCAAAAATTGCAATTGAAAATAGACCAGCTACAATTGAAGAACTAAGAAAATATTCTTATGATGGTAGAGAAATCGAAGGTCATATTACTGATTTAACTGGTAAAATAGCTGAAAAAATTGAATTATCTGCGTATGAAATTATCAATGCAGAAGGAGTTAGTACTTATATTCACCACGGTAGTAAATTAGGTGTAATTATCGGATTAAGTAAAAACAGTGAAAAAGCTCTAGAAGCTGGTCATGATATCGCAATGCAAATTGCTGCAATGAATCCAATAGCTATTGATAAAGACGATGTTCCATCTGATACTATCGCAAGAGAAATAGAAATAGGTAAAGACCAAGCAAGACAACAAGGAAAACCAGAAGAAATGGTTGAAAAAATTGCTCTTGGAAAATTAAATAAATTTTATGCTGAAAATACTTTATTAAATCAAGAGTATTTAAAAGAAGGTAAAATTTCGGTTAGAGATTATTTAAATAAAGTTGAAAGTGGATTAACTATAACTAACTTCAAAAGAGTTAATTTAAATGCTTAAAATTTAAAATTAATATAATTTTATAAAAAAGAGAGAATGTTTATTCTCTCTTTTTTTTTATATTTACAACGAAATTTTTAAATACTTTTTATAAAAACAAATATGCAATATAAAAGAATACTTTTAAAATTAAGTGGAGAATCTCTCATGGGAGAACAAAACTACGGAATAGACGGAGAAAGATTAATTGATTATGTTAATGAAATAAAAACAATACATGAAAAAGGAGTTCAGATAGGTATTGTTATAGGAGGTGGCAATATTTACCGTGGAATACAATCAGAAAAGACAGGTATAAATAGAACGCAGGGTGATTATATGGGTATGCTTGCTACAATCATAAATAGTTTAGCATTGCAATCTGCTTTAGAAAATATTGGAGTTGAATCTGTTGTTTTGTCTGGGTTAACAATTGACCCAATATGCCAAAAAGCAGGACATAATGTTGCAAAGGAACATTTTAAAAGTGGTAAAATTGTTATTTTAAGTGGAGGTTCCGGAAATCCATATTTTACTACCGATTCGGCTGCTGCATTAAGAGCTCTAGAAATTGAAGCGGATGTTCTCCTTAAAGGAACAAGAGTTGATGGAATTTATACAGAAGACCCAGAGAAAAACCCCCAAGCTACTAAATATGATAAAATTTCATTTAAAGAAGCTTATGAAAAAAAATTAAATATAATGGATTTAACTGCATTCACTCTTTGTAAAGAAAATAACCTTCCAATTATTGTATTTGATATGAATAAAAAAAACAATCTTTACAAAATAGTAAATGGTGAAAATATTGGAACTATTGTTAGTAATTTTTAATATAAAATTTTAAAACTATGTTAGAAGAATTAGATTTTTGTATAGAAAGTGCCGAAGAACAAATGGCAAATGTAATATCTCATTTAGAAAAAGCATTATCAAAACTTAGAACAGGCAAAGCAAATCCTCAAATGTTGGACGGAGTTTATGTAGATTATTATGGAACATCTACTGCTTTAAGTAAAGTTTCTAATATTACTGCTGTTGATGCCAAAACTATTTTTATTCAACCTTGGGAAAAATCAATGCTTGAACCTATAGATAAAGCTATTTTACATGCAAATATAGGGGTAACACCTCAAAACAACGGAGAAGTAGTTATTATAAATGTTCCCCCTCTGACAGAAGAAAGAAGAAGAGATATAGTTAAACAAGCTAAAAATGAAAGTGAAATTGCTAAGGTTGGAATTAGAAACTCTCGTAGAGATGCTAATGAAACTATTAAAAAATTAGTGAAAGATGGTCTTCCTGAAGATTCAGGTAAAGACGGAGAAGATAAAATTCAAAAGATGACAGATAAATATTCTAGAAAAATTGAAGAGATATTTGAAAGAAAAGAAAAAGATTTAATGACTTTCTAAAAAAAACAATCTTTATTTTTTAATTTATTTATATATTTTAATATATTTGTAACAAAGAAAATTTAATTATTAATATAAAAACAAATAACTATGAAAAATTTTACTTTATTATTTGCAATTATTGTTAGTGTATTGTTTGCGAATGCACAGACAAGAACCGTTGTATATCCTGAATCTTTTGATGATACTGATTCAAGATTTACAGTTTTAAGTGCTGGTTCTGCACAATACCTTTTTGGAAATGCTGTTTTTAATATTAGCGGAACAGACTATACTATTGGAGAATGGGCTCAGTATGTAGACTTAACAAGAAATGGTTTAACTTCAGCAAGTGGCTACACAGTTGATACAGTTATCGTTATCACTGGTGTTGTTGAAAAAGGTTCTGGCGCTTCTGGTGAACCAACAGGTAGTCCACAAGCTCTTTCTATGAAAAATGTTAGCGATTTAGTTGATATTGCTCAAAATGGCATGTCACAACAATCATTCGGTTGTTTAACTGTTTTACCTGCTGACAGAACCGTTACTCAAAATTTCTGGATTACAATGACAACTCCAACTGTTCTTGGTGACACAGTTGTTGCTATTGCTACATATTTTCCTCAAGGAGGTTGCGAACTAACTTCTCCAA
>CAZJKL010000041.1:0-28970 GCA_964546655.1 uncultured Bacteroidales bacterium | reverse complement strand
GGTTTGCCCGATGGACTTATTTACTCACTTTATTATGATTTGAAAAATAAATAAAATATTTATGTTAAAATGGAAATTTTTTAAAACAATACTGAAATTATGAAAATACTATGTTTTATTCTTTTCTCCTTCTTAATTACATTGAAAGTATATTCGCAATTTAACATATTTGAAAATTTAGGCCGTCCTATTTATGGTTATAATGTTTATCCTAAAATAGATAAAAAAACTTTAGGGAAAAATAAAGTAAAAAAAATAATTAAGATAAATTATCCTAAAAATAAATCCAACAATACAAATAAAATCTACTTATTTGATAAAAAAGGTAATATATTAAAAGATGATAATATTACATATTATTATGATAAAAATAAGTTGATTCAAGAAAATACAGTATACGATTTTGATAATTCAATTGTTGTTAATTTATATGTTGAAAATCTCAATATTAATAAAGATTCTTTATTAATATTAATTAATAAATTAAATAAATATCCTAAAAGAGACCTAAGAGTTTATTATGAAAAAGATTTTATTTATGGAATTAAAATTATTGAAGATTCTATTGTTTCTGAATGTAATCTAATTCTTGATACATTAGAAGATAATCATATTCAATATAGATTAATGGAAAACAATATTTTCTTAAGAAAATATTATAGAGAGATCGATAAATTGGAAAATGTTGTGACAAATTACTATTTTAATATAAATAATGATTCAGATGAAGAAGATGAAAAAGAAGTTTTTATCAATGATACTATAAGATATACAATAGAAGAAGGAATTATTAAACGTTATTTTTATAACAAAAACAAACTTGTAATGTGTTGTGAAGCAGGCTATAACATTGAAGACAGTATTATTGATGTTTCATTAGTTTGCTTTGTATATGATAAAAAAGGGCGTTTCGTTGAGATTAGTTACGATTATATTCCTGAGCATACTTCTATATACAAATATAAAAATAATGGATTATTAAAATATGAAGAAAATTATCAAGGTGAAAAACTAATTAAATACAAATATAAGTATTGGACATTTTTGCGTATTCCAAAATTTATTTAAAATTTAAAAATAGTTTTAATATGAAAGTAGTATTATATAAAACCTTATATAAAATCGATTGATACAAATTATAGATATGTTTCATTTGATAAATTAGTTAAAAATATTTGTCAAATAAAGCCATTATTTATACCTATTAAAACAAATGATTCTTCAAATTATTATTATAAATATGGATATACTATACCTCAAAAGATTGTTAAAGACACAAGCAAATGGAAAATAATAAGCTATGATGTTTTTTATATGGCTGATGTAGCAGAGTGGTCGGCACGTTCTAAAACAGATACTTTCCCTTCTAAAGAAGTTTTAAAACAATATTATCCAATGTTAAGTCAACCTAATGACAAGAGATATTATAAATTATATTTAACTAATGTTAAAGTTTTAGGTGAAGACAATAAAATATATAAGTGTGTTGAAGTGCCACTTAAAATAACATCAAATCCTCAATTATTAATAAAATTAAATAAATAGTTTTTAAATCTTAATTATTAAAATATTGAAATCGTCTAAATAAGGTAAACTATAGGATTAATTTCTGTCTATCAAAATACTGTACATAAAATAGTTATTTCTAGGTCATCTCTACTCCCCATTAATAACACTAACACTACCAGTAAACACCTGATTCTCGTATGATAAAATATAAAAATAAACCCCATCGGTGAGGTTTTTGCCGTTAAAGTCGTTATTGTAAGCATTGCTTTTAAAAACCAAGTTACCCCAACGGTTAAAAACTTCAAGATTCCAAGTTTGTGGTGTTATGCCACCAATAAAAAAGAAGTCATTAACACCATCGCCATTAGGCGTAATAATATTAGGTATTTCAATATTACAAAATTTTGTATTAATAGTTGTTGAAGTAGTATAAATACCACAATCATTTGTAATAGTTAAACTATAAGTACCTTCTTTTGCTTCAATATCAGGTTACTTTCCCACACAAAAATTATTGAAAATATTATCTAAAATATCGTCGGTAAAAATTTCACCTGTTATGTCTCCGAGATAATGGAGAGCTTGCCTTATATCTATGGTTAATAAATCGGTAGATACTCCACTTTCTAGTCCATCTAAAACAATATTTAATGAATTTTTAACTCTTGTTAAAGATTCGTAATGCCTTAAATTAGTTATAATTACATCATTTTGATTGAACTCAAGATTTAATGTAGTATGTATTTTTTCTTTTAACAATTCTATATTAATTTCTTCTTTAGCAGATAAAGAAATTATCTCATCATCATTAATTTTTTCATCAAGTTTATCCATTTTATTAAAAACAATAATAAAATGTTTATCGGTATCATTTACTCTATTTTTTAATTTATTTACATTTTTTTTAGCACCTGCAATATTGCTAATTGAAGCATCAAATAAATACAAAACAACAGAAGCTTGCTCAATAGTTTCATAAGTTCTTTTTATTCCAATACTTTCAATAATATCTTTAGTTTCTCTTAACCCAGCAGTATCAATAATTCTGAAATTAATGCCTTTATATTCAAAAACATCTTCAATTCGATCTCTTGTAGTACCTGGAATTTCTGAAACTATAGCTTTTTCTTCATTCAAAAGCTTATTAAGCAAAGTCGATTTACCTACATTAGGTTCGCCAACAATAGCAATAGGAATACCATTTTTTATAGCATTTCCTTGTTTAAATGAACTTATTAGTTTCTCAACTTTTTTATTTATATCTATCAAAAGTTCTTTCAATTTAGTTTTATCCGCAAACTCAACATCTTCTTCAATAAAATCTAATTCAAGTTCAATTAATGAAGTGAAATCAATCAGTTTTTGTCTTAAAATTTTAATTTCGGTAGAAACACCACCACGCATTTGCTTAATAGCAACATTGTGCATCATATTAGTTTCAGAAGCAATTAAGTCGCCTATGGCTTCGGCTTGAGCTAAATCTAATTTACCGTGCAAAAAGGCTCTTAAAGTGAATTCGCCAGGATTCGCAGATCTAATGCCTTCTTCGATTAAAACTTCAATTATTTTCTTAATTATATATTTAGATGCATGACACGATATTTCAACAATATCTTCACCAGTGTACGAATACGGAGCTTTAAAGTATGTAATTAATACATCATCAATAATTTCATTATTATATTTAATTTCTCCGTATAATACTTGCTGTTGCTTTATTGTTTTTTTATTGTTTTTTGAAAAGAAAATCTTTTTTATAGTACTTAATGATTCGTTACCTGAAATTCTAATAATGGCAATAGCTCCTTTCCCTTGGGGAGAAGCTATTGCACATATTGTATCTTGTATAATTGATTTCATTAATAAATTCGATTTTTTGCAAATTTATTATAATTTACAGAAAAATGCCTTAAACCCATTCTTCTTTTTTTATTTCACCATTTATTCCAACAACAATTAATTTAACAGGAACCTTTCTAGTTGAGCTATCAACTGCTGTTTTAACCATTTGAAGCAATCCGCTACAACAAGGAACTTCCATAATCATAATAGTGATTGTATTTACTTTAGCTTCTTCAATTAATTTTTTAAATTTTTCGATATAAATTTCGGTATTACTATCTAATTTAGGGCAAGCGATAACAAGGGTTTTTCCTTTTAAATATTGAGAATGAAAATTACCTAATGAAAAGGCAACACAATCTGCAGATACCACTATATCGCTATTTTTAAAATACCCAGCACTAGGATTTATCAAATGCATTTGAACAGGCCAGTTAATTAATTCTGATTTTGATGAAATAAGTTCATCGTTAGAATTATTGTTTTCGCTTGGTTTTAACGAAATTTCTTTTGCACTTGGGCAACCGCATTTCGCATTTTCGTTACTATGGTTATGTATTTCGGACATGACTTTTTCGATATTAAAGTTTATATTATTTTTATTTTCTTGTAAATATTTTACTGCTTCGGCTAAAAATCCATATTCTTTGTGTTCTTTTAAATGTAGTAAATGAGCTTTAACAACATTTTCACCTTTTTTAACCATTTCGGCAATTACCTTAGTTTCATCATAAGGTTCAGCGTCTCTTTGCTCTATCGTAATTGCTCCCATAGGGCAATGTCCTAGACAAGCACCTAATCCATCACACATTAAATCACTAATTAAAATGGCTTTGCCATCAATAATTTGTAAAGCACCTTCATGGCAATTAGGCACACATTCGCCACAACCATTGCATAAGGTCTCGTCTATTTTAACAATATCTCTTTTCATAAGTATAAATTTAAATTAATTTATACTACAAATAGACAAATTTTTAAAGAAGAAATTTGTAACAAATGTTACATTAACGTTTTTTTTTGAAAAATCTTAGTATAAAATATATTTAAGATTAGAATTATTAATCATATTTTCTATTGTGACAATATTGAATGATCAAAAATAAATAATCTAAAAAAGATTACGATGTTTTATGAAATTTTAAAATAAAAAAAAGCTGCCTTTTTGAGACAGCTTTTTTGTTGAAATTTAATCTGTTGTAGTCGTTTATCTGAAATAAATTTGACAAATTTAACTTGGTTAATAAGATAACTTTTGATTAAATAGTTCTTGGAAAATTATCTTGAAATAATTATTCTTTGAGTCAAGATGTTTTTACCTTCAGAAGAAATTAAAGCTAGATAAATTCCTTCTGGTAAATTTTCTAAATTTAAATTTATAGAATTATCACCAATATTACCTTTAATAAGCCCAGATTTATTTATTGTTTGACCGATAGAATTAATAATATTAATTTCTAAATCTTGATTTTTCACTAAAGATAGGTCAATATTTAAATTATTTGATACCGGATTAGGGTAAAGACTACAAGATGTAATTAGATTACTATAATTTTCAATACCTACATTATTATCAGACCATGAAGCTCCTGAATAAGTTTGCCCAAATGAAGAAGTTAATGTATATATTGAAGCTAATTGAAAATGTATTCCTTCTTTATACCATAAATATTGACTGTTTGTATATGTTATTATAAATGGATCATAATCTAAATATGTTGAATCTTGATATGATTGTAATATATGAACTCTAAGAACATCTTGAAATGTTCCTTCTGGTGTAATTAGGGTTCCATATCCATCTGCAGTAACTGTTGTAGTGCCTTCTCTGTAATACAAATAACTTTGATTGACAAATTGAGTAGACCAAGTATCACTAAAAGTTTTATTGTATGTCATAGGGTAACGCAAAAGATCTTCAGGGTCAGAATATGCTAATGTAATGTTATTTCCTCTACTTCCATTGTTTTGCATTACAGATGAATTTAGTAAATAATAACCAATATTTGAACTATTAGTCGTAGCCGCAGCAATATTTGCATTTGGAAATGAACCTCCATAGGATGTTGAAGAAGGAGCTACAAAATTACAGGAAAGAGTACTTGTTGAAGAAATTGAAGTTAAATCCCATGTTTGATTTGTTCCTGAACTTCCAGGACTGACATAGGCTCCATTATATGTTATTAAAGTTTCTCCAATAATAAAGTTAACACCAGGTCCGGTTATTGTAGGTTGAGCTATCGAAGATAAGCCAACCAATAGAAGTGAAAAATAGAGTAAATAGATTTTTGATTTCATTAGTTTTGAATTTTAGTTAAACATAGTATAAAAAGAAAATGCAAAAATATTATTTTTTAACAATTATACAATATTAAAATAAAAAACATAACAATTAGATTATAATAATAATTTTAAAATTTATTATAAATTCCACCAAAGCGAGAAATAAAACAGCGACCTAAAGGTCAATTAAATACATTGGTGTATATAAAAGAAAAACAATATATAATTCAAAATTAGATTTATAATAATGTAAAGATATGAAATAAGGTAATTCTCATAAAATATGAAAGTAATTTTTACAGTAAAGTCAATATAGAACATAAGGACATTTATTCTAATTATTCTAAATATAATACATGCAATTAACTATATGTATATATGAATTGTATTCGTCTGTATATCAGTAAAATATTAGAATTGTTAAAAAAATATAAATAAAATAAATTGGAATTGTAAAAACAAATTTTTACTTTAGTGTAAAGTTTAGTGTTTAGGTTTTACAATACAATTCAAGTATTTTGAATAAGGAACAGGAAATAAAGGGGGATTTAGTTGATATTAATGGAGTTAAAATTGATTTTCTAGGGGCAAAAAATTATATTTTGTCTCGATTAGAAAATGAATTACCTTCAAATTTAAAATATCATAATTTAACTCATACATTAGAAGTTTACTTAAATGTGAACAAAATAGCCTATTACGAAAAAATTTCAAATAAAGAAGATTTGTTTTTACTAAGAACTGCAGCATTATATCATGACTGTGGCTTTTTAAATAATTATTGTAATCACGAATTAGAATCTTGTAATCTTGCATCAAAAGAACTTTTAAATTTTGGTTATAATAACTATCACATTAATAAGATTTGTAAAATGATTCTTGCAACCAATATAAATAAAATTGCAGTTGATCCATTAGAAAAAATTATTTGTGATGCAGATTTAGATTATATAGGAAGAAACGACTATTACGAAATATCTGCTTTTTTAGAAGAAGAATTTTATACCTATAATGTAATTTCGAACAATCACGATTGGCTAAAGATTCAGTATAATTTTTTAACTAATCACAAGTTTTACTCAAAATACTCTCAAAATTACCGAGAATCACGTAAAAAAGAACGTATTATCGAATTGACACAAAAATTAAATTTATTTTAATTTTACAAAAAAAGTCCATAGCTTAAAACAATAACTAATAACCACCATTTGTAGCAGTAATTAGTAGATAATTATTTCAGTTTAATATAACTGTAATACTTTCAATTTTTGTTTTATTGTTAAAGTTTGAAAAATGATATTTTAATGCTTGTATCAAAATACAATATTGAGAATATCTATATTTTTTTATTGCAAAAATTAGGAAAAGAAATAATAAACTTATAATTTTAATAAAATGCTAAATGTCAATTTGTTATAAATTAAATTTAGATTGATTTTGTTGTAAAAATTTTATTTTAATAGCTGTTTTGTTGATAAATTATTAAATAATGAAAAATAGATACATTTTTATAGTTTTATTCTTCTTGATTATTTCTTGTAAAACAAATAAAAATATTAACAATTATAATAATGATTCGGTTAATTTAAATTCGACGCAAATTATAGGTGAATTAATTTATATTTATGATATTAATAAAGAAAAAGACACTATTTCACCTTGTTCAAAAGCGCCATGTTTCGGAAGAGTAAAAATTATTAAAGTAATTAATAAAGGTAAAGATTATACTAATAACCTCTCTGAAAATTCTATTATAGAAGTAAAATTTGCTTTTACTTTAAGAAAAACCGATAAAGAGCTTTTTCCTAATTTAAAAATAACATTACCAGGAATAAAATTAAATGAAAAATTTAAATGCGATATTGAATCGAAAAATTTATATAGTGATAATCCAATTTATATTGTTTACCTCTACACACTCTTAAACTAAAAACCTATGAATAACAATAAAAATTTATTTATATATATAATTCTAACATTATCATTTTCAATAGCTTTCTTAGCTTTTTTACAATTTTATAATAAAAGTAAAAATGTTTTAATTAAAGAGAACGGAAGTGATATTGGTTACGGAAACGGCATGCAAAGTAGAAGAGGATGGGAGTATGAAAGAATTAAAGACCCTAATATAGGGCAACTTCCTGAAAATATTTTTATAAAAGAGCAAATTTATGCAAGTAAACTACCTAATGATTTAAATAAAAAAGTAAAATCTAGTATTTGGTCATTAAGAGGTCCTTATAATGTTGGCGGAAGAACAAGAGCTGCAGCTTTAGATATTGCAGATAATAATATAATTATTGCCGGAGGTGTGTCTGGTGGTATGTGGCGTTCAACAGATAATGGTAAAGTTTGGACAAAAACCACATTACCTAATCAATTACACAGTGTTTCATGTTTAACACAAGATAAAAGAGTTGGTAAAACAAATATTTGGTATTATGGTACTGGAGAAGCTTATGGAAATTCAGCAGCAGCAAATGGAGCGTTCTTTTATGGCGATGGCATTTATAAATCAATTGATAATGGAATTACTTGGTCTCCATTAGAATACACTGTTTCGAATACACCAAAAGATTTTAATGACTTTGATTTAATTTGGAATATTGTTGCCGACCATACTAATAATGTTAATGATGTAGTTTATGCCTCAACATTAAAAACTGTTTATAAAAGCACTAATGGTGGAGATATATGGGCAAAAGTTATTGGCGGTGAAACCGGAAGTTTAGGTTATTATACAGATATAGCAATAGATAATAATGGTGTTTTATATGCTACTTTTGATAGCGATAGTCCATCTAAAGGCATTTGGCGTTCGGTTGATGGCGATAATTGGGTTAATATTACACCTCAAAATTTTGCTTCGGTTTTTAAACGAATTGTTATTGGTGTTTGCAAATCTGAACCTAATAAAGTATATTTTTTAGGAGTAACTCCGGGAAGTGGTAAAAAAACAAAACTTTATACAGGCGAAGAAGAGTGGAATAGCTTGTGGAAATATGAATATGTTTCTGGTGACGGAACAGAAGCTGGAGGCACATGGACAGATTTGTCTGAGAATATACCTGGAAGCGGAGATGTAAGTTCTTTCGATAATTTTTATGCACAAAGCTCTTATAATCTTGTTATTTCGGTTAAACCAGATGATGCTAATGTGGTTTTTATTGGAGGAACAAACTTGTATAGATCTAAAGATGGCTTTTCTTCAAAAAACAACACTGTTCAGGTTGGTGGTTATGGTATAAATACTAGCGGAAATTTTTGGGGATATTATCCAAATCATCACCCAGATCAACATGTTGTTCATTTTTCAACCGTTAATCCAAATATACTTTTATCAGGTCATGATGGTGGTTTAAACATAACTAGTAATTGTCTCGATAGTCTAATTGTATGGGATACGCTTAATAATGGTTATTATACTACTCAGCCTTATACTGTTGCTATAGATGAAAATACTACAGATAATCGGATTATTAGTGGTTTGCAAGATAATGGCACATATTTTACAAATAATAAAAATATTACATCTTATTGGAATCTCTCTTTTAATGGAGATGGTGCTTATTGTCATATAGTTAACGATAGTGTTTATTATGTTTCGAAGCAAAACGGAAGAATTTATAAGGTTTTATTAGATAACGAAGGAGTGAGAAAAGCGAGTAGAGAAATTGACCCAACAGGCGGTTCAGGTTATATTTTTGTAAACCCTTTCGCAGTTGATCCAAATAATTCTAACATAATGTATTTATGTGCAGGTAATCATCTTTGGCGTAACGATAGCCTTAATAGTATAGATATAAATAATACTCAAGGAACTCTATCAAAAGGGTGGTTTAAATATACTGATAGTGTAAATATTAATTATACAGTAACGTCTGTCTCGGTATCTAAAAATCCAGCAAACATAGTTTATTACGGAACAAGTAATAGACGGGTTTATAAAATAAATGATGCTAATAATGGTGATGCCGAACATATTGATATCACAGGATACTATTTCCCTGTTGATGGATATGTTAATAGCATTGCTGTAAATCCTAATGATGCAAATGAAGTAATTGTTGTTTTCTCAAATTATGGTGTTTATAGTTTGTTTTATTCTAAAGACGGAGGTAGCAATTGGATTAAAATAGGAGGAAATCTTGAAGAATATTTAGGCGGTGGTGGTTCTGGTCCTTCTTGTAGATGGGCTTCAATAATGCCATTTGGAGATAAAACTTTGTATTTTGTAGGAACAAGTGTTGGTTTGTTTTGTTTAGATACTATTGCTGCTCATAGTAGCTCTTTTACTCCAATTTGGACGAAAGTAGGTGTTAATACAATAGGAAATGTTGTTGTTGATATGATTAAAACTAGAGCTAATGATAGTCTTATTGTTGTTGCAACACATGCAAATGGTATTTATTCAGCTAAAATTAACTCTGTTGATGAATTGCTTGGTTTTAATAAATTAAGTGATAAAATTTGGAATTTTAATGTGTACCCAAATCCATCAAGTAATAATTTAAATATTAGCTTTGATTTAGTTGATAAAGAGAATATTAGTATTTCTATTTATGACATAAAAGGTAATCTTGTTTTTAAAGAAAACAATGAATTTAATGTTGGTAAAAATTATTATAAATTTAATATTTCAAATTTGAAAAATGGAGTTTATTATTGTTCAATAAAAGGTGAAAAATATAATTCTACTAAAAAGTTTATTGTTTTAAATTAATTGTTAAATCACTAAAAACCTTTGATTGTTTTTTATACTGTTCATGATTACATCAAAGTTTATAATTCTAAAATAAATATTATATTTGCATAAAATAATTTTTTATAAATGAAAATAGCAATTATTAGATATAATGCAGGTAATATTCAATCGGTATTATATGCTTTAGAAAGAATGAATGTTGAAGCAACAGTTACTGCCGACGAAGAAATTATTAGAAGTGCCGATAAAGTTATTTTTCCGGGTGTTGGCGAAGCTAGCACAACAATGGATTATTTAAAACATCATAAATTAGATAAACTTATTGTTGACTTGAAACAGCCTGTTTTAGGTATTTGCTTGGGAATGCAATTAATGTGTTCTTACTCAGAAGAAGGTGATGCTGATTGTTTAGGTATTTTCAATCAACCGGTATTAAAATTTAATAAAACCGAAAATTATAAAATTCCTCACATGGGTTGGAATAATATTTATGATTTAAAGTCAAATTTATTTAATAAAAATATTGAAAATAAGTATGTTTATTTTGTTCATAGTTTTTATGTTCCAAAATGCGAAAACACTATAGCTACTTGTAATTATATTGAGCCTTTTTCTGCTGCTTTAAATAAGAATAACTTTTATGCAACTCAGTTTCACCCCGAAAAAAGTGGTTCAATTGGAGAAATAATTCTGAAAAACTTTATAAAACTTTAATATAATGATTGAAATAATTCCGGCTATTGACCTTATTGAAGGGAAATGTGTTAGGCTGCAAAAAGGCGACTATAGCTTAAAAACTATTTATAACGAAGATCCGCTAGAAGTAGCTAAAATGTTTGAAGACAGTGGATTAAAAAGACTTCATTTGGTTGATTTAGATGGAGCAAAGGCAAGTCATGTTGTTAATAGCAAAGTTCTTGAAAAAATTGCTTCAAAAACAAAACTTATTATCGATTTTGGTGGCGGAATTAAAAGTGATGATGATATTAAGATTGTATTTGAATGCGGTGCAGATATGGCTACAATAGGTAGTGTTGCAGTAACTAAAAAAGAATTGTTTGTATCGTGGATAAAAAAATATGGTACCGAAAAAATTGTGTTATCTGCCGATGTTAATGATAAGAAAATTGCTATTAGCGGTTGGTTAGATAAAACAGATATTGAACTTTTTGATTTTTTAAAAGAATACGAGAAACTTGCTGTTAAAAATGTTTTATGTACTGATATTAGTAAAGATGGTATGTTGCAAGGAACAGCAATGGAACTTTATAAAGAAATGAAGAAAGAATTTAATAATCTTTTTATTATAGCAAGTGGCGGTATTACCGAAATTAAAGAGGTTATTGAACTTGATAAATTAAATATTGGCGGAGTAATTATTGGAAAAGCTATTTATGAAGGCAAAATAACATTAAAACAATTAAGTGATTTAAATAAATAAAAATGTTAGCAAAACGAATAATACCTTGTTTAGATATAAGAGACGGTAAAACCGTAAAAGGAGTTAATTTTTTAAATGTTAAAGATGTTGGTGACCCTGTTGAGTTAGGTGCATTATATTCGGAACAAGGTGCAGATGAATTAGTTTATCTTGATATTACGGCTACTCACGAAGGAAGAAAAACTTTTTCGGAATTGGTTAAGCGAATAGCTCAAAATTTAAGTATTCCGTTTACTGTTGGTGGCGGTATTGGCTCGGTAAAAGATGTTGAAATACTTTTAAATGCAGGTGCCGATAAAGTTTCGGTTAATTCGTCGGCAGTTAAAAACCCCGATTTAATTAATGAATTAGCTAAAAATTTCGGAAATCAGTGTATTGTAGTTGCGATTGATGCAAAAGAAATTAATAATGAATGGTTTGTGCATGTAAATGGAGGTAGAATTCCAACCGATAAAAAATTATTTTCATGGGCAAAAGAAGCTGAAAGTAGGGGAGCTGGTGAAATTTTATTTACTTCGATGAATCATGATGGTGTTAAAACAGGTTTTGCAAATGAAGCATTGGCTCATTTATCAGAAACTCTTGAAATTCCTATTATTGCATCAGGCGGAGCAGGTAATATGCAACATTTTTTTGATGTCTTCACAAAGGGTAAAGCCGATGCTGGACTTGCTGCTAGTATTTTTCACTTTAAAGAAATACCTATTCCTGAATTAAAAGCTTATTTAAGAAGAAATAATATTGAGGTTAGGTAATAACGCATTGATTATTAGACTCTTCGCTTTGCTCAGAAAGACATCTTATTGTCATTTTGAACGAAGTGAAAAATCTTAAATAAAACTTCTATTGTTTAATAATTTTCTTAGTTATAATCGAATTATCTGATTCGATAGTTAAAAAGTAAATACCATTATTTAAATCAGAAATATTTAAAACCGAAGTTTTATTATTAATGTTTTTTTCAACTTTTACTGGTTGCCCAAATATATTTATAATAGTAATTGAATTAATATTTGCATTTGAGTTAATGTAAACTGAACCATTAGATGGATTAGGAAATACAGAAACATTTAAATTCTTTGTATCAATATTCTCTATATTATTATATAAATTATTGTAACGAACTTGAGCATACATCGCATTTTTTTGTAAGTCAACCAAATTAGCACCTGTAACCAAAGCAAAAGCTAAATTAATAGTATCCCCAATATTTACATTATTAAATGGACCAGTTGAAACAACATGCATAACATCATAACCATAACCATTATTTCCGGCTTCGTTTCGGCTTGTGGTAAGCGTTCTGTATTTTTCTGATTTACTAAATCCATCAGAAATGTTTATTCCGCCAACACCACCAATAGAATAACATTTAATAGGAGTATTGCTACATAATTTTATTCCGGCATATCCATCACCATCAAAACTCATAATATAACCTAATAAATTTTCAGAATCGAACATAGCTGCATTGTGTGAAGCCATACCTATATTCCAATCGGCATAAATACCAGCATAAACATCATTCAAAACTGTTTCACTTTTATTTATAATATCATAAGTTATAAGAATGAAATTTTCATCATTTTCATCGTTCCATTTATAAGCTTTTTGAATTATATTAACACCAATGTTTTCACTTTTAGCCGAATCATCGCTGAATTTACTGTAAACATCAAAATTAGATAATGTATCATTTCCTACAATTCTTCTTATTGTTTCAATAACATTAAAAGAGCTATCTGTTCCAATATTATTAGAAACTTTATTGGTAGAATCCGAAATCATGAAACCTGCTTCGGTTAATATTGAATTTTTATTATCAACCTTAAAACCTTCGCCTTCAAAAGGATAATTATTATAACCTATTTTTGCATAGTTTGTTAATGTTGTAGTAATCTTATTTGTAGAAATATTAATATAATCTTGGTTTAAAACAAAAGTTTCATACTGAACATCGGTATAAGTTTCACTATTGTTTTTTAATTCAAATTTAAGCACAACCTTTTCGTTTTGTGGAGCATTAGGTAAAACTTGTAGAACAACAAAATCTGAAACCGAAACAGTTTCATTAGTAGTAATAGCACCAACTGATATATTTGGTTGAGAAATCATTGTAATATAAGGTGAATTAGTTGTAATAGTAAGAGTTAAATTGTCGATAGGAGAAAGGTAGTTGGTAAATTTCGCCGAAATATTAACATAATCACCTGAAGAAAATACTAAATCTCCAGTATTATCTTTATAAGTTACATCATACATTTCAACTGCAATAATATTAGTTTTAGTTAAAGCATTGTATAAATTTAATCGTCCTTCGCCTAACATTCCTGAATAAGAAGTGTTTTTAGAATCAACTTCATCAGAAGTTTCTTTCATTAATTCTGCAATTTGTTTTGCCGAATAAGAAGGGAAATAAGTTCTTAAAAGAGCAGCACCTCCTGCAACTAAACCAGCAGATAAAGAACTTCCTGATTTTTCAACAAAATTCCATCTTATATTTTTACCTGGAGCCGAAATATCAGCATTATAACCATAATTTGAACCTGAATAAAGTAAATCACTATTATCGGTAGCAACAACCGATAAAACATTTTCATAATTAGCAGGATATTCTATTTTATTTTTACTATTATTCCCAACAGGAGCAATAACTATTGCATCTTTAACATTTACCGCATAGTTTATAATATCTTGTCCAAACTGCCCATAACTTTGATCGCTACCCCAAGCACAACAAACAACTTTGCACCCATGATTTACCGCATAAACTATTCCTTCATAAGCACTGGTAATATTACCATCAGAATCTTCTACTTTTACAGGTAAAAATTTGCATTTAAAACCAACAGAAGCATAACCTGTTTGATTATCAGTTGTTCCTGCTGCTAGAGCAGTAACTCTGTCCCCATGATCTTCATAAGTTCCATCGTTAGGAGCAGGGTTGTTGTCTCCGTCGGCCATATCCCAACCTACGTAGTTATCAATATAACCATCATTATCATCATCAATACCATTAATAGGGTCGGCATAGTTATAAGCAATATTATTAATTAAATCACTATTACTATAGTTTACACCAACATCAACAATTCCTATTACCATATTTGTATCGCCTTTAGTATAATCCCATGCAAAATTAGCCCTTATTAACGACATATAAGCATACTGATATGTATTGTAATTAGGGTCATTAGGAGAGTACAAAGGTTTTATTTTATATTTAGGTTGAACATATTCAACATATTTATTAGAAGATAAATTTTTAATAACTTCATCTAAGCTAATATTTTTGGTGTATTTTATTTCATAGATAGTAGATAAATCATATTTATTTAAATCTGATTTTGTGCAATCATATTTTGATGTAGGGAAACATTTTTCAATTTTATTAGCACCAATTTTATTAAGATAAGAATTAATGTCAGAAATATCAATATTATTGCCTTTACAATTAGATTTAAAGTCTGTAGAAATTTTAATAATAAAACACCCTTCAATATAATTTGAATTATTTTGAGCAAACGAGAGTATCGAAATAAAGATTATTATAAGAAATAATAGTATTTTTTGCATTTTAATATTTTATTTACTTAAAAATAATATAAATTTTTGTTATAGACTTATTACATTTCATAAAACTCTTCACATTTCTTAATAAATTTAGTCTTTTCAGAATCAGAAACCCCTTGAATTATATATTTAACTCCATTCTCTTCATATTCTTTTTTCTTAATGCTATTAATAACTTCATTAAAATCATCATAAGAAGAAGCGATACTCATAACACCAGCTTTATAAGAAAAATAGAACCAATTATAATTATCAACCATAAAATAAATAGTTATTTGATCGCCTCTTTTAGTTTTTTTAATTTCAACTTTTGAACGACAAGAAGTATTAATAGGAAATTTATTCAAAAATAATAATCCTAAACGACCATCACCATAAAATGTTTGATGTTGAGGAAACCAATTCAATTGCATTTCACTAAGAACCATAGTATGCTCTAATTCATTAGGTATTTTTTTTATTTCACCATAAGTAGTAATTTCTTCAATAACCTTATTTCCTTTATCTTCGCCCATTAACCCAACAATAGCCTTTTTAATTTGAGTTGTGTTTAGGTTTAAAGCTCTTTTACCAGGATTATCAAATATTTTATTGTACATAACTTGATTTGCCGCTTCTGAGAATATAAAATCTAAAGTTACAAACAAGTCAACTTTTGTTTCATCTTTGTTTATTTTTTGAGTAATAGTACCAAAAGCATCCATTTTAATAAGACCTGCATTAATAAAAGAATTAAAATGACCTTCGGAAAAAGATTCGCAAGTAGAGTTATTTAAACTTAAATAATTATAAGGTGCATTGGGTTCAATTAACCTTTTTTTATCAGAAACTTGATATTCACGTTTTAATTTGTCAAATGTTAAAAATCCATTTGCTGGTAGTAGTTCAAAATTATTATTATTATGTTTTTTATCGAGCAAACAAGTATAAATATAAGCAGAATCAGTAGCAATCATAATAGATGCAAACAATCTATTTCCTGCAGCATCTTTTGTAGTAGTATCTATAGGAATCATTATTGTATTAGGATTTATCATTGCATTCATTCCTATCCATGTTCGTTTATTTGTATCACAACTATGATTAATCATTGTAAATCCATCATAATTTAAAAATTGATTTTTTGCATACAAATTTACATTTCCTTTATATTTAAAGTTTGGACTAAAAGTAAAATCTTGAGCTTCTAATATTTGGCCTTTTGCAAATGTGTTTTTAATTGAATCAACAATAATTGTATCGAAATGAACCTGTTGTTTCCTGTTTAATTCATCAAGATATTCATAATCACCCGAACCATAATAGTTATATTTACCCATTACTTTAATTCGTGCATTATATATATTATGATATTTTGATTCTCGGTTAGCCATTATTTTAGCACCAATCATAGTTTCCATATTAGCTTCGCGCTGAATATTAACATTTCCGTCTGGTGGATAAATATAAGCATCGGCAACTAAAATTTGTTTAACATCTTTAGCATGAATTATATAATCAGACAAGCTATAAGTAGCAGAAGGAGCAAGGAAGCTAAGCGAATCTTGTTTCTCGTGAGTTGAAACAAACTCTGAGCCTTCGAATCCAACTTCTTGTTTCGATTTCATTTCAATCACTTGTTCGTCCATAAACCATTTAAATTGGTCCATAAAACATTTATATTTATTAAAAGGGAAATCAACCATAGAACCATTTCCATTAGAGAAGAATTCGCCATATCGTTGTTCAAAATCAATAAGAGCTTTATATTGTTGAGTACTAAATGCAAGTTGCTTAGTATCAGACGTGAATAATTCAAAATTAGCTGTGTCGGAAGTAAACTTTAACTGTTGAAAAGTAAATTTATCAGCATGCAGTTTTGCATCAAGAAACTCCATATGGCCTTTACCAGTCATTCCAGAAGGAGTAAGGATAAGACTGCTTTTTCCAGTCATTTTAGCTTTTTCACTAAAGAAATCAAGAGGTTTATAATCAGATTTTGCAATCATAATATCTTTATAAGGTTTCCACATAACAGGAGTATTTTCTCCTGCAACTTCTGGGTATTGAGGGTTTCCACTAGATTGAGTTACTGTAAATTTTTGGGCAACAGTAATCATCGAATCAGGGTAAAATTCGAACTTATCTGATTTAGTTATTGAAGTCAAATATTTAAGTGAACCATCACCTACTAAACCGCTGTTACTTAAGTCAATATTAGCCGTATATTTTCCTTTACCGCCATAGGTATCATAACCACTTTCTGGAGTAATATGTTTAAACCCAAGCGAATAATCTTTCATTAATTTTAATGTCTCTTTTATCTCAGGAAAAATACCCGCCGAAGTAAAAGTACCTTTAAAAGCTAAACCTGCATTTGTGAAATTATCTAAACTATCTATAGTAAAAGGGTCTAATTTAAAAAAGAAATTCTTTCTTTCATAAACACCTTTTTTAACCATATCATAATAAACATAAGAATCTTTATTACTCTTTAAAATAGGGTATTCGTGAGCATCAAACAAGCCCGATTTATTAAATTTCTTATCAATAAATAAATCACCTGAAACGCCTTCTATTCTAGACAAACACTTTGTAAGACCTTCTTTATCAAGGGCAATGTTTTTATCTCCTTCGAACGGATTAACTTTTAATTGAACTGCTTCAATGCTATCCATTTTAATTAAAAAATCTTTATAGTTAAAAGAGAAACTTGATCCTGAAAAAATAAAACGCCCTGATTTTACTGCTCCTGAAAAATCAAAATCTCTGTTTTTTTTCATGTTTATTTCGCCTTTGTATGGAGAAATATATACTTTTTGAGAATCACTTAAAGCTATTAAATTTAACCCTTTAATTTTTAAATCAAAAGAACCTAAATATAATTCGGCATTATTATCATTACTTATATTAGAATTTAAGCTTATAACATCATAATCACTTCTTGCTACACGAGCATTAACATACATAAAAGTTTTTGGCTTCAATTGAATTTTTTCTAATTCAATATCATAATCTAAAAAGCCTTCAACAGCAAGTCTAACAAGAATAGTTTTTGTGTTTTGAACACTAATCTTCATATAGTTTGCAATATCTTCAATATATAAAGACCAAATAGTATCTTTTTCTCCATATTGAAGTGCAATTCTTTTTAAAAGCACAAGTGGATTAGTTTGGTCAATTCCTTGAATTTTATCATATCTTGCTTCAGAATAATAATTAACGGATTCAAAAATAGCATCACTATTAGAACCAGGCTGAACAATATTTTTCATTGTTATTACACTATCGGCAATATTCCAATAAATTCCTTCTACATACATTTCAATATTATGATAAGTGTTTATAAAAGGAGCTAAGGCTAATCCTTCGCGGCTTCTCAAAATTTTAACCGACTTATTGTTATTGTTATATGTTAAATCAATATTTGTATGATAAATTGAATCTTTATCTTTATAAAGACGAACACTAGCATCTTGAGCATAAATTTTATCGGTATAAATAGAAAAACTTTTAGAATACGATTTTAAAAATATTTTATTTTTACTAATAAATTCAATACTTGCTTTAAACTCTGTATTTCCTTTTCCTAAAAATTTATCACCATTTAAAGCAAAACCCCCTTTATAATTAATATTAGGGAATATATTTTTTATTATATAATCTTTTTTATAAGATTCGAAAGCCGGGTAACGAACTATATCGCTACTTGTTTTTGCTAATACCTTTTCATTTAATTTTCCGATTAAAGGTGTAGGAAAATATTTTTTCATATAAAAAGTTACAGTATCTGCCTTAAAATCAGAACCAGTCATGTCTATTGTATAATCTTTAAATTCAGCATAAACCGAATCTTTGCTAAATCCAGCTCTTGTCCAATAAATTTTACCTCCTTGACCTTTCCATTTAACGTCGGTTATATAAAATTTACCTTTTGTATTTTCAATATATGAGCTATCGTTTTTAGAAAAACATTTTAAATTTAATTTTTCGAAAACAACAACGGGCTGATTATTTTCAAAAACAATTTTAAAACTTTTATTATCAGAAGACCATTTTGTAGATTTTGATAAATACAAAACATTGTCTGACAATAAGTTATTACTTATTTCAATATAATCTAAAAAGTTTTTATTTGTAGATTTTTGCAATGAACTCTTCATTCCATTTATCCACGACGAATAACTATTTTCATCTAAATTAGCCTTAGCTGTTAAAGCTAAAGTATTCATAAAATCTGTAAATTCCGGGTAAGGTTTAATTCGTTTTTTTAGCATTAAATTAAAAACTTCAATGGCTTGAATTTTCTTATCTTCGGTTAATTTATTCGAATTCCAAAACTGACTAAACGAACTAACTAAAGCTTCTATGGTTTTTTTGTCTTCTGGTCTAATTGTGTTTGATGTTTCGAAAAACACTATTATTTCATAAATAAGTTTTGTTGATTTATCTTCAGTAAAACTTACAATATTTTGAGATATTAGTGAAGAGAAAGAGAAAATTAAAATTAATAAAGCGAAGATTTTTTTAGATTTAATCATAGGAATTATTTTTTAACTAATTTCAAAACCGACCATTTGTTATTTGATTCGGTATGCTCAAGATATAAATCATTGTCATTAGCAACTTTTAAAAGATCATCATTATCTTCAACATAAAAACCACTTAATAATATATGTCCGTTTTTATTTAGTATTTTCGAATAAATAGGAATATCGTTTAATAATACATTTTTATTGATGTTTGCAAAAATCACATCATAATATTGTTTTGAATATTCAGATAATAATGATTCGGCTTTACCTGAGCTTATAAATTTTGCGGTATCAAAAAATATTTTAACATTGTTGGCACCATTATTAACAACATTTTCAATAGCATTATTTGTTGCCCATTCGTCATTATCTACTGCATGAATAAAAGAAGCACCGCGTTTTGAAGCTAAAATTCCTAATATAGCTGTTCCGCAACCCATGTCAAGAACATATTTATTAAGAAAATTAATATTCAAAATATTTTTCATCATTAAATATGTAGTTTCATGATGACCTGTTCCAAAAGCCATTTTGGGCTCAATAGTTATTTCGTATTGATATTTTTTCTCAACTTTATGAAAAGGAGCTTTAATTAGGCATTTATCTTCAACTATTAAATAATCGAAATTGCTTTCCCATAACTTGTTCCAGTTTTGGTCTTTAATTGTATCGTGGGAGTGAGTAATTTTATTTAAACAATTATTACTTAAAATTTCAATAATTTTATTGTTGCAAAAATTATCAGAATTGATATATGCTTTTAAGCAGTTATTATCTGTTTCGTCATAACTTTCGAACCCAATTTCTTCTAATTCAAAAACTAATAAATCAATATTATCTTTATTAATATTTTTAAAAACTACTTCTATATAATTCATTAATTAAAAAGATTTATAAATTTCTATAAAATCATTAGCATTTAAAGAAGCACCTCCAATTAAACCTCCATCAACATCTTTGTTTTCAAATAATTCTTTAGCATTAGAAGGCTTACAACTTCCACCGTAAAGAATAGATATATTTTCGGCTACATCATTATTATACTTGTTTTTAATAAGACTTCTAATAAATTGATGCATTTCTTGAGCTTGTTGTGAAGAAGCATTAAGACCTGTTCCAATAGCCCAAACAGGTTCATAAGCAATAACTATTTTTTGAATGTCGTTTTCTGAAAGTTTAAAAATTACATTATTAATTTGTTTTTCAACAACCGAAAAATACGAGTTATTTTCTCGATCTTTTAATATTTCACCGCAGCAAAAAATAGGAGTGAGGTTATTATTTAAACATTGTTTAACTTTTTCTAATAAAATTTCGTCGGTTTCGCCATAATATTGACGTCTTTCAGAATGACCAATTATTATATATTTAGCTCCTGTAGATTTAATCATTTTAGCCGATATTTCACCAGTATAAGCTCCAGAATCGTTTGTTGAACAGTTTTGAGCACCTAATTTAATATTAGAACTTAATATTTCATTAGCTTTATATAAATGAATATAAGGAGTACAAATTATTAAATCAATATTTGATTTAGAAATATTGTCATTAAAAATATTATTAAGTTCAGATATTAAAGTAATACCTTCATTAATATCATTATTCATTTTCCAGTTACCTGCAACTATTTTTTTTCTCATATTTTCAAGTTTTCAATTATTTTATCACAAGTTTTATCTAAAATTTCATAAACATTATCAAATTCTTTAATACTATCATAATAAGGATCATCAACCGATCTATTTTCATTAGGATATAATTCATTTAATATTAAATCAACTTTATTTTTATCGTCATTATCTCTTGCTAATTCAATTATATCAGAATAATTACTCATATCCATTGCGTAAATCTTATCAAAATTATCAAAATCTTCTACTGAAAATTGACGGCCTTTATGTTTAGATATATTAACATTGTTTTTAAGAGCAACATTTTGAGCTCTAATATCTGGCGTTTCGCCTACATGAAAGTTGGCAATACCAACTGAGTCAACCATAGCATTAATCTTATTTGCTTCAATTTTACTTTTAAGAATTCCTTCTGCTAAAGGCGATCTGCATATATTACCTAAGCAAACCATTAATATTTTCTTATCCATATATATGAGTGGTATTAAAACACAAAAAGGCCATTTTTAAATGACCTTTTTGAACAATAAAATAATTATAGTCTAATTTTTTTCTCTACTTCTTCAAGATAACCTTTAAATCTTTTGTCGGTATCTCTGAGGTTATTAACTGTTCTGCAAGCGTGTAGGACTGTTGCATGGTCTTTTTTGCCAATCTGCGATCCAATAGTAGCCAAAGAAGCTTTTGTATATTTTTTAGCAAAAAACATTGCTATTTGTCTAGCTTGAACTATTTCTCTTTTTCTTGTTTTTGATTTTAATTGGTCAACATTTAAGTTGAAATAATCGCAAACAACTTTTTGAATATAGTCTATAGAAACTTCTCTTTCGGTATTTTTAATAAAGTTATCTACTATTTGTCTTGCTAAATCAAGTGTTATTTCTTTTTTATTTAAAGAAGACTGAGCTAAAATTGAAATTAAAGCACTTTCTAGTTCACGAATATTAGTAGCTATATTATAAGCAAGATATTCAATAACATCATTAGGAACGTTGATACCGTCTTTATATGCTTTTTTCTTTAATATGCTAATTCTTGTTTCATAATCAGGTATTGTTAAGTCAGCAGATAAACCCCATTTGAATCGTGATAATAAACGTTGTTCAAGTCCTTCTAATTCGATAGGTGGTTTGTCGGCAGTTAAAATAATTTGTTTGCCTGATTGGTGAAGTCTATTAAAAATATGAAAGAAAATATCTTGTGTTTTATTTTGTGCAGCAAAATCATGAACATCATCAATAATAAGAACGTCTATCATTTCATAAAAATGAATAAAATCATTTCTATTGTTGTTCATTGAAGCATCAATAAATTGATCTTTAAATTTTTGAGCCGAAACGTATAAAACAGTTTTATCTGGATGATTGTTTTTAGTTTCGATACCAATAGCGTGAGACAAATGAGTTTTACCTAAACCATTGCTACCATATATAAAAAGTGGATTAAAAGATGTTCCGCCTGGGTTTTTAGCAATAGCTAAACCAGCCGAACGAGCTAATCTATTGCATTCACCTTCAATTAAGTTGTCAAAACTATACGATGAGTTTAATTGAGGGTCAATGTTAATCTTTTTTATACCTGGTATAATAAAAGGGTTTCTTATTTGACTTGAGTTTGAGCTTAAAGGAATAGAGACATTTGAATTAGTTATTTTATTAGTTGAATTACCAGGAATATTAATTGTGTATGGTTTTGATTCATCTAATGGATTGTAATCCATAACTATATTATACTCTAATCTGCCTTCTTTACCTAATTCTTTTTTTATTGTTTTTTTTAATAAATCTAAATAATGTTCTTCGAGCCATTCATAAAAAAATTGACTAGGAACTTGAACTGTTAATACATTATTTAAATATTTAATAGGTTTTATTGGCTCAAACCAAGTATTGAAGGACTGTGTTTCAATGTTATCTTTAATAACAGTGAGACATTTATTCCAAATACTTTTTGCGTTTTGTTGTTGCATATTAAAAATCTAAAAATACTTTATCTAATTCTACACCTTATTTTGTACCTATAAAGCAATAAATTATTGAACCTACAAATATATAGTTTTTTACGATTTCAACAATATTTTTTTGCTTTTTTTTATTTTACAAATATTCGATATTTTTTCTAAAAAAAAAAATTAAAAGCTATTGTTTTTTAATTTTTTTTATTGTAGAATAAGGAACAAAAAAAAAGGCCGTCCTAAGACAGCCTTTTTGGTTATACTCTATTCCGTTTAGTATAATGAGTATGAAGTAATTCATGAGATTTATGCCCATTAGGCTCTCCTAAAAACTCTTTATAAACTTGTTGTATTTCTGAATTTTCATGAGACTTACGTTTTGGCATATTTGCATCTTCTTCATAAATTGCTTTAGCTCTTTTTTTACGAATTTCTTCATTAGTTGGTATTGGTTGTCCGCCACCACCTAAACATCCTCCTGGGCAAGCCATTATTTCAATAAAATGATAAGGTGATTTACCTGCTTTTATTTGATCCATAATTTTTCTTGCATTTATTAATCCATGAGCAACTGCAACTTTAAGTTCAACTCCTTCTAAGAATTTCCATTCTTTAGTACATTTTTCTAATTTAATAGTTGCTTCGCGAATTCCTTCCATTCCACGAACAGGAAGAATATCAAGGTTTTTAAAAGGAACTTCTCTGCCTGTTACTATTTCATAAACAGTTCTTAAAGCAGCTTCCATTACACCTCCGGTTGCACCAAAAATTACACCTGCTCCGGTTGATTCACCCATTATACTATCATATTTTTCATTATCGATATTTACAAAATCAATACCTGCTTGTTTTATCATTAATGATAGTTCTCTTGAGGTTAAACCTGCGTCAACATCCTGATAACCACTTGATTTCATTTCTGGACGATTTGCTTCATATTTTTTAGCAGCACAAGGCATAATAGCAACACTTACTATATCTTTAGGATCAATACCTTTCTTTTTTGCATAATATGTTTTAACTAATGCTCCAAACATTTGTTGCGGTGATTTACAAGTAGATAAATGGTCTAAATGGTCTGGATATATATGTTCAATAAATTTAACCCAACCAGGAGAGCATGATGTAATCATTGGTAATTTTATATTTTTATCTTTACCAACTATAGCTTTTTTTAGTCTTGATAATAATTCTGTTCCTTCTTCAACTATTGTTAAGTCGGCAGAAAAATCTGTATCTAAAACTGAATTCATTCCCATTTTTTTGAGACTTGCAACCATTTTACCTGTAACTCTTGTTCCTATAGGGAAACCAAATGCTTCTCCAATAACAACTCTTGTTGCTGGTGCGGTATTAACTACAACATGTTTTTTAGGATCGCCTATTGCATCCCAGATATAATCAAAGTATCTTCTTTCGGTTAAAGCTCCGGTAGGGCAGCGATTAACACATTGACCACAGTTTGTACAAACAACTTCATTTAAAGGTAAGTCTAAAAATGTTTCTATTCTCATGTGTTCGCCTCGATGTGCAACTGTTAATGCATTTACTCCTTGCAATTGAGAGCAAGTTCTAACGCATCTTTGGCATCTTATACATTTGCTATTGTCTTTAACTAATGAGTATGAAGAGCTATCAATTTTTTTGTCTTTTTCTTTTAATACACTTAAATATATATTATTGTCAACATTATATTCGGCAGAAAGTGCTTGTAATTCGCAATTCATACTTCTATAACATGTTGTGCATTGTGTATTATGTTCAGAAACTAATAATCCTAAGATATTTCTACGTGCTTTTCTAACTTTTGGAGTATTGGTTTTAACTACAATTCCTTCACTTACCGGAACAGCACAAGAAGCTGCTAAGGTGTTTTGTCCTTCAACTTCAACTACGCAAACTCTGCAATTACCAGCTACACATAAATCTTGATGATAACAAAGGGTTGGTATATTAACTCCAATTTTTTTAGCTGCTTCTAATATTGTTGTACCTTCAGGAACCTCAATAATAGTATTATCTATTGTTAATTTTATATTTTTCGCCATTTTTTCTAGTGTTTTCTAATTAATAAATCATTTCTTCTGTAAAATTATCAACTATTGATTTAAATGAGTTTGCTACTGATTGTCCTAATCCACATTTTGCAGTTATCTTCATTGTTTCGGTTAAATCTAATAATGTTTCAAGATATTTTTCATCTTTTTCATTATTCTTTATAGCTATTAAACCATCTCTTAATTGTTGTGTTCCAATTCGGCATGGTGTACATTGGCCACATGACTCGTCACAGAAAAATTCTAAATAATTATGTAATACATTATACATAGATCTTTTTGAATTAAAAATCATCATTGAACCACCTGTCGGAATTCCTTCAAAACCTATTATTGTATCTTTAAACTTTTTTCTAGGAACGCAAAAACCAGAAGCTCCACCAACTTGAACTGCTTTAGTATCTCCATCACCAAATTCTTCTACAAAATCCGATAATTTCATTCCTAATTCTAATTCATAAACGCCTGGTTTAGGTGTGTCTCCAGATATTGAAAATAATTTTGAACCTCTTGAATCTTTTGTTCCTAAATTATTATATTCTTTAGGTCCTAATTTACATATAATTAATGCATTTAAAAATGTTTCAACATTATTAATTACTGTTGGTGTATCATATAATCCTGCAACAGTAGGGTAAGGTGGTTTGTTTCTTGGTTCACCTCTTTTTCCTTCTATTGATTCCATTAAAGCTGTTTCTTCGCCACAAACATAAGCTCCACTTCCTAAATAAATTTCAATTTTAAAATCAAATTTTAATTCTTTTAATTTTTTATGTAATAAATCTAATTCTTTATTTAATTCTGGAACCATAAACTCATATTCGCCTCTTAAATAAACAATTCCTTTTTTTGCTCCAACGGCATAGCCACAAATGGCCATTCCAGAAAATACTTTTCGAGGTACTCTTAATAAAATTTCTCTGTCTTTAAATGTTCCTGGTTCACCTTCATCAGCATTACATATAATATATTTATCTTTTGCTTTCATGTTTGCTGCAAATTTCCACTTTAAACCTGTTGGAAATCCGGCACCACCTCTTCCTCTTACACCAGAAGAGATAATATCTTCGATTATAGATTCAGGTTTTCTTTTTATTGTAGTTTCTAAAATTCCGTATTTATCGTTAGAATAAGCTCCAAAAATTAGATCAGAGCGTTTTAGTTTTTCTTTACTCATAATTTAAATAGTTTTATTTATTTCTATATTCAGTTATAATATTAAGAACTTTCTCTGGTGTAAGCTCTGTATATGGTTGTTTGTTTATTAACATCGAAGGTTCTTTGTCGCTCCATCCAATATCATTGGTTTCTAATAAAGTAAACATACCATCGGCAGTTGTTTCTCCGACTTTAATTTTTAATAAATCTTCTATTTTTCTTACAATTTCTTTTTTACCTTTCATTTCGGCAATTATCGATTTTGTTACTCTAATAACATATTTTCCTCTTTTTTCTTGGTCAATAAAAGAGTAAAATGATGCTGTTCCGTGAACATCTGCTGCTGAAATATTTAACTCTAATGCTATTTCTTGCATGTCTTCGGTTGTAAGATAATTTTTATCTGCAACAATGGCTTGTAGTATTGGGATAAGAGATTTTCGCTCTCTTCCGTACTTGTCAGCCATTTTTTTAATTAAATTTTTAGTTTCTTTCATTTGGCCTTTTATGTTTAATGGTTAATAAATTTTAATTGTAATATGATATTTAATATTATGTAAAGTGTATAAAAATAATATTTTTTTTTATTGCTGATATTTTATTTAAATATTTTTTACAAAAAAGATACTAACAATTTTACAATAAAATAGGGTAAATGTAATAACATTTAATATGTATATTTCTGCATATTAAATAATTAAAAAAATAATCACATACAACCTTTTTTAATTCCTTACGTCATAAATGCAAAAGCAATTAACCTAAAAAATATCATCTTATGAAAAAAATAGTCTTAATAATTCAAATTTGTGTTTTGTTTACTTTGTATTCATATTCACAATTAAATGTAAACACTAATATTGTTGTTAATAATACATGCAATAGCTCATGCAATGGAGCAATAACTGCTAATGCATATGGAGGTACAGAGCCATACACTTATCAATGGTCAACTAATCCTGTTATTACAACTCCAGATGCAACAGGCTTATGTTCCGGAAGTTATACCGTTACAATTACCGACAATGCATCACAAACTGCAACGGCAAGTGTTAACCTAACTCAATCACCTCTAATGACAGCTTCAATTGAAATTGATTCTAATGAATGTGAGTTTGGAAGCAATAATAGAACTTTATGTGCACATGTTGATGGTGGAGCAGCTCCTTATGATTATTATTGGAATAATGGTATATATAATAACTCTGCATGTATTAGTGCTTTGTCTTCTGTGGGTTACACTGTAACAGTAACAGATAATAATAATTGTACTGCTACTGCTGTTTCTCGAATAAAAAACGTTACAAATCCAATGAAAATTGACAATGAGTTTTATACAAATATTTCATCAGCATTTAGTTCAGATGGTAGTATTTCAATTATTGCTTCTGGAGGAACACCGCCTCTTGAATATTCAATAAATGGTGGTAATTCATATCAAAGTAGTAATATTTTTAATAATTTACCTGCTGGAATTTATAATGTTATAGTTAAAGACGACATTAACTGCACAATTACAAGTAATAATATTATATTGGGCGGTGCTTTAAAGGGCTATGTATATTTTGATGCCGATTCTAACGGAATTAAAGATAATGGAGAAATTGGTTTATACAATCAAAAATTATTACTATTACCCGATAGTGTTTATACTTTTACCGATAAAAATGGCAACTATTATTTTTCTGTTGATTCGGGTGATTATAAAGTTGAGTTAATATTAAAAGATGGCTTTAGTATTACTACTGACACAACCATTTATGATGTTTACTCAAATTCTGAAATTATTGACACATTAAATTATGGAATTGTTTACGACAATGAGAACAATTTATCAATAAATATTTCACCATCAGGATTTAGATGTAATAGCATAGGGTATTTATACTTAACTTATTCAAATTCTGGTATTTTACCAAGTAATGGCCAAATTGAAATTAAAAAAGATAGTTTAATAGATTTTTATATTAATCAAAATTGTTGTCAGATATATCGATATTCTTGGTTAGCAAATGGTTATGTTTCTGATTGTATAATTCCAGATTCAATCAGTCCTGACTCAAGTTCAATATTTTTAGATTATTCATTAATACCAGGAGAAGCAAAAACAATGAATATTCCTTTTAAATCACCAGATTTTACAGCAATGGGAGATACTGTAACCATTTATGCAAATATTATAAGTCAACAACAAATTATTACATCAGATACAGCTAAACAAATAATAACATGCTCTTACGACCCTAACGATAAAGCTGTTTATCCAGAAGGAGTTTATGATGAAAAATTTGTATTAATGAATG
>CAZJKL010000040.1:0-29803 GCA_964546655.1 uncultured Bacteroidales bacterium | reverse complement strand
ATTGAAGTGCCTTTCAAAAAAATGAATTAAAAACAAAAACAATGAAAAAACTTTTTACAATTTTAACAATTTTAATTGCAACAAGTGGCTTGTTTGCACAAGACTTTGAAGTAGATGGAATAGGATATAATATTATATTCGATAATACACTTGAAGTAACAGTACCAATAGGTTGTTCTTCTGATTGTTATTATGGCGATATTGAAATCCCTAGAGAAGTAACTTATGATGGTCAAACTTATACCGTAACAAGTATTAGCTATGATTCATTTAGTGAATGTAGTGGTCTAACTTCTATCATTATTCCAAACTCCGTTTCAAAAATTGAATACCTGGCTTTTTATAAATGCACTAGTTTAACTTCAATTTTTATCCCAAATTCAATTAATAGTATTGAGGAAAAAGCATTTCTTGGTTGCGATGAATTAGAATATATTGAAGTTGAAAACGGGAATACGAACTATAAATCTATCGATGGAGTTTTATATAATTATAATAATGCTATTTTAATACAATATCCATCAAAAAAAGCAGGTTCTTTTGTCATTCCTAGCAATGTTAACAAAATTGAAAGCTATTCATTTGGTAATTGTTCTTATCTAAGTTCAATAGTTATTCCAAATTCTGTCTCTATAATTGGAGAGTCTGCATTTCAAAATTGCACGGGTCTTACATCAATAGTAATTCCAAATTCAGTAACAAGTATTGGTAGTGGGGCGTTTCTGAATTGCAATAATTTAATTTCAGTTACGATGCCTAATAATATTACATCTATTGAATATAGAACATTTTTTTGGTGTTATAAATTGAAAAAAATAAATATTCCAAATAATGTTACAAGAATTGATTTAAGTGCATTTCATAGATGCTATATGTTGGATTCAATAATAATTCCAAATTCAGTAACAACGATAGGTCAAGATGCCTTTTGGGAATGTAATAGTTTAAAATCCGTACAAATTTCAAAATTTGTAACAAGTATAGGATTAACAGCGTTTGGAGGATGTGCTAAATTAGATTCAATAAATGTAGAATTAGATAATCCAAATTATTTATCAATAGATGGAGTATTATTTAGTAAAGATTCTAAGAAACTCATACAATGTCCAGGAAACAAAAAAGACAACTATATTATTCCTAATACAACAATAAGTATTGAACCTCATGCATTTGAAAGTTGCGATGGTTTAACTTCATTGTTGATACCAAATACAATTACAAATATTAAATCAAGAGCATTGTCTTTTTGTGATAATATTAAATCGATAATATGTTTACAAAACACGCCCCCAATACTAGAAAATGAAGCTTTTTATTATATTGATTTTGAAATACCTTTATATGTGCCATATAAAAGCGTAAATTTATATAAACAAGCTTCTCAGTGGAAAAAATTTAAAATTCAAGGAATTATCCCTAACATAGGCTCTGGGGATTATTGTGTTTCAGGAAATGTATATTTAGATGAAAATGAAAACGGAATAAAGGATATAAATGAATTTAGTTTATCAAGTCAAGAAATATTAATTCTACCAGATAGTATTTATACAGGAACAGACGAAAATGGGAATTATTATTTTAGAACAAGTTCCGGGAGTTATGAAGTTAAATTATTGACAAAAGACAATTGGCAGTTAACAACGGATTCTGTTTCATATAAAGTAATTGTAAATAATTCGGATACAAGCGGATTTGATTTTGGGATAAAAGGAATAAATGAAGAAACAAAACTTGAAACATACATTACATCATTAGATGGAGGAAGATGTTCTCAAGCTTCACCATTTTATTTAACATATAAAAATATAGGAACAACTGTAAGTAGTGGATTATTAACATTAAACGTAGATGAAAAACTAAAAGACATATTAAGTTCAGAATCTGCATATGATTCAGTATCAACAGATACAAGTTTTGTTTATTGGAATTATACAAACCTAAAACCTTTCGAAGAGAGAAGAATTATATTAAATATAACAATGCCTGATTTCACGGCAATGGGAGATACATTAATTTCATATTCAACAATAGATAATGGAATCACAGTTCAAAATTCCGATACATCAAAAGTATTAGTAACTTGTTCTTATGACCCTAACGATAAACTAGTTTATCCAGAAGGAGTTTATGAAGAAAATTATGTATTGATGGATGAAACATTAAATTATACAATCAGATTTCAAAACACAGGAAATGATACTGCATATCATGTAATTGTAATTGATACATTAGATTCATCCCTTGATTTAAATACATTTGAAGTATTATCAAGTAGTCATAATTTGCAAACAAGTTATACAAAAGATGGTATTGTAGAATTTAGATTTGATAGTATTATGTTGGTTGATAGCACCACAAATCAACCAGAAAGTCAAGGATTTGTAAAATATAAAATAAAAGCAAAAAGCGGATTAGATGATAATACTGTTGTTAAAAACACGGGGTATATTTACTTTGACTCTAATCCACCAGTAATTACAAATACTACAATAAATACAATGACTTACAATATAAGCAAATTAAAAGTAGAAGAACAAGCAAAACAAAAAGACAAAGTTAACTTCTACCCTAACCCATTTAGCCAAACAGCTAAGTTAGAGTTTGAGAATAAAAACAATGAACCATATCAATTACAAATTACCGATATAACAGGTAAGTTATTACAATCACAACAAAGCAAAAGCAATATAATGATTATCGAAAAAGGCAATATGCCTAGTGGTATGTATTTCTATAAACTGCAAAATACCTTAACTAAAGAAAGTTATAATGGTAAGTTTGTGGTTGAGTAGAAATTAATTTTAAATTTTTTTAGGGTTTTATAAAAGAATAGTTATTGTAAAATTTTTAGTATTTTGTTTTTTTAAATAAAATAATAGCGTAAATTTACACATGCCATGTAAAATATTACGCCAAAAATGAAAGCAAGGTTTTTAAATAATATAATAAAGGTCAAAAATAATTCAAAACTTGGACGAATTATTATTCTTACAGGAGCTCGACAAACAGGCAAAACAACTCTTGCTAAAAATTCTTTTCCTGAATATAAATATATATCAATAGAAGATCCTATTCTTAGGAGTGAATATGTAAAATTAACTTCTAAACAATGGCAAGAATCATATCCAAATGCAATTTTAGATGAAGTACAAAAAGAACCTATTTTAATAGAAAGTATTAAAGCGGTTTATGATCAATTTCAAAACACAAAATATATTCTTTTGGGGTCAAGTCAAATACTGCTTTTGCAAAAAGTTAAAGAATCTCTTGCTGGAAGGTGCAGTATATACGAGGTCTTTCCTTTAACTCTTCCCGAAATAGCAACTAGTTCTTGGGATGTTGAGCCTGAATTATCTTTTTTCCAATCCTTTATAAAAACTTTTGATATTCCATCTTTTTTACCTTCATTTACATTATATGATAAATATTCTGATTCAATAAAAATATTTGAAGAATATTTAAAATTTGGTGGTTATCCAGCAATAATAGATGATGAAATTTCTGATAATGATAAAAGAGAGTGGTTATATAATTATATTAGAACTTATTTAGAAAGAGATATTAGGGATTTAGTTGAAATTAAAAATCTTGAACCATTTATAAAAATTCAGAAAACAACGTCTATGTTAACCGGTTGTATTCTTAATTTTTCTCAATTAGCAAAAGAAGCTAATGTTTCATCTAATACAGCACAAAGATTTCTTAATTATTTAGAACTAAGCTATCAAACAATTTTAATTAAACCTTGGCATAAAAATAATTTGAAAAGGTTAAATAAAACAGCTAAACTACATTATCTCGATCCTGGAATACAAAGAACAATCTTGAAAAAACAAGGGCAATTAACGGGAAATGAATTTGAAAGTGCTATTGTAGCTGAAATTTACAAACAAATAAAATGTATAAATATTGAGACCGAATTGTACCATTTAAGAACTTTTGATGGAAGGGAAATTGATTTATTAATTGAAATGGAGAATGGTTATATTGCTATCGAGATAAAAATGACTTCTAATGCAAATATATATGATGCAAAACATATAAAAGGATTGGAAGATATTTTAGATAAACCTTTATTACATTCTTTTATAATAAGCAATGATATGTCAATAAAAACATTTTTACCAAAAATAACAGCATTGCCCGCAGCAATGTTTTTAACTTAAATAGGTTGGTTTTAACATCAATTATTTTCTAAGAACAAAATTCCTCCTCCGTCATATAAATAATCATTATTTAAACACACTAATTTTACCGCACTAAATTAGACTTTGCATAAATAAGGGTTATAAAAACAGCTTCAAAAAGATACTGTTAAAAAAATTGTTGAGCAAAAGGTTGTTGATTTTGATAAAAATGAATATTCGTTCAATTACGACATTCTATTTTATTATGTAACAATCCTTTATTTTAAAAGCCTGTAAATAGTTTATATTACAGGCTTTTTTATGTGTTTTTTTAAAAAAAACATATTAATTAAATGCAACATTTTGGTTTTTAAAAGGTCATTAAAATAAAGAAATAATTTTTAAGTAACCCATAAATTAAAACCACATAAAAAATCATACACAATTTTAATTATTGCAATAATAGCTGGTGAAAAATTTGGGAATAGAAAAATTTTGATTTTTACAAAATAGGAAAGAAAATGAAAATTCAAACGGCAGAAAGAGTTTCTAGAAAAGATTTATCAGACAACTTTGTTTTTCAAAGATCAATTTTAGCATATTTAGAAGCTTCAAAAATTGTATCAGGAAATGTATTGGAAATAGGTGCTGGTAATGGGTATGGTGTCCCAATAATAGCACCTCGCACTAATAAATATACAACTATAGATAAGTATGACAAACAAAATGAAAATATAGAAAATGTTGAATTCATAAAGATGAATATTCCTCCATTAATTGGACTTGCTGACAATTCATACGACTTTGTAATTGCTTTTCAGGTAATTGAGCATATTGAAAATGATAAAGAATTTGTTAAAGAAATTTATAGAGTCCTAAAACCAAACGGAAAGTTAATTGTAACGACACCAAATAAAAAAATGTCATTAACACGAAATCCTTGGCATATAAGAGAGTATACTATTAGTGAATTAGATAATTTGTTAATGGGGCACTTCAAGTCTGTTAAGAAAATGGGAGTTTTTGGAAATTCAAATATTATGGAATACTACAATCTTAATAAACTCTTAGTTAAAAAAATAACACGATTTGATATATTTAATTTACAATATGAACTTCCAAGATATTTATTACAATTACCATATGACATATTTAATCGAATAAATAGAAAAAAGCTACTAAAAAACAATACTTCTTTGGTGTCCCAAATTTCAATAGATGATTACTATATGAAAGATGCAATAGATGATTGTTTTGATTTGTTTTTTGTTTCTGAGAAAACCACAACACCCATATTTATGTAAATAATATTATAGAGGAATAATTGAAATAGATATTTTATTAAATAAACTTTATGTTGAAATCTGCAATTTATTTTACGCCAAATTTTGTTATATAAGAACAAATCCCAAAAACATCAATTATTTTCTAAAAACAAAATTCCTCCTCCGTCATATAAATAATCATTATTTAAACACACTATGTTAAAACCTAATGATTCTATGAGTTTTTCGATGTTTTTACCATCTTTATGAAGTAAGATATTGCCATTAAAATATATGGTATTATTATAAATTCCGCATGTTCCTCCAAATAATCCATTTTTATGGTCTATTATTTTTATTTGAGATGGTTCAAAATAAAAACAATTTAAGCTCAAAGTTTCAAATACTTTTTTTATTCCTAAATCAGAAGTAATATAATTTTTTTCATCTAAACTTAATAAGCTGCATCTTGTAAAAGCCTGTGGAACAGATATAAAAAATTTGGTTTCATTTAATTCTAAAATCTTTTTATCGGTATAACCATTTTTATGAATTAAATATTTATTGTTCGAAACACAGTTATATAAAACACTTTTGGTTAAAACCTCATTTATCGAATTATATCCAAACACATAATTAATATTGCTGTTTTCTAATTTATTAATAAGAGGCTTTGGCGAATTTGGTGAAATTATAATATTATTATTGTCATAATATATGAATATATCGGGATGACATGATATAGAATTATATGTTATGCCAGATGATTCGAAGAGAAATACATCTTGGAAAAGTTTTTTTAAGTTTTCTATTGTTTTTTGTGGCGACCTTTTGTCAACTATTACTAACATTAATCTGGTATTTTAACAAATTGTTATCTTGTTTAAATTCAATCTTAAAGCCTTCTTCTTTTAATCTTTCTCGGTTTTTTCCATTATAACCAATTGCATAATTTATTTGAGTGTTATTTACAACAATTATAATATTCTTGTTTTCAAAGGGTTGCAGTTTGTCTTTCAATAATTCGTGCCATAATTCGGTTAAAACCAATTCTTTAAATGAGATGTGATAAGGCCCTGCTATTAAATCGTTTTTTTCTAATTCTTCCGAAGGATGTAATCCCATTCTTAAAACATTTATATTTTTATTTTCAAAAATTTTATAAACATCTTTGCAAATATTTATAGCTTGTGATAATTCGAGAGGTTTATATTTTTTTAAATAATAAAGCTCGGCTAATTTAGTATCTTTAATAATTAAAGTAGGATAAATTCTTGTATTATCGGCTCCAAGTTCAGCAATATCATTAGCAGTTCTTATAGCTTTTTCATAGTTATCTTCAGGCAACCCAACCATCATTTGCAAGCCGAGGTTAAAACCATTTTTTTTAATTAGATATGAAGCCGTTTTAATATCATCATAAGTATGACCTCTTCCCGAAGCTTTTAAAACTTCATTATTAGTTGACTGAGCACCAAGTTCAATAGTTTTAACATTATATTTTTTTAAAAGGGCAAGAATCTCTTCATTAATATAGTCAGGGCGGGTAGAAACTCTAATTCCATCAACTTTATTATTTTCAATATATTTATATGCAGTTTTAAGATATTCTTCTTGTAAGGTTAAATCAATACCGGTAAAATTCCCACCAAAGAAGGCAATATTTTTAATGTAACTATCAGGTAAAGTAGAAAGATAAGTGTTAATTATATTATCAATTTCAAATAAAGAAGGAGCCCTTAAGGCTCCACTAATTTTTTTTTGATTACAAAATACACATTGATTAGGACAAGCTAATTCGGGTATAAAAATAGGAATATTAGCAAACTTCATTTATCTTATTAAACTAATATACCCTTTACCAGTAACTTTTCTTCCATCAAAAGTAAGAGCTTCAACAACATAAGCATACGTTTCAACACCTTGAGGTTTACCTTTATAAGTACCATCCCATCCTATATCAAAATCATTAGTTTCAAAAAGTTTTTCTCCCCAACGATTATAAATTCTAAATGCATATAATTCTTGTAATCCCCAACCTCTAACTTTTATAACATCATTATTGCCATCTCCATTAGGCGTAAATCCCGAAGGTACAGCAATGGTATAAGTTTGGTCAACATCAATATGAACAGTTAATGTTTTAGGGAAACAATTAGCTGTATCAGTAAAATGAACTATGTAATCTGTAGTTACAACAGGAGAAGCAACAGGATTTGGACAATCTACACAACTTAACCCAGTTTGAGGAGTCCAATAATAAGTAACACCTAATTGGTCAGCTAAACTTGAAATATTAACATCATAACCCATTCTAATACTTGTATCAGCAGGAGACGCTGAAACATTATAATCATTATGAACCGATATAGAAGTAGGTTTAGAATTAGTACAACCAAATTCATCTGTTACAGTAAGAGTATAAGTTATGTCATTAGTTGGCGTACTATTAGGGTTTGAAACATTAGTTGCATCTAAATAAGTAGCAGGAGACCATGCATAAGAGGTATAATTAGTAGGAGTTGCAACTAATTGAATAGGTTTTCCGCTACAAGTAAAATAATCATTGTTTAAATTAAGAGGAGGATAGTCTCGAACAGTTATTGTTGTTGTTGTATTATCAGTACAACCTATTTCATTAGTTGAAGTCAAACTAACAGTATAAGTTCCAATAGCAGCATACGGATTAGTAGGATTAAAAGAAGTAGATGTATTTCCATCTCCAAAATCCCAAACCCAACTATTTGAACCTGTTGAAGTGTTTGAAAAAGCAACAGCGGCATTGTTCGTAGTCGGATTTATACAATTTTCATTACTAGCAATAAGAATTCCGGCAATTACTTCTTGCACATCTAATGTTATAGATAAAGGAGGTGGATGACAACCGTTAAAATCTTCAATAATTAAAGAAGGATATAATATTCCTGGGTGTGAATATGCATAGTTAATAGTTTCAGGGTCAGGAGTCATATCACCTACCTTCCCTTCCCCATTTCCATAATCCAAAAAATATTCTTTAATATTTGTTTTATTAGCAATAGTAAAAGTAGCTTCATCTCCAACACAAATTTTATCGGGTGAAATACTAAATTCAGCAAAAGGTCCTGTAATTTGAATATAATCAGTTTTTGTCATTGTATTAGAACATCCATATTCAGGAGGAGTTGTAACAGTTAAAGAAATAGTATGGTTACCAAAAGAAAAAGCATCAGAAGGATTTTGAATAGTTCTTGTTATTCCATTGCCATAGTCCCAAAGCCAAGAAACAATATAATCCGAAACACTTAAATCTGTAAAATCAATATCTACCGGATAGCAGTTTGCAGTTAAAGGATCTGCAATAAAATCAGCAGCAGGCTGAGGTATTACGTGAACACTTGCATTAGTTCCTCTAATTAATTCGCTTAATGTATAAGTTGATCCACATTTAAAATTATCAGTATTATCAAAAACAGTTAAAGAAACATTATAATATCCATCAGTAGTATAAGTGTACTTTGGATCTTCATCGTTTGAAACAGGACTAGCATCTCCAAAATCCCATGTATATTGCAATGGATTATAAGTATAATTGGTAGTGTTAGTAAATGTAATTTCGTCTCCAAGACAAATTTTATTATCATCAATCGTATAAGCAGCAGTTGGACGAACTATATTAATTGGTCTTGATGCAGTATCAGTACAATTATAGCTGTCTTTAACTGTTAAAACAGCATTATAAGAACCAACATTAGCATAAGTATTTAAAACAGAATTATTATTTACATTTGTTTGATTATTTCCATCTCCAAATACCCAAGCCCATTCAACTATAGTCGCATCTAAATAAGAATTAGAACCATTATCTGTGAAATTAACAGGCAAATTAGGACAACCTAAATTTTTGTCTCTGATAAACTTTGCCTCTGCTTGATAAACAGTTATTGGAGTATATTGAGCAGTAGAAGTACAGCCATTAACATCGGTTACTTTTAAATCAACAGTATATTGTCCTTTTGTTGTATAAATATTTGAAGGACTCGGAAGAGCAGATGTTTTTGTGTCTCCAAATGTCCATGAATATGTATTTACATCAATTGAAGTACTTGTAAATGTAACAGATTCTCCTACACAAATTTTATCATCATTAACAGTAAATGAAGCAGAAATTTTTCTTGGTTTAACAATAATATTAGACTCATAATAGCAAGAATCACCTTTTGTAGGGTCGTCTATACATTCGTAATTAACAGTCATAACTCTTACGGTAGAATCACCACCAGAGCCAAGGTAAGTATGATTAAAATTAACTAATCCGGTATATTCGCTTCCTTCATTATATAAGGAAGTGCTATATTTATATTTGCCGCTATTCTTAAAATCCCAATAGATTTTATTTGCTTGCTGAACACCGGACTTAAAACTATAATTATAAGGATCGCTACATGAAAAATCAGCAACAATACTATCTATTTTTGTTCCAACAACTTCAACTAAATCGGGTTTATCAATTGAATTAAGACAGCCATTATAGTTTATAGTAAACTTGCCACCCCAAGTGCCAAAATCCTCAAACTGATGTGATGGGTTTTGATCAGCATATGAGTTGCCATCTTGAAGTTGCCAATCCCAAATTAAATCTGGATATTGAGGATAAGGATTTGAATTTGTAAATTGAACAGGGTCGTTAAATGCACAAATTACGAACTTGTCAACTGTGAAGTCGGTAGGTAGAGGTTTACCAACAAAAATTGTATCAGTAAAAGTATTAGTACATCCAAGGTTATTAATGATAGTTAAGTTTGCTATATACATTCCATCTGGGTTATAGACTTGAACAGGAGGATTTTGAGCAGTTGAAGTACTTCCATTGCCAAAATCCCATAAATATGATACTATTGGTTTGCTGTCAGTACTTGTATTTGTAAAATTTACATTTAAAGGCATACAACCAGAATCTTTATCAGCAATAAAACTAGGTTTAGGTCTTTCAAGAACTACACAAGGGGCTAATGTTTTTGTGCTAGTACATCCATTTGGATTGGTTACAGTTAAAGAGGGACAAAAAGTTCCTATTTTTGAATAGGTATGAGAAACATCTCCAGATGTTGTTGAGGTTGATCCATCGCCAAAATTCCAAGCATAAGTAACACCAGGACTTGAATTATCATCAAAATTAACAGTTAAAGTAGGGTTACAACCATATAAAACATCAGCAGAAAAATTTGCAGTAATATCATTAATATTAATAGTTTTTGAAAATGTTGAAACACAAGTTGGAATGCCATTTATACTTGAAGTAAGCTGAACGGTATATGTTCCAGGAGAAGTATAAGTATGTGAAGGATTTTGAGAAGTAGATGTTCCACCATCTCCAAAAGTCCAAGAATATGTATCAGAACCAGTTGAAGTGTTTGTGAAAGCAACAGGTAAATTAGGACAAGAAGCATCTGCAGAAGTAAAATTAGCTTTAGTTTCTACTACATTTATATAAGTATTTCTTGTTAAAGTATTTTCACAACCATTATCGTTTGCAATAAGCGAAACAGTATAAGTTCCTAGCTGAGTATAAAGATGAGTAGGATTTTTATCAGTTGAAGCACCATCATCACCAAAATCCCAAGTAAAAGAATTGCCCTCAGATGTATTGCTAAAAGTAATTGCGGCAGGATTATTGCAAGTTTGAGTAATGTTTGCCGTGAAGGTAACAGTAGGGACATCAGATATTTTTACATATTGAGGGATAGATTTAGTTGAACGGCAACCATTATCATCAATAACTTCTAATAAAACATCATATTTTCCGTAAGTAGGATAGTTGTAAGTAGGATTTTCTTGAGTACTAGAAACTCCAGTTCCAAACACCCATTTATAACTATCAATTGGAGCATCTCCCAAAGTTGTTGTATTTTGAAAAGCAACACTTAAACCTGGATTTCCACAAGCCTCATGAATACCACTTGTATAGTTAGCCTGAGGAAACCTATAAACATGAATTGTTTGGGTTGTTTGATCTGATTGAGCTCCAACTGTTACAGTAAGAGTTACCGTATAAGTCCCTGGTTGCGTATAGCTAGCTGTTGGGTTTTTTAATGCAGAAGCATTTCCATTTCCAAAATTCCAATTATAGGTTGCACCTGTTGCAGGAGTTGAGGTATTAGTAAATACAACGGCTAATGTTCCACATCCTTCGGTTTTGTCAGGAGTAAAACTTGCGGTTACTTGTGCTTTAATATTTAAAGTTATAAAAATAAAAAGCAAAATATATGTGATTTTCTTCATAAGGATAATAATATTTTTCTTTTTTAGGAATTATTAACAAATATAATAAAAAACAAAAAAGATATTTTATTTTTGATGAAATAAAAAAATTATTAATGAAAAAATAAATGATGTAAAGAAATATTTGCATTACATTTAATTTTTATTAATTTTGTTAAAACCAAAATAACTAATATATCTTGAAAAATACCCTAAAGCTACTAATAATTAGTGTAATGCTATTTTTTAATGCAGGCTATATATTTGCTCAAGATATTCATTTTACACAGTTTTACTTTTCGCCTTTAACTCTTAGTCCAGCAAACACTGGTAATTTTGACGGTAGCTTAAGATTTAGCAATAACCATCGTCGCCAGTGGGGCTCTATTGGAGGAGTACCTTTTTTAACAACTTCGGTTGGCGTTGATGTTCCTTTTCGTATAGCTAAAAGTAAATTTGCTGCCGGAGCTTTGGTTTTTAACGATAAAACAGGGTTAGCTAATCTTGTTACAAATAAAGCTTTTTTCTCTTTGGCATATATTAAAAAAATTCACAATAGTTACTTTCATATTTCAGCTCAGGCAGGTTATACCACAAGAGAATTTGATGTAATGAAGCTAACTTTCCCTGATCAATATGATGATGCAACAGGTGATTTTAATACAGAAATGCCAAACAATGAATCAAATATTAATAACAAATTAGAATATGTTGATTTTAACGGAGGAATTGCTTGGAGCCATAAAGGTAAAAAATTCTTTCCTCAATTAGGCGTTTCAATGTTTCATATAAATGAACCTTCGGAGTCTTTTATTAAAGATGGGAAAAATAATTTATCTAAAAGAATTGTAGGACATTTTATGTCGAAATATTTACTTTCAGATAAACATTATATAACTCCAAGTGCTCTTTATATGTTTCAACTGCAAGCTTCAGAACTTGTTTTTGGAACTAATTACGGAATAAATGTGGCTGAAAATAAATTTAAAGCAAAATCGGTTTTTGCCGGATTATATTTTAGAAATGGAATTGACAGAAACTTTGATGCAGGGTCTGTTGTAGCTGGAATAGAATTTAATCAGTTAAACCTTGGAGCTAGTTATGATTTTAATATTTCAAAACTTCATAATGCTACTAAATACCTTGGTGGATTCGAATTTTCACTTATTTATATAATTAAAGAAACAAGATTAAATAAAATAACTATTCCTTGTGACAGATATTAAAAAACATATAATATTAGTTGTATTGACATTAATGTCGGTATTTATGTTTGCTCAACATGAACAAATTGATAAATTAGGTGCAGGCAGACTAAAAAAACTAGGTAAAAAAGCTTTGAAATATAGTGATATTTACTCGGCTATAGATTATTTAGCAAAGTATTGTGAACTTAAAGAAGGTAATCAAAAAATAGAAGAAAAATTAGCCGAATCTTATAAGCTATCAAGAGATTATGAAAATGCTTTAATTTGGTATTCAAAAATTTATAAGTATGATACCGAAAAAAATCTAATAGCTTTATTCAATAAAGGCCTAATGATGAAGCAATTGGCTTTATATGACTCAGCAATAATTGCTTTCGAAACAGTTAAGAAAAAATATACCGCAAAAGATAAAAAAACCATTATTAGCTTATGTGAAAACGAGATTAAAGGAGCTAAATTAGCCGATTCATTAATGTATTTTCCTTTAAATATTATTATAACTCACTTAGATTCAACTGTTAATAAAGCAAATATTGATTTTTCTCCGGCTTATATCAACGATTCAACAATAATTTATTCTTCGTTAAGATCAGATTCATTAAAATATTATGACATTTTAGATGTTCCTAAAAAAATAGATTACAGAAAGTTTTACTCAGCTAAGCTTCAAAATGAAAATTGGGTTGGCAATAATATACCTTATGAATTATATAATATTGATGGCTCTCACAATTGTAATGGCGCTTTTTCGTCAGATGGGTACCGATTCTATTTTACAAGATGCGAAACAGATGCAAAAAGTAAAGTAACTTGCGATATTTATGCGTGTTATAAATCGCAAGGTGTTTGGAGTGAGCCAGTTAAACTTGCAAAACCAATTAATGATTCAAAACATAATTCTACTCAACCTGCAATTGGATATGATAATGAAAAAAAGAGCGATATACTTTATTTTGTTTCCGACAGGCCAGGTGGTAAAGGTGGATTAGATTTATGGTATGCTGCGTATGATTCTAAAAATAAAACTTTTAAAGATCCTAAAAATTTAGGAAAGTCTATTAATACTGTTGGAGATGAAATAACACCTTTTTATGACAACAAAGCCCATAATTTATATTTTAGTTCAAATGGATTGCCGGGTTTTGGAGGATTTGATGTGTTTAAAGTAACAGGAGAAGGCAAAGATTGGGATGAACCTATAAATGTTAAATATCCATTAAACTCATCAGCCGATGAAATGTATATGGTTATAAGTCCTAACAATCAAGAAAAAGGCTTGTTGGTTTCAAACAGAGAAGGAGCTATTCCTCTTCGCCACCCAACTTGTTGTGATGATATTTGGGCATTTGAATTAACCGACTATTTTAATTATGTAACATTATCTGGTAAAGTATTTAAAATTGAATATATCGAAAACATTTTAGATCTTACTTCAAAAGACCAATTAGATTTGTCTAAAATTGATGAAAAAGACAGATTTTTATTAGATAGTGCTTTGGTTTCGTTGTTTATGATGTATGGTGATCCTCCCAAAGCAATGTTTTTAGGTGAGTATTTAACAAAAGAAGATGGCCAATATTATTTCCAATTAGAAAAAGATAAAAACTATAAATTGCAAATAGCAAAACAAGGATATTTTAACCGAACATTTTATTTTACAACAAAAGAATTAGATGCAATAAAAGTAAAAGATACAATAAAACAAAATATAGGATTAAGTGTTTTATCAAAAGATCCTATTGTTATAAAAAATATTTATTATCCGTTTGATGAATCGTATTTAACACCTGAAGCAAAATTAACTATAGATACAACATTGTTGTTACTTATGACCGAAAACCCACATATAATTATAGAGATAAGCTCACATACAGACAGTAAAGGAAGTGATGTTTATAATATTAAACTTTCGGATAGAAGAGCAAAAAGTGTGGTTGATTATCTAATTCAGAAAGGTATAGGAAAAGAAAGACTTCAGTCAAAAGGATACGGAGAAACTACACCAATAGCACCAAACGAAAATCCTGATGGCTCTGATAATCCTGATGGACGTCAAATGAATAGGCGAACCGAATTTAGAATAATAGGCGTATTAAATCAATACTCGGATATTATTTATAAAAGATAAAGGCGGAAGTTTTTCACAATAATATTTTTTTAATTAAAATAAATAGTGCAATTTTGCAAGTCAAATTTTATAATAACAATTAATAAAAAATTTAAGAATGTCAGTAAGAATTAGATTACAAAGAAAAGGCAGATCAAAACGACCTTATTACCACATAGTTGTGGCAGATAGTCGTTCGCCACGTGATGGTAAGTTTATTGAAAAGCTTGGTGTTTATGAACCAACTTTACAGCCTGCAAATATTGAACTTGATGTTGATAGTGCTGTTAAGTGGCTTCAAAATGGAGCAGAACCATCAGAAACCTGTAAAGGGATACTATCTAGCAAAGGAGTTTTATATAAAAACCATTTAATCAATGGTGTTAAAAAAGGAGCTCTTACTGTTGAAGACGTAGAAAAAAAGTATAGTCAATGGATTTCTGAAAAAGAAAGAAAACTTCTTGAAACACAACAATCTAAGAAAAAACAAGAAGGTACTAAAGCAGAAGATTTATTAAAACAAGAGAAAGAAATTAACTTAAAAAGAGCAAAAGCTATAGCTGAAAAAAGAGCTGCAGCTAGTGAAAAAGCAAAAGAAGTTTCAGAAGAAGTTAGTGAAGAAGCTGTTGAAGTAGTAAACAATGAAGTTTCAGAAGTAGTTAGTGAAGAAGCTGTTGAAGTAGTAAACAATGAAGTTTCAGAAGTAGTTAGTGATGAAGTTTCAGAAGTAGCTAATGATGTTGTTGCTGAAGATAATACAAAAAATACTCAAGAATAAAAATTTTGTTATACAATCACAATGAATAAAGATGATTGTTATTATTTAGGGTGTATCAAAAAACCCCACGGATATAAAGGCGAAGTTTTAGTTTTTTTTGACGTAGATGATGTAAGTAAATATTCAAATTTGGAATCAGTTTTTATTGAAATAAATAAAAAACTGGTTCCTTTTTTTGTTAATAGCATTAAATTTTCAAAAGAAAATGCTATTATAAAATTCGAAGATACAGACGAATCTAATGTTAGTAAAATATTCGGATGTGGTTTGTATTTGCCATTAAACATGCTCCCAAAATTAAAAGGTAATAAATTTTATTATCACGAAGTAATAGGATTTTCTTTGGTTGATAAAAACAAAGAAACAATTGGAATTATCGAAAGTATAATTGATTATCCGGCTCAAGCTGTTTTTAAAACAACTATTAAAAACAAAGAAGTATTAATACCTATTTCTGATAGTATTATTTTAAAAGTTGACCGTGAAAATAAAACAATTATTGTCGATTTACCCGAAGGATTGCTCGAAATATATTTTTAAGTGAATAGTATCTTCAAATTCAAATCTTTTGAAATAATTCAAAATAATTCATGTATGAAAGTTGGAACCGATGGTGTTCTGCTTGGCTCGTGGATTAAAGTTAGTAGCGAAAAATCAATTATAGATGTAGGCACAGGAACCGGAATTATTGCCTTGATGATAGCTCAAAAATCTAGCAATGACGTTGTAATTGATGCAATAGACATTAACGAATATGCATTTGAACTTGCTCAAAACAACTTTATAAATAGTAATTGGAACGATAGACTGAAAGTGTATAAATCTTCATTGCAAGACTATATAAAATCAGTTAAAAAATATGATATAGTTGTTTCAAATCCACCATATTATATTAATGTTTCAAAGTCGGCAAACAATATTTCAACTTTATCAAAACATCAAACATTACAAGAATTTAATGAATTTATTAAAAATTTAATTTCGTTAATTAAACAAGATGGCAAAATGTATATTGTTTTGCCGTATGATAATTTAAGTTGTTTTGAATCTAATTTGACAGAAAATCAGTTGTTTATAAATAAAATATTAAATATAAAGCCAACAAACGAAAAACCTATTAAACGAATTTTAATCGAAAGTTCTTTTAATAAAACAGATATTGAAGAAGAAACAATTTTTATTGAATCTTCAAGGCATATTTACTCAAATGAGTATAAAGAACTTACTAAAGATTTTTATCTGAATTTTTAAAAAATTAACTTATTTCTTTATTAAGGTGATACGGACTTGCTTGTGCAGTTGGCATCACAACCATGTCATTTATATTGATATGATAAGGCAAAGATGTAGTATAATAAACTATTTCGGCTATATCATTACCCAACAAAGGCTTAAAACCTTTATAAACATTATCTGCAGTTTCTTTATCACCCTTAAAACGAACTAAAGAAAACTCTGTTTCAACCATACCAGGATGAATACTTGTAACTTTAATGCCGTGTTTTAGTAAATCAATACGCATAGCCTTACTTAAAGCATCAACTGCAAATTTTGTAGCACAATAAACATTGCCATTAGCATAAACTTCTTTTCCTGCAACCGAACCAATATTAATAATATGTCCTTTTTTATTATCGGTCATTATGGTAGAAATAATTCTTGTTATATACAATAGTCCTTTTATATTGGTATCAATCATTCTTTCCCAATCGTCAATAACACCTTCGTTTATTGGGCCTAGTCCAACAGCTAAACCGGCATTATTAACTAATATATCAATTTTTTTAAAGTTTTCAGGTAAAGAATCAATTGCCGATTTTGTTTCATCATAATTTCTAATGTCGAAACATAATGAATAAATATTTGCTTTATATTTAGATATTAATTCTTCTTTTAATAATTCTAAATTTTCTTTACGTCTTCCGGTAATAATAACATTATAATTGTTTTTAGCATATTTAATAGCTATTGCTTTCCCTATGCCTGATGTTGCTCCAGTAACTAATATTGTATTCATAAAATATTATCTTTAATTTTGAGTTAATAAACAAATTTAAAAAATATTTTCTTTAAATTTACCCATTAATAATTATCAAAACTAACTTATTTTTAAGTAATGTTAAAAAAATTAAAATATATAATTTGCTTTTTTTTAATTATAATAACAATTAATTCTTGTAAAAAAGACAAAGAAGAATATGTTCCTTATGTTTATGTTGATGAGTATATTAATATTACATTACCAAAATATAATCCCTTAAATGCAATAGGAGGCTGGATGTATTTAGAAGGCGGTTCGCAAGGGCTTATTGTATATAGATTAACAAATGAAAATTTTAATGTTTATGATAGGCATTGCCCATATAATCCAAAAGATAACTGTGTGGCTGATATTGATTCATCGGGTATTATGATACTTGATAAATGTTCAGGTTCAGAATATAGCATGTTAGATGGCGGCTCAACAAAAGGGCCAGGTGTTTTACCTTTAAAAGCATATCAAACAACTTTTGATGGACAGGTTTTGCATATTTATAATTAAAAAGCAACTCTTACTATGATTCAGCTCCTACATAATGGGGTCTTATTTTATATAATAAATTTTGCTGTTGGTTATAATTATGAATGAAACGTCAGAGTATTTATTAAGACAAATTTGGTTAAAAAGTTTGGTTATTAACAAACTTTAGTTTATATTTGTATTATAATTAACGCCACCTCATAATCTCAGTATTATGAGTCTGCTCCTTCTGGGAGCTTTTTTTTATTTATTATGGCAGAAAAAATAGAGAATAAAAAAGTAGTATTTTATTTTGATGGATTTAATTTTTATAATGGGCTTAAATCATATTCAGTTGTAAATCCTGTTTGGAAAAACTATTATTGGATTGATTTTATAAAACTATGTTCACAATTTGTTTTTTTTACAAGATGGACAAATTTTACATAAAGTAAAATATTACACTGCTCCTCCAATAAATACAATTAAAAGGAGTAAGCAAAGTGCATTATTTGGAGCTAATAAGATTATAAATAACTCTTTGTTTGAAGTTATTAATGGCCATTATGCTGACAAATTTATAAATTGTCAAGCAATTTGTAAAAAAAAGTTTAAAGTTCCAGAGGAAAAGTGTACGGATGTTAATATATCATTAGGAATTATTGAAGATTGTATAGATAACGAAGTAGATATTATAATTTTGGTAACAGCTGATAGTGATCAAGTGTCAACTGTAAAATTTATACAGAAAAAATTCCCACATATAAAAATGAAATTATATTTTCCTCCTGATAGAAAATCAAATGAATTAAAATCATTATTTAACAAAGTTGTTTATTTGGAAAATCATGAAGATAAATTTATAAATGCAAAGATGCAGAGTGAAGTAAAAAACGATAAAAAAACCTACACAAGACCTGCAAACTGGAAAAATTAACTAAAGACAGTCGGGGATTGTGCCACAAACTAAATATCAATAGCATTAGAGCTTCAGTCCACTAAAAACAAATGAACTTAGGAAGAGCGAAAAGCCTTAAGAGAAAATAAAAAGTGATTTTAAACGGATAGATTAGTTATAATAAAATAAGAAGTAAAAACACACCTGATACAGAATATTTAGCAAAAGAACAATTAATATATTTATACGACTCCACAATATTAACATTATTTGTTAATAAAACATTGCCTTTTTCGTAATTAAAAAACACTTTTTAATTAATTTTATAAATTGATTTTTAGGGGGATTTTAAAATGATAAAAAATACTTTGATTTTTATTGTAGTATTATTGATTTATAACAATAGTATAGGTCAAAATGTAGTAAAAGACGTTAAAGCTAATTTTAGTTTAAAAGATTATAAAGCTGTTTATAAAGAATTAGCTAAAAAACTATCGGGAGATACTAATAATGTTGAATATCATTATATGTATGGAGTTAGTTTATTAGAAACTTATATCGACAAACAAAAATCGATTAAACATTTAGAGTTTGCTCTAAAATCTAACTACCCAGATCCAATGCTTTTGTTTTATTTAGGGAAAGCATATCAACTAAATTATCGTTTTGATGAAGCAGTTGATAAATATTTTAAATTTAGAACAACAGCAAAATTAACCCCTGATGAACTTTCGGCAATTGACCGACAAATTGAATCTTGCAAAAATGCAAAAATTTTAACAAAGCAAAAGGTTAATGTAAGCTTCGAGAATTTAGGAGATAAGGTAAATTCGCCATATAATGAGGTTAGTCCATATATCCCCGAAAGCGAAGAGTATTTAATTTATTCTTCTGATAGAGATAAAACAACTGGCGGACTTATTAATATAGATGGAAGTTTTTTTGCTGATTTATATATGTGCGATAGCAAAAACGATGAATTTGACAAATCTAAAAATATGGGAGGTCAATTTAATTCATCAAATAATGACCATATAGTTGGATTGTCACGAAATGGGAATTATCTTATTGTTAGCCGAGATCAATTAGGTGAATTAAGTCCTAGTCCTGTTTATGATATATTTATTTCTGAGAAAAAAGGGAAAACATTTGGGCCACTTCAATTGCAAAGTAAAACAATGAATACTCAATATTTAAAATCAAGTGTAACTTTAGATGAAAATGGTGAATATGCTTATGTTTCATTATTCGGTAAAGACTCTTATGGTGGATATGATATTTATATTCAGCGAAGACTACCTAATGGAGAATGGAGCGAACCTAAAAATTTAGGCCCAGAAATAAATACTCCTTATGATGAAGATTATCCTGCTATTTATGATGAAGGGAAAACACTATATTTTTGCTCAAGAGGACATAATAGCATGGGCGGTTTTGATATTTTTAAATCGGAAATTGACCCTAAAACGATGAATTGGGGAAAAGCTAAAAATTTGGGATATCCTATAAATACTCCTGATGACGAAAAAAATATTTCTATAAACATCGATGAATCAGCTGGTTATATGTCACGCAATATGGATGATGCAATAGGCGGATTAGATATTTATAAAGTAACATTTAATGATGTAACTCCAAAATATTCAATAGTTACAGGTCAAGTTCAAAGTTCTGATTCAATTAACTTATTTCAAGCAGATAAAAATTTATTAAACGAAGATTTAGTTTTGATTGTAACCAAAAGAAAAAGCGATGAAGTAATTGGCAAATACCGACCAAATAAAACCACAGGGAAATATGTTATTGCTCTTAATCCTGGTATTTATGAAATTAAAGCGAGTTTGCCAAATTACGATGAATTAAATCAAGTGATTAAAATTAATGGAAAGTCAAAGTATAAAACAGTAATTATTAAACCAATAGTTTTTTATAGACCAGGTAAAACTCCTATGAAATAAAGTCTTTATTTTATTGCTCTTATTTTTATTAATTATATATATTTGTTGAATAAAAATTTAAAAATATAAACCAATGACAAAATTATTAACCTTATTAGTTGCAGTATTATTTTCAATAAATAGTTTTTCGCAAGACACAACAAGTGTTTCACAAGAAAATATTAAACCAAAAAAAGATAAAAAACAGCTTAATAAATGGCAAGATTATCTAGTTGTTGGAATAAATTATAATAGATTTATTGGTAATGGAGCTAATGAAAGCTTAGGTCAAAAAGATATTTCTTTAGGATACGATTTAGGTTTATATAAAACCTTTGCTATTTCAAATACATTCGCATTTGCAACAGGTTTAAATTTAAACGGATTTAATATTAATAGTGATATAATTCCTCTATATAACAAAACATCTGAAAATACTGTTTTCTGGACTATTCCTGAAGCTACCTCAGTTAAGAAAAATAAAATGTCATTAACATATATTGATGTGCCTTTAGAAATTAGAATAAGAACAAAATTTAAGAAAACCGAAAGTTCTTTAGAAGAAGAAAACACGACTACAACTGACAATAACTATTTTAAAATTGCCTTAGGTTGTAAAATAGGATACTTATTAAATAGTCATACAAAATATTATGGTGATTATTTAGGAACAGATGAAAATTTAATAGCTGAAAAAATTAAAACAAAAACTTACGATATTAAATATTTAGAGGAAATAAGATACGGTGTTTATGGTAGAATTGGTTATGGCAGAATAAGTGCGTATTACTATTACTCTTTAGTTGATATCTTTAAGGCAGATAAAGGACCACAAGTTCAACCATTTACTGCTGGATTAAATTTATCATTCTAATTTAACCGTTTATTAGTTTATCGTTTATTTTATAAACTTGCTCAATTAGAGAATCAGTTTCGTTATTGTAAATAACAAAATCAGCATATTTTAAACGGTCAGCGTCTTCTATTTGATTTTTTAGTCGATTGTAAAAATCTTCTTCTGAAACACTATCTCTTAACATTACTCTATCTTTGCGGATATTTTCTTTTGAAAGAATAACAATAATTTTATCCATGCTTTCAAATAAATTACTCTCAATTAAAACGGCGGCCTCTAATATTGAATAACTATAATTTTTATTCCCAGAAAACCAATGTTCCAAGTCCTCACGAAGATATGGATGAACAATATTATTTAGTAAATTTAATTTCTCCTTATTTTTAAAAACAATATTCGAAATATATTTAGTGTTTAAATTACCATTATCTAAAAATGATTCTTCGCCGAAAAAATTAATCAGATTATTTTTTATATAATAATTTGAATGCATTAATTCTTTTGCCTTAATATCAGCAAAATATATTGGAATATTCATTTGTTTAAACAAATTGGCAACGGTTGTTTTTCCGCTTCCAATACCACCTGTTAAGCCAACTTTTAGCATTATTTTAATATTAAATATTCGACATTATTGGGTTCAATATCAATAATCTTAACTATCTCAGGGTGCTTTTCTATGCTAACAACAAGGTTATACGAATCTTTATTAAAGATAACTACAGCCGAAAACATATTACTCTTGATTTTATCAAAATCATTTATTCCTACTAAAACTTTAACTTTAATTTCTTTAGGATATAGCTTTATTTCTACATCTTTAGGTGCCTGTTTTATAGATAAAGGTAAAGATATAGTTTTCTCGGTATATTTAATAGTTGGGATATTGTATTTAATAGTATTGGGGGTTACATTAATAATATTATCATAAATATTTGAATTAATATTAATTTCCCCATTTATACTTTTACTTAAATCGGTATGTTTTATAATATTAGTCTCAATATTATTTATTGTGTCAATTATCTTTTTTGGACCGAAAATTCGAACAACTTTAGGGTTAATTGTAATATTTTTAATAGCAGTATATTGCTCCTCAAATTTAATATTAGATTTAATTTTCACAGGAACAACTTTGCTGTAAGCACCAGACAAACTAAAAAAAATCGTATCAGGACTTACAATATTAACAGTAAAATCGGTTGAATTAAGATGTAGATTATTAGATATTATATTATTAGTTAAGAAATAACCTTGATCAAACCCTTTTTTATAATCAAATTGTATATTGTTAAGGTCAATATAAACAATTGAATTTTTATTTTTCATTGAATATTTAAGAAGCGAAAAACCGCTTCCTGAAAATTTCAGTTTAATTGTTCGAGGCAATTTATTTTTATTAATAATAATTTTATTTACCGGAGCATTAACATATTCAATATGAAAATTTGAATAGGTACTGTATTTATTGGCTAATTCTTGAAGAAACCAAAAAACGGCAGAAATAAGAAGGCAAAATATAAATACATATATTTTGCCGTTTATCTTTTGAATATTATTTTTTTTTAATTGAGCCAAAGGCTTTTAAATAAATATTTGTTATTTTTTTTCAGGTATTATATAATCACCAGAAATAGCAGTTTTTTCAACTTGTAGTTTTCCGCCATTTTCAACTTCAATAATAAAAGTTGTTTCTTTAACATCAACTATTTTCCCGTGAATTCCACCAATAGTTATAACAGCATCACCTTTTTTAAGAGCTTCTCTGAATTTTTTTTGTTCTTTAGTTTTTTTAACTTGAGGTCTAATCATAAAGAAATAGAAAACTACAATGATTAACCCGATAAAAATTAGTTGTGACCAACCGCCTCCCGAACCTCCACTCTGAGGTTGTGAAGTTAAAATTAAATTTAAAAGTGTGTTCATAATAATTAAAAGTTTAAATTAAATATCATTTTTTTTAATGTCTGCAATTATTTTAATTACAGTTTCATTTGGTATAGTGTTGGCAAAAATAGTAATTAATTTTGTATTAATACCACTTTTCCCGTTAGTATTAAATGAAACTTCAATAATTCCTTTATCCCCTGGTTTTATAGGTTCTTTTGGCCATTGTGGAACAGTGCAACCGCAAGTTGCTCTTGCATTAGAGATAACTAAATCAGATTTTCCTTCATTTTTAAATTGAAAATAATACGTTAAAATTTCACCTTCATTAACTTTTCCAAAATCGTGAACTTCATTTTCAAACTTAATTACAGGCATATTTGTAGAGTCTATAACAGCTGTTTCTGATGAATTTGGGTTGTTAATTATTTGAGTATTTATAGATTCATCATTAGTTTTATTAGCATTATTACAAGATAAAATAGAAACTAATAATGAAGCAAATATTAAAAATGAAAGAGTTCTCATAATCAATTTATTATTAAGTTTTTAAGCAATTTTTAGTTTGTTCGAAATAATTTTGTTTAGTTTTTTATCGGCATAATTCCTAGTAATTATAACGTCTTTAACTTTTGTTTCCGAAGGTTTTTCATACATTTCGTCCAGCATTATAGCTTCACAAATTGATCTTAACCCTCTAGCACCAAGTTTAAATTCAATAGCTTTTTCAACAATATAATCTAAAACATCATCTTCAATAATTAATTTAATATTATCTAACTCAAATAGATGTTCATATTGTTTTATAAGAGCATTTTTAGGTTCGGTTAAAATTCTTCTTAATGTTGCTTTGTCTAAAGGCTCTAAAAAACTAACTATAGGAAGTCTTCCGATAAGTTCTGGAATTAAACCATATTTCTTTAAATCTTGAGGGGCAATATATTGTAAAAGATTATTTTTATCAATATTATTATTTTCTCTAGTTTTAAATCCCATTGAATTAGTTTTAATTCTTCCAGCTATTATTGAAGAAATACCATCAAAAGCACCACCACAAATAAATAAAATATTTTTGGTATTAACCTGAATAAATTTTTGTTCAGGATGTTTTCGGCCACCTTGAGGAGGAACATTTATAACAGCCCCTTCTAAAAGTTTTAACATTGCTTGTTGAACGCCTTCTCCCGAAACATCTCTAGTTATTGAAGGGTTATCACTTTTTCTAGCTATTTTATCAATTTCATCAATAAAAACTATTCCTTGTTCTGCTTTAGCAACGTTATAATCGGCAGCTTGCAGTAATCTAGAAATAATACTTTCAACATCTTCTCCAACATAACCAGCTTCGGTTAAAACAGTTGCATCAGCAATACAAAAAGGAACATCTAAATAACGAGCAATTGTTCTTGCTAATAATGTTTTACCTGTTCCGGTTTCACCAACTAAAATAATATTTGATTTATCTATTTCAATATCATTTTTATTTGTTGAATGTAAAATTCTTTTATAGTGATTGTAAACAGCAACACTTATAACTTTTTTTGCTTCATCTTGGCCTATAACATATTCATTTAAGAATGCATGAATAGTTTTTGGCTTAAAGTTTTTAAGATTAATCTTTGTATTGTTATTAAGACTAAAAACTTCTTCTTGATTTATTATGTCGTAAGCTTGTTTTGCACATTGAATGCAAATTTTGCCTTCAAGACCAGATATTAAAAATCCTCCTTCACACTCATTCTTATCTCTCCCGCAGAAGGAGCATTTATCATTATTTTTTTTCATTTTTATTGCGGATATTTACCAAATAGTTTAGTTAAAAATCGGTGAAAACTATGAACCCCTTTAACTGGCTCAATAAACATAAAGATGCATTTTTCATAAACTACATTTAAGTTGTTCTCTTTAATATAATCTATAATTTCGCTGTTTTCAGCACCTTTTTGTATCCATATATTTTTAATGTTTTTGTGTATGCTTTCTTTCAAAATATTAATTGTAATTTCGGGTTTTGTGCATATTATTACAGCATCAATACTTTCTTCTATTAAATTAATATTATTGTAAACTTTATTTTCATCAATAAAATCAATACTAGGATTAACAGGAAAAACTGTATAATTTTGGGTTTTTAAAAGGTTATAAATTAAATAACCCATTTTCGATTTATTTCGAGAAACGCCTACAATTGCAATGTTTTTTTGAGCAATAAAATTTTTAATTATATCAAGCATATATTAAAATATTAAACTTTCTTTTTAGTATTTCTTTCTAAAATTTCGTCAATCATACCATATTTTTTAGCTTCTTCTGCTATCATCCAATAATCTCTGTCAGAATCTTTCCAAACTTGATCATAAGTTTTTCCAGAATGTTTAGCTATGATTTCGTAAAGTTCTTTTTTTAGTTTTTGAATTTCTCTTGCTGTTATTTCAATATCTGAAGCTTGTCCTTCAGCACCTCCCATTGGTTGGTGAATCATAACTCTTGCATGTTTTAAAGCTGTTCTTTTTCCGTGAGCTCCTGCACATAAAATAACTGCAGCCATTGATGCTGCTAAGCTTGTGCAAATAGTAGCTACTTCTGGTATAATATATTGCATTGTATCATAAATACCTAATCCTGCATATACTCCACCGCCCGGAGAATTAATATAAATTTGAATATCCCTGTCAGCATCAACTGATTCTAAAAATAATAATTGAGCCTGAATTATATTAGCAACTGTATCATCAATAGGAACACCTAAAAATATTATTCTATCCATCATTAATCTAGAAAAAACATCCATTGTTGCAACATTGTGCTGACGTTCTTCAATAATTGTTGGAGAAATATAACCACTAGTAATAGCCGTGTATTTATCATAAGCTAAACCATTAATACCTTTATGCTTAACAGCAAAATCTCTAAATTCTTTATCTATTCTCATTGTTAAAAGTTTAAGTTATTTCTATTGAAAAATAAATATAAAAATGCAAAAATAAAAACTTGCGTAAAGATATAAATATTAAACAATAAATGCAAAAATTAATAAAAGCATAAATTTCGAAAAAGTCTAAAAATACATATAATAAGAAATAATAAGTAATTCATTATTTTTTATATTTGCAGACGAATAAACTTAAGATAAAATATAATAAATTATTTAAAAATTACAAATAAAAAAATATATGAAATTAAACCCATCATTTACATTAAAGCAATTATCGGAATTGATAAACGCAAAATATATAGGAAACCATGAACACTTAATTACAGGAATAAATGAAATACATCAAGTTGAGGCTGGAGATGTTACTTTTGTTGATCATCCAAAATATTACAGCAAAGCATTAAATTCAAATGCTACAACTATAATAATTAATAAAGAAGATGTTGAATGTCCAAAAGGCAAAGCATTAATTATTTCTAATGATCCTTTTAAAGATTACAATTTTTTAACTAGAAAATTTAGACCTTTTAGTGCTGCAAATAAACTGATAAGCGATAGTGCGAAAATTGGTGAAGGAACTGTTATTCAACCAGGTGCGTTTATTGGCAATAATGTTACAATAGGTAAAAATTGTTTAATTCATGCTAATGCATCAATTTACGACAATGTTATTATTGGTAATAATGTTATTATACATTCAGGAACTGTTTTAGGTGCAGATGCGTTTTATTTCCAAAAACGTGCCGACGGATTTCATAAAATGCACAGTTGTGGTAATGTAATTATTGAAGATAAAGTTGAAATAGGTGGTTGTTGCACAATAGATAAAGGTGTTTCGGGAGATACAATAATTGGAGAAGATACAAAATTAGATAATCACATTCACGTTGGACACGATGTAATAATTGGGAAACGTTGTTTATTTGCTTCTTTTGTTGGAATAGCAGGTTGTACAAGAATTGAAGATGATGTTATTTTATGGGCTCAAGTTGGTGTTTCTAAAGACTTGGTAATTGCTAAAGGAACTATTGTTTTAGCACAATCAGGTGTTGGTAAAAGCACAAAACCTGGACAAACATATTTTGGAACGCCAGCTATAAATGCGAGAGAAAGAATGAAAATTGAAGCAGCATTAAAATATTTACCACAAATATTTAAAAAAATAAAATTTTAATAAGCCTCTTTTTTAACTTTATTTAATTTAATACGTATAAACAAATAATTTTACTAACCTTTAAACTAAACAATTATGATGAAAAAATTACTTTTAACTTTATTTGCAATTGTGTTTGCTAATATTGCATTTTCTCAGTTTGACGAACGAGAAACACCAATTTACAGTACTTATAATCCTGACTCTTCTTATTATTATTTTTATAATGATAATATGGAAATTTGGGATACAGCAGGTATGGAAACATATACTTATAATCAGAGTGGTAAGTTAATTATGATGATTTCAAAAAATTTTAATTATCAAACTCAATCTTTTGACCTTAATGATTATAAAGAAGAAAGAACATACCAAGGTAACAATTTAATTTATCAGGCAGGATATCATTGGGATGGAAGTCAATGGGGAATATCTTGGGCAGAGAATAGAAATTATGACCAAGGAGGAAGAGTTATTGCAGAAAGAAATTACGGATATACTGATGGTAATTGGGGGATAACTAGATATGATTCTAGCCTTTTTACATTAAATGTAAATAATGATGTTGAAACTTGGATTCAATTAAAATATGATACAGCTAATTTTGTTTGGGACACCAATGGATATTATATTTTTTCAGAATGGGACCAAAATGATAAGCCTATTTTAGCGTATTATATTCAAGGTGGCGACACTGTTGGGAAAGTGATTGATGTTGAATGGGGATTAGGATACAATAATTTTATTGGCAGTGGAACAGAACCAACAGCAATGACTACGTTAATGAGAAATGATACTGGTTATATTAATATGGAGAAATCTTATAGTGTTATTAATGATAATAAATTGTATGAAAAATATTCTCAGATATGGGATACATTATCAAATGATTGGATTGATGATAAAAAAGAAATAATTAATTATGACAATTTAAATAATTTGATTAGTTATTATAATGCTGAATATGATACTTTAAATGAGATTTGGGTTCCTAATAAAATAGATAGTTTGATTTATTCGTATGGTTCATCAGATGAAATTACAGAAAGAATTACATTCTGGTATGATAGTCAAAATGATACTTTAATGTATGGACAAAAATTTATTTATTATTATGCTAGTAATTTAAATGTAAATGATGTTAATAATGATGTTAATGTTTCATTATATCCTAATCCGGCTAAAGATTATTTAAATGTAAATTTTACTTCAAATTCAAATGGTGAAATTGAAATTTTAAATAATGTAGGACAAATTGTTTATAGTGAAAAAATAACTAAATCATCAAATTCAAATCACAAAATTTCAACTAGTAATTTAGAGTCAGGAATTTATTTTATTAGAATTAAAAATGATTCAACAGCAAAAACTTTAAAGGTTGTTATTGAATAAGCTTTAGATAAATATTAAAAATAAAAAAAGCCCTCGAAATTTCGAGGGCTTTTTTTATTGGGTTATAAACTTTTAAATAGTTTTATGATTTAATTAATGATGAATTTTTCAGAATAAACCTTATCATTAGAAATAACTTTTATAAAGTATATGCCTGATTGTAAGTTGTTAAAGTTATACATTTTATTAATGCTCTTTATATTGTTGTATGATTCAGATATAACCAATTTGCCATAAACATCATAAACATTTAAATTAGCATTATTATAATTTTCTAAATTTAATTCTATTTTAAATTGACCATTATTTGGGTTAGGATAAATATTTAAACTATTATTAGTAGCATCAATATTATTAATACCTAAACTACTACATCCAACTGCAGAAATATTAGCCGTTGATACCATATTTGTATAATTACTAGTAGAAGTAATATATGACCTCATACGAGTAGCTTGATTAGCGGTAAAAATATTCATACAAGCATCATCGGTATAATCCATATAGTTTTCGTACATTC
>CAZJKL010000039.1:2811-31562 GCA_964546655.1 uncultured Bacteroidales bacterium | reverse complement strand
ATAATGTTTTACAGAATTTATTGTTAATAACTTGCGGTTTTTAGGAGCTTTCGGGGGTAACTTCGCATTTAATAACCTGTAGTTTTTAACTACACTTTTTGTTAGTTTTGGAAACTAACTTTTACTTGGTGCGAAGTTACAAATCGCACAACTGGTGGCAGATTTCAGAATCACAAAGAAACTCACTCTGATTTTAAAAGACTAAAATTTTATTTTATTTTTTAAATTTATATATCTTTGTAGAAATACACCTAAGAATGGATGATAAAGTAAAATATTGGATTGAATTATCTGATTATGATTTTGAAACAGCAAAAGCAATGCTTAAAAGTAAAAGATATTTATATGTTGGCTTTATGTGTCATCAAACAATAGAAAAAGCTTTTAAATCATATTATACTTTTCTTAAATCAGATATTGCTCCATATTCACATAGTTTATCTTATTTGGCTAAAAAAGGTGATTTTTACGAACTGTTTTCCGAAGATCAAAAAGATAATAGAACCTTTAAATATTGAAGCACGTTACCCTTCGCATAAAGAAAAACTTCTAAAAAGTTTAACCAAAGATAAATGTGAAGAAATTATTGAAAAAACTAAAGCAATACAAAAATGGATAAAAGTGAAGCTATAGATAAAGTGAAAAAATATAGTATTTTACTAAAATCCTATATGTCTTTTGAAAAAGTGTATTTATTTGGTTCTTATGCAAAAAATACAAACAATTCTGATAGCGATATTGATGTGGCTATAATTGTTAATAAAGCAGAGGGTGATTTTTTTTCTATTCAACCATTATTATGGAAATTAAGAAGGCAAATTGACGACAGAATAGAACCAATACTTATTGAAAAGGATAATGATAATAGTGGCTTTTTAATTGAAATTCAAAGGAATGGTATTCTTATTAACACCTAACATTTCTCAAAAAATAACTCCTTTCTTTTTTAGCAAAAAACGAAACCCAAGGTTCACGAATACCGCTGAAAACAATTTAATACATGAGTAATATTCGTATTGTTTTATTGCAGAAGGGCGTAGAAACTGACGCTGGGGGTATAGAATTATATAGAAACCGACATTCAATTAATATGCAACTATTAAATACATAAAAATTATAGGAACAGCAATCAACATGAAGAAAATTAAAAAATTAAAAATTTTTAATTTTCTTTCTTCTAACATATTGTAAGACTCTTCTATTGATGAAATTTTTACTAAACGATAATATCTGATTTTTAAAATTATAGGACATATTATCCATAATATCATCCAATAAAGTGAAGTATCATTATATAAAACTAATTGACTAACTTTGTTGTTGTATAGAATACCTAATAGACTAAGCAAAGAAATTATTATCTGTAAAATATAAAAACTTGTATATAAATGAGCTGCAGATTTTGCAATATTTTCATCTTTTCTTAAGTAGAAAATAAATTTATAAATCTTAAGCAAGAAATAATCTAAAAAAGTAATCATGATATCTTATTCTTTATTAATGATAAACTGCATTCCTGGATTAATTCCATTATCGATCATATATTGAGTGTTTGTTAATGTTGTTGTAAAGAACAATTTTCCTCCATAATAAACAGCACCTACATCCCAGAATGCAATACTAACTATTCCTACTCCGTCGTCTTGTGCAATTTTTTTATCACTAACTACTGCTAACACGTTGCCTAAATGGTAAGCCTTTACACCTTTTTTTAATGTATGTTTTTTTTCGCTGTATGTCTCTTGAAAAATGTTCATTTGCTATTTTATGAATATTCAAAAATAACTATTTTTTATTTTCAGAGGAACTTTTTTAATTCTATTTTTTCCTTTGAAAAGATATTGTTTGTTTAACATTAAAACATAAAGCTTTAGCTTTGATTATTGTATTTTTACAATTTTATTAGCGTTTTTTTAATAATGCTTTTCTAGCTTTAATAAAAAATTGTATATTTGTGAAGTAGAAAAGAAAGACTTATTTTAGTAATATGAATTTACATATTAATTACATATCGAATAGTAAAGGCATTCCAAACGCAGTTATTATTCCTATTAATGAATGGAATAAAATATTGAACGAAATCAATATTAAAATTGAAGATAGTGAGCCTTCAAATGAAAAAATTTTGAAAGGAATACAAGAGGCTATTAAAGAAGTAAAACTTATTAAGTCAGGTAAGAAAAAACAGAAATCACTTAACGAGTTTTTAAATGAGTTATAATATAATACCTGTTCTTAACTTTCAAAAGGAAGCAAAAAGATTAATAAAAAAATATCACTCATTAAAAGAAGATTTAACCCTTTTAAATAACAGCCTTAGTGAAAACCCTGAACAAGGAAAACCTTTAGGAAATAATTGTTATAAAATAAGATTGGTTATAAAAAGTAAAAACAAAGGTAAATCTGGCGGTGCTAGAGTTATTAGTTTTGTTTATGCTATTAAAAAAGAAGTTTTTTTAATATCTATTTACGACAAATCTGAAAAAAATACTATTTTAGACAATGAGATAAAAAAACTATTAGAAAACATTTAATCTTCTTTTCTTATGTAATAAAACTACTTTTATTACACCAAATAAAATTCGAACACGAAGACAAAAACCATATTCTTTACGCAATCGATGCCCTTATTAAATCCGTTAAACTTAAGAATATAGCAGCTTTTTAATTGCTTTTGGTTGGCTTTTTTCTCTTCGGTGTTTTAGGTTTTATTGCAGAATTACGTAGAAACTCACGTTGGCTCTTTATAGTTTTATTACAGAATTGCATAGAAACTCACGGTTACTCCCGAAAGCTTTCAGGGTCGCACAACGAATTAAAAAAGGGACTGACCATCATTTTTTTAAAGTGATATAGTTTTAACTACTTTATGATGCTCTTCCTCTACAATAATTTCTCTATTTTTAATTGTTATGAAATGACATGAATTTTTATCAACGCAAATATCTATTATTTTATCGATTTCATTATTTTTTAAGGTAAAAAGACCAAATAAATTGTATTCACCCCATTTAATAACATAAAAGTAACACTTAATATTTTCAATAGTAAAATAAAACATTGGATTTAAGATAAAATTTTGCACTTTTTTCGAATCAATTTTTTTCCAAATCAATAATCTATCCTTAAATATACTGTCTTGAATTTGAAAGAACAAAAAATTAGTATTAAAAAAATTAGTATTAAAAGTAAGTGGGGTCTGTATTTCAATAAAACTACTATAAATAAAATCAGTAAATTCATTTATTTTATTTATCCCAGTTATATTACCAATATTTGGAATTTCTAAATTTTCTTGTAATTCCATTCTTTGTTTCTCAATAATCTTCAAATTTATACTATCATCAAAAATATATCTGATAATTTGAGAATCTGAATACCAATAAAAAATATCCGGATAAATATCATCTGAATAAAGAGAATAATTACTTATCACATATGGGTTTTTTCCCTTTTTAAAAACAGTATAAAATATAAATTCTTTATTTTCAAATATACTTCTAATTTTTAAATACGAAAACAAACCAAATGTTTCATCGGATTCTACTCTAAATAATGGATAAAATTTTGCAATTGAATCATTATATATTATTTGAGGCTCTTTTTCATAATTAACAAATGAGGATAAAACTTCATCTAATCTAATGGAAAAAGTGGAATCATATAAAAATCTAATAGAATTTCTATCAAAAACCAATGGTGGCTTAAATGTTTTTGGATAATAATCTAATATGTTTTGAGCTACTCCAAAACATATTAAAAATAAAGAAAAAAATATTGTTAATTTAGTTTTCATAGGGAGCAGAAATGGTTCTAGTGAATGTAGTATTAGTCGTTGTTGTTGTTGCTGTATTAGTAGTAAAGTCTATAGAAAACCCATTACTCCCTTCATAAAATACTGTTCCACCAAATACTGAATTTAAAATAACATTAACTGTAAACCCCTGAGATTGGAGATTCTGTTGTAACGCCACCACTGTAGGTGTCATTACTGATGCTTTAATATTAATTGACTGTAGACTAACAGTGGAACTATTAACTGTAGAAATTTGGGTTGCAGTAGTAATAGTATTTACAAAAACATTATTATTAACGATCTCAGATTGAGCTGGAGATGGAGTTATTACCGTAGTATTTGTTCCAACTGTTGCATTAGCATTTGCTTGTTGGGTTACAATGGCAGTATTAATATTTGTTGATAAAAAAGCACTTAAATTTGCTACTGTATTAGCATTTACATTCGTATTTATATTATTGGGGAGAATAATTCCAGAAGTATTTGTAACATTAGAAGTATTTTGGACAGGACCTATTGGCCTAGGTGGATTAAATTGTTTTTTCTCAGTATGTGAACCTTTAGCGTTCCCTGATGTCATTATTACTTCTGCGTTACTTCCTGTAGCATTTGCAGTCTGATTAGAGTTGAAACTTGATGATTGATTGCTATTTAGTGGAAATTGCTGATTAACCGTATATTTCTCCAAACCCTCCAATTCAACTGCGTCAATCACTCTATTCTCACTAAACGCATAAGGTGAGTTGTAAGGGTATTTAGCAGCAAGAGGGTCAACTGCAAAGAACCTACCTAAACGTGGGTCGTGCATACGGTATTTGTAATTTAGTGAGTTGCCTTCGCCTTTTATCTCGTTATCTTTCTCTTGCCCTTGGTACCCAAACCTATAACTAGAGGAGTTATAACTTCTGCCAGGCATAGTCATACCAAATGAATAATAATCGGTTAAGCTAGTAATATCAGCAGTGTAGCCTGTTAAACCACCTGATTCAACTACAACTAATTTGCGATCGGTTATAACTACTCGCACGTTGCCTAAATGGTCTGCTAGTTGATATTGCTTGTTACCAATATTACGCGTAAATATGTTTAAATCAGGTGCTTCGGGATAAATTTTATATGTTTGCAACTGATAACTTTGTGTTAATTTATTTGTTGAGTTTGCTGTTGTTACATTTAAATTGGTTCTTGTAACTTCATTTACATTTATATTGTCAACATTTTCTAATACAACTATGTCATTTTTTGTTTGCAATAATAATTCGCCTCTTCTGCTACGAAGCATGTCTTGGCACTCATAATTACTACCAACAACCTCATTTGTATTTGTATTTAAATTGTATCTGCTCAATATATTATCTTCTGTTAAAATGTAAAGATATTTATTTTCAGGTGAAAATTCAAAACTTTTTACATTTTTTGGTAAATCAATTTCTCTCTTAAGCGTTAATGATTTAAAATTGTTTGATACATCATATATTTTTATTGTTGATGCCTGTAATAATTTAAGAATACCTGAATTTTTTGGATGATTAGACACTGCTAAAAATGTCCCATTTGGTGATATTTTTACTGCACCGGCTTTAATGTCTGTATTATAATCATAATTATATTGAGCCAGCGTAGTGCCATTTTCATACTCACTTCGTTCAGGTTTTATCGACATAATATATGTATTTCCATCATTTCTATTATGTCTTTTATAATCAAACTATTATTGTTCGAATTTAAATTGTCTTCAATAGCAACCAAAATTAAGTTATGAGAACTATATTTATAATTTTTCAAGTTAAAATGATTATCTTTGTATAATAAAAATATTTTTGTAATGAAACAAAGAATATATATTGATACCTCAATTGTTGTGGGGTATTTTGATGAAGAGTTTAAAGAAGCTACATTAAAATTATTTGAAAGATTAGAAAAAGAAGAAGTTGTTTTTGTTGTTTCAGATTTATTAGATATTGAATTATTTATTGCTCCTAATCATGTTCGAGAATTGTTATTAAAATATCCACCGAAAAATTTTGAACGTATTGAATTAACTGAAGAATCAATAAACCTTGCTAATTCATATATTTCAGAAAAAGTAGTTGGAAAAACCAGTTTAATGGACTGTAGACATATAGCACTAGCAACAATACATAAAGTTGATGTTTTAGCTAGTTGGAACTTTAAACATATTGTAAATTTAGAACGAATAAAAGGGTATAACTCTGTAAATTTAAGACTTGGCTATACAATGATAGAAATAAGAAATCCCAAAGACCTGATAAGATATGAAGACTAAGAAAAAAGAAAAATTATTTGATGCTGTTAAAATGATGAGAGATATTAGAGATAAAATTAGCATCGAAACTGAAAATATGACTTTTCAACAGTTAAAAGAATATATTGCAAAAAAAATTGCGGAAAACAAAATGCAATTAATTGGAAAATAAACAAAACAATATATTTAAATGACTTATTCAAACATAAAAGATAAAAACAGATTATTTTTAATTGATACTTATGCTCTAATTTACAGAGCTTATTTTGCATTTATTAAATCTCCGAGAATTAATAAAAACGGATTAAATACTTCTGCTATTTTTGGTTTTACTAATACTCTTTTAGATTTAATTTTTTCAGAAAAACCATCACATATTGTAGCTGTTTTTGATACAAGCAAACCAACTGTTAGACATGAAATGTATCCTGAATACAAAGCAAATCGAGAGAAAACACCAGAAGATATTACTATTGCCATTCCATACATTAAATCAATTATAAAAGCATTAAACATTCCAACTATTTCTTGCGACGGTTACGAAGCAGATGATGTAATTGGAACTTTAGCTTATATGGCTTCAAGCAAAGGTTATACTACCTATATGGTAACACCCGACAAAGACTTTGGGCAACTAGTAAGAGATAATATTCTTATATACAAGCCTTCTCGCATGAAAAACGAAGTTGAGATATTAGGAGTTAATGAAATTTGCAAGAAATTTGAAATACAAACACCTAGTCAAGTTATTGATATACTTGGATTATGGGGAGATTCAAGTGATAATATTCCTGGTGTTCCTGGTGTTGGAGAAAAAACAGCAAAACAATTAATTAATGACTATGGTAGTGTAGAAAATATTATTTTAAATGCCGACAAATTAAAAGGTAAACTACAAGAAAATGTTAAAAAATTTTCGGAACAAGCTCTATTATCAAAAAAATTAGCTACAATTATTACCGATGTTCCGGTTGAGTTTAATGAAGAAGAATTTGAATTAAGCATACCTAATATTAATGAAATAGCCGTATTATTTGAAGAGCTTGAATTTAAATCACTAATAAACAAGCTTATAAATATAAATAATAACGTTAAAGAAAAAGAATCAATTTCTGAAAATACAACTGCTCAAAACACATTATTTGATGGTTTATCTGAAGTTATTGAAAATGAAAGAAGCAAGGTAAATTCAATAAAAGACATTAATGTTGATTATAAGTTATTAGAAACAAAAGAAGAAAGACAAAACTTAATAAAAGCATTATTATCGCAAAAAGAAATTTGCTTTGATACCGAAACAACTAATATTGACCAATGGAAAGCAGAACTTGTTGGAATTTCTTTTTCTTACAAAAAAAATGAAGCATATTATATCGGATTGCCTCAATCTTACAATGAAGCATACAATATTATTAATGAGTTTAAGCAAGTATTTGAAGACGAGAAAATTCTAAAAATTGGTCATAATATAAAATACGATTTAACTGTTTTAAGATGGTATGACATATTAGTAAAAGGCGATTTATTCGACACTATGATTGCTCATTATTTATTAGAACCCGATTTAAGGCATAATATGAATTTTTTATCGGAAATGTATTTAAACTATACGCCAATAAAAATTGAATCACTTATTGGAGAAAAAGGCGTAAAACAATTAAACATGAAAGATAAAACTCCACAAGAAGTTTATAAATATGCTTGTGAAGATGCTGATGTTACATGGCAATTAAAAGATGTTTTTGAAAATGAAATGAAAAAAAGTAATACATACAATTTATTTAAAGAAGTTGAAATGCCTTTATTGTATGTTTTATATGAAATAGAAGTTGAAGGAGTAAAAATTGACAAAGAATTTTTAAATAAATATTCTATTGAATTAACAGCAGAAATTGAAAAAGTTGATAAAAAAATAATTGAATTAGCAGGAGTTGATTTTAATATTTCATCACCAAAACAATTAGGTGAAGTATTATTTGAACATTTAAAAATTGATGATAATGCTAAAAAAACAAAGACAAAACAATATTCAACTGGTGAAGATGTTTTATTGAAATTACAAGGCAAACATCAAATAATAGATGAAATTTTATCGCACAGAACATTAAAAAAACTACTAAACACCTACGTTGATGCTTTGCCAGAGCTAATAAATATAAGAACAAACAAAGTTCATACAACTTTTAATCAAGGGATAGTAGCAACTGGCAGACTAAGTTCAACTAATCCGAACTTGCAAAATATACCGATAAAAACCGAGAAAAGCCGAGAAATAAGAAAAGCATTTATTTCTCGAAGTCAAAATTACCTTTTTTATTCGGCAGATTATTCACAAATTGAATTAAGAATTATAGCTGATTTAAGTAAAGATGAAGGATTAATAAATGCATTTAAAAATGGAATTGATATTCATACAGAAACAGCATCAAAAATTTTCCATATTCCAATTGAAGCAGTTACTTCTGACATGAGAAGAAGAGCTAAATCGGTTAACTTTGGCATTATCTACGGCATTTCGGCATTTGGATTATCGCAAAATTTAAATATTCCGAGAAAAGAATCGGCAGAACTAATAAACAACTACTTTCTTCAATATCCAAAAGTTAAAGAATACATGGACAACTCGATTGTTTTTGCCAGAGAAAATGGTTTTGTGCAAACAATTTTAGGAAGAAGAAGATATTTAAAAGATATAAATTCGAGTAATGCCAATGTAAGGGGTTATGCCGAACGAAACGCCATAAATGCACCAATACAAGGTTCTTCTGCCGATATAATAAAAATGGCAATGATAAATATTAATAAAACATTTCATGAAAATAATTATAAATCAAAAATGATACTGCAAGTACATGATGAATTAATATTTGATATGCATATATCTGAAATTGAATTTTTAGATACAATAGTTAAAGAAAAGATGACTAATGCTGTTAAATTATCGGTTCCTCTGGTTGTTGAAACAGGATATGGAAAAAACTGGTTTGAAGCACATTAATTTATTTTAATACTAGACTGTTTTCCTTATAAAAAAAATATTTACCTTTGCAAATTATCAAAATTTATATAAAATATTTAAGATGACGAAATTTACAGATTATGAATTAAAGTACAAAATCAAAGATATTTCTTTAGCAGATTTTGGAAGAAAAGAAATTGAAATTGCTGAACAAGAAATGCCAGGTTTAATGGCAGTTCGTGAAAAATACTCTAAAGAAAAACCGTTAAAAGGCGTTAGAGTTATGGGTTCATTACACATGACAATTCAAACAGCAGTATTAATTGAAACATTAGTTGCTATTGGTGCCGATGTAAGATGGGCAAGTTGCAATATATTTTCAACACAAGATCATGCTGCTGCTGCTATAGCTGCTGCTGGAATTCCTGTTTTTGCTTGGAAAGGCGAAACTCTTGAAGAATATTGGTGGTGTACAAGTCAAGCTTTGGCTTTCCCTGGTGGAAAAGGTCCAAATATGATTGTTGATGATGGTGGCGATGCTACTCTTTTAATTCATAAAGGATTTGCTGCTGAAAAAGATGCATCTGTATTAAATGTTATACCAGGTAGTAAAGAAGAAAGTATTGTTTTAAGTACTTTAAAAACCATATTACAAGAAGAACCTAAAAGATGGCATACAGCTGTTAACGAATGGTACGGTGTTTCAGAAGAAACTACAACAGGAGTTCACAGATTATATCAAATGATGGAAAGAGGCGAATTATTAATTCCTGCAATTAATGTTAATGACTCAGTTACTAAATCAAAATTTGACAACTTATACGGCTGTAGAGAATCTTTAGCTGACGGTATTAAACGTGCAACAGATGTTATGTTAGCAGGTAAAGTTGTTGTTGTTTTAGGTTATGGTGATGTAGGAAAAGGTTGTGCAAGATCAATGAAATCTTATGGTGCAAGAGTAATTGTAACTGAAATTGACCCAATTTGTGCTTTACAAGCTGCAATGGAAGGATTTAAAGTTACAACTATCGAAGACGCTCTTTCTGAAGGTAATATTTTTGTTACAACAACTGGAAATAAAGATGTAATTACAGCAGAACATATTTCAAAAATGAAAGACCAAGCAATTGTTTGTAATATTGGTCACTTTGATAATGAAATACAAGTTGAGAAATTAAATGAATGGCCAGGAATTAAAATAATAAACATTAAACCTCAAGTTGATAAATACGAATTTCCAGATGGAAAAGCAATATTTTTACTTGCAGAAGGCCGCTTAGTTAATTTAGGTTGTGCTACAGGACACCCTTCTTTTGTTATGAGTAATTCTTTTACAAATCAAACTTTAGCTCAAATTGACCTTCAATTAAACAAAGGTAAATACGAAAATAAAGTTTATAGATTATCGAAAGTTCTTGATGAAGAAGTTGCTCGATTACATTTAGCAAAAATTGGAGTTAAATTAACAAAATTATCTAATGAACAAGCTGATTATATCGGAGTTCCAATCGAAGGCCCTTATAAACCAGAGCATTATAGATATTAATTATTATTTATATATTTAAAATTTACCTGAATTTGTTAAATTAATTACAGATTCAGGTATTTTTTTAAGCTAAAAGTCTAAATATGTTTAAAGGTGTAGTTTTTAAATCTACTGGCAGTTGGTATTCTGTTAAAGATATTAGTAATAATAAAATTACAGAATGTAAAATTAAAGGGGTATTTAGATTAAAAGGTATTAAAGATACAAATCCAATTGCTGTTGGTGATGAGGTTGAATATGAATTTATTGAAAACGATAAAACAGGTGTAATTAGTAAAATTTTTGAAAGAAAAAATTACATCATAAGACAAGCAACAAACCTTTCGAAGCAATCACATATTATTGCATCTAATTTAGACCAAATTTTATTAATTGCCTGCATTTCAAAACCTAGAACTTCGTTAGGTTTTATTGATAGAGTTTTAGTTACTGCCGAATCATATCACGTACCAGCTAATATTATTTTTAACAAACTTGATAGTTACAATGACGCAGAGCTAGAGCATTTAAATGAAATAACCGAACTTTACAGAAAAATTAATTATAATGTTGTTCATATTTCTGCAACTGAAAATATTAATCTCGATAAAGTTAAAGATATTTTAAAAGACAAAACATCTTTAATTATTGGACATTCTGGAGTTGGTAAATCTTCAATTATTAATGCGATACAACCAGATTTAAATCTTAAAATAAAACCTATTTCTTCGGTTCATGAGAAAGGTATGCATTCTACAACCTTTGCCGAAATGTTTGAATTAAGTTTTGGTGGAAGAATTATTGACACTCCGGGTATTAAAGAATTTGGACTTTTTAATACTTCAAAAAATGAGTTAGCACACAGATTTCCTGAAATGATGAAATATGTTAATAAATGCAAATTTAATAATTGTATTCATGTTAATGAACCTGGCTGTGAAGTAAAAAAAGCCGTTGAAAACGGAGAAATTAACTATGACAGATACTATAATTATGTTAAAATGTTAGAAGATACTAATTTGTTTTAATAAATAAATTTATAATTTTAAATTAAATATATTTGTAAAAAATTTAATTATGTCAATAAAAGTAAGCAATATCACAAAAATATACGGCAAACAAAAAGCCTTAGATAATGTATCGTTTAATGTTGAATCAGGCGAAATAGTTGGTTTTTTAGGACCTAATGGAGCAGGAAAATCTACTATGATGAAAATTATAACCTGTTTCTTACCACCAAACGAAGGTAATGTGTCGGTTTGTGATTATGATATTTATGAAAATAGCATAGAGGTTAGAAAAAATGTTGGTTATTTACCCGAAAACAACCCTTTGTACCACGAAATGTATGTTAAAGAATATTTAGAATTTGTAGCAGGAATATATAAATTAGGTAAAAACAGCAAGTCTCGAATTGATGAAATGATTGGCCTAACTGGACTAAAAGAAGAATATAAAAAACAAATAGGTGCTTTATCTAAAGGTTATAAACAAAGAGTTGGTTTAGCTCAAGCATTATTGCATAATCCAAAAGTATTAATTTTAGATGAACCTACTTCTGGATTAGACCCAAATCAAATAGTTGAAATAAGAAATTTGATAAAAGAAATTGGAAAAGAAAAAACTGTTTTACTGTCAACTCATATTATGCAAGAGGTTGAAAACATGTGCAATAGAGTTATAATTATAAACAAAGGTGTAATTGTTAAGGACGAAAAAACAATTAATATTCAGGAAAAAACCACGAAAAACATTATAAAAATTGAGTTTAATAAAGAAATAAGTAAAGAAGAATTAAATATTAAAGAATTAAACATTGAAAACATTGTTTATTTAGGTGAAAATACTTGGGAAATAACTTCATCAAAAGATATAAGAGAAAACTTAAATAAATTTTCGGTAGAAAAAGGTTTATCTGTACTTTCATTATCTAAAAAAGAACAATCATTAGAAGAAATCTTTCATAAATTAACAAAATAATAAGATATCGTTTTATATACTTGTATATAAGAATAATTTTATATTAATTTGCAAAAAAAATATTAATTTAAAAAACAAAAAAATGGGATATTTATTTACATCAGAATCTGTGTCAGAAGGGCATCCAGATAAAGTAGCAGACCAAATATCAGATGCAATATTAGATGAGTTTTTAAGACAAGACCCTAATTCAAAAGTTGCTTGTGAAACTTTGGTTACAACAGGTTTGGTGAATTTAGCTGGAGAAGTTAAGTCACAGGCTTATGTTGATTTACAAAAAATTGCACGAAGAGTAATAAACAGAATTGGATATACAAAAGCAGAATATATGTTTGATGGTAATTCTTGTGGAATCTTATCAGGAATTCACGAACAATCAAGCGATATTAATCAAGGTGTTGAAAGAGAAAAAGAAGAAGAACAAGGAGCTGGTGATCAAGGTATGATGTTCGGTTATGCATCTATTGAAACTGACGATTATATGCCTTTATCATTAGACTTATCTCACAGATTAGTTCAAGACTTAGCTGAAATAAGAAGAGAAGGTAAAAAAATGCTTTATTTAAGACCAGATTCAAAATCACAAGTTACAATTGAATATGGTGAAGACAATAAACCTAAAAGAGTTCATACAATAGTTGTTTCTACTCAACATGATGATTTTGACGAAGAAAAAACTATGCTTAATAAAATTAAAGAAGATGTTAGAAACATTCTAATACCTTATACTGTATCAAAATTACCAAAAAGACTTCAAGAATTATTTGATAATAATTATGTTTTACATGTTAACCCAACAGGTAAATTTGTTATTGGCGGACCTCACGGAGATACAGGACTTACAGGAAGAAAAATTATAGTTGATACTTATGGCGGAAAAGGAGCTCATGGTGGTGGTGCTTTTTCAGGTAAAGATCCTTCAAAAGTTGACCGTTCTGCTGCTTATGCTGCACGTCATATTGCTAAAAACATGGTTGCTTCAGGATTATGCGACGAAGTTCTTGTTCAATTAGCTTATGCTATTGGTGTTGCTGAACCAGTTGGAGTTTATGTAAATACTTACGGAACAGCTAAAGTTAATTATTCAGATGGCATTATAGCTGAAAAAATTACAAAAATATTTGATTTAAGACCATATCATATAATTAAAAGATTAGGCCTTAAAAATCCTATTTATGAAGAAACTGCAGCTTATGGCCACATGGGAAGAACACCATACACAAAAGAAGTTAAAGTATTAGACAAAGGTGTTGAAAAAATTAAAAGCGTTGATTTCTTTTCTTGGGAAAAATTAGATTACGTTGAATCAATAAAAAGAGAATTTTCTTTATAAAATTCTTTTCTAAATATTAATTAAAATAAGCTGTCTTAATAGGCAGCTTATTTTTTATAAATTTATTAAATTTGTGAAAAAAGTATTCAATATGAAAAATATTATCAACGTTAAAACAATTGCAATAATTTTCTCATTGTTCTTTCTATCTTTTAGCCTAAATAACTCATTAAGTGAAGTTCAAATAGGGTTAAATATTGGACAAAAAGCTCCTGAATTAAAATTTAGTGACCCAAATGGCAAAGAAATTTCATTATCGAGCCTAAAAGGGAAAATTGTTTTAATAGACTTTTGGGCATCTTGGTGTGGCCCATGCAGAAGAAAAAGCCCTGAAATAGTTCAAATCTATAATAAATATAAAGATAAAAAATTCAAGAATACTGCTACTAGCAAAAAAAATGATGGCTTTGTTATTTATAGTGTTTCTTTAGATATGAATAAAGATGCATGGGTAAAAGCAATAACTGATGACAAATTAAATTGGCCTTATCATGTTAGTGATTTAAAATATTGGCAATCACAAGCTGCTGCAATTTATAATGTTAGATCTATTCCAAGCATGGTTCTTATTGATGGAGAAGGAATTATAATTGCAAGAACAGGACAAAAAGAATTAAATTTAGAAGAAGAATTAGCAAAATTGGTTAAATAAAACTGACAATTTATATCTTTTTTCTAATTAATATATGACAACTAATCACATTTAATATTATGTGTTATGTCAAATTGACCAATTAATTTAATGGCTAAATAATTGATATGTGGGGAAAAACTAAAAATAGTTCTAATATGAGTGAAAAGGAAATGAATTCTGAAAAAGAAATACTTAATGAAAAGGAAGAATTAGCTCAAAATCAAGAGACAGAAAATCAAGAGCAAATTTTAGAAGAAGATGAAATAACATTATTGAAAAATCAGTACAATGAGCTTAATGACAAGTATTTAAGATTACATGCTGAATTTGATAATTACAGAAAAAGAACATCAAAAGAAAGAATAGATTTAATAAAAACAGCAGGAGAAGAAATTATAATTTCAATGCTTCCTGTTTTAGATGACTTAGACAGAGCTTTAATTTCATTTGAAAAGGCTACTGAAATAGATGCAGTTAAACAAGGAGTCTTATTAATTCATAATAAAATAATTAGCATTCTTAACCAAAAAGGATTAAAAAACATGGATTGTTTAAAACAAACATTTGATCCTGAACTACAAGAAGCTATAACCGAAATACCTGTTGATTCAAAAGAATTGTATGGAAAAATAGTTGATGTTATTGAACAAGGATATTGTTTAGGCGACAAAGTTATACGTCATGCAAAAGTTGTTGTAGGTAAAAAGAATTAAAATTTAAATTAATGGCAAAAAGAGATTTTTACGAAATATTAGGCGTTCAAAAAGGTGCTGCAAAAGATGAAATAAAAAAAGCATACAGAAAATTAGCTTTACAATACCATCCCGATAGAAATCCTGACGACAAACAAGCCGAAGAAAAATTTAAAGAAGCTGCAGAAGCCTACGAAATTTTAAGTAATGACGAAAAAAGACAAAGATATGACCAATTTGGTCATGCTGGAGTTGGTGGTGCTAGTAGTGGTGGATATGGTGGTGGAATGTCTATGGATGATATTTTTTCTCAGTTCGGTGATATCTTTAGTGATATGGGATTTGGAAATTTTGGTGGATATTCTTATGGCTCTAGAAATACAGGTGGAAGAAGAAGAGGTGGTAATTTAAGAATTAAAGTTAGTTTAACATTAGAAGAAATAGCTAATGGTGTAACTAAAAAAATAAAAGTAAATAAATATATTCCTTGTAAAACTTGTCATGGAAGTGGTGGTGATTTTGAAACTTGTTCTACTTGTCACGGAACCGGTCAAATTACTAGAATAGCAAATACAATTTTAGGTCAAATGCAAACTAGATCTATTTGCCCTACTTGTAATGGAGAAGGTAAAATAATTAAAAAGAAATGTAATGTTTGTTACGGTGAAGGAATAGTTAAAGACGAAGAAATTATAGAATTAAAAATACCAGCAGGTGTTGGAGATGGAATGCAATTAACTGTTACAGGGAAAGGTAATGCAGCTCCAAGAGGAGGAATTTCTGGTGATTTAATAATTTTAGTTGAAGAAATAGAACACAAAGAGCTAAAAAGAGATGAGATTCATCTACACTATGAATTATATTTAAGTTTTTGTGATGCAGCACTAGGAATAGACGTTGAAGTTCCGACAATAGACGGTAAGGTTAGAATAAAAATTGAAGAAGGAACTCAACCAGGAAAAGTTTTAAGATTAAGAGGAAAAGGGTTACCTGAAATAAACGGATATAGAAGAGGTGACCAATTAATTAATGTTAATGTATGGGTTCCAAAAGTTTTATCAAAAGAAGAGCGAAAAATGTTAGAAGATTTAAAAAAATCGAAGAATTTTGAACCAAACCCATCTAGAAGAGAAAAAACGTTTTTTGAAAAAATGAAAGAATATTTTAATTAATAATGGATTATTTAGTAGCTAATAATATATATAAGAAATATGCTAATCATACAGCATTAAGAGATGTTTCTATAAATGTTCCTAAGCAAAGTATTTATGGTTTACTTGGACCAAATGGAGCTGGTAAAACAACTTTTTTAAGAATAATAAATCAAATTATTGGTCCCGACGAAGGAACTGTTTTTATAAATGGAGAAAAATTAAATCCAAATCATATTTCAATAATAGGTTATCTTCCTGAAGAAAGAGGCTTATATAAAAAAATGAAAGTCGGAGAACAAGCTTTGTATCTTGCAAGATTAAAAGGACTTAGCCAAAAAGAAGCATTAGAAAAACTAAAATATTGGTTCGAGAAATTTGATATAATTCAATGGTGGGATAAAAAAGTTGAAGAGCTTTCGAAAGGGATGCAACAAAAAATTCAGTTTATTGTAACCATATTACACAATCCTAAACTATTAATTTTTGATGAACCTTTTAGTGGATTTGACCCTATAAATGTAAATATTATTACAGAAGAAATTCTTAATTTAAGAAATAACGGGGCAACCATAATCTTTTCAACCCATATTATGTCGTCGGTTGAATCATTATGTGATAATATGGCACTAATTAATAATTCACAAAAGATATTAGAAGGAAAAGTTTCTGATATAAAAAATCAGAATAAACAAGGTATTTTCAACATTCATATCGATGGTAAATTTGAAAATTTATCAGAAATAAATGAAGTATTTACCATTAAAGGAAACTATTTCGATGGTAATAAAACTATTTTAAATGTTAAAGCAAATAAAGAAATAACAGCTAATGAAGCAATAAAATATTGGATTAATAACGCTAATATTTGTTCTTTTAATGAAGTTTTACCTAGTATACATGATATTTTTGTAAATAAAATTAAAGAAAAAAACAGTTGATTTAAATTTGATTGAAAATTTGAATAAATGAGAAAAATACTTTTAATAATACAAAGAGAATACTTTTCAAGAATAAAGAAAAAATCATTTATAATAATGACTATTTTAGGGCCATTGTTATTAGCAACTTTGTTTATTGTACCTATATGGCTATCTCAACAACAAATAGAAGATCAAAAAACTATTGGTATTATTGATGATACCAAAATGTTTTATATGGATATTCCTGATTCTAAGGTATATGATTTTGAACTTTTACCTTCAACTTCTTATGAAAAAGCCAAAGAAATTTATAAAAATGACAGTAAATATTACGCTATTTTATATATTCCAGAAAATTTAATTGAAGGAGGAAGAAAAATAGTTTTATGTTCTTATAAACAACCTAGCCGACACCTACAGATGCATATTAAGAATGCATTAGAAAATAGCGTTAAACTACTCGAACTAAAAACATCAAATATATCCGAAGACACTTATTTATCTATTGAAAACTTATCATTATCAATAGCAACAGAGTTTTGGGATGATAGTGCTCAAAAAGATGAAAATTCGTATGATACAAAAATGATATTAGGTTATTTTCTTTCGGTGCTTATTTATATGTTTATTTTTATGTATAGCTCTCAAGTAATGAGGGGCGTTATCGAAGAAAAGACTAGTAGAATAGTAGAAGTCCTAGTTTCTTCGGTTAAACCATTTCAATTAATGATGGGTAAAATAGTTGGAATTGCTATGGTTGGAATAACCCAATTTTTATTGTGGGTTCTGCTAACATTTTCTATAGTATCTGTTTTTCATTATTCAAACCCCGAGTATTTTAAAGATAATAATCAAATGATGATTGATAATTCTTCTAAAATATCTCAAGTTTCAACTGATAATACATTAATTAAAGAGAATCCATTAGAAGAGAACCCAGACTTATACGAAGTTTTATTAGGATTTAACAATATAAACTATGGACTATTGATAGGCGTATTTCTATTTTATTTTATAGGAGGTTTTTTATTGTATGGAGCATTATTTGCATCGATAGGTGCCGCTGTTGATTCTGAAACCGACACACAACAGTTTATGCTACCTGTTACTATTCCAATGATTTTTTCATTAGTTATGGTTTCTACTATATTGAATAATCCAGATGGCACATTAGCTAAGTGGCTATCAATATTCCCTTTAACTTCACCTGTAAGTATGATGGTTCGAGTTCCATTTTTTCAATCAGAAAACACAGAATATTTTCAAATAATTTCATCTATGATATTATTAATTTTAGGATTCTTGTTTACAACTTGGTTGGCTGCTAAAATTTATAAAACTGGTATTTTAATGTACGGCAAAAAAGTAAATTATAAAGAATTATGGAAATGGTTGAAATATTAAATTTTAAAAAAATCAAAAATTTAATAATTATATAATAATTTTTAACTACATTTAAACATCTAATATTTTGTTAGTTTTTATTTTATTTTTTAATGGAACAAATTGATGATAAAAGAATATTATCGGAATTAAAAAGTTTCTTTGGTTTCGATAAATTCAAAGGATTACAAGAAGAAGTTATAAGAAATTTACTAAAGGGCAATGATACATTTGTTATTATGCCAACAGGTGGTGGTAAGTCGTTATGCTACCAATTGCCAGCATTAATTTGTGAAGGAACAGCAATTATTATTTCGCCTTTAATTGCTTTAATGAAGAATCAAGTTGATGGGATTAGAGGTTTTAGTACAAATCGAGGAATAGCTCACTTTCTAAATTCATCTTTAAATAAAACCGAAATTCAAAAAGTTAAAGATGACGTTTTAAGCGGTGTAACAAAAATGCTTTATGTTGCACCCGAATCTTTAACTAAAGAAGATAATATTTTATTTCTTAAAAACGCAAAAATATCATTGTACGCCATAGATGAAGCTCATTGCATATCTGAATGGGGCCATGATTTTAGGCCTGAATATCGAAGAATAAGAACTATTATCGAAGAAATAGGGCATGCTCCTATTATTGCCTTAACAGCTACAGCTACACCAAAAGTTCAATTAGACATTTTAAAAAATATAGGAATAGTTAATGCAACTGTTTTTAAATCTTCTTTTAATAGACCTAATTTATATTACGAAATAAGACCAAAAACGACTATTAACAAAGATATTGTAAAATACATTAAAGAAAACGAAGGCAAATCTGGTATTATTTATTGTTTAAGTAGAAGAAAAGTAGAAGAGCTTGCTGAATTACTTCAGGTAAACGGAATAAAAGCCGTTCCTTATCACGCAGGATTAGATGCAAATACAAGAGCAGAAAACCAAGATAAGTTTTTAATGGAAGATGTTGATATTATTGTAGCTACTATTGCTTTTGGTATGGGAATCGACAAACCAGACGTTAGATACGTTATTCACTATGATATACCTAAGAGTTTAGAAGGTTATTATCAAGAAACAGGTAGAGCAGGAAGAGATGGTGGAGAAGGTAATTGTATAGCTTTTTACGATTATAAGGACATCGAAAAACTAGAAAAATTATTAAAAGGCAAAACTGTTGCAGAACAAGAAATAGGTAAGCATTTATTAATGGAAGTTGTTTCTTATGCAGAATCTTCGATATGCAGAAGAATCATTTTATTGCATTATTTCGGAGAAATAGTGCATGAAAAAAACTGTAATTCTTGCGATAATTGCTTAAAACCAAAAGAAAGATTTGAAGGAATGAAAGATGTTCAACTTCTTTTAAAAACAATTCAAATTCTTAAAGAGCAACATATAGCAAAACATATAGTTAATGTTATTTTTGGGATTGAAACAAGTGATGTAAAGAACTTTAAACACGACCAATTACCTATTTTTGGAACAGGCAATGACGGAATAAAAGACATAAAATATTGGAATGCTGTTGTTCGACAATCTATTGTTGGGAGCTTTCTCATAAAAGATATTGAAAATTATGGTGTCTTGAAACTTAGTGATAAAGGAAAAGATTTTATAGTTAATCCTCATAATTTCGAATTAGCCTACGATCATGATTATGAAAAATTAAGTAAACAAAAAGACGATGATGACAATGATAGATTGTTAATGAACTATAAAACAGGGGCATCTGATGAAGTTTTATTTAATTTATTGAAAAATTTAAGAAAAGAAATTGCTAAAAAATTTAACCTACCTCCTTTTGTTATTTTCCAAGATACATCATTGGCTGATATGACAATTCAATATCCAATTACTGTTGATGAATTAAAAAATATAACAGGAGTAGGATCGGGTAAAGCTATTAAATATGGTCAAACTTTTGTTGAACTAATTAAAAAGTATGTTGAAGAAAACGAGATTCAACGACCTCAGGATATTGTAGTAAAATCGGTTGTAAATAAATCGGGGTTAAAAGTTTTTTTAATTCAAAGTATTGACAGAAAACGAATGCTTGAGGATATGGCAGAAGCTAAAGGAATATCAATGGCAGAACTAATAACCGAATTAGAAGCTATTGTTTCATCAGGTACAAAATTAGATATTTCATATTATATCGAAGCTAATATTGACGAAGATACACAAGATTTGGTTTATGATTATTTTTATGAATCTGAAACAGATTCAATTGAAGATGCAGTCAAAGAAATAGGTGAAAGTACTGATGAAGAAACAATTAGATTATTAAGATTAAAATTTATGTCAGAATATGGAAACTAAAATTAAATTTTTTATGAGATTTTTATTCTCATTAATTTTTATTTTTCAATCATTATTTTTATTCGCTCAAAAAAATATCGAAAAGGCAGAAGATTCATACAAAAAAGGTCATTACTTTAATGCAATTCAAGATTATTTAAAAGATTTTGAGAAAACAAAAGAACTAGATATTAAGTTAGATTTAACATTTAAAATCGCAAATAGTTATTATCTTATAAATAAATACCCCGAAGCTGAAAAATGGTTCTCAAAAGCTATTTCAGGAAACCACAAAGATACCTTGATTTACTTATATTATGCAGATTGTTTAAAATCACAAGGTAAATATGATCAAGCCTTAGAATATTATAAGAAATTTAAATCATTTAGACCTTATGATACAAGGCCTCAAAAAGCAATTGACATTATTATAACTGCTAAATCTTGGATGGAAAAACCAAGTCCATTTGTAGTTAAAGTTGATTCTAATTTAAGTACTACTTTTGATGAATTTAGTATTGTTTACAATGATAGTAAATATACAAAATATATCGTTTCAAGTAATAGAACTGGAGTAACAGGAAAATTAATTGATAAGATCTACGGTGGTAATTGTTCCGATTTATTTTCAATTCAAGGAGGCAAAAAAAAGAGCGATTATGTTGTTACTAATGCATTAGGAGATGGTGTTAATACAGAATTTTCTGAATTTGCACCTAGCCTTAACGGCAAATTAAATACAATGTATTATAGTCGCTACAACGAAGATGTTTCACCTGATTATGTTATGTATATGACTGCAAAACAAGGCAATACATTCGGATTTTCGGATCCACTTAAAATACCAAAATTAAAAGAAGAAACATATATAGCAGGAGCAACAATTTCGGCAGATGAATTATTAATGATTTTTTCAGCTGATATACCAGGTGGATATGGAGGAAAAGATTTGTATTATGTTACAAGAAGACGAGATAATGGACAATGGCTAACAGAACCTATTAATTTAGGCTCTGAAATTAATACTCCGCAAGATGAAATTTATCCTTACCTTAAAAATGATGGTTCTTTGTATTTTGCTTCAAACGGACAACCTTCGATGGGTGGCTTTGATATTTTTGTTGCAAAAGCCAAAGAATCAACAAAATATTCAAATCCTGTAAATTTAAAATCCCCTATTAATTCACCTTTCGATGATTATGGAATAATCTTTCAAGAAAATGTAGATAAAGGATTATTTATTTCAAATAGAACTGGAGGTATAGGTGGTTATGATGTTTATACTTTTCAATTACCTAGCATAACTTTAAAAGGAAGTGTTATTGATAAAAACTCTAATGCTCCTATTGCAAATGCTACTGTTAAAATATCTGAGATTAAAGGAGGTTCTTTTGAGGTTAAGACTAATGATAAAGGTGTTTTTGTATTTAAAAATAGTATTTTAAAACCGAGTAAACAGTACAATATAATTGTTAGTAAAGTTGAAAATGGAAAAATAATTTATCCCGATCAAACCAAACTAATTACAATAGATAATTATAAAAATGACGCAGAAGTAAAAGTTAATTTCGAACTTTAGATTTTAATTATTAGCTACTAGTTCCGTTCCATCACTATCAAAAAAACGATATTCTAAAAACTGATAGAAATTTGAAGATTTTAATTTCAAATTAAATCCATATTTAAACAACCATTTATAAAGAATTGAATATAAACCTTTTTTTAGATACGATTCAATATATGGATGAACCATTAATACGATATTTTTGTTTTTATTTTCAGATAAAATATATCTAACTTTAATTTCTAGTTCATCAATAAACAAAATTGGAGATTTAATTTTCCCTGAACCTTTGCAAGAAGGGCAAATCTCCATAACTTCAATATTCATCTCAGGTCTAACCCTTTGACGAGTTATTTGAACAAGACCAAATTTACTTGGAGGTAAAACGCTATGTTTAGCACGGTCTCTTTTCATTACTTCTTTTATTTTCTGATATAATAACCGTCTATTTACACCTTCGGTCATATCAATAAAATCAATAACAATAATTCCGCCCATATCACGTAATCTTAGCTGACGTGCAACTTCTTCGGCGGCTTCTAAATTAACTTCAAGAGCATTGTTTTCTTGATTTTTACCTGAATTAACTCTATTTCCGCTATTAACATCAATAATATGGCAAGCTTCGGTGTGTTCAATAATTAAATACCCACCACTTTCATTTGTAACTACTTTTCCAAAAGAAGATTTTATCTTTTTCTCAACACCAAAAAAATCAAATATTTGTTCTTTTCCAGAATAATATTTAACAATATCAGCTTGATCAGGAGAAATACTTTTTATATATTTTTTTATTTCATCGTATAGGTCGGTATCATTAACATAAATACCATTAAAAGAATTATTTAATAAATCACGTAATAATCCTGATATTCTGTCAACTTCACTTAAAATTTTATTTTCTTTACCATTAAGTGTAAATTTGCCAAAAGCATTATTCCACCTAACAACAAGATATTCCATATCTGCATGTAAATCTGCTACTTTTTTGTTTTCGGCAACAGTTCTTACTATAACTCCAAAGTTATTAGGTTTAATACTTTGAACTAAATCTTTTAGTCTTTCTCTTTCCTCTTTATCTTTAACCTTATGAGAAACAGAAACTTTGTTTGAAAAAGGCACTAAAACTAAATACCGTCCGGCAAGTGTGATTTCAGAAGTTAATCTAGGTCCTTTTGTAGAAATAGGCTCTTTAGCTATTTGAACAATAATATGTTGACCCGATTTTAAAATATCATTTATTGTCCCATCTTTATCAATATCTTCTTCTAAATCAATATCTTCGAGCTTAACTCTTTTATCCTTAGATAAGATACTTTGACTTAAAAACTTGTTAAGAGTTTTATATTGTGGGCCTAAATCATGGTAGTGTAAAAAAGCATCTTTTTCGTATCCAACAGCAACAAATGCAGCATTTAATCCTGGTTCAACTTTTTTAACTTTGCCAAGATATATATCACCTACGCAGAACCTATTTTTATCTTTAGATTCCTCATGTATTTCAACTAACTTTTTATTTTCAAGAAGTGCAATTGTAATTTTTGTAGGTGTAGAATTAATTATAAGTTCATTATCCACTATAAATCCTTTCTAATATTTATTCTACAATATTAATACAAACATATAGTAGCTATATTATATAATACAGCTACTATATGTTAATTAAAAATATTACAAAAATTTATTTCTTCTTTTTATGACGATTTTTTCTTAAACGTTTTTTACGTTTGTGAGTCGCCATCTTGTGTCTTTTTCTTTTCTTTCCGCAAGGCATAATATTATATTTTTAAATTATTTTTAAATTATTTTTTTATATTTTCTTTTACTGTATCAGTAAATGTTTTAGCTGGTTTAAACGCTGGTATAAAATGCTCTGGTATTTCAATTGTTGTATTTTTCGAAATATTTCTTCCAGTTTTTTTCGCTCTTTTCTTAACTATAAAGCTTCCAAATCCTCTTAAATAAACATTTTCTCCCTTTTTAAGAACTTCTTTTATTTCTTCCATTAAAGATTCAACCGTAGATTGAACTGCAACTTTTTCTATTCCTGTTCTTTCTGAAATCTCTGCAACTAATTCTGCTTTTGTCATCTTACTTTTATTTATATGTTATTATGTTATTTTTCTAAAATAGTTTGCAAAGATAATAGTTAGTTTTAAAAGAAAAAATTGTTTTAGGTTATTATTTTATTTTTTTTGTTTGAATATTTATTTGAGTATAATACAATTTTTCAATTGAAATTATCTTATTAAAGAAACCTGACCTATATATGAATGTTCTTGTCCTTGCATATCTTTTAATTTAATACTCCAAACATATACTCCCTGTGGCACAATATCGGTAGAGTTATTATTAACATATCCATTCCAATGTTCATTTATATCATTAGTATAAAATATTTCTTGACCCCATCTATCAAATATTCTATATTCATATTCTTCTTCATCAACAAAAGTCATTTTAGGCCCATAAAACTCATTTTTACCATCTGATGTTGGGGTAAATGCATTAGGCATATAGAATGTAAAATTATTTTTTACTTCTATTTTTTTATACGCTGTATCTGTGCAAGAATATTGATCTATTACTATTAATTGTATATCATAAATTCCAACTTTAGTGTATTCATGAATAGGGTTCTTTTCAATAGAATTAAATCTATCACCAAAGTCCCATAACCAAGCAGAAACTACACCGTTATCTCTTGTTCTTGAATCATCATAAAAGCTACAATATGGTTTGTTTATCTCAACAATTGTTGGATATGTATAAAAGTCGGCCATTACTCCTCCAAAATTAACAACCTCTATATTACTTCTTACAATACATCCATTATCATTAACTTCTAATATATAGTTTCCTTTGCCTAAATCGGTTAAATTTGGCTGTGTTATCCCTAAACCAACCCAATTATAATTAACTACTCCTTGGTTGTTTGCAACTGTTGTTGTTATGCTTCCTTCGCTATTATCACATCTATCGTTTATAACATTAGCTGTAATTACAGGTTTTGGAATTAAATCAACCAATATACTTTCTGTTTTACTACAACTATTATTGTCAGTAACTACTAAACTATAAATGCCGCTTCTTAATCCTATATTTGAGTCTGAACTCCAATTATAAGAATACGGCGTAGCTCCTCCTTGAGGACCATTTAATGTAATAGTACCGTCTCTCCTATCACCACATGTTTCTGGCGTAGAAGTTAAGCTAAAAATTAGCTCTTGTGGTTGTGTTATTGTATAAGACAATGATTTACTGCAAGTATTATTATCAGCAACTACAACCGAATAATCTCCGGCAGTTAAGTTTATTGCTGATGAAGTTGTTTGAGTTGTGCCTGTCCAAGTATATGTATAAGGTAAAGTTCCTCCGGTTGCAATAGCATTAGCTTGACCATTATTTTGATTATAACAACGAACATTTTGTTGACTTTGAGTTAAAACTAATTCTGTCGGTTGAGTAATTTGAACACTAGAAGAAGCCGTACAACTATTATTGTCGGTTACAACAACTGTATAAAAACCTTCTGCAAGATTATTAATTGCTTGCGTATTTTGACTATATCCACCAGATGCTGTCCATTGATAAACTAAAGGATTTACTCCTCCGGTTACATTTGCAGTTGCGCTTCCATTGTCTAATTTATAGCAAGTAACATTACTACTTGTAATATTAACACTTATTGTTGATGTTTGTCCTACGGTTCCAACAACACTAGTTGTACATCCTTTGCTATCTGTTACTGTAACAGTATAGTCATTGGTACATAAATTAATAATATTTAAAGATGATTGTCCATTAGACCAAATAACATTATAAGTTGGAGTTCCTCCGTTTGGAGTAACAGTAGCTGAACCATTACAATTACCACACGTTGAACCTACGGTAGAAATAGAAGCTGTTGGCCCGGCAATATTAGGTATTGTAGTATTTGCATTTGTAGTACATGTATTAAAATCGGTTACAATTACACTATAATTACCTTGAGGTATATTTGATAAATCTTCTGAAGTTGCACTATTAGACCAACTATATGAATAAGGGGTTGTTCCTCCGCTTACACTTAAATTTGCCGAACCAATAGATTGATTACAATAATCTTCTACTCCAACAATTGAAGCACTTGGATGTGAATACACTATAACATCTTCAGAATATACTGCATTACAAGAGCCATCATTAACTGTAAGCTGCACATTATAAGTTCCTGCACTAGCCCATGTTATACCAGTAGGGTTTTCGATATTAGAAGTTGAAGGTGTTGCTGATGGGAAAACCCAAGAAAAAGAAACTCCAGCACCAGTTGTTCCTGTATTAGTAAAATTAAAAGTATTTCCGGTTAGACATTGATTTGCACTTCTTGTAAAACTTGCTGTCGCAGATCCTATTACACCAACAGTAGCTGTAACAGTTCCCGTACAAGTATTATTATCAGTAATTATTACGGTATAGGTTCCTGCAGATAATCCCGAAATATCTTCGGTAGCTTGTCCGTTAGACCAATCAATATCAGGATATGTTCCTCCGCCACCAGTAGGAGTTAAATTAATAGCTCCATCTCTTGCTCCACAGTTTTCATTTGTAATTACAGTTGTTCCTGATGGATTGGAATATACAGTTAATGTAGCAGCATTAGTAGAATGATTGCCACATGCATTAGTTATATTACATCTATACTGATAACCATTATTACCCGCAATAGCATTGCTTAAATTTAAAGTATTTGCATCCCAGCCAGAGTATGTTGGATTTGAACCAGATGCAGTTATATTAGTAAAACCACTTCCTGTATTTACTTGCCATTGATAAGTTAAAGGAGCAGTTCCTGTTGGATTATTAGCACTAAAACTTGTGCTTCCATTTATACAAAGACCTGCATTTACAGGATTATCAGAAGAAGGGGGGTCGCAAATTACAACCATATTACCATAAATGTAAAAAGGTGATTCATTACCACCATTACCATCAACTACCAAATAATATGTTTGACCTGCATTTGGCATCCAACAATAAGTTTGATTTTTATCATCTCCAGAAGATCCCCCATAAATTGCCCCATTATTATCTCTTGGACATAAAACAATATCCCAATAACCACCACGATTTGACCCAGTACAAGCATTATTATCACCATCAACATTTGGGTCTGTAACAATTATACTTTGCAAACTACTAGAAAGACCACTAATTGAAATACACATTTCATCATTATTTGGGGCAGTTATTTCAATCCAAACATCATTATTATTTGCCCCATTCCAAACACATCCAGAAGCAAAATTATTATTATTATTAACAATATCAGGTCCTATCCACCCTGGCATATTAAGACTTGGTGTTTTACCATTTGTTTGAACGCACATAGGCTCATTGGTATAAACAATAGCATTACTGCAATTATCACCATTAGCTGTTTCATCTTTTAAAGAAGGTATGCCAAATTGCAACTCAGCATCCACTATACAGGCAGGAGTTAAAGTACTTTCCCACCAATATATTGTCCAAATACCATTTGGATTTTCGCCTAAAAAATATGTTCCTAAATCAACCCCTGCATTAAAATAACCTCCGTTACCAGAACCATCAAGAATATTTTTCCCTGAATTTGATAAATTATCAGTATTTAGAGATCTATTGCAACTAGCATCCGAAACTATTCCAACGCCAGTTTCTCCTGTATATGTCGTACTTAAAGCATTTGTAGCACCTGGGAAAATTATTAAACAAGTACCTTGTGGTGATTTTATATAGCCATTAATTCTAAGAGCATAAGAATCGGTAGGATCGGAGGAACAAGTATTAAAGGTTAACTTAATTAACTTTAAAGCATTATCAGTAGCATTTAAGGGATTAACCAAACCAGAAACCGGAATTTCGAGCTTTTTAGTTCCTACGTTTGAACAATCGGTATAATTGGTGCCAGTGTTAATATCAAGAGGCATTGTTGTGGTTGTAGTAAAACTCTGAGAGTATGATACTGACTGTAAATTTATTAATATAAGAATTAATAAATAATATTTAAATTTTGTTAATTGCATCGGTTTTCTTTTTCCTTTTATTTTAGACGCAAAAATACCTTTTAAGTTGCTTATTTATAACAATTATTAAATTTATTCTAACATTTTGTAAATATTATTTATTAATTCTCTTTTATAAAAGATAGCATTTACGTCAAAAATTACGAATTACGAAATGCCTCTGGCATTCACGAATACCAATAAAAACAAATAAATAAT
>CAZJKL010000039.1:0-2711 GCA_964546655.1 uncultured Bacteroidales bacterium | reverse complement strand
TACGAATTACGAAAATTACGAATTACGAAAGGCCAAAGGCATTCACTAATACCAATAAAAACAAATAAATAATTACGAATTACGAAAATTACGAATTACGAAAGGCCAAAGGCATTCACTAATACCAAATAAAATAATTAAATACATGAGTAATATTCGTATTGTTTTATTGCAGAAGGTCGTATAAACTCACATTTGGACTTCGAAGAAGTCCTGAGGTTTGTAGCCATTTATTTGGCTACAAACCTTTGACCCCAAAGGGGTCTTACTAATTTTTGTTAGTTGCAAACTAACTTTTATTTGGTTCGTAGTTACTCCCGAACGCTTTCTGGGTCGCACAACTATGTTATTGCCTTTGGTAATTCGTAATAATTCTATAACATTAAATATCATTAAATAACACTACCTAATTTAATTTAAATACAATTAAAAAATTCAATAAATTAAATACAGCATTAATTTATTTATTGTAATTTTTTTTATAATTATTTTTTCTTACATTTGGTGTGCAAAATTAGGAAATAAAAAACACCAAATTTTACATTAAAAAATGCGTATTTAACGAAAAAACTTAACATTAAAAGATGAAAAAACTAATAACAATAGAAGAAGCTGTTAGTAAAATTAAAGACGGCATGGTGGTTATGGTTGCCGGATTTATGGCTTGTGGTAGTCCAAATAAGATTCTTGAAGCTCTTTCAAAAACTAATATTAAAAATTTAACTTTAATAAGTAATGATACGGCTTTCCCTGATAAAGGAGTAGGAATGTTAATTGCAAATAAGCAAATTAAAAAGGTTATAACTTCTCACATAGGAACAAACCCTTTAACTATTGACCAATATAACAATAAAGAAATTGAAGTTGAATTTAATCCACAAGGAACTTTAGCTGAAAGAATTAGAGCAGCAGGTGCTGGATTAGGTGGCGTTTTAACTCCAACAGGACTTGGAACTGTAGTTGAAATAGGTAAACAAAAAATAACTGTTGATAATAAAGAGTATTTATTAGAAAAACCATTAAAAGCCGATATCGCATTGTTAGGTTCTAGTATTGCCGATAAAAAAGGTAATTTATGTTTTAAAGGAACTTCTCAAAATTTCAACAATGTAATGGCTACTGCTGCCGATATAGTTATAGTTGAAACTCAAGAATTAGTTGAAATTGGCGAAATTGAAAAAGAAAATGTTCATATACCATCAATATTTATAGATTTTATAGTTAAACAATAGGAGAAGAAATTATGTCAAATAAATTAAATTTAAAATTATCGGAGCAAATGTATGACAGTGCTCTAAAAATTATACCTGGTGCTATATTAGGAATTAGAAGACCTTACAACTTTGTTCCTGGCGAATATCCAATATTTTTCGAAAGTGCTAAAGGTGGCAAAGTTACCGATGTTGACGGTAACGAATATCTTGATATGCTTTGTGCTTATGGCCCTATTATTATTGGTCATAGAGAAGAAGAAATTGATAATGCCGTTATAGATCAAATGAGAAATAAAGGTTTCTGTTTTTCTTTAACTCAACCAATTCAAAACAGATTAGCGGAAAAGATGATTAGTTTGATTCCTTCTGCTGAAATGGCTGTTTTTGTTAAAACAGGTTCTGATGCAACAACAACTGCTATTAGAGTAGCAAGAGGAGCTACCGATAGAACAAAGGTTGTTAGATGTGGTTACCACGGATGGCACGACTGGTGCGTTGAAGTTAAAGGTGGCGTTCCTAAAAAATTATATGAAGATATTTACGAATTTCATTATAATAAATTAGATGAATTAGAAGATATTATGAAACAACACGGAGATGATATGGCTGCTATTATTATCACTCCTGTTGGTCATCCATTGGCTGAAAAAGTTCAAATGCCAGAACCTGGATTTTTAGAAGGCGTTAGAGCTTTAGCTGATAAATACGGAACAGTTCTTATTTTTGACGAAATTAGAAGTGGTTTCAGATTTGATTTAGGTGGTGCTCAAAAAGTATTTGGCGTTACTCCTGACCTCTCTGTTTTCGGAAAAGCAATGGCTAATGGTTATCCTATTGGTGCTGTTGTTGGAAAAGAAAAATATATGAAAGTTCTTGCTGATAAAGTGTTTTTATCTTCTACTTTCTTCCCTAATAGCTTAGAACAAGTTGCAGCATTAAAAACAATCGAAATTTTAGAAAGAGATAATATTCTTGGTGAAATAAAAAGAAAAGGAAATATTTTTGGCGAAAAACTTAATGAAATCGCTAGAAATTGTGAGTTTGAAATAGAAATTTCTGGAGCTCCTTATATGCCTTTTATTACTTTTAATAAAGATTCTAAAAACTTATATAAAAAACTTCGCCCAGCATTTTATACAGAATTAATTAGAAGAGGCGTATTTTTGCAACCTTTCCATCATGGTTATGTTGCTTATCGCCATTCTGATGCAGACTTAGATAATGCTATTGAAATGATAAAAGAATCTTTTACTGAAATTAAAAAATATATCTAAAAATATTTAAATTTTTAAGACATGGAAAAATTAATAATAACTGCTGCTATTTGTGGTGCCGAAGTTTTAAAAGAGCATAATCCTGCCGTTCCATACACTATCGAAGAATGTGTTAGAGAAGCAAAAGCAGCTTATGATGCTGGTGCAAGTATAATTCACCTTCATGTTAGATGGGACGATGGAAAACCAACTCAAGATAAAGAAAGATTTAAAGCTGTTATGG
>CAZJKL010000038.1:0-33407 GCA_964546655.1 uncultured Bacteroidales bacterium | reverse complement strand
AGATGGGACGATGGAAAACCAACTCAAGATAAAGAAAGATTTAAAGCTGTTATGGATGCTATTAAAAAAGCTGTTCCTGATGTTATAATTCAACCTTCTACTGGTGGTGCAGTTGGAATGACTAATGATGAAAGACTACAACCAACTGAGCTAAATCCTGAAATGGCTACTTTAGATTGCGGAACTCTTAATTTTGGTGGTGATGAAGTATTTATGAATACTGAAAATACTATTAAATATTTTGGTCAAAGAATGATTGAAAGAGGTATTAAACCTGAATTAGAATGTTTTGATAAAAGTATGATAGATATGGCTCTTAGACTTCAGAAAAAAGGGTTTATTAAAGAACCAATGCACTTTGATTTTGTGATGGGAGTTAATGGTGGAATTGGTGGTGACTTAAGAGACTTTGTTTTTATGAGAGGTAGTATACCTCAAGATGCTACTTATACTGTTGCTGGTGTTGGAAGATATGAATTTCCACTTGCCATTGCTGCTATAATTGATGGTGGTCACGTAAGAGTTGGTTTCGAAGATAATGTTTACTTATCAAAAGGTGTTCTAGCAAAATCTAATGGAGAATTAGTTGCTAAAGTTGTTCGTTTTGCTAAAGAGCTAGGAAGACCTATTGCAAATCCTAATGAAGCAAGACAAATTTTGGGTTTAACAAAATAATTATTAATAATATAAATATAACAACTATGCAAAAACAAGGTAGTAAATACGGAATTCACAGAGTAATAGAACCTAAAGGTGTGTTACCACAACCAGCAAATAAAATTGATAATAACATGGATGAAATTTGGGATAACGAAATTTTAATTGATGTTAAAACTTTAAATATTGACTCAGCAAGTTTTACTCAAATAGAAGAACAAGCTGGTGGAGATAAAGCTAAAATAGCTGAAATTATGCTAGGTATTGTTGAAAAACAAGGTAAACACAGAAATCCTGTTACTGGTTCTGGTGGTATGTTACTAGGCGTAGTTGAAAAAATTGGTGATGCTTTAAAAGGTAAAATCGACTTAAAAGAAGGTGATAAAATTGCAACTTTAGTTTCTTTATCTTTAACTCCTTTAAGAATTGATAAAATAAAAGATATTAGACCTGATATCGACCAAGTTGATATTGAAGGAAAAGCTATTTTGTTTGAAAGTGGAATTTATGCAAAAATACCTAAAGATATGCCAGAAGGTTTAGTTCTTTCTGCTTTAGATGTTGCTGGTGCTCCTGCTCAAACAGCTAAATTAGTTAAACCTGGTGATACTGTTCTTATTATTGGTGCTGGTGGAAAATCTGGTATGCTTTGTTGTTATGAAGCTAAGAAAAGAGCTGGTGTTACAGGTAAAGTTATTGGTTTATGTCACAGCGAAAAAAGCACTACAAGACTAAAAGAATTAGGATTTTGCGATTATGTTTTTGCTGCTGATGCTACTCAACCTGTTCCAATTTTAGAACAAATGGAAAAAATAACTAATGGCGAAATGGCTGATGTTACTATTAATAATGTTAATATTACTGATACAGAAATGACTAGTATTCTTTGCACTAAAGATACAGGTGTTGTTTATTTCTTCTCAATGGCTACTTCTTTTACAAAAGCTGCTTTAGGTGCAGAAGGCGTTGGTAGTGATGTAACAATGATTGTTGGCAATGGTTATACTAAAGGTCATGCTGAAATCACATTGGCTATCTTAAACGAAAGCGAAAAATTAAGAAAATTATTTACAGAATTATATGCATAATTAAATTTAGGAGGTTACAATAAAATGAAAAAAGGGTGCAGATATGGAACTCATCGTGTTTTAGAGCCAATAGGAACAATGCCACAGCCGGCATTAAGATTAGATAATACGATGGATGTGTATGATAACGAGATTTTAATTGATGTTAAAACTTTAAATATCGATTCAGCTAGTTATACTCAAATTAAACAAGAATGTAATAGTGATGCCGAAAAAATGAAACAAATGATTACTTCAATTGTTTCGGAACGTGGTAAAATGCAGAATCCAGTAACTGGTTCTGGTGGTATGCTTATCGGTACTATTAGAAAAATAGGAGAAAATTTTCCAAATAAAACAATTAAAGTAGGTGATAAAATTGCAACTTTAGTTTCTTTATCTTTAACTCCTTTAGTTATTAGCAAAATTAATAACCTTGACCCAAAAAGCGACCAAGTTGATATTGATGGTCAAGCAATTTTATTTGAAAGTGGTATTTTTGCGGTTTTACCAAGTGATATTCCTGAAAAATTAGCTTTGGCTGCTCTTGATGTTGCTGGTGCTCCTGCTCAGGTTGATAGACTTGTTAAAGAAGGTGACACTGTTTGTATTATTGGCGGTGGTGGAAAATCTGGCGTTTTATGTTGCTATCAGGCAATGAAAAATGTTGGTTCATACGGAAAAGTAATTGTTGTTGAATATTCTGCTGAAAATGCAAAAAGAATTACCGATTTAAATTTAGCTACTGATGTTATTATTGCTGATGCAACAAATGTTATTGATGTTTATAATAAAGTTACTGCTATTACAGGGTTAAGAGGTTGTGATGTTGTTATAAATAATGTTAATGTGCCTAATACCGAAATGACCTCAATTCTTATTACAAAAGGTCAAGGATTAATTTATTTCTTCTCAATGGCTACTTCTTTTACTAAAGCAGCTCTTGGTGCCGAAGGTGTTGGCAAAGATATTAACTTAATTGTTGGAAATGGTTATGCAAAAGGTCATGCAGATTTAACTTTAAATATTTTACGTGAATCTAAAGAAGTTCGCCAATTATTCGAAAAGTTATATGTGTAATTATTAATTTTTGTCGATTTTAAATTTTATTTTAATGAATACAAGTAATAGAAAAAAGTTATTCCCAAAAGTTTCTGATGAACAATGGAATGATTGGAAATGGCAAGTGAAAAACAGAATAGAAACTTTAGATGATTTAAAAAAACATATAAATCTTACTAAAGAAGAAGAAGAAGGTGTTAGTAAGTCGCTTAAAACTTTAAGAATGGCTATTACTCCGTATTATCTTACTTTAATTAATAATAAAGATATTAATTGTCCTGTTAGGAAACAAGCTATTCCTTCGGCTTATGAATTATATCAGTCTAAATACGATATGCTAGACCCTTTACACGAAGATGAAGATTCTCCTGTTCATGGTCTTACTCATCGCTATCCAGATAGAGTATTGTTTTTAATTACCGATATGTGTGCAATGTATTGTCGTCATTGCACAAGAAGAAGATTTGCCGGACAAAACGATAAAGAATCTCCGACCGACAGAATTCAAAAAGCTATTGATTATATAGCTAAAACACCTACAGTTCGTGATGTTGTGCTTTCGGGTGGAGATGCATTACTTGTTAGCGATAAAATGCTCGAATCTATTATTCAGAGATTAAGAGCTATTCCTCATGTTGAAATAATTCGTATTGGAACAAGAACTCCTGTTGTTCTTCCTCAAAGAATTACCGATGATTTAGTTAATATGCTAAAAAAATATCATCCAATATGGGTTAATACTCACTTTAATCATAGTAACGAAATTACTCCTGAAGCTAAATTAGCTTGTGAAAAACTTGCTAATGCAGGAATACCTCTTGGCAATCAATCTGTTTTGCTTCGTGGTGTTAACGATTGTGTTACTATAATGAAAGAACTTATTCATAATCTTGTTAAAATAAGAATTAGACCTTACTATATTTATCAATGTGATTTATCAATGGGATTGGAACATTTTAGAACACCGGTTTCTAAAGGTATCGAAATTATCGAAAATCTTAGAGGTCATACTTCTGGTTATGCTGTTCCTACTTTTGTTGTAGATGCTCCAGGTGGCGGTGGTAAAATACCTGTTATGCCTACTTATCTTATTTCTCAAAGTCCAGGTAAAGTTGTTTTACGTAATTTTGAAGGTGTTATAACTACATATAATGAACCTTTAAATTATGTTGATAGCTGTAAATGTGACAAAAAAGAAAAGGTTGTTGGTGTAGCTTCATTGCTTAGTGGCGATAGGTTATCTTTAGAACCTGCTGATTTAGCGAGAAAAAAACGTTCAAAAAAATAAATGCCTTTTATAGATGAAATATTAAAATACAGAAGCATTTCTATTGTTGGTCTTGAGAAAAACACCGGCAAAACCGAATGCTTAAACTATATTTTAAATCGCATCAAAAACAAAAAGGCTAATATTGCTATAACTAGCATAGGCATAGATGGTGAAAATATTGATCAAGTTAGTTTAACTCACAAACCTGAAATTGATGTTTTTGAAGGTATGTACTTTATTACTTCAGAAAAGCATTTTAAAGAAAAAAGGTTAATTGCCGAAATTTGTAATATAAGCGACAAACGAACTTCTTTAGGCCGTTTAGTTACAGCTAAAGCTATTTCAACAGGAAAAGTAATTTTCTCTGGGCCTCCAGATACAAAGTGGTTAAAAGATATTATTAATAGCATGAGTGCTTTAAATATTAATACTACTATTGTTGATGGTGCTTTATCAAGAAAAAGCATTGGTTCTCCTGCAATTACAGATGCTATGATTTTAAATACTGGTGCAGCTCTTTCTTTAAATATTAATCAATTGCTTAAAAAAACTAAGTATATTGTTGATTTAATAAATATTGATTCTATTAACACCCTATTAACCAAAAAACTATCTAATATTGAGACTGGAGTTTGGGCTATTGATGATGATAATATTATTCAGAACTTAAACATTTCATCGGTTTTTGCTATCGAAAACAATAAAAATAAATTGTTTAGTTATGGTTATAAAATTTTTGTTGCTGGAGCTGTTAGCGATAGTTTTATAAATTTTTTAAGAACGCAAAATAACTGTAATAAAATTGAACTTATTGTTAAAGATTTTTCGAAAATATTTGCTACTCCCGAAATGTATAATTCTTTTCTACAAAAAGGAGGGAAAATAAAAGTTTTATATAAAACAAAATTATTAGCTGTTTGTGTTAATCCGATTTCTCCCGATGGCTTTTCATTTAATTCAAAAGAAATTACCGAAAAATTAAGTGAAAAATTAAATTTACCTGTTTATGATATAAAAAAAATATAAGATGTTAATAAAAGATATTATTAATAAAATAAGTGGATTTAGATATATAATTGATAATCTTGATATTAAATCGGGATTAGGACGAAAATATTTATTATCTCAAAAGTTTATTACTTCTGAAAATGATTTAATTAAAGAAATTAATAATATTGAAATTTTCACAAATTATATCGAGAAAAATAATATTGATATCGAAAAAATTAAAGTTAAACTCGAAAATATTAAAGACATAAACGGAACCGTTAATAATTTAAATAATGATTTGGTTTTAGATGATATTGAATTATTTGAAATTAAACATTTATGTATTTTATCTATTGAAATATCAAATATTATTGAAAACAATAAAATAATAGAAATTGATAATAATGCATTAGCTAAAATTATTTCAATATTAGACCCTGATAATGAGAACATTCCTCGTTTTTATATTTATTCAAGTTATGATAATGAATTAAAAAATTTAAGAGAAAAAATTAAATCTTCTAATCAAGAACAAGCAGAAATATATAGATTAAAGAGCATCGAAATTGAAGATAAAATAAGACAAAATTTATCGAAAAAGTTAACATCATACAAAGATGTATTATTAAAAACATTAATAGAAATAGGTTATTTAGATTTGTTACTGGCAAAATATATTCAAAACAAACAGTATAACTTAATAAAACCTCTAATTTCTAAAGATAAAACCGAATACAAACAAATATTTAACCCTTTAATTTCTAATGAATTAAATTCAAAAAATAAAAAAATTCAAAAGATTGATATTTCATTAGAGAATAATCCTTGCCTAATAACAGGAGCAAATATGGCAGGTAAAACTGTTCTTTTAAAAACATTAGCTCTTTGCCAATACATGTTTCAGTTTGGCTTTTATGTTCCGGCTGATAAAGCAAAAATTGCCATAGTAGATGAAGTTTTTATAAGTATCGAAGATAAACAATCGGAATTAAACGGACTTTCATCTTTTGCTGCAGAAATGTTAAACATAAATAAGCTTTTAAAATCGGTTAATAATAATAAAAAAATACTAGCAGTTATTGATGAATTAGCTCGTACAACCAATCCAAAAGAAGGAAGAGCTATTGTTAGTGCCTTAATTGATATTTTAACCGAAAATAATATTAAAAGTATTATCACAACTCATTACAGTGAAATAAAAGCAAATTGTCGCCACTTAAGGGTTAAAGGAATACAAAAAGAAAAAATTTACGAAGACATAACCATTGAAAATATTAATAATTATATGGATTATTCTTTAATAGAGATAAAAACAAATGATGTACCTTTGGAGGCATTAGAAATTGCCAATATTTTAAAAATTGACAAAAATCTCATTAATTTAGCAAAAAAATATTTATAAATAATAATTTAATTTTATAGTGAAATGCAAAAAAGTAAGTTAGGTTTAGATTTTAATAAAATTGAAAAAGCAAAACAAGTATCAAAACTTATTGCTGATGATGTTCAAAAATTTGTTGAAAATTATACTACTGTTGCAGTAGAAAGAACTTTATGCCGTTTGGTTGGAATAGATGGAATTGACAAAAATGAAGTACCTCTTCCTAATGTATTGGTTGATGCGGTTAAAGATGCAGGGTTGCTCGGAGAAGGTGTTTTGTTTTTTATAGAAAATGCTATTATTGAAACTGGATTAACTCCTCAACAAATAGCTGAAAATGTAGCTGAAGGCAAATTAGAAATTTCAAAAATTAAATCGTATCCTGAAGAAAAAAGAAATCAGGTAATAAAACCTTACATAAATTCTGGTATAGAAAGAATTACAAATAACAAAAAAAGAAGAGAAAATTATATAGCAACAATTGGCGAAGGAAACAAACCTTATTTATATGTTATTGTTGCAACAGGTAATATTTACGAAGATGTTGTTCAGGCACAAGCTGCTGCTCGTCAAGGTGCTGATATTATTGCGGTTATAAGAACTACGGGTCAAAGTTTACTTGATTATGTTCCTTACGGTGCAACAACCGAAGGTTTTGGTGGTACTTATGCTACTCAAGAAAATTTCAGAATAATGAGAACAGCATTAGATGAAGTTGGTGAAGAAGTTGGACGATATATTCGTCTTTGCAACTATTGCTCTGGCTTATGTATGCCAGAAATAGCCGTTATGGGTGCTCTCGAAGGGTTAGATGTTATGCTTAATGACGCACTATATGGTATTTTATTCAGAGATATTAATATGCAAAGAACTCTTGTTGATCAGTATTTTTCGAGAGTAATTAATGGTTTTGCAGGTGTTATAATTAATACCGGAGAAGATAACTATTTAACAACTGCCGATGCTTTTGATGAAGCTCACACTGTTTTAGCTTCTGATTTTATTAATGAACAATTAGCTTTAATAGCTGGTATTCCTGTTGAACAAATGGGTTTGGGTCATGCTTTTGAAATGGAACCTGAGTTAGAAAACGGATTTTTGTATGAATTAGCTCAAGCTCAAATGACAAGAGAAATTTTCCCAGATGCTCCGCTAAAATATATGCCTCCTACAAAATTTATGACTGGTAATATATTTAGAGGTCATGTTCAAGATGCTTTATTTAATGCTATTTCGATATGGACAGGTCAGGGATTGCAACTTTTAGGTATGATGACCGAAGCTGTTCACACTCCTTTTATGTCTGATAGATATTTGGCGATAGAAAATGCTAGATACATATTTAATAATATGAAAAATATTGGCGACGAGGTTGAGTTTAAAAAAGATGGAATAATTCAAAAAAGAGCTAAAAAAGTTGTTGACGAAGCATTGGATTTATTGGTAAAAATAGAAAAAGAAGGGTTATTTACTGCTCTTGAAAAAGGTATCTTTGCTAATGTTAAACGTCCTAAAAACGGCGGAAAAGGGTTAGCTGGTGTTGCTCAAAAAGGAGCCAATTACCATAATCCTTATATTGATTTAATGAAAGGAAATTAATTTAATTAAATAATAAGAATATGGAAATTACTTTAGACGGCGGTAAAATAATTACTGCACATGTGAACGGACATTCAATTAAAACCGATCAACCTATAATAGCTGGAGGAGAAAATTCAGCACCTAATCCTTTTGAGTTGTTTTTGGCTTCGATAGGAACTTGTGCCGGAATTTTTGTAAAAATGTTTTGTGATCAACGAAATATTTCTTCCGAAAACATAAAAATAATCCAAACTATTCAATATAACAAAGAAACTGGTTTACCTAGTGATATTAAAATAGATATTAAGTTGCCCGAAGATTTTCCTGAAAAATACAAGGCTGCAGTTATTAATGCGGCTGATCTTTGTAAAGTAAAAAAAACTATTGCTAATCCACCTAAATTCGAAGTAATTACTTCTACATTATAGAATATTATATTAAAGGCACTAGTAAGTGCGGAGGGAAAAAATAAAACCTATTAGGAATTTGCAATAATTTTTAAGCAATGGATGGTAAACTGTAACTTTAATCTTTTTTTCGGTTAAGCTCAACAGTAATTTCTTCTCCTTCATTTACTTTGGATATAAATGAATGAGTATCAGAGCCATCTTTTAGCATGAAATTTACTGTGTTATAGGCTATACTTCCCTCGTTTAGCCCTAAAATACGTATAATTCCTTTGTTCTCCTTAAATGGGATTATTATTGTTATTTTCTTGTTTTTAACTACTAGTTTTTCTTCAATCAGCTTTCCATTAAAATAAATATTTATCATATCATTATCTTCTTGAAGGCCATCCCAAATATCTATAACAATTTGATCTCCTTGCCAATCAGCAATCAACTTATCATTTTTATTTAACACTTTAATCTCTTTTTCTTTATTTATTAGTGCTGAATTAGATTTAGTTTTTTTCAAAGTATCAGAACTTAATTTAAGTTCATCTATAAGATTTTTGCTAACCATATAAATATTTCCTGAAGCACATTTCTTTCCTGAAGAATATTTCCCTGTAAAAGTTCCCTGTATTATTTTTTTATTTTCAACTGTTTTAATCTTTAAATTTTCAACCTGAATAAAGCAAAATATCTCTTCTTTCTCCGAAGATTCTGTACTAATATTTTTTACTTCAGTAAAAGATATTTCATTTTCATTATGATTAATTATTCCTATAATTTTAGATTTAGTGCTGTTTGCTCCATTAAAATCTGTAAAAGATTCACCCTCTATCTTACCGTTTTCGGTCTCTTTAAAATTAATTTTGTAGCTTATTTTCTCTTTTTCTGTTATGGTTAATAGACCTATAAACTCGTATTTTTTTGTTTCCTGAGAAAAAATTAAGCAATTAGAAATTAATAATATTAAAATAAAAATGTATTTTTTCATTCATCAAAACTAAAAAAAAATAGTTAAAAAAATTGTTCTATTTATATATATTTTTATTTTTGTAATAATTAGTTATTTACTTAAAACATATTGATATGAAAAATTTAGTATTCTTATTTTTATTAGTATTCTTATTTACTGGTAATACATTTGCATCTTTCCCAGTAAAAGAGATTGAAAAAACAGAAAAAATAGTATCTAATTCACAAAGCGATAAACAATTGCTTGAGAAAAAAACGGATATTAAAGAAGCAAAAATAGTAGAAAAAAGTGAAGTAGCAAAGATTGTAAAAAAGCTTAAAAAAGCTTCTCCTAACGACATAACTAACACCAATGAGGATGGTATAGATACAATTATTTTGCTACTTCTATTGGTTTTTTTAGGAGCACTTGCTGGACATAGATGGTATGCTGGTAAGCCTGTATTAGCGAACATATTGTTTATATTAACTGGTGGTGGTTTGTTAATTTGGTGGATTATTGATTTATTTAGAATCCTTGGAGGAAATTTCATGGAATAAATATTTATAGTTTTAAAAAAAAGGTCTTTGTAACAAACAAAGGCCTTTTTTTTTATAATTTTAATTGTGTTAAAATAGTTTTAACACAAATTATGACAGCTAATTTCCTTTTTATGTCAGTATTTTTTTCTACCCAAGCCTAAAATCAAAAATACCACGCAAATAATAATATATATAATTAATTATATAACATTTTTTATTAAAAAATATATAATCAAAGCTTATTATCTTTAAATTTGACACTTAATTTAAAATATATAAAAGTGCAGAAAATAGATTTTGACGAAATAATTAAAGAAAAAAACCCTAGGTTAGCAAAGTATTTACCTAAATTTATAAAAAAATTTATAAAAAAAATAATTTGTCAAGATGATATAAATGATTTTATTGAAAGAAATGGTCATTTACAAGGTGTCGAGTTTTCTGAATCTTTAATTAAATATTTAAATTTTCGTGTAAATGTTATAGGAAAAGAAAAAATTCCTGAAAATGGGAAATATGTTTTTGTTGCAAACCATCCTTTAGGTGGATTAGACGGATTAGCTTTAGTAAGTGAAATAGGTAAAAAAAATCGCAATGTTAAAATATTGGTTAATGATTTATTAAGAAATATCGAAAACTTAAATCCTGTTTTTATTCATGTAAATAAGCATGGTCGAAATCCTCAAGAATACGCTAGAGCAATTGATGAAGCCTATGCTTCAGATGATTTTATAATTACATTCCCGGCAGGTTTTGTTTCGAGACGAAAAAAAGGAGTTATTAGTGATATAAAATGGCAAAAGAATTTTTTGAAAAAAGCAATAACTCATGGTCGAGATATAATTCCAATTCATATTGAAGCTCAAAACTCGAAATTGTTTTATATTATTGCGAATATTAGAAAAGCTCTCGGAATAAAGGTTAATATCGAAATGTTTTTGTTGCCTCATGAATTGTTTAAACAAAGAAACAAATCAATAACACTAAGAATTGGAGAGCCTATTTCAAACGAAATGTTCGATAAATCTTTGTCATTAGACGAATGGGCCGAAATAGTTAGAGGACATGTTTATGCATTGTTTTCAGGAGGCAAACTTCCTTTGGCAACAAAGCAAATTTCGAAAATCAGAAAAGATATTTTAAAAACTTATAGAGTTCATAAAGGTATAAAACCAATAATTGAACCTATTGCTAAAGATTTAATCGAAAGTGAATTAACTAAAGATAAATATTTGCGAAAAACAAATAAAGGAAATAATTCAATTTATATTGTTACGGAAAAAGATTCACCTAATGTTATGAAAGAACTAGGTAGAATTCGAGAAATATCATACAGAGAAGCTAACGGAGGAACAGGAAGAGAAGTTGATATTGATAAATATGATACAGATGAACCACAATATAAACAACTTATAATTTGGGATTTTGAAAGTAAGGAAATTATTGGCGGATACAGATTTATGCTATGTAATCAGGTTGATAAATATAACTACGAAGAAAAATTAGCAACTTCCGAATTATTTAAGTTTTCAAATAATTTCATAGATAATTATTTACCTTATACAATTGAATTAGGAAGGTCTTTTATTCAACCTTTATATCAGTCAACCAAATCGTCGAGGAAAAGTATTTTTGCTTTAGATAATTTATGGGATGGGCTAGGTGCTTTAATGATTAATTATCCTGAAATGAAATATTTTTTCGGTAAAATGACTATGTTTAAAACATTTGATCCTTACTCAAGAGATTTAATTCTATATTTTCTTAATAAACATTTCCCTGATAACGATAATTTAGTAGTTCCTAAAAGACCACTTTTTATAAATACAGATGAAAAGATAATAAAGGAAGTTCTTACCGAAGAAGATTATGATAATGATTATAAGTTGTTAGGAAAAGCTGTTAGGTCAAGAGGAGAAACTATTCCTCCGCTTTTTAGCTCATATATGAATATCTCTTCAACTATGAAAACTTTTGGAAGTTCACTAAATGATACATTTGGAGAAGTTGAAGAAACAGGTATTTTAGTTACTATGAGCGATATTTTCGAAGAAAAAAAAGAAAGACATGTTAATACTTACTTAAATGAAATAAATAAATGATAATTAAATCAGCGAATTTTATTGTAAGTAATACTCATGTTGATAAATGTCCCGAAGAAAAATACCCTGAATATGCTTTTATAGGAAGGTCAAATGTAGGGAAATCGACATTAATAAATATGTTGGTTGATAATAAAAGTTTGGCGAAAATTTCATCTAAACCAGGAAAAACACAATTAATAAATCATTTTTTAATTAATGAAAGCTGGTATTTAGTTGATTTGCCAGGTTATGGATATGCAAAACTTTCGAAAGAAAAGCGTAAAAGCTTCGAGGCAATGATTAACAACTATTTTTTAAATCGTAAAAATTTGATGAATGTTTTTGTTTTAATTGATTCAAGAATACCAATACAAAATTCAGATTTAAGCTTTATGCAAAATTTAGGTATGAAGAATATTCCATTTTCAATTGTTTTCACAAAAACCGACAAATTAACAAACCCAAAACGAGACTCAAATATTGCAACATACAAAAAAGAAATTTTAAAATATTGGGAAGAATTTCCACCTTATTTCGTGTCTTCTTCTATAACTAAAAAAGGCCGACTAGAAATTCTTAATTATATAGAAGAATCCAATAAGATGTTTACTGTTTAGTCTATTCTATTATTGGAAAATTGTTATTTATGTCTTTTTTCTAAAATATCTATCACATCTTCTATTCTAAACTTTTTTTCGGTCAAAAGCACTAAATAATGATACATTAAATCAGCCGCTTCATTCAAAAAAAGTTCATCATTATTGTCTTTAGCTTCTATGACAAGTTCAACTGCTTCTTCTCCAACTTTTTGGGCAATTTTATTAATGCCTTTATTAAATAGCTTTGTGGTATATGATCCCTCTGGCATTAGTTTTTTTCTTTCATCAATTAAATCCTGCAATTTTAAAAGGAAGTCAATATTGTTTTTTTTAGACATAAAATTTTTAATTTAGAAAATAAGATAAAAACCATTTTGTTTATTAAATTTGCAACAAATTTAGGAATAAAAATAAAATAATTTATTATAAATATATCCAATAAAAATGGTATATTTTAATTATTAACCTTAAACTTATACATACATGAAAAAAATATCGATAATATGTTCTTTCGTTCTTTTTACAACTTGCCTTTTTGCTCAAAGCCAAATAAGTAAAGGTCAATCACAATTTAATGCAGGATTTGGATTGTCATCATGGGGATTGCCATTATATATAGGTCTAGATTATGGAATGATGGAAGATATTACTGTTGGTGGCGAATTATCTTATAGGTCGTATAGTGATCATTTTTTCGGTGAAAATTATAAACATACTATAATTGGTATTTCGGGTAATGGGAATTATCATTTTAATAGTTTGCTTAATATTCCTGACAATATCGATTTTTATGCAGGATTAAATCTTGGTTTTTATATTTGGAGTTCTTCGTCAAGTTATACGGGCGACAATGCTTCAAGGCTAGGTTTAGGACTACAAGTAGGCGGACGTTATTATTTTAACGATAAACTTGGTGTAAATTTAGAACTAGGAGGGGGGAATGCTTTTGCTACCGGAAAACTTGGATTATCTTTTAGACTCTAGTAGTAAATATGTTCCAATAAAATTTTAACACCTAAACATATTAATATTATTCCACCAATAATTTCAAGGTTAAATGGAATTTTACGTTTAATTTTATTGCCTATAGAAACTCCTGAAGCCGAAAATATTAAAGTTGTTAAAGCAATAACTACAATAGGTTTAATTATATTTATATTTAATACACCAAAGCCAACGCCAATAACTAATGCATCAATACTAGTGGCAATTGACAATAATGTTATAACCAAAGTATTGGAAGGGCAAAAGCATTTTTCTTCATCTTTTTTCTGAAAAAACCCTTCGCTTATCATTTTAATTCCGATAAATAGCAATAAAGCGAAAGCTATCCAATGATCAAATCCTTCGATATAACTTTTAGATTTTAACCCAATAAACCAGCCTATAAAGGTAAAAGCACCTTGAAAAAAGGCCATAAATAAAGAGATTTTAATTATGTGTTTTAGTTTTAACTTTCCTATACAAGCACCTGAAGACACACTTGCGGCAAAACTATCTATTGATAAGCCTATCCCGATTAATAATATTTCTAAAAAATACATTTGTAAGATTGATTAAAATTTAAGTTTTCAAAAATATAACAATTTAAATTTTTAAAAGAAAAATATTAAATATATTGTAGGCTTAATGGTTAATTTTTATCAATAATATAAATTCTGATTGTTTTAATTAAAAAAAATGGTGAATTTTATATTTGTATATTTATATTTTAGTAAATTTGTAATCTACGTTAAATTTAAAAATTCTTACTATGAAAACATTTCAAAAACTAATCCCGTTAATTTTCATCTCATTAATTTTCCTTTTTAATGGTTGTGAAAAAAAAGAAATTGATACAAGCACAGATTCAGCTGAATCAAATGCTCAAGCAATGGAACAAGTAATTTCTACCTATAGCGAAATTCAAAATATTGGAATTGATGAAATAGGAATTCATAAATTATCAGAAAATGCTTGTTATACTCTTACAATAGATACAAGTGCTAATTACTATCCTGTTACAGCTACAGTTGATTTTGGTACAACAGGCTGTGCTTCTGCTGATGGTAAAATAAGAAAAGGTAAAGTTACTTTCACTATGTCAGGTAACTGGGAAACTACAGGAACTGAAGTTGCTTTAACTTATGGTGATGATTTTTATATTGGAAGTTCAGCTAATTCTATGGTTAAAACTACTGGTACTTTAGCTATTAAAAACTTAGGTAATAAAAATTATGAGCTTACAGCTAAAAACGTTAAAATATACACAGAGCCTATTGTTGAATGGGAAGCTAATTTAACTTTTGACTTAAGTACTCCTCGCATTATTAAAGTTACAGGAACTACTCAAGGTTCAGATAAAACTGGAAACAGATATTCAACAGCAATAACTAGTGCTATTGTTAAAGCTTTAGATTGCAGATGGATTCAATCAGGTATTATTGAAATAACTCCTACTGGAAAAGATGTTAGAGTTATTAACTTTGGTTCAGGAACTTGTGATAATAAAGCTAATATCACTGTTGGAAGCGTTTCAGTTGATTTTGAAATGAATTAATAAAAGCATGTTAGTTAATTAAATTTTCATATTATTTGTGAAAAAGGGGGGTATGCAAAACATAGCCCCCTTTTATTTTTGACAAATTTTTAAGTTGTAAATTTTAATGCTTTTTAATCTCTTCTAAATTCGCTGCAAATAATTCCGGTTGCAACCGAAACATTTAAAGATTCTGGTTTTGTTTCTTTATTAGAATTTAAGAACAATGGTATTTTAATGTGGTTATTTGCTAAGTTTAATATAGATTCAGAAATACCATTACCTTCGTTACCCATTATTATTATACCGCTTTTACTTAATTTGCTTTCGTAAATACTTTTCCCATTACTGCTTGTAGCATAAACTTGAATATTATTTTTTAAAGCAAAATTTATCGTATTTTCGAGGTCTTCGTAGAAAATATTTACACGAGAAATAGACCCCATTGTGCTTTGAACAACCTTAGGATTATACACATCAACTGTGTTGGAAGAGCAAATAATATTATTTATTCCAAACCAATCGGCAATTCTTATTATAGTACCTAAATTACCTGGATCTTGAATATTATCTAACATTAAAACCAATTCGTTTTTTATAACTTCAATATTAAAATTAATTTCTGGTATTTTAAAAATTCCAATAATAGATTGAGGTGTGTTTAAAAAACTAATTTTCTTTAATTCATCTTCAGAAACTATTTCAATATTAATATTGTTTTCGTTAAAGAAATTATGATTTAATTCGAAAAACTTTTGAGTAATATAAATATTAGAATAAGCAATAGTTTTACTTAATAACAAATCTTTAACAATAGTAGAACCTTCTGCTATAAACTCATTATTAATACTTCTGTATTTTTTAATGTTTAAAGATTGAATATGTTTAATTGTATTTTTAGATAACATCAAATTATATTAATGAAAAAACAAATAAGCTACAAATATTGCCGTAATTGCACCAGCTAAATCAGCTATTAAACCGCAACCAACAGTATATCTTGTTCTTTTAACTCCAACAGCACCATAATACACCGCTATAATATAAAATGTAGTTTCGGTTGAACCCTGAAAAATTGCAGATAATCTTGCAGCAAAAGAATCAACACCAAAATTACTTATTGTTTCAACCATCATACCTCTTGAACCGCTACCACTTAAAGGCTTCATATATAAAGTTGGTAATGCATCAACAAAATCGGTGTTATAACCTAAATAAGCCACTATATGTCTAACAAAATCATTAAGAATATCTAATGCACCAGATGCTCTAAAAACACCAATAGCAACAAGCATAGCAACCAAATAAGGTATAATTTTTACGGCTACATTAAAACCATCTTTAGCTCCTTCAATAAATGATTCGTAAATATTAATTTTCTTTCTAAGAGCTAAAAGTATAAAAGTTATTATTATTGAAAAAATTAAAAAATTACCTCCAAATGAAGCAACTGTATTGAGTTTGTCGGGGCTAAGAGTTCTAAAATATAAAACCATTCCTAAAATTAAAGCAATTGCAGAGCCTAAATAAGCCATTATAACTTTATCAAATAAATTAATTTTTTGACGAATTGCTACGGCAGTTAAACCTGCAAGAGTAGCAGCAAAAGTTGCAATTAAAATAGGAATAAAAACCTCGGTAGGATTGGCAGAACCACTGGCAGCCCTTATCGCTAAAATACTAATAGGTATAATAGTTAAACCCGAAGCATTTAATACTAAAAACATTATTTGAGCATTTGAAGCTGTGTCTTTTGTCTTGTTTTCTTCTTGCAGTTCACCCATAGCTTTTAAGCCAAGCGGAGTAGCTGCATTGTCTAAACCAAGCATATTTGCCGAAATATTCATTAACATAGATCCAAAAACAGGGTGGTTTTTTGGTATTTCAGGAAAAAGCTTTTGAAAAAACGGACCAACTAATCTTGATAATGCATTAATAGCACCACCATTTTCTCCTATCTTCATTATACCAAGCCATAAGGTCATAACTCCAATTAAATAAATAGAAACCTCGATACTTGTCTTTGCCGAAGAAAAGGTGCTCGTCATAATATCGCTAAAAACATTTAAATCGGCATTGTCAAATGTAATTGAAAAAATGTCGAAGAAAAAGTCACGATAATAATATCCAATAAATCGAATTATTGCGAAAATAAAAGCAATAATAAAAAATCCAATCCAAATGTAGTTTAAAACCATTCTGTGTTTTATAAATTTGACAATTACAAAAATAAAATTATTTTTTGATTTGGATTATTAATAAAAATATTTGTTTTGTCCTTTGATAATATTATTAAACCATTTATGTAAAAAAATATTTGATACATTTTTTTTTTTATTATTTTTAACACATAAACTAAAATACTTAAAAATATGAAATCGTATATTTTAATAATTACATTGTTTATTGTTGTAACAAGTAATGCTCAAGACAAATATAAAACCTTAAAAGCTAAGGATAAAAATGGCTATAAATATGAATATATTACCAATGATCCTGTAAAAACAAGGATTTATAAACTTCAAAATGGTCTTACAGTTTATCTTTCAGTTAATAAAGATGAGCCAAGAATTCAATCTTTTATAGCGGTTAAAGCTGGCTCAAAAAATGACCCTAAAAATACTACAGGACTTGCTCATTATTTAGAACACATGATGTTTAAAGGTACTGATGAAATTGGTTCATTAAACTGGGAAAAAGAAAAAGCTCTTTTAGATCAAATTTCTGGTTTATTTGAAAAGCGATTAAATGAAAAAGATTCATTAAAGAGAGTTTTAATTTATAGAGATATTGACAGTTTATCTAGTATTGCGGCTAAATATGCTGTTCCTGGCGAATATGATAAAATGTTAAAAACTATTGGAGCAACAGATAATAATGCTTTTACAATAAATGATCAAACTGTTTATCAGGTTAATATTCCTTCTAATGAATTTGAAAAATGGATGAAATTAGAAAGTGAAAGATTTAGTCGTTTGGTTTTAAGATTGTTTCATACCGAATTAGAAACTGTTTATGAAGAATTTAACAGAGCTCAAGATAATGATAGCCGCAGATTTGATTATGCAATGAATGCTGAATTATTTAAAAATCATCCTTATGGAACTCAAACCACATTAGGGAAAGCTGAACATCTTAAAAATCCTTCTATGGTAAATATTTATAATTTTTTCAATACTTACTATGTTCCGAATAATATGGCTGTTTGTTTGGCTGGTGATTTTGAATATGAAGAGGCAATAAAATTAGTTGACAAATATTGGAGTAGTTTTAAACCAAACAATAATTTGCCAAAACTCGAATTTGCTAAAGAAGAACCTATTTCATCTCCTGTTAAAGTAGAGGTTTTTGGACCAGAGTCAGAAAAAGTAAGAATAGAATACAGATTTGGTGGTAAAAATTCTGACGATAAAAAATATGTTATAATGTTATCAGAATTATTATGTAATGAAAAAGCAGGTTTAATAGATTTAAATATTAATAAAAAACAAAAAACTTTAAATTCATGGGCTGATAATAATGTTAGAAATGATTATAGTCTTATTGAATTAGAGGGAGAACCAAGAGAAAATCAAACCTTAGAAGAAGTTCAACAACTATTGTTAAATGAAGTGGAAAATATTAAAAAAGGGAATTTTGATGATTATTTAATTGAAGCTGTAATCAATAATTTAAAATTGAAAAAGATTAAAAGTTTTGACAATAAAACAAATACGGCTATAAATTATGCTTTTTCTTTTACAGAAAACCAAACTTGGGAACAATATTTAAATGAAATGAACGAATTGTCGAAGCTTACAAAAAAAGACATTGTTGATTTTGCAAATAAAAATTTAAATAATAACTATGTAGTTGGCTATAAACGAAAAGGTGAAGCTCAAAACTTACCAAAAGTTAGTAAACCAAAAATTACTTCAGTTGTTATGAATAGTTCAGAAGAATCGGAGTATTTAAAAAACTTTAAATTAATCGAAAGTAAAGATATAAAACCAGTATATATTAATTATGATAGTGCAATTGTAAAAGAAAATATTAAGGGAGTTGAACTTAATTATGTGAAAAATAACTCAAATGAATTGTTTTCTTTAAGCTATATTTTAGATATTGGAAAATATAATGACATTTATATTCCTTTGGCTTTTAATTATTTACCTTATTTGGGAACAAAAACTCAAAGTATTGATGAACTAGAAAAAGAGCTTTTCAGATATGGGTTAAGTTTTGACGTTTTTTCAACAGAAACCAGGTCTTATATTAAAATTAGTGGATTAAATCAAAATTTTGAAAAAGGTGTTGAAATTCTCGAAAAAATAATTAATAATATTGAGCCAAATAAAGAAGCTTATGATAAATATATAGATGGTATTTTAAAAGAAAGAGCTGAGAGTAAAACAAATAAGAATGTAATTATTAGAGATAAATTATTTACTTATGCTCGATATGGAGAAAATTCTCCAAGTAAATATATTATTTCTGAAAATGATCTTAAAAATTTAGATCCAGTAAAACTTACCGATTTAGTTAAAAATGTATTTAAATATCCGCATTATATTTTTTATTATGGTAATAAAGAAATAAAAGATGTGAAGAACACTATTTCAAAAATTCACAATATACCAGAGAAATTTAATGATATACCAGAAAAAATTAAGTTTACTGAATTGCCTACGGATAAAACCGAAATATATTTTGTAGATTACCAAGGAATGCTTCAATCTCAGATTGCTATTTTCTCATTAGATGAAAAATTTAATAAGAATAATGTACCTTATTCTTTGGTTTTTAACAATTTTTATGGAATGGGATTGTCTTCTGTAGTTTTTCAAGAAATAAGGGAATCTAAAGGGTTAGCTTATCAGGCTTATGCATCATATACAAGACCAGTGGAATTGGAGAGGCCGCATTTTGTATTCGGCTTCTTAGGAACACAACCTGATAAATCTAAAATTGCTTTAGATGCTTTGTTTAATATATTGAGTAATATGCCAGAAGCTCCAAACTTATTTGAAAATTCAAAACTTGCATTATTAAAAAGTTTGAGTAGTGAAAGAATTACAAAAGAAAGTATATTATGGTCTTATCTTGCAAATAAAGATTTAGGTATTAATTATGACTATAGAAAAGATACTTATGAAGCGGTTAAAAAAATGTCGTATCAAGATATGAAAAACTTTTTTAATAATAAGATAAGCAATAAAAAGTTTAAAGTGTTAATTTTAGGAGATGAAAAAGCACTTGATTTTAATGCTTTAAGTACATTTGGTGAAGTTAAGAAGTTTAAACTAGAAGATATTTTCTATTATTAGACTTTTTTTATAAGAAGTATTGATAAATTAATTGAAAATTATTGTTTTTTGATAATAAAATTAAATTAGTTACAAAAAAACATTTAAATAAATTCATTTTTTTGTTAATACTTCATATATTTGCAAAAAATTAATATTAAATCTATAATAATTTCTTAGAAATGGCAAACAAAAAAGGCGGTTCAAAGGGTAAAAGTCCAAGAGTTCAAGTAATATTGGAATGCACAGAACAAAAAAACAGTGGAGTACCAGGAACATCTAGGTATATCACAACTAAAAACAAAAAAAATACTCCAGATAGATTAGAAATAAAAAAATATAATTCTAATTTAAAGAAAGTAACTATTCATAAAGAAATTAAATAATTATAAGTTATGGCAAAGAAAGTTGTTGCAACGTTAAAATCAGATAAAAACGTTAAGTTTGTTAAAGTTATTAAAATGGCTAAGTCTCCAAAAACAGGAGCTTATACTTTTAAAGAAGAAATTGTAAATAGCGAAAATTCAAAAGATTTTTTTGAATCTAAATAATTATTAAAAATATATTACTGAAGTAGCTTTTGATTCAAAGGCTACTTTTTTATTTATAAAATTTATGGGTTTATTCAACTTTTTTTCAAAAGATAAAAAAGATAAGTTAGATGAAGGTCTTAGTAAAACAAAAGAAACTGTGTTTTCTAAGATTGCTAAACTTATTGTTGGAAAAAGTAAAGTTGATGACGAAGTATTAGATAATCTCGAAGAAGTGCTAATTTCTTCTGATGTTGGAGTTAATACTACCATTAAAATTATTAAAAGAATAGAAGACCGTATTGCAAAAGATAAGTTTATAAATACTAGCGAACTTAATACTGTTCTTAAAGAAGAAATTTCTGCTTTATTAGAAGAAGACTCAACAAAAAATATTTTTGAAAGTACCGAAATACCTAAACCATATGTTATTATGGTTGTTGGTGTTAATGGTGTTGGAAAAACAACTACAATTGGTAAATTAGCTAATAAATTTAAACAAGCCGGTAAAAATGTTATAATTGGTGCTGCCGATACTTTTAGAGCAGCAGCAGTTGATCAACTTACAATTTGGGCTCAAAGAGTTGATGTTCCTATTGTTAAGCAAGGAATGGGTTCAGACCCTGCATCTGTTGCTTATGATACTTTAAATTCTGCTTTAAATAAAGGTGCTGATATTGTTATTATTGATACAGCCGGAAGACTTCATAATAAAATTAATCTTATGAATGAACTTACTAAGATTAAGAATGTTATGAAAAAACTTATTCCTGATGCTCCTCACGAAATATTACTTGTTTTAGATGGTTCAACAGGTCAAAATGCATTTGAACAAGCTAAACAATTTACTAGTGCTACAGATGTTAATGCCCTTGCAATTACAAAACTCGACGGAACTGCCAAAGGTGGAGTTGTAATTGGTATCTCTGATCAGTTTAAAATACCTGTTAAATATATTGGTATAGGCGAAAAAGTTGATGACTTGCAAATTTTTGATAAAAAAGAATTTGTTGAATCTCTTTTTGCACAAAACAATTAATTTTTTATGTGCAGTAAAAAAATAACAAAACAATCTATTAATATTATAACTTTAGGTTGCTCTAAAAACCTTGTTGATTCTGAGGTTTTTGGTGGTAAAATTAGTAATGATTATAATGTTTATATGGATAATTATAGCATTAATCCAGATATTGTAATTATTAATACTTGTGGTTTTATTAATGATGCAAAAGAAGAATCTATAAATGTTATTTTAGAAAATATACAAGCTAAGAACGAAAATAAGATTAAAAAAATATATGTTTTTGGTTGTCTTACCGAAAGATACCGCGAAACAATAATTAATGAAATGCCAGAAGTTGACGGTATTTTTGGAGTTGCCGATACCGATAAACTTATTGATGAATTAAAAGTTGAAAAGATTAGTGAAAATCGAATTATTTCAACTCCCAATCATTATGCGTATTTGAAAATTTCGGAGGGTTGTAATTGGAAATGCTCTTTTTGTGCTATACCAAACATTAGAGGTAAATTTAAATCAAAACCTATTGAAGAAATTGTTAAAGAAGCACAAAATCTTGCCGATAAAGGAGTAAAAGAAATTATATTAGTTGCTCAAGATTTAAGTTATTATGGTTTAGATATTTATAAAAAAAGGAATTTATCTAAACTAGTTAATAAATTATCTGAAATTGAAAAAATTGAGTGGATAAGACTTCATTATTTTTATCCATCACAATTCCCTTTAGATGTAATTGAAACTATAAAAAATAATTCGAAAGTTTGTAAATATATCGATATTCCTGTTCAACATATTAATGATAGAATATTAGCTTCGATGAAAAGGGGAATATCAAGGCAAGACACCATAAATTTGATTCAAAAATTCCGTTCTCAAATACCTGATGTTGCTATAAGAACATCAATTATAGTTGGATATCCAGGAGAAACAAAAGCAGAATTTAATGAATTATTGAAATTTATTGAAGAAACTAAATTTGATAGATTAGGTGTTTTTAAATATTCGCACGAAGAAGACACACCAGCCTTTATATTAAAAGATAATGTTTCAGAGAAAGAGAAAGAAAATAGAGCAGGATTAATAATGAATATTCAGCAAGAAATTTCGCTAGAAAGCAATAAACAATTTGTTGGAAAAACCATAAGAGTTATTATAGATAGAGAAGAAAATGATTATTTTATTGGCCGAAGTCAGTATGATTCGCCAGAGATAGATAATGAAATTTTGGTAACAAAAGAAAAAAATATTAAAATAGGCGAATTTTATAATGTTTTAATCGAAGAAGCTAGCGACTTTGATTTATTTGGTAAAATAATTTGTTTATTGTAAATTAAGAATATAAATTTGCAGAACAATAAGGACTCATAGCTCAATTGGATAGAGCGTCTGACTACGGATCAGAAGGTTGGGGGTTCGACTCCTCCTGAGTTCACTTGAAAATCAGAAAGTTACAGTCTTTGAAACGCTGTAACTTTTTTTATTTGCATACAATTTGCATACAAGTATGCTTCAAAATATTGGGTCAAGCGTAAAAATATGCTTTTGCAATACCTCTATTATAATAAGCGTCTTCTGTCTATTTTGGTTTAAGCTCAATCGCTTTATTGTATAATATTGAACAAATAGTTTTAATAAAAAATGGAATATATTTACCAATCAGCAAAATTATACAAATTAAACGGTGTTTATGATAATTTTGAATTTGATGCAAAAGCAAGTAGAAACAGCAGTAAAACAAATATTAGACGAAGCATTAGCAAGTGAAGGAATTGTAGATATTTTTGAAGCGGCTGGTATAAAAACGCCAACATTTGATATATTATCAGAAGAATTTTTACTAGAAGTTAAAAACTTGAGGCATAAAAATATAGCTTTTGAGCTATTAAGAAAATTGCTTAATGATGAAGTTAAAGTAAGAAAACGAAAAAATATGGCACAAGGAAAAAAGTTTTCAGAAATGCTTCAAAATGTAATAAAAAGATATAATAATAATCAAATAGATACAGCACAGGTATTACAAGAACTTTCAGATATGGCACGTGAAATGAAGTTAGAAGATAAAAAAGCAGAAGATATCGGTCTAACACCAGAGGAATATGCTTTTTATTCGGTTTTATCAGAAAATGAATCAACAAAGTTTCTAGAAGACTACAAAATGAAAGAGTTAATACATGTAATTGTTGAAACAATAAGAAAAAATGCAACAGTTGATTGGGAAAAGAGAGAAGATGTAAGAGCTAAATTACGATTAACTGTTAAAAAAATTCTAATGAGATATGGCTATCCACCTGATTTAGCAAGAATAGAAGCAGATAAAGTATTAGAGCAAAGCGAATTATTAGCATTTGAACTAACGAATAATTAAAGAAAGGTTGAAGGTTGAAAGATGATTTTTTATTTTTTTTAAATAAAATGTATTTTTGATTATTATTATATTAACGTTAAATTTTAAAATTTACTATAAATGAGCGAGGGATTTATTATTTCAAATTTAGAAAGAAAAAATTGAATTATTACAAAAGAATATTAATTCATTACAGCATTAAATTGCCTTTAAAAAGAACTCCAATATCTCCGATATTGAAATACAGAAAAAATCACAAAAAATATTTATCAATGCATGTAAAGGCGAATTAGACGACCACAAGAGTATTCAAAAAGATGTTTTAAGCATTGGACACAGAGGTAACTGACATTATCAAATACAAGTTAAGAACGACACAAACCTTGAATATATAATGAGTTTAATAAAAACAAGAAGTGTGAAAAATGAAAAACAATACATTTATTATTAAAAATAGCGTAAATACAGCATGAATCACATTAAATACAATTAAATGCAAATTTTAATGAAAAATAATTTGGTTATTAAAAATATATTCTTTTACTTTGTTCTCAATAGTACCTGCCATGCCTCTCCACGATGCACACTTTGGCGGGTTTTCGCTTTTTATAAGGACCACAAATCTGTTATTTTATGAAGTATGTCAAACTCCCGATTTCAATTAACGAACAAATACAAAAACTTAAACAAAGAGGTTTAATTTTTTCCGATAACGACAAAGCTGACAATTATCTTTCAAATATAAGCTATTATCGGCTTAGAGCATATACATATCCTTTTCAGGATAATAATAATCCAGCCCACCCTTTTATTAAAAAAGTTTCATTTGAAGAAATAATTAAACTTTATGTTTTCGATAGGCAATTACGGTTGTTGATTTTTAATGCAATTGAAAAAATTGAAATTTCTTTCAGAACGCAAATGATATATCAATATGCTTTAAAATACGGTAGCCATTGGCATACTGACCATACTTTGTATAACGATTCAGATCGTTTTGCAGAACAAATAAATTCATTACAAATTGAAATTGACCGTAGCCAAGAAACATTTATTAAACACTATAAAGAAAAATATGCTCAACCTAAAGAACCGCCTTGCTGGATGAGTTTAGAAGTTAGCAGTATGGGTTTACTTTCAAAAATATTCTATAATCTTAAAAAAGATTCCTGCAAAGATGAGATAACAAAGCATTTCGGCATAAAAGATGTTGATGTTCTTGAAAACTGGATGCAATGTATCAGTTTAATCAGAAATATTTGTGCTCATCACGGCAGAGTTTGGAATAGAAGAATTAAAAAGATTGCAATTGCAAAAAAACCTTTATATCCTTACATTAGCAACAAACAAATATTGCAATATAAAGTTTACGCATACCTATGTAACATGCAATATATTTTAAATATTATTTGCCCTAACCATGATTTTAAAACCAGCCTCATTGATTTAATGAATAATTGCCCATTAGCACAGGAAAAAGAAATGGGATTTCCTTCAAATTGGAAAGAAGAAAAATTGTGGCAATAAAAAAACCCACCTCTTGAGTGGGAACGCAACTTTCGGCATTGCGATTGAGTGGCAAACCATTGTTAAAAACATAAAAGCGGGTAGGCCAGCAAAATATGCGAGGCCAGGGAAGGCTGTGACCCTTCGCTTTTGGCTCATGGCGACAATGGTTTTTGCCATGCTGGAGCGAAGCGAAGCATCTTTTCGTGCATTTATATGAACATGTTTTTTAAATCAATGGGAGTATAAAATAGATTGATTCTAACACATCCAAAATTGATTTTCTCACTTCCAAGTAACTTATCCTAAAATAGCATAAAAAGTTAAAGCAGTTTGTGAATAGAAAAAAATAGTATAAATTTACCACAGTTTGATAGTGGAGTAGAAGTTTCGCCAACTTTGGCAACAAGCTCCGTTGAAAAAAAATCAAAAAACATATTTCGATATATTAATTAATTTAAAAGATATTTATATTTTTATATTTTTGTATGAAATCAAATTGAATTTTTAATTGCTTTTGCAGATTTATAAAGGGGAAATGACAAAATTATATTTATTTGTTTTTATTTTACTTTCATCGTTTTTAACTTTTTCACAGGTAACAACAACTCCAATTGTTGGAAGCTTGATAATTAAAGGGTATGTTAAAAAAGATTATGCTGCTCTTGAAGGTGTTAATATTGTTGTTTTACAAGGAACAAAAAAAATATATGATGTTAACACAGCTGCCGATGGGAAATTTGATTTTAAATTCGATTTCGATAAAAAATACAGAATAGAAGTTTCAAAAGCTGATCACGTTACAAAAAGATTTGAATTTGATACTTATTTACCTGAAAGTGAGCCTCGTGATTTTGAGTATGTTTTTAAATTCACGATAGATTTATTCCCTTTTTTAGAAGGTGTTGATTTTAGTGTTTTAGATAAACCACTTGCTATTATTAAATTTGATAATCTCGAAGGTGGTTATTCTTATGATTATGGCTATGCCAAAGCTTTAAATGAACAAGTTGTTAAGTTAAAAGAAGAGGTTGAGGCTATTTTAAAAGAAAGAAATTTAAAATATAATAAATTTATTACCGAAGCCGATAGGTTATTAAAAGCAAAAAGTTATGAAGGTTCTAGAGCTAATTATGTTGATGCTTCTAAAGTTAGACCCGATGTTCAGTATCCAAAAGATAAAATTGCCGAAATAGATGTCTTAATGGCTAATAGTGTTCCAGACAACACTACAAAATATAATGAACTAATTGCAAAAGCCGATAAAGATTTAAGTTTTAAAAAATATAATGAAGCGTTAACTAGCTATAAAGGTGCTTTAGGTGTAAAACCAGAACAACAATATCCTAAAGATCAGATTAATAAAATAGAATTATTATTAAAAGATTTAGCAGATAAAGATGCAAATTACAATAAAGCTATTGCCGAAGCAGATGCAAATTTAACAGCTAATGATTATACAAAAGCAAAAGAAAATTACAATAAAGCATTAGGTTTTAAACCCGAAGAAATATATCCAAAAGATCAAATAAGAAAAATTGATAATATATTAAATAGTCTTGCTATTAAAAATGATACTTATAATAGCACCATCGCATTAGCCGATAAAGCTTTTAATGCTAAAGAATATAATAATGCTAAAGACCTTTATACTAAAGCTTCTACGGTAAAAACAGATGAGCAATATCCTAAAAATCAAATAAAAATTATTGAAGGAATTCTTAATGATTTAGCTAGAAAAGAAGTTGAATACAGTAAAATTATTGTTGAAGCAAATAATGCTTTTAATAATAAAATTTATGATAATGCGAAAGTATTGTATACTAATGCTTTAAGTCTCAAACCTAATGAAAGTTATCCAAAGGTTCAGATAGAAAAAATAGAAAAAATATTATCTGATAATAAATCGAAAGACGTTACATATTATAATGCAATTTCACAAGCAGATCAGCAATTTAAAGAACAACAATATCAGTCAGCAATACAATCATATAAAGAAGCATCTTCTATAAAACCAGAAGAAAATTACCCAAAAGATCAAATAATAAAAGTTGATGCCGAAATAAAATTAATAGCCGAAAATGAAAATAATTATAATTTAACAATAGCTACTGCCGATAAAGCATTTAACGGTAAAGATTATAAAAACGCTAAAGATATTTATAATAAAGCATTAACTTATAAACCAAGTGCTACTTATCCAAAAGAACAGATAGCAAAAATTGACAATATATTTAATGAACTAGCAGGTAAAGATGAAGCATACAATAAAGCCATAGCAAGTGCCGATAATTTGTTTAATGGCAAAGATTATATAAATTCAAAAAACACTTATAATCAAGCATTAACATTAAAACCAAATGAGGTATATCCGAAAGAACAAATTACAAAAATTGACAATTTATTAAAAGAACAAGCAGGTAAAGAAGAAGCATATAAAAAAGCCATAGTAAGTGCCGATAATCTGTTTAATGGAAAAGATTATAACAATTCCAAAAACACTTATAATCAAGCTTTAACAATTAAACCAAATGAAATTTACCCGAAAGAACAGATAGCAAAAATAGATAATCTATTAAAAGACTTAGCGGGTAAAGATGAGGAATATAAAAAAGCAATAGCAAGTGCTGATAATTTGTTTAATGGAAAAGATTATGCAAATTCTAAAAACACATATAATCAAGCATTAGCAATAAAACCAAATGAAAGTTACCCCAAAGACCAAATAACAAAAATTGATATTATTTTAAAAGACTTAGCGGGAAAAGAAGAAGCATATAAAAAAGCGATAGCAAGTGCCGATAATTTATTTAATAGTAAAGATTATGCAAATTCAAAAAACACATACAATCAAGCATTATCAATAAAACCGAATGAAAGCTATCCGAAAGAACAAATTTCAAAAATAGATAATTTATTAAAAGACTTAGCCGGTAAAGAAGAAGCATATAAAACAGCAATAGCTAATGCCGATAAAGCTTTTAATATCAAAGATTACAGTAATTCTAAAAATAGCTATAATCAAGCATTATCAATAAAACCAAATGAAAGTTATCCGAAAGAACAGATAGCAAAAATTGATAATTTATTAAAAGACTTAGCGGGAAAAGAAGAAGCATATAAAAAAGCGATAGCAAGTGCCGATAATTTATTTAATAGTAAAGATTATGCAAATTCAAAAAGCACATACAATCAAGCGTTATCAATAAAACCGAATGAAAGTTATCCAAAAGAACAGATATCAAAAATAGATAATTTATTAAAAGAAATAGCTGCCAAAGAAGAAGCATATAAAACAGCAATTGCTACTGCCGATAAAGCTTTTAATAGCAAAGATTACAGTAATTCAAAAAATGCATACAATCAAGCTTTATCAATTAAGCCAAATGAAAGTTATCCAAAGGAGCAATTAGCAAAAATTGATAATATTATTAATGAGATGGCTTCAAAAGAGAATGCTTATGATAGTAATATCGCAAGTGCCGAAAACGAATTACAAAATACTAGGTATAACGAAGCAATAAGCTACTATGAAAAGGCTTCAGCAATAAAACCTACAGAGCTGTATCCTAAAGACCAAATAGCCAAAATAAATAATATTTTAAAAGAACTAGCAGGTAAAGAATTAGCTTATAAAACAGCCATAGAAAATGCTGATAAAGCTTTTAATAATAAAGATTATAATAATTCAAAAAACACATATAATCAAGCATTGACATTAAAACCAAATGAAGTTTATCCGAAAGAACAGATTTCAAAAATTGATAATCTATTAAAAGAACTAGCTGGTAAAGAAGATGCATACAAAACAGCGATAACAAATGCCGATAATTTGTTAAACGGAAAAGATTATGCAAATGCAAAAAATAAATACAATGAAGCTATTGCATTAAAACCAAATGAAACATATCCGAAAGACCAGATATCAAAAATAGATAATCTATTAAAACAACAAGCAGCAAAAGAAGATGCATACAAAACAGCGATAGCATCTGCTGATAATTTACTTAACGGAAAAGATTATACAAATTCAAAAAATGCATATAATCAGGCATTAACATTAAAGCCAAATGAAAGTTACCCAAAAGAGCAAATAGCAAAAATTGATAATCTATTAAAAGAACTAGCTGGGAAAGAAGATGCTTATAATAAAGCTATAGCAAGTGCCGATAATTTGTTAAACGGAAAAGATTATGCAAATGCAAAAAACACATATAATCAAGCATTAGCAATAAAACCGAATGAAAGTTATCCGAAAGAACAGATTTCAAAAATAGATAATTTATTAAAAGACTTAGCTGGTAAAGACGAAGCGTATAAAACTGCTATTGCAAATGCCGATAATTTATTTAATGGAAAAGATTATACAAATGCAAAAAATAAATACAATGAAGCTATTGCTTTAAAACCAAATGAAATATATCCAAAGGATCAATTAAAGCAGATTGATAAAATAGAAAAAGAATCTCTTTTAAAGAAAGATACTTATGATAAAGCAATAGTTAAAGCCGATGAAGCATTGGGACAAATGGCTTATGACAAGGCAAAAGTATTATATAATGAGGCATTGACTATTTTACCTGAACAAGAATATCCAAAAAACAAAATAAAAGATATTGATGATATTATTAACAAACAAAAAGAAAGAAGAAGTTTATTTGAAAATACAGTAAAGACAGCTGATAATTTTTATACTAATAAAAAATATAATGAAGCTTTAGATTCATACAAACAGGCATCACAAATATTTCCTGATGAGCCTTATCCAATGCAAAAAGTTAAAGAGATTATTGAATTATTAAAAAACAATCAAATTGCAGATGATAATTATAAAAATACAATTGCAAAAGCCGATGTGTTTTTCAACAATAAAGACTATGATAATGCTATAACTGCGTATAAAACAGCAAATGAGATAAAACCTCAAGAACAATATCCACAAGAGCAAATAGGTAAAATAAATAAAATTTCAAGCGACTTAGCTGCAAATGAACAAGCTTATAAAACAGCCATAGCAAATGCCGATTTAGCTTTCAATAATAAAAATTACAATAATGCAAAAGCAAGTTATAATGAAGCATTAACATATAAGTCAAAAGAAATTTATCCACAAGAACAAATTAATAAAATAAACAAAATATTAAGCGACTTAGAAGCAAATAATAAGGCTTATGATAAAGCAATAGAAAATGCTGATTTAGCTTTTAATAGCAAAGATTATGATAATGCAAAATCATATTACAATGAAGCATTAAGATATAAATCAAACGAAGCTTATCCGCAAGATCAAATTAATAAAATAGGCAAAATATTTAACGATTTAGCTGCGGCAAACGAACAAGCTTATAAAACAGCCATAGCAAATGCCGATTTAGCTTTCAATAATAAAAATTACAATAATGCAAAAGCAAGTTATAATGAAGCATTAACATATAAGTCAAAAGAAATTTATCCACAAGAACAAATTAATAAAATAAACAAAATATTAAGCGACTTAGAAGCAAATAATAAGGCTTATGATAAAGCAATAGAAAATGCTGATTTAGCTTTTAATAGCAAAGATTATGATAATGCAAAATCATATTACAATGAAGCATTAAGATATAAATCAAACGAAGCATATCCGAAGGAACAGATAGATAAGATAGGTAAAATATTTAATGACTTATCGGCAAACGAACAAGCATATAAAATGGCGATAGCAAAAGCTGATTTAGCGTTTAATAATAAGAGCTATAATAATGCAAAAATTGGATATAATGAGGCTTTAACTTTTAAACCGAAAGAGATTTATCCGCAGGATCAGATTTATAAAATAAATAAAATTCTTAGTGATATTGAAGCAAATGAACAGGCTTATAAAAAAGCAATTGCAAGTGCCGATTTATCTTACAATAATAAAGATTATAATGGAGCAATTGCATATTATAATGAAGCATTAAGATATAAGTCTAATGAAACTTATCCACAGGAGCAGATAACTAAAATTAATAAAATATTTGCCGATTTAGCTTCATTAGAACAATCATATAAATCAGCAATATCAAAAGCCGATTTAGCTTTTAATAATAAAGATTATGATAATGCAAAAATTGGATATAATGAGGCATTAACTTTTAAATCAAAAGAAGTTTATCCTCAAGAGCAAATAACTAGAATTAATAAAATTTATAGCGATATAGAAACTAGCGAACAAGCATATAAAACAGCTATCTCAAATGCCGATTTAGCTTATAATAATAAGAATTATACTAATGCTGAATCATATTATTATGATGCTTTAAAAATTAAACCGAGTGAGGTTTATCCTCAAGGTCAATTAAGCAAAATAAAATCTATTTTAAGCGAAATGGAAAACAAAGAAGCAGCTTATAAAAAAGCTATTTATGATGCCGATTTAGCATTTAATGGTAAAATTTATGAAAAAGCAAAAAATTTATATAATGATGCTTTAAGTTATAAGCCAAATGAAGTATATCCGCAAGAACAAATTAAGAAAATAATTAAAATTGTTGGTGATTTAGAAGCTACTGAAAAAGCTTATAATACTGCAATTTCAAAAGCTGATTTAGAGCTTTCTAATAAGAAATATACTGAAGCAAAAGTTTCATATAATGAAGCAATAAGTATAAAACCTACTGAAGCATATCCAAAAGAGCAAATTATTAAAATAAATAAAATTATTAATGATATGGCGGCTAATGAACAAGCATATAATAATGCTATAAAATTAGCTGATGGATATTTTAATCTTAAAAAATATACAGGAGCTTTAACCGAATATCAAAATGCTATTGGATATAAAAACGATGAAGAATATCCGAAAAAACAAATACAAATAATTAAGAAAATATTAAAAGATCAAGAATCTTATAAAAACTTAATTGCTTCTGCTGATGAATTATTTAATAATAAGGAATATCCTTTATCTAAAAAATATTATAATGATGCTTTAGTGATATTTAGTTCTGAGGTATATCCAAAAGAGCAAATACAAAAAATTGATAAAATTTTAGCTGATAGACTCGCTAAATTAGCGGAACTTCCGAAAGAAGAATCGGTTCCAAAAGCTCAAGAACCTGTTCAGGTTTCTAAAGAAGAATTAGAAAAAAGAAAAGTGGCTTTAAGTGATGAAGAAAGGAAAAACGAATTCTTAGATGAGCTTACAAAACAATATCCTCTTGGAGTAACCGAAGAAACATATCAAGAGCCTAATAGAAAAATTATTAGAGTTATTGTAAATAACGGCAAAAGAGCGAATGAGTTTAAAAAGATTATATACAAATGGGGTGGTGTTTATTTCTTTAAAAATAATGTTAGCATAACAGAAGATATTTTCTCTTTAGAAACAAAGCAATAATAATTACAAACTTATTTCGTAATTCTCAATTCTGTATTTAAAATTTAAGGACAACCCTTAAATGATTTCTCTCTTATTAATTTTATTTAGAAGAGTCTTAAACGAAGGCAACATTTTATCATCTTCTTCAAATACATTACCTATTACGATTATATCTGCTTAGGCTGGTGCGGAAATGTTTTCCGTACCTTGTTTTGCCGAAACTTAGGCTGGCGCGGATTTGTAATCCGTGCCTTATTTTTATATGAAATAAGTTATTTAAC
>CAZJKL010000037.1:0-33955 GCA_964546655.1 uncultured Bacteroidales bacterium | reverse complement strand
GACCCCATAGGGGTCTTACTAATTTTTGTTAGTTGTAAACTAAATTTTATTTAGTTCGTAGTTAAAAACTACGAACAACAGGAGGTTTTTTAAGTATTTGATTATCAGTTATATTATATTGTCATTTATCTTCAAGCATTTTTAAAATGTCATGTCTCAGCAAAACAAAATCCATAACACAAAATCAAGACTGGTGGTTAAATAATTTAGTTCGTATTAAACTAGGCACGGAAAACATTTCCGCGCCAGACTGTGATGCTTCACTCCGTTCAGCAGGACAAAAAGCGGCTGTGAAGGGTCTTGTATAAACAAAGGAGATGCTTCACTCCGTTCAGTAGGACAAAAGCAACTGTTATCTGTCATTAATAGCAACACCTTCGGTTTCGTATTTATTTCAACAACACCGATGTATCAACTTTTTCGGCAGGTCCTAACTTAACCAGTGTTTTAAAATAAAAAGGAATTCCTGTATCAAAATTTATTTCTTTATTATTAAACGGATGTGTTATTGTAAGAGAAGACGAATGAAGAGCTAATCTTTCAATACTTTTATCAGCGGTTCCGTAAGTTTTATCACCTACAACAGGATGTCCCATTTCGGAAAGATGAACTCGAATTTGGTGCTTTCTTCCTGTCAACAGATTTATTTCGAGCATACTATATTTATCTGTTTCTTTAATTACTTTGTAGCCAGTTTTTGCTAATTTACCTTTATCTTGGTCTTTTACCGAATACATTTTAAAAGCCTCATTTTCTGCTAAATAAGAAGTAATTACACCTTCTTTATTTTTAAGATTACCATGCACTACTGTAATATATTTTTTACTAAAATCTTTCCATTTTTCTTGTAAATAAATTTTTGTTTTTTGATTTTTGGCAAAAATCAAAATTCCTGAAGTTTCTCTATCTAAACGATGAACAATAAACACACGATTTCTTGATTTCACCTCCCCTTTTTTCACATATTCATTTAAAAGAAAATGAGCAGTTTTATTTTTTTCCCTTTCAGTTCCTACAGTTAATAAACCATTAATTTTATCTACAACAATAATTTCTCTATCTTCATAAATAACAGAAAGCCCTTTAGGTTGATATTTTTTAGGAGGAGATTTAAAAGATGATTTTTTTTCTTGCATATTTAATTTATTAGAATCGGAATTACTTATTTTAATTAGTATATGTATGAACGCTATTTTGTGCTATTGGTAAGTAGTTTAAACCCAACCAACAAATTAATAAAAACACAAAAGCCAAGGTTAATATAATTATTGCTGTTTTGTATTCTTTAGGTTTATGAATTCGGTAATGCATATAAAGAAGATACAATATCCACGTTAAAAAAGCCCAAGTTTCTTTCGGATCCCAAGTCCAATAATTACCCCAAGCTTCTTTTGCCCATAAAGCACCGAATAATAATCCAAATGTTAAAAATGAAAAACCAACATACACAATATTATCTGCTATTTCTAACAATTCAGAATCATACTTATTTTTATAATCTAAATATAATGCTTTCAATGATATAATAGCCGAAGCCCCTAATAATGCATAAGCAAATATATAAACAATAACATGAGGAACAAACCAATGACTTTGCAGTGCTGGCATTAATGTTTTATCGAAATTTTCGGGTTTTAAAACATTAATTAAAACAAAAACAGTTGTCATTCCAGAAGCATAAATTAACATCCAAACCAATTTCCATCTTAAATAAATAATGTAACCAACGCTTGCCATAAAAAATGCATACCATAATCTTGTTTCACCTAAAGTTCTTAATGGGGGTCTTTCCAATGTTATCCATAATATTGCTATATATATTCCTAATAAACAAAAACCAATAATATATAAAGCATTTCCAGCTATTTTTAATTTATTATTGTTTGACTTAAATATTAATGCCGAACCAGCAAAAAGTAGCAATAATGAGATTATAGATAAAATTTTAAAAAGCATCATATTTTTTGTTTTTTTCCTAAAATAAATAAAAGAACACTTCCGGCTATTAACATAAATATTCCGGTAAACACGACAGGCAACCAAGGGTCTTTAATAACTTCTATTACACTATATTCTGACCATTGCCCTTTTGAAGAATCATAACTTATTTGATACATTTCCCACTCATTATGTTTATACGGTTTATTTACTTCTATTTGAATTTTTTTATTTTTTTGGTCAGGAGTATATAATTTTAATTCAGAATGATATTTTTTAGGTGCTGGATTTGTCATAGCAACATAATAAGTGCTATCTATACTTAATAAAATAGGCGAATAAATATGACTCGGCGAAGAAATCCATCCATTAATTTTAGGATTATTTAGTAATGTAATATGAGCTGAAAAAACTGCTCCTTCTGAGTATATTGGGTGAAATTTTCCGTTCGAGTAAATTGACTTGGTATAAAAAGTATCTATTTTTATTTTATAATTTTTAATTGAAATAATTTTCCCACTGGATAAATCATCGTTTTTTTTCGACAATATTGTTTCATCTTTTTTACTATTATAAATAACTATTTGTGGATTCCATTCATCTATAATAAACTTTTTTAACTCCAATGCAAATGGCATTTCATAATAATTACCTTTATCATCTACCCCTTGCCAACAAGGTGTATCGTATTTACAAAACATTTTTAGTCTAATAATATCTGCACTACCCATCGAAGCCGAAACAATTACTAACCAAAGTCCAAAATGATTCAATAAAAATGAAACATTTTTAATTGTTAAAGGTTTTATTCTTTTAACAATAGTAAAACTTAAAACCAAAACTAAATACAATGATAAAACAAAATACAATTGCGAATTAATAATATTATCTAATGACAAATAGTTTATTATAATATTTTGAGATTCATTGTTTTGAGGTATAAATCCCATAAATAAAACTAAGATAGTAAACGGGACAATACTTCCTATGGCAGCAGGAATACTTGAAAAATAATTTATTAACTTTGTATCTTTCAAAAATAATTTTGCCGACAAAATAGCAAAAACAAGAATTAAAATAAAAATTAAATTATTGGGATACCTTAGTGCTAAATTGTTTTCTCTTAAAAGAATTTGAGATATTAACGATAAAGTTATTACAAAATAAGGTATAAAAAAGTTTATTTTTTTCATTCTTTAAATTTAATTAGTATTTACTTTCTCTTTCTTTTGCTTTTATAATCCATTCAGGGATAACTGTTTTCTTAAATTCGTCTTTTTCTTTTTGTAATTTAGCTATATCTAATCCAATATATTTTTGAGCTTTTTCTTTTGATGTTATGTCTGGAATTTCAACTGAATTTACACCTAATTTAGTTAAAACTTTATATAATTGCAATCGTGCTTCTTGTGCTTTATCTAAGCCATGGAATATAATTCTAGATGTTTCGACTGGTGAATGGAATGAATTGCCATGACCTGCTGCTGCATAATCCCACCTCCATTGAGCTTGACGTATCAACTTTAAAATCGGCTTCATATCTTCTTCTTTTGCTCCTTTATCCCATGCTGTTTTAGCTTCTATATGAACTATAGCTAATAATTGTTCTAATTTAATTTTTATTTCAGAAACTTTTCTTTGACGTTCAAGAACATTTTGTTTTAGTGTTTCTTCACTTTCACGATGACACACCTGGCAAGTTTGAGAAATATTATTTAAAGGACTTTGAATTTTATGATTTGTATATTTTTGTCCTCCTTCACTCATATAAGGCAAATGGCAATCGGCACAAGCAACACCTCTTTGAGCATGAATACCAGTTAAAAAAACCTCATAATCTGGATGTTGAGCTTTTAACATTGGAGCCCTACTTAAAGCATGAGTCCAGTCAGAAAACTCAATCTTATCATAATATTGTTCAATTTGTTCAACACTAGTTCCATTAGACCAAGGGAAAGTTAAATAACTAGCTCCTTCAATTTTTTTCTTATCAAAATAATATTCAACATGACATTGAGCACAAACCAAACTTCTCATTTCTTGGTGTGATGCTTTATTTATATCTTTACCCTGATTTTCAAAAGCTTCAACTAATGCTGGCCTTGTAATACGTAAATTCATTGTTTTTGGATCATGACAATCAGAACAACCTATTGTATTAACAATTTCGCTTCCTAGCTCGTCCCATTTTAAAGAATAAAACTTTGCAATACCAATTTCAGCCATAACTCTAGGAACATCTGGGCTTTTACAAGTCCAGCAGGTACTTGGCTGTAAGCCTTCTCTTTCTTTGTTCGGGGCACCAGTTCTTAAAATATTACGAATATCTTCAATAGCATAAAAATGCCCTCTGCCCTGCTTGTATTCGCGTGAAAATCCATACCCAGCCCAAAGAATAACCAAACTTGGTTCTTCTTTTAAAATATCTTTGGTGGCATTTCCACCAAATTCACTAGCAAAAGAAGTATCTGATGTTTGATAATAAGATTGAAACTGCTTTGGAAAAGAGTTTCCCCAAACTTCATTTCTAGGTTCAAAATTATCTATTTTAACATTTGCATTATATGCAAAAACAGCCTCTGCCCTTCTTTCGATAACAGAAGAGGCTAATAATCCTAATAAAAAAACTATTAGCATAGTTGCAAAAAACAATAACCATCCGTATAATGGCTTATTTTTTATTAATTCCGAGATTGTCTTCATATAAAAACATTTAGTTATTTAATTATTTAATCATTTTTTTCAACCATTCTGGAACAGGAGATTCTGGAACAGGAACTATTGCATTAGGTACACTACTTAAACTATTAACTCTTCCGTGAGGAACTTCTCTATGACAATCCCAACATGGTCTTTTAATATTAAAATGATTATAGTTACTAGTATATTTACCAACTGAATTATTTTGAATCAAATAAGTATGACATCTAACGCAATTTTGTTGAACCACATTATGACCAGCTTGTTTTATAAATATTACTTGAGGTTCAGCCCTTAAAGTAAATATTGTAGCATGCCTTAAACCATCTTTTGCCTTAAAATAATATGTATTAAAAATATTATCATGAGGAACATGACAGTCATTACATGAAGCAACTTCTCGGTGAGATGAATGAAACCAAGTTGCATACTGAGGTGCCATTATATGACAATTAACACAAGTTTTTGGATTATCTGATAAATAAGAATAAGCTTTAGAAATATAAAATAAAAAAGAACCCAATCCTATTATAATTCCTATCAAAATTATAACTGGAGTCTTCCATGATTCAGGAGGTTTAATTAAATTAAAAAAGTTCTTTAATGTACCCATTATATGCAATCACCCTTACAATCAAAACAGTTATTAATTAAATTGTCACTAATTCCCATTGACGAATATCCTCCATCGTGATATAATGTTTGCATCGTAACCATTCTAGTATAGTCAGAAAATAAAGTAATGCAATAATCAGCACAAGAATCTGAATCGGCATTGCCAAGTGGAGACATACAATTAGAATAGCTGTAAAATGAATTAAACCCTTTTACACCACTTCCGGCAACTGTTTTGGTTGGAGATTGACTTACGGCATTTATTCTAACTTTTTTAGCAACTCCGTAATGATAACCGAAACTTCTTACAATTGATTCGAGCATTGCTTTTGCTTGCGACATATCGCTATATGAACTAAATGTTCTTTGAGCTCCAATATAAGTTAAGGTAACAACCGATCCCCATTCATTTATTAAATCAAGTCTTTTAGCTATTGCCAAAACTTTATGTAATGACATTGCAGATACATCTAGTGTTTTAAAATAGTTATTATAATTTAATTCGGTATAATGAATTTGTTTACGAACATTAGGCGACATCCCTACCGAATGTAAAATAAAATCTAATTTGCCACCTAAAATATCAACTGACTTTTTTAATAATTCTTCGATATCTTTAACATCTGTAATATCAGCTGGAATAACTTCGGCATTTACATTTTTTGCTAAATTATAAATATCGCCTTTTCTTACAGCTATAGGTGCATTAGTTAAAACAAACTTTGCTCCTTCTTTATGTGCTTTTTCTGCAACTTTCCAAGCAATACTATTTTCATCTAAAGCTCCGAAAATAATACCTCTTTTCCCTTTTAAAATTTCGTTTTTAGCCATATAATTTATTTTAAATTTAGTTTTTTAAGTTTCAATAATATTTTATTAATAAAATTAAAATTTATATTTACTAACATAGCATCTTTTGTTGCTTTGTAGGTTAAGAAAACGCCCAATGGCAGCAATACAAACGAAGCCAGCCACATTCCTTGCCAAGGCAATAATTCATCTTGTTTAACTAATTTCTCGCCTGTAATTGAAATTATATGAAATATTATAAAGAAAATAATCGAAAAAACAACGGGTAAACCTAACCCTCCTTTTCTAATTATAGCACCCAATGGAGCACCAATAAAAAACAATACAATACAAGCAAATGACAATGTTAATTTACGATGCCATTCAATTTTAGTTCTGTATATATAATTGTTTTGTATTTTAATTATTTCATTGTTAGATTCTATGTATGTTTTAGCACTTCTAATGCTTGATTTTGCCATATCTATAACATTCTTTTTATCTTTTTCATTAAGCTTACTTAAATCAATAAATGAAGCTATTGTTATTGTGTCATTTTTAATTGTTTGAATATTATTATCAATATTATTAATTTTTAAATTAGCTACATTTAAATCTTCGGGCTTCTTATTATCATAAAAATAGGTTCTAATAAAATTATTTCTAATGCTATATTCATTATCAACTAAAGTTATTTCCAAAGAATCTATAGAAGAATTTAATTGACTCATATTTAACATTTGATAATGTCCTTTAAATAATGATTCATCGGTTGATTTTTTTCTGAATCCAGACATATCAAATTTAATAATTTGTTTATCAAATTTAATTTTACGGTGAGGCCTCATTAATCTATTATCTTTATTATTTGAATTTACCTCTTCGTAAACATAGCCATCATTTAATATTAATGATAAAAAATAATCGTCTTTAGTGCTTTTCATAACACCATTTTTGGCTGTAATAACTTTTAAATTACCCGAAGAATTTGTATGATCATAAATCATTAAATCATACATTATATCCTTTTCCCTGTCTATATGTTTAACTCTTATTGAAAAATCTGGTAATCCGTTAAAAAAAATACCATCTCGTATCTTTATTGTTGGCTCAGTTTCTCTAATATTCCAAAGAACAGCCGAAAATTTAAGGTTGGCTACAGGTAAAACATAATTTGAAAATAAGAATGCAAGAAAGCTTGTAATGATAATAACAACAATAAGCGGATTCATTATTCGTCGTAACGAAATACCAGATGATTTTAATGCAACTAATTCATTATGTTCTCCTAAATTACCAAATGTCATTATTGACGACAATAGAATAGATAATGGCAAGGCCATTGGAACTAATCCGGCAGAGGTATATGCTAATAATTCGGCTATTATCGTCCAATCTAACCCTTTTCCTACTAATTCATCAATATATTTCCAGATGAATTGAAGTATTAAAACAAACATTGAAATAAAAAATGTTAGAATAAATGGGCCTATGTACGATTTTAAAATTAATTTATGTAATTTCTTCATTTAAATCTCTAATGTTTTTTTTCAATCTAAAATCAATAATGCAAAGTTGAATAATTTATTTTAAATAAAAAAAGCAATAACATTTAATATGCTATTGCTTTATTTTTTTTATATTAAAACTAATTTTTATGATCCTATTAGTTGGCGTAAGGTTTCAATTTGACTATCCCATAATAAAACAGCTTCTTCTTTTTCTTCTTCTGTAGTAAAATCTGTAACCATTAATGCTACATCATTTGTTAGGTCATCAATAATTATTCTAAATTCAAAAAAAGCATCTTCTTTACCTTCTAACCACCTAAATCTAATATATTTATTTAACTTATTATTCAAAACTTTAGCCTTTTGTTCTGTATTATCCCAAATAAAAGTATATATATCTCCGTTTATTTTAACATTGTCGGCAAACCATTCAGATAAACCGCTCGGAGTGCTAATTCGATTATACAATACTTTTGATGAAGATTTAATAGGGTATTCTAATTGATACTTTTGCAAATTACTCATTGTTCATTGTTTTTTGTTTATTTGTGCAATATATAAAAATTTAATTAACTAAAACAATTTTTGAAAAATTTTTGCCTTTAAAAATTTTTTATATATTTGCACTCGATTTAAAAATTATGGCGAGGTAGCTCAGTTGGTTAGAGCGTCGGATTCATAACCCGGAGGTCACGAGTTCAATTCTCGTTCTCGCTACAAAAACGGTGGTCTTGAGTAATTCAACCACCGTTTTTTTATTTTAATTTTCGCCTATTTAACAAATATTTAGATATCTATTAATTTTATTTAAATTTAAAATCATAAATTTGATTGCAAATATTTTTAAAAAATGGCAAATATTAGAACTATTATAATTGATGATGAACGTTTAGCTCGAAAAGAGTTAGTTTCTATTCTTCAACCTTATAGTGAAATCGAAATTATTGGTGAATGCAGCAATGTTGATGAAGCTGTTGAAATGATTGAAGCAAATCAACCTGATTTAATTTTCTTAGACATTCAGATGCCCGAAAAAAACGGATTTGATTTGCTCGAAGAACTTGACTTTACGCCTGAAGTTGTTTTTGTTACTGCTTATGACGAGTATGCGATTAAAGCTTTTCAAGTTAATGCATTAGATTATCTTCTTAAGCCAATTGAAAAAGAACGGTTGCAAGAAGTTATTAATAAAGTTAAAGCTAAAGTTTTTGCAAAAGCAAGTGCAAAATCTTCTGATAATTCAAATATTTTATCTTTAGAAAATCAGGTTTTTGTGAAAGATGGTGAAAAATGCTGGTTTGTTAAATTAAAAGAAGTTAGATTATTTGAATCGGAAGGTAATTATGTTAAAGTTTATTTTGAAAACAATAAACCAATGATTCTTAATTCATTAAATAATCTTGAAGAAAAACTTGATTCTAAATTTTTTATTAGAGCCAACAGAAAACATATTATTAATATTGAATGGGTAAGTAAAATTGAAAACTGGTTTGGAGGCCGACTTCGTGCAATAATGAAAGATGGTGCTGTTATCGAAATTTCACGTCGTCAGGCTACTAAAATTAAACATATTATGAGTTTATAAAATGCAAAATACTATTTATAATATTGAAAATATATCGAAAATTGTTAATGGTAAAATTTTAACTTCTGAAAACAATACTAATATCTCAAATATTATTATTGACAGCCGAAAAATTAATGACCCTATTAATTCTATTTTTATTGCTATTGTTGGAAATATTAATAATGGACATAATTACATAAACGATGCTTACAAGCAAGGCGTTCGCTCTTTTCTTGTTTCTGAGAACATAGATACCAACTCATTTAATAATTGCAATTTTATTCTTGTTAACGACACATTAAAGGCTTTTCAAGATTTAGTTGCCTATCATCGTAAACAATTTAATATACCTATTGTTGCAATAACAGGAAGTAACGGTAAAACCATTGTTAAAGAATGGCTTTTTGAGGTTCTTAAAAATAAATATAATATTGTTAAAAGTCCGAAAAGTTATAACTCTCAAGTTGGCGTACCTCTTTCGGTGTGGCAAATAAATAATTATAATACTCTTGGAATTTTCGAAGCCGGAATTTCTCAAAAAGATGAAATGGTTAATTTAGAAAAAATTATTTCACCAGAAATAGGTATTATAACTAATATTGGTGAAGCTCATGATGAATTTTTCTCTTCGAAAGAAGAAAAAATTAATGAGAAAATAAAACTATTTGATAACGCTAAAACGCTTATTTACTGCGAAGATTACATTCTTTTAAATAAAATCATTTCATCTAAAAAAAGAAATTATAATTGTTTTAAATGGTCTAAGATAAATTCAAATTCAGATTTATTTATAAAATCAATTTCATCTACTAATTTAAAAAACACCTTTATAACAGTAGTTTATAAAAACATTGAATCACTTTATTCTATTCCTTTTATTGATAAAGCTTCGATAGAAAATGCCATAAACTGCATTGCTTTTTTAATTTATCTGAATTATTCGTCAGAAGATATCAAAGAAGCTATTAAAAACTTGCCTCATATTGCTATGCGTCTTGAGCTTTTGTCGGGAATGAATAATTGCACTATTATTAATGACAGTTATAGTTCTGATATTGCTTCTTTAAAAATTGCACTTGATTTTGTTAATCAACAAACACAACATAAAAAGAAAACTATAGTTTTATCTGATATTTTGCAAACAGGTAAAAGTAGCTCTGAGCTTTATAAAGAAGTATCTGAATTACTTAAAGAATATAAAATTCATAGAATTATTGGTATTGGAGAAGAAATTTCAAAAGTTTCGGATTTATTTTCAATAGAAAAAACTTTTTATAATAATACTAAAGATTTTTTAAAAGATTATCGAAATATTTTATTCCGCAATGAAGTTGTTTTATTTAAAGGAGCGAGGAAATTTGAATTTGAAAAAATAATATTACTTACTCAAGAAAAACGTCACGATACCGTGTTTGAGGTAAACCTAAATGCTATTAGTCATAATTTAAATGTTTTTAAAAGCATATTAAAACCAAAAACTAAAATTATGGTTATGGTTAAAGCATTTTCTTACGGAAGTGGTGGTTTTGAAATAGCTAATTTATTAAATTTTAATGGCGTTGATTATCTTGGAGTTGCCTTTGCTGACGAAGGAATGGAATTAAGGTTAGCCGGAATAGAAACTCCAATTATGATTATGAATCCTGATGAAACAAGCATTAATCTTTTAATAAAACATAAACTTGAACCCGAAATTTATAGCTTTAATCTATTAAATTTATTTATAGAAAAGCTTAAAGAAATTAAATTAAAAGAACCTTTTCCTATTCATATTAAACTTGATACAGGTATGCATAGATTAGGTTTTGAAAAAAAAGACCTTGTTAGTTTAATTGACATAATTAACGAAAACAAAGATATTGTATTAATTAAGTCGGTGTTTTCACATTTAGTTGGATCAGATGATTCTATGCATGATGATTTTACTTTACATCAAGTAAATGATTTTAAAAAAGCAACCGATATTATTGAACAAAAAATAGGTTATAGTTTTATTAAACATATTTTAAATTCGAATGGTGTTGCTCGTTTTCCAGATTATCAACTAGATATGGTAAGAATTGGAATAGGTCTTTATGGTGTTGTTTCCGATGAAAACATAAATAAAAAACTTGTAAATACAAGCCGTTTAAAAAGTGTTATTTCGCAAATAAAAGTTATTGACGACAATGAAACAATTGGTTATAATAGATCTGGGAAAGCTGATAAAAAAACTGTTATAGCAACTATTCCTATTGGTTATGCAGATGGATTAAACCGAAAGTTAAGCAACGGAAAAGGAATTATGTTTGTAAATGGTAGCCCTGCTCCTATTATTGGCAATGTTTGCATGGATATGTGTATGATAAATATAACTAATATTCCTAATGTTAAAGAAGGCGACGAGGTTATTATTTTTGATGAAAACTATACAGTAACCGATTTGGCAAACAATTTAGAAACTATTCCTTACGAAATATTAACAAGCATTTCGCGCCGAGTGAAACGAATTTATTTTCACGAATAAAAAAGCAATAAAAAAGCAATAAAAAACTATTAATTTTTAATTGAATTTTAATACTCCGTATTTATATTTTTTACCCTTTTTACCAAAAACAATCATACTAGAACCAATACCACGATTGTAACTAACTGTTGGTGCAAAAACAACATCTTCATTTTGCAAATCCGTAAATACTTTTTTCTCTTTCTTACCGGTATTAATGTCAATTGCATAAATCACAGGTACAGATTTTAAAGGTTTAGTCATATATTTTCTTTTCTTATCTTTATCATCTAAGTTTATATTTTTAGGATTATCGTTAAAAATTTCATAAAAATAATTATTACTATAACTGCTTATAGAAAAGAAATAATCAAGTAAATATGTTTTAGGTCTACCAAAAGAATAATTTGGTCTAATAAAAAATGAAGACCAATGTCCAATACTATGTGAATAAAACACTCCTAAAAACTTATTATGATAACTAAAATATTGTTTAACTGGTATGGTATTAACCCATTTTAAACTACCTTCTTTATCAAAATTAAATGAAAGTATATCAATATAGTAATGAAACCAAGAAGAAAAATATCCAGCCTTTGCTACGGAATAGTAAGCTTCATTTACGCTAGTAACTCCGCCATTTTGGCAACTATATAATTTAGAAAAATTATACTTAAAAGCATATATTATACTTCCTGGTTTATCTTTTTTAATTTCTTTTTTAGTCCTATATTCATTTTTAATTTCTTGTGAAATTTCATTATCTTTTGAAACTGTAATTTCTTTTGTTTCTTTATCAATTCTAAAATATAAAATACCATCAAGTGCTGAAATTGATTTGGTTAAATCCCTAATGTCTTTGTAAGTTTTAGCTTTTTCAAATTTTTCACCATATTTATTCATAGCAACCATTACGTTATTATATAAAAGATTAACAACAAACTCATCTTCATTATTAATAGTATAATTAATATCTAAAGGTAATAATATCTTATCCTTATTGTTGTATTTTGTAATATCAACAAATTCTTCCCATAATTCGAAATTTTTTGCAGCATCAAAAACTAATAATTTTAAACTTTCTGAGTAATATAAGAATGAGTATATAGTCCCATCATTATCAATAATAAAATTTCTTATGTATTTGTCTGTTAAATTATTCCTTTCAAAAACATCTTCCTTTTTCAATAAAACATTAAAATCTTCATCTAAAAGAATAAATCTATCAACAATTTGTTTGTCTTTTTTTAAATCTGATGTAAGGTTTATTAATAATTTTGATTTATCAGGAGAAATCCTAATAACAAAAGAACTCTTTCTTTTATTCTTAATAGAAGAAATATCAAAAAGTTTAATTTTCTTTTTCAATTGTCTTCCAGATTCGCCATCATAAAACGTAGCAATAATCTCTGTTCTCTTTTCTTTTCTATAATAATTATTTGATATAAAAATAAAATTTCCTTTAATGTATAATATTTTTTCTATAGTTATTGCACATTTTTTTATTTTAGGTTTTTTAATTTTTTGTTCATATACTAATTTTAAATTTTCTTTATCGTGTCTTTCTATTATTATGTCTTCTTTATCGAAATAATATGTATATAATCCATTTTTATCAGCACCAACTATGGTTGGTGCGTAAAATTTACTTTTATTTTCATTTAATTCTCCCCATTTTACTTGTTGTGCAAATGAGCTTATTATTATTATAAAAAATGCAACAATAAATGTAATTTTTTTCATGCGGTTTTATTTTAAATTTTTTTTTGTAAAAATATAAATTTATATAAATTTAATAACCATTTAAATAAATTATTTACTTATAATTTCAATATCAGAAGCAATTAATTTATTTATTACCTTTTCGGAAAATTTCCCACTGCCAATATTTTCATAATTTGAGTATAGTTTTTTCCCAGTATTTAAGTTAAATACTTTAAAATAATAATTAGAAATTCCATTATAAGAATAAATATAAATAAAGCAAATTAATTCTGAGTCAAAACCATCTAACTTAGTTAAGTTTTCATCATTAGTAATCGAAAGCATTTCGATATCACTATTATTATTCCTTTCGTTAACCCACTCCGAATATTTAGAAATAGTGTTAAATTTTGTTATATCTTCTTTTTTTAAGTTTTTTTTATTAATAAAATAGTTTTGAATATTAAATGCACTAAAGTTATTATTTACAATTGAATAAAGTATAAGTTTGTTTTTTTCGGCTTCTATATATTCATCTTCTCTTTTCCCTAAACACACCCAGCTCGGGTCGTAAATATATATTTTTTTAGTTTTTAAACCAGACCCATTTTTTTCATAATTTTCCTTTTTTACTTTTTCTTCTTCTTCTTTTGTTGCATAAGTTTTACTTTTCTCTAACTTATACTTTTCAATTTTAGAGTACGCATCATTAAATTTTTTAACAAAATTTGGATCTTTCATCTCATTAACAAAAGCTATTAAATAAAAATGAGCCGACTCTTGTTGTTGTTTTATTGTAGCATTGTTCGACTTTATAGGATAAGGTTTATAGCCTTTTGCATTTTTCAATGTATAATCTAATACAGTAACTTCATCATTAGAAGGAGGATTTGAATTTACAAAATTATCAAGTTTTAATTCAAATTTAAGCACTAAATCATCAATTAAATCTGTTTGTAAAGCATCTAAATTTTTATATTCTGGATATTTCTTTATAATTTTTGTTATATATTTTAAGGCTAAAACCGTAGTTTGCTTACTATCAAGTTGTTTAAAAAGATAATTTAACTGCTGTGATTCTCCTTTAACTTTATTGATAGGGAAAATAACTTCAGCTAATGCATTATTGTTTTTATATTTTGCAATTCCATACAATGCTTTTGCAATAGAAGTCTCAAGGTATTTATTATCAGGATATTTTTTTAATAAAATATATGCTTCGTAAATGCAATTAGCATAATCACGATTTAATAAATTTTGTCTAACACATTCAAATCTGGAAAGTTCTTTAATAAAATTAAATTTTCCTTGCGAAATTGTAAACTCGACATCGCCACATTTATTTTCAGGTATTTTAATTTTATTTACATTTTCTTTTCTTCTTCCAACATTTGGATGAGTAAATAAATCATCAGTAGAGTTTTCTTCGTATTCTAATTTATCAACATTCTCTTTAAAGTAGCATTTGGGTATTTTAAAAAAAATATCATTAAAATAGTTTTTATCAAACTGAACTTGTACTATTGGATAAATACTTTTATTACATAAATCTAGCACTCTAATAGCGGCATCACATATGTAATTATAATTATTTTTATATAAAAGTACTCTTTCTATAGAATCGGCTTCAAATTCATGTTTTTGGCTTCTTTGCATTGAGTTTAATAATGCTTTGTGTCCAAAATAATCTTTTTCACTCTCTTTCTCTATTTTAAAAAAAATAAAGCTATGTTTTTTTATATAATGGCCTAGTTCATGCAAAATAGTAGTAGCTAATTCTGCTTCATTATTTAAATTAGCAATAAAACCAATGTTAATAAATATATAACCATTGCCAGTGCAAAAGGCATTAATTACCGGTGATTTTGATACAAAAATAAAAACTTTATTTTTGTATTCAGCCGGAATAACCTTTTCTGCTACTTCATTTACATATTTAGTTATAGGGTCACCAAATAATACATCACCACTTAATAATAATTCATCTGAAAGAAATTGAAATTTTAAATTAAATTCATCTGCAATTTTATCTTTCTTATCAAGATTTAATTCATTTTTACTTTGCAAATATCTATCTTTTGATAATCCTAAAAACACACTTGGTATTTCACCTTGTGAAACTATTGGTTTGTAATTATCAAAGTATTCTTTTGCTGTTGTTTGAGATATTGCTGTTATTGAAGATAAAGCAATAATTAGAAAAGATAATTTTTTAAACATGTTTTTTATAAAAAAATATTATTAAATGCATAAAAAAACCTACAGTTTTAGGTGTAGGTTTTTTACTTGTTTTTTATTGAACCATAGTGTAAACACTATTTAAAATACCATTTAATTCTTTTGAATATCCATCTATCTTTTTAAATAATGTAGGATTATTTTTAACATTTTCTCTTTTTTTGTTTTGTTCACACATATCTAAAAGAGCTGCTAATATTTGATACCTTTGTTGTATCTCTGTTTCATAGTTTACTTTTTGTTTTGCATTTAAAGATAAATAATATGTTATCTCTTTATTAACTATGTCAACATAAGAATTTAACAAAGCATTACCTTTTTCAAATTCACCAATTTTATAGTAGTTTTGAGTTAAATAAATAGTTAATTCATCTAAAGGAACTCTTTCTTTTGGCATAACATTAAAACATAAGTCTAATGTTTTTAAAGCTTTATCTTTGTTATTTTCTCTAATTAATTCATTTGATAATCTTATAAACATCATTTTATATGCTCTTGTCATTCGCATTGTTTCAGTATCTATATTTACATCTGGGTCGTTTAATCCGCCCCAATCGAATTTATTAGCAATATTATCATACATTATTTTTGTATTTACACAACCCATTCCATCTACTTCATCAGAAACGATAGGAACTAATCTATAAGCAAAACCTTCTTGTTGGCAATATTTAGAAATATTTAAGAAATTATCTACCGAAGTTGGTGCAACAAAATAAATAGGTCTTTTCCAATTGTTAGTAGCTAATATATCATATAATATTAATTCGTGTTTACCTACATAAGTTTTTCCTTCAAACACATCCCAAGTTATAAATTCTTGAATTTTATTTTTATATCTTTCAGGTAAAATTTCTCGTGGAAATGTAGTAGTATCTACTTTTAATTTAAGTTTTTTTGTAGGTATATGACCTAATAATTCTCCATCTCTGGTCGGAATTTTTGTTTCAACAGCATCACTTCCAACAAAATCAATAATTTGGTTTAAATCGGCATAACCAATAACCCCTCTGTCAACAAATGGTAAATAAGAGTTATTTCCTGGTTTATAAAATTCATCTGAAAGAGAAATTGGCAGTGGCTCTGATTCATAGGCCTTTAGTTTCATTTGATAAATATACCACTCTCCTGCTAATAAAGCTAAGTTAACAACCCTAACATCTGTTCTAATTCCTTCAACTTCTTGTGCATACCATAAAGGGAATGTATCGTTATCGCCATTAGTAAACAAAATTGCATTTGGAGCACATGATTCTAAATAGTTATGAGCAAAATCACGAGCAGATGTCTTTCCAGAACGGTCATGATCGTCCCAATTTTCAACAGCCATTATTGTAGGCACACCTAGGCATAATACAAATGCTATAACCGCACTTAGTTTTTTAGGTGCTTTTTTACTTATAAACTCAAATATACTTAATACCCCAAATCCTATCCAAATAGCAAAGGCATAGAATGATCCTGCAAAAGCATAATCACGTTCACGTGGTTGATATGGATATTGATTTAAGTATAATACAATTGCTAATCCTGTCATAAAAAACAATAAAAACACAACAAATGTTTCTTTTTTTGATTTATTATATTGGTAAATAATTCCTAGTATTCCCAATATTAATGGTAAAAAATAGTATTTATTTTTTCCAATATTATTTTCCATTGTTGGAGGCAAATTATCTTGATCACCTAATCTTTTACTATCTATAGCGTTTATACCAGAAATCCAGTTTCCGTCAGTAATATTACCATGTGTTTGAATGTCTGACTGTCTTCCAACAAAATTCCAAAAGAAATATCTGAAATACATAAATCCCATTTGATATGAAAATAAGAATTTAAGGTTTTCGCCAAATGTTGGCTTTTTCTTATCACTCTTCATTCCAGACCATTTCATATACGCCTCTATATGATGTGATTGATTACTATACATACGAGGAAAAACTGTTTCGTGATCTTCATTATAAATATTTGTAATTTTTGTTCCAGCTTTTTCATATTTTTCTTTGCCTTTTATATAAACAAAATCTCCTTCTTTTTGATCTATAGGATTTCCTGCAGTAAACTGAGGCCCATAAAACAATGGTCTATCTCCATATTGCTCTCTGTTTAAATATGATAATAATGAAAAAACATTTTCTGGGTCATTCTCATCCATTGGTGGATTTGCTGATGAACGCACAACAATTACAGCATAAGTTGAATATCCTAATAAAATAAATGTTATACATAATAATGCTGTATTGTATAATACCTTTTTATGTTTTTGAGTATAATATAAACCAAAGGTTAATCCGCTAATAATTAGTATTGAATAAATTATAATACCCGTATTAAAAGGCATTCCCATGCTATTAACAAATAATAGTTCGAATTTCGAGGCAACTGCAACTAATTGTTGAATTATTCCATATTGAACAACAACTAAAACTAAAACCGAAATTATTCCAGCATATATAAACCCTTTTGTTGAATATTTATAATTCTTATAATAATAAACATAAGCAATTGCAGGAATAACAAGTAAGTTAAGCAAGTGGACACCTATTGAAAGTCCCATTAAATAAGCTATTAAAACAATCCATCTTAACGAATGACTATTTTTTTGAGCAACTTCATCATATTTTAATATAGCCCAAAATACGATAGCTGTGAAAAACGATGATAAAGCATATACTTCACCTTCAACTGCCGAAAACCAAAAAGAATCAGTAAAAGTATAAGCTAAAGCTCCAATTACTCCACTGCCTAATATAGCTATTATATTAGCACCTTCTATTTTTCCATCTTCTTTAATAAAAATTTTTCGTGCTAATAAAGTTATTGACCAAAATAAAAATAAAATTGAAAATGAACTTGCTAAAGCCGATAATGTATTAATCATTGCGGCAACTTTAGTTACATCTCTAAATGAAAACAATGAAAATATACGACCTAATAACATAAAAAATGGTGCTCCTGGAGGGTGACCAACTTCAAGTTTAAATGCAGCTGTTATAAATTCACCACAATCCCACCAACTGGTTGTTGGTTCTATCGTTTTAACATAAACAAAAGTAGCTATGGCAAAAACCAACCATCCAATAATATTATTAAGTTTTTTGAAATTCATTTTTTTGTTTTTTTAAATTTTAAGGCGTGAAAATACAAAATAGCAATTAAATAATAAAATGTAATTCTATAAAAACTCTTAATTATTTTTTTAAAAAATAATTTTTATTAAAAAAAAGCTAAAAAACAAATCTTAATTGAATTTTTATTTCTGATTTTGTATTCCCATTTATTAAATTATCTCCTGAACTTATTGAACTTTTATTTATGTATATTGTTGATGAGTATTTAACCCATAAATTTATTTTTTCGGCTATTTTATATTTTAACATTATATAGTATCTGTGACCTATATCGTAAAATGATGGCATCGAAAACGAATATAATAAATCGTTCTCATAAGTATAAATTCTTTCATCATAACTATCGGTATTAAACAAACCATATCTTAAATAAATTTTTATTTTTTCTAAATCATATATTATATCTTCATAGGCCATATATCCACGAGTTTTTTCTTCGTTTGTTTTTATAATTAATGATTCTAAACTGCTTTTTAATGTTATTTTATTAATTGTGTATGAAAATCGGAATTTATAATTTGTTTTATTTTTAAAATACAAATCATTGTTTATCAAATCTATAGCTGTTTGTGTTTTAATTGTATTATTTGCATTTATCTGAAATAGTAAATTATAATCATAACTTTTATAAGTACATTGAACTAAATATTTATTATTAAAAGATGGGCCGTCAATTAAATATTTAAACCATGATGAATTTGAAATATTATAGTATGCATTTAAGTTTATATCTTTAAAAATAATAGTGTTTAAACCAAAATAAAAACCTTCTTCATCTTTTGTATTCGTATTTGTTGAATATGCACTATTATATAGATTGTTATATTTTTTATCATAATTGCGATATAATAAAGACATATTAAAATTATTATTTAAATAAAAACTTATACCGTGAATTGTAGCATAATTAAACTTATTATCAAAACTTAACTCACCAAAAAACAATGTATTTTTAAATAACCACTTGTAATCAATTCCAAAATTTGAACAATTATTACCTTCAATATCGAATTTATCATACAATTTGTTTTGTGGCAAATGATAGGCATTAAATAAAACAGTATAAAACGTTGAACCTAAATGCAAATAGTTTTTATTAAACGAGGCATTTATACCATAAATTTGCTCTTTTAATTTATTTTTATCATCAATGGTTTCTTGAGTATTATGATATCCATTATTAATAAAACTATAGAAAACTTTCGTTCCATCTATAGTTTCAATCTTTGCATCTTTAAGTCTATACGAGAAAAAAGGAGTTATATTAAAACTATTTATTTTAATATTTGAAGCTGCACCCGATAAATAATTGTCTTCGGCTACAGACGAATTAGGTTTAATTTGCGTTTCGAACTTTGCAATATTTGATGGACTTGAAAAGCTGCTAACTCCGTATCCTGTAGAAAGAGTTAACCCTTGACCAAATTGCAAATTATAATTTCCTAAAACAATAGAATTTATAGTTTTATTAATTTTCTTAATAAAAAAATGCCCCGATAAAAATTCAGGTTTTTTATTACAAATAAATTTTTCACCGGCATCTTTATCAAAATTTAAAGAATAAGAAAACTTATTTTGTTTATAATATTTAATTTTTGTTGTATTTGAAATTTTATTGCCAACAAAATTAGTATTGTATCCCTCTTGTTTTTGAAGAACAAATGACGTTTTGTTAATAAATTCTAGTTTACCATATTTTGTATAGTTATTATTAAATTTTTCGATTTTTTCACAAATAACATAAGGTTTTATTTGATTAACTGTTTCATCATTAAAGCCATTTATGTAAATAAGCTCATATATTGTTAAAAAATATCCTCGTTTTTCTCGGTAATATAATAAGTTTTTTATTTGAATATCATTTAAAATATTCAATGACTCTAGCTCTTCTTTTGTTGCATAATTAAGATTTAATGGTGTTTCAGAATATCCGTCTAAAACTTCGTTGAAATTATCATAACTAACATCTTCATCACTGGTATTATTAATAATGTCATTAATTAACATATCTATATTTTCTTGTGAAAACAAAGAAAAAACAATAAAATTAAAGAATAAAATAAAAATAATTTTATGCATTTACATTGAATATATTAGCGACAAACAATAAGAATATCCGAGATACTGATGACGTTTTGTAATGAATCCTATTTTATATTTCTTTTTTAAATATTCGCAACCTATCGAAATTTGATTTATAGGAAATTCAATTGAAAATAGCGAATTTAAATTATTATACAAATTTATAAATGCCCCAATAGAATATGTATTATTTAAATTTAACAAACTATTTGATTCAATAAACAACTTGCTTTTTTCAATATTATATTCTAAAGCAAACTGTAGATTAGTTAAATTTTTATATTCATTATTTTTATTGTTAAGTAAAACTGTATTATTAAATAAACTTGCAAATAAAAGTTTTTCATTAATTGATATTATAAAACCCAATGAAGGAGATAAAAAACTGTATGTCTTATAATTAACTTCTAAAAACCTTGTTTTTAAATAATTAATTTTAAATCCAGCAAAAATATTAGAATTTAGCTTTTTGCTTATACCTATGGCAAAAACATTTTCGGTGTAAATATTAAACCCGCTATTGCTGTATAAAAAAGCAAAGTTGTTTTTATTCGTATTAAACGAATAAGCAAAACTCCTCGAAGAAAGTTTATTTATAGAATATAAATTATTGTATTTAATACCTAAATTATGTTTGTTTGATAAGTTTATCCCGGCAGGATTATTTTCTATAGACCATAAACCAGAAGATGTAATACAATTATAAATATTGCTATTTTGAGAAAAACCTTTTAAAAAGGAAACAAAAACGGCAACCAAAAACAAGCATTTATTCATATTAAATCATTTTTATTCTTTTTCGGAATACATATAAACATAAAAAACCCGACACAATGAATTATGCCGGGAGATTAAAATTTATTAATTAGTTTTAAAATCAAATTTTTTAGTTGCTAATTCATTATTAGCTTCAATAACTTTATCTTTTAAACTAGCTTTATAATTTTCTACAGTAACTTTAATTTCATCGTTACCAGTTGCTAAAATTTGAGCAGTTAAAATAGCTGCATTTTGCGAAGCATCTAGACCAACAGTAGCAACAGGAATACCTGGAGGCATTTGTAAAATTGATAATATCGAATCCCAACCATCAATTGAAATAGATGAACGGCAAGGCACTCCGATAACAGGCAATGAAGTAAAAGCGGCTACCACACCAGGTAAGTGAGCTGCTCCACCTGCACCTGCTATAATAACTTTTATTCCATTTCTTGATGCATTACTTGCAAATTTTTCGACCATTTCAGGAGTTCTGTGTGCCGATAAAGCATTAACCTCGAAAGGTATTTTAAATTCGTTTAAAAGCTTTGCTGCTTTTTCCATTACAGGCCAATCTGATGTGCTGCCCATGATAATACTAACAATTGGTTTCATAACAAAAATTTTAATAATTATTTACTTGTTCAAATATATACAATTATTTTATTGCAAAAGTATAAATATCATTTTGATTTTTCAACAAAATCATATTCATTATTTTTCATTAATATATGTTATTGCAATATTTTATACCTTAATATATATTGAAAAGATAATTAACTTTTTAACTTTATATTTACTTTTTTTTTGTATTTTAGATTTTTTAATTAAAACATTATTATGCCTGATAAATATAAAGATTTACTAGATAAATATAATTTACTAAAAGAAGAGAATGAAAAATGTAAAAAAGATTCTTTAGTTAATATAAATTGGGAAGTTATATTTGATGCCATACCGCATCCTACTATTATTTTAGACAAAAATCATAAAATTATTGAGGCGAATAAAGCACTTGTTAAAGCGAGTAACTTATCACTAGAACAAATTAAAGGAGCTAATTGTTTTAAAATATTTCATAGTCAAGATTCAAAATTTCCTCCTTTGGGTTGCCCTTCTCAAAAGTTATTTCATGGAAAAATTAAAGAAACTGTTGAATCTGTTCAAGATTGTTTTAATGGAGTATGCAAAGTTTCTTGTACACCGGTTTTTAATAAAAATGGTGATTTAGAGAATATTATTCATATAAATACCGACATTACCGACTTAAAATTATATGAGAAACAATTAAAAGACAGTGAAACAAAATTTAAAAACATTGTAAAATCATCAACATTAGGTATATACCTATATGAAGTGGACGAAAAAGGCGAACTTATTTTAAAAGAAGCTAATTATGCTGCCGATAAAATATTAGGCATTGACCATTCAAATTTAATAAACAAACCTATTACTGAAGCTTTTCCTGCGTTAATTGAAACAGATATACCTTTTAATTACAAAAAAGTTGCAGTAAATGGAACTGCTTGGCATAATGATTTTTGCGAAATAAAAGCTTATAATAGTATATTTAGTATAAGTGCTTTTCAGACCGAACAAAACAAAATGTGCGTTATTTTTTCTGACATTACCGAGAAAAAGAAAATCGAAGAAAAATTAATTATTAATGAAAAAAATCTTAAAAATTTCTTCAATACAATAAATGAATTTTTATTTATAATTGATTTAAGTGGCAATATCATAGATATAAATAAGACTGTTATAAATAAACTTCACTACTTAAAAGAAGAACTCATAAATAAACCAGTTATAAATATTCATCCAAAAAATTTACAAGAAAAGGCCAAAGAAATAATGGCCGATATGATAAACGGAAAAACCGACACTTGCTTTTTACCTATAATTGATGCTTTTGGAAAAATAATTCCGGTTGAAACTTATGTTGTTAAGGGATTATGGAATAATGAACCCGTTTATTACGGAATAAGTAAAGATGTTTCGGAATTAAAAAAATCGGAAGAAAAATTTTCAAAAGCTTTTCACCGAAACCCAACTCTAATTGGAATTAGTGAACTTGAAACTGGTATTTACATTGATGTTAACAATGCTTTTTGTGAAAAAATTGGCTATTTGGCATCCGAAATTATTGGTAAACCTTCTTATGAAATTATAAAATTTGATAGAGAAACGAGAAAAAGATTATTTGTAAAACTTAAAGAACAGGGTTATTTAAATAATGAAGAAGCTTTAATACATGATAGAAATAACAATGAAATTTATGTACTTTTATCTGCCGAAATAATCGAATTAGACAATAAACTTTATAATTATACAATAGCTATTGATATTTCGGAAAGAAAAATAGTTGAAAAAGCTTTGGTTGAAGCAAAAGAAAGAGCCGAAGAAAGTGACAAACTTAAATCGGCATTTTTAGCTAATATGAGTCATGAAATTAGAACTCCTATGAATGGGATTTTAGGCTTTGCTAGTTTAATAAAAGAAAATGACCCACCTAAAGATAAACTAAAACAATATATAGAAATTATTGAAAATAGTGGAAAACGAATGCTTAACATTATAAACGATTTAATTGATATTTCGAAAATTGAATCGGGACAAATGAAAGTTAATTATTCGGCTACCAATATTAATGAACATATTAATAATTTGTATTCATTCTTTTTGCCTGAAGTTGAAAAGAAAGACATGAAATTAATTAAAAAAATAACCTTATCTGATAAAGATTCTACAATAAATACCGATAATGAAAAGGTTTATGCAATACTAACAAATCTTATTAAAAATTCGGTTAAATATTCAGAACATGGAACCATAACTTATGGTTATAAAGAAAAAGGCGAAAATTTATTGTTTTACGTTAAAGATACCGGTATTGGAATTCCTCAAGATAAATTAAATTCAATTTTTGAAAGGTTTATTCAAGCCGACATGAACTCTACTAAGCATTATGAAGGGGCTGGTTTGGGCTTAGCTATTTCTAAAGCTTATGTTGAAATGCTTAATGGTAAAATTTGGGTTGAATCTGAAGAAAATAAAGGTTCTACTTTTTATTTTACTTTACCTTATTCGAACACCGAACAAAAAGCAAAAAACGATAATAGTATAGAAATAAAGTCATTAATTAATAAAAAATTAAATGTACTCATTGTTGAAGATGATAAATTATCTTATTTATATCTTAAAGAAATTGTTCAGGAATTTAGTGCTACAATTTACAATGCTTATGATGGTTTAGAGGCAGTTGAGATTGTGAAAAACAATAATAATATCGACTTAATTCTGATGGACATTAAAATGCCAAAAATTGACGGTTATGAAACTACCAGAAGAATTAGGGAAATAAATAATGAAGTTATTATAATAGCACAAACTGCTTTTGCTTTAGAAGGCGATAATAAAAAAGCAATTAAAGCTGGTTGTAATGCTTATTTATCAAAGCCTGTAAGTAAAAAAGATTTGTTTTCGCTAGTTAATATTTTATTTAAGGAATAAATATTATATATACTTCGGATTTATATTGCTACAGTTGGCAGAAATTCATTTCCTCATCTCAAACAGTTATAAATTTACAATATTTTTATTCTATTAGCAAGTTGTGTTGATTTTTCTAACCGCCAAATGTTGGCAACATATTGTTAGCAGTAGAGTTTATCTATAAACTTTCTATTTCTTCTTTTGATAAACCTGTATATTTAATGATTTTTTCAATTGACTCATTGTCTTTTATCATTTCTTTTGCAATTTCAATCTTTTCTGACCTACGTACTTTATCCTCTGCATCAACCTTCATTGTCCAAATCATACTTGCACTATAGCGTAAATCCTCTAAATGTCTATTGTATGTCTTATATTCTTCTTCACTTAAACTATCCAATTTCCACAATTCCTTTGCCTTATCTATCCCTTTTGCTGTAAATGTGTCTTTTATCTCGTTGTTTTTCAAATAATAAATCCATTCATCTAAGGTGTCTTTGGCTACATCATTAAATTGATTTACTTTTATTACATAATATTCTGGAAATATCTCTGATGGCTCAGTCTTGCCTAATAATTCTATCTGTTTGGTCGACAATAATAATTTGTCTTTCTTATGTAAGCCTGTAAAATCTGTCTTGCCGTGATAAATATAATCTTCGCCTTGTCCTAAATCAAAATAAACTATATTTATTGAATATATCTTCTTCAAATTCCTATATGGTTCGCCTATACTTATATATTCTGTTAGTGTTTTTGATGCTCCATAAGACATTCTGTGAAAATAATCATATTCCTGCTCGTTTTGAATTTCTATTATCACTAATTCCCCTTTGGAATTTTTAACTAACATATCTACTCGGTTAAACTTATCTTTATTAAGTTTCTGATTCCCTTCGCTTTCTAATATGTTTTCTATTGTTATGTTCTCTTTTAATAATTCAGATAAAAATCCTTCTAACACAAAATAATCTGCCTTATTTCTCAATAATCTTTTTATTGCCCAATCAAATCTTATTAAATTTCTATTGCTCATTGTGTTTCAATCTTTTCTGCAAATTTAATCTTTTTTTTTTGCTTTGCAATAATCTATTTATTTATTATAACCACTTCTCTTTGTGTGTAATTCCTTTTTACGCTTTACTGCTAACTGGTAAGTATTTTATCAATAGAACTTCGTTCTTTGTCGGTAAGACTGTTTATTTCATCAAGTGCATGTTTTATTTTGGTTTTAAAATTCCAACAAGTCATTTGGCGTAATGACAAGCGGCGGCCGAATTCGTATGATGAAATATCTTCTTTCCCTTTGCATACATTATAAGCTATGTAAAAGGCTTTGCTTATGGGGAATTTAACGCCGTGAAATATTGTTCCGTTAGTAGCTGTTTCTTTCGATTTACACTTGGTGCAACGTCTCGAAAACGGTTCTTTACCATGGCAATAGTTATCGTTGCCACATTTTTTGCAAATAAATCCGTTTGCCCATTTCATGTTTGCAAGAAATTCGAAACACTTTTCATCGCTGTGAAACATCTCTTCAAGCTCCTCTGGACTTAGTCCCTCATTAAAAATTTTACCCATAATAAATATTTTATGTGTACAAAGATAAAAAATATTTAGTGATATTAAAAAGATTTAAGTGTCATTATAGTGATTTAATTATTTTATTTATTTATCTTTGCCAAGAAATTTAATATAAAAATTATGGAAAATAATTGTGAAATAAAACAAAAGCCAAAAACAATCAAAGAATTTTTTACTTCTTGGTATTTTTGGAGACCATTTTTGGGAGCTTCAATTGGATGTATTGCAGGATTCTTATATTATTATTTTGTTGGTTGTACTTCTGGGCATTGTTCAATTACAAGCAATCCATATATGTCTGTATTATGGGGTGGATTAATGGGTTGGTTTGTGGTTAGTAGCCCTTGTAGCAGAGGTAGGTGTTAAATACCTTGGATAAAATTAAAACAAAATAGATGAAATCAAATTTCAATTTTAAATTTAGTACTAACAAGAAAAAATGATAAAAATTATGTTCGATTTAATTAAAAATTTATTTGGTGTTGAAAAAACAGACTATGCACAATTGGTAAAAGATGGAGCAATAATTTTAGATGTTCGCAGTAATAGCGAATTCAATTCAGGACACATTAAAGGCTCTATAAATATTCCGGTCGATAAATTATCAACTAATCTTAGCAGATTTAAAGACAAAAGCAAACCTATTATAACTTGTTGTGCATCAGGTGCTAGAAGTGCTGCTGCAAAAGGAATTTTAAAATCTAATGGCTATTCTAATGTTAATAATTGTGGTGCATGGCATAATTTAAACAACAAAATGAAATAACCTTTTATCCTGATAATCTGATATATAACTAGTTCTATAATAAATTTACTTTTATTTTAAATTTTCACATATTTTTGCTTAGACATTTTTAGTGCGAGTCAACTATAATATTTAATAAAATACTAAATTTGCAATAAATTTAAAAAGTGAAATTATTAAAGATATGAGCAAGATTAAAATTGATAAAAGTTGGACTTTATTTTTAGATAGAGATGGCGTTATTAATGAAAAAATTGATAATGATTATGTGAAAAATATTAATGAATTTAAATTTAAACAAGGTGTTTTAGAAATAATGCCTTTTCTTAATAAAAATTTTAATCGAATAGTTGTTGTAACTAATCAACAAGGCATAAGCAAAGGCATTATGACCGAAAAAGATTTAAGTATTGTTCATAATCACCTAAAAAATGAAATTGAAAAAGTAGATGGAAGAATAGATAAATTTTATTTCTGTCCAGAACTTGCTATTAACAACCCTATTGACCGAAAGCCAAACATTGGAATGGGTATAAAAGCTAAAGAAGATTTCCCTGAAATTAACTTCGAAAAAACAATAATGGTTGGCGATTCAATGTCGGATATGAAATTTGGTAAAAGGTTAAATATGACTACAATATATATAAAATCGAAGAAAATACTTTCACCAGATGATGAAAAATATATTGACTACATTTGCGATAAATTATATGATATTAAAGAAATTATATCATTATAAAATCATTGTATGACAAAAAAATCAGTAGCATTTCACACACTTGGATGTAAATTAAATTTTTCTGAAACTTCTTATATAAGCAATCAGTTTAATTTAAATAATTATATCGAAGTTAAACCTAATGATACTGCTGATATTCACATAATTAACACATGTTCGGTTACTGCTCAAACCAATAAAAAATGCCGTGAATTAATTCGAAAAATTATTAGAAATAATCCTAAATCGCTAATAGTTGCAACGGGTTGTTATGCTCAATTAAAACCCGAAGATATTTTACGAATTGATGGCGTTGATTTGGTTTTAGGTAATATCGAAAAATTTGATATTTTAAACAAAATTGAACAGTATATCGAAAACAAAGTAACTAAAAAAAACATAGCTCAAATTTTAGATGATAAAACCTTCTACCCTGCTTATTCGATTAATGGGAGAACAAGGTCGTTTTTAAAAATCCAAGATGGCTGTGATAATTATTGTGCTTATTGCACTATTCCTTTAGCCAGAGGTCATAGCCGAAGTGGGTTTGTTAAAGATATTATGAATCAAATAGCTGAAATTGCTAAGTTTAATATTAAAGAGATTATTATAACAGGCGTTAATATTGGTGATTTTGGGAAACATAATAATGAAAAATTAATTGATTTAATGTTTGAAATTGAAAAATTAGAAAGCATTAAAAGATTTAGATTGTCGTCAATTGAACCAGAATTGCTTTCAAATGAAATGATTGATATTATTGCTAATTCTAAAAATATTTTACCTCATTTTCATATTCCTTTGCAGTCGGGCAATGATTTTATTTTGAATAAGATGAAACGAAAGTATGATTTAGCTCTTTTCTCTAATTTAATTAATAATATTAGAAAAAAAATGCCTCATGCTTTTATTGGTGTTGATGTTATTTTAGGTTTTCCTGGCGAAACCGATATTTTATTTAATGAAACATTAAACTACTTAAAACAGCTCGATATTTCAGAATTTCATAGCTTTACTTATTCTGAAAGGGAAAACACTTTAGCTACTGATATGGATAATTCTATTCCTTTTGAAATTAGAAAAGAACGAAGTAAAATGGTTCAAAATTTATCTAAAGAAAAATTATTAAACTTCTACAAAAATAATATTGGAAAAACTTTTAATGTTTTATTTGAACAAGACAAAAAAGGTGATTTTATTTATGGTTATACCGATAACTACATAAAAGTTAAAACTTTATATGATAAAAATTTAGTTAATAATGTGTTTAAGGTTACTTTGACAGATTTGGATAATGAAAATAATGTATTAATAAAATTTTAAGTTATGATAATTAATGAAACTTTAGTAAGGGTTAGATATGCCGAAACAGACAAAATGGGTTATGTTTATTATGGTAATTATCCCGAGTATTTAGAAGTTGGAAGAGTTGAAGCTATGCGTGACTTAGGTATAAGTTATAAAGAATTAGAAGACAGCGGTGTTATGATGCCGGTAGTTTCTATGGAATTAAAATATATAAGACCTGCTTTTTATGATGATAAGTTAAAAATTAAAACTTATATAAAAGAAATGCCTGATGCAAGAATGACATTTGAATATGAAATTTTTAATTCTCAAGATATTCTTATTAATAAAGCCATTACTACTTTAGCTTTTGTTAATATAGCAACAATGCGACCTTGTAGAGCTCCCGAAAATTTAATTAATGCAATTAATTCAAAACTTGCTTAATATTTTTTTCATAAATTGTTAATAAAATTGGAAAACACTCTAATAAAAAATTTTATTTTAGGGTATGTTTAATATTATATTTGCAACTGTAAAACTGTAAAAAATAATTATATGACAAAGGCTATTGTAGAAACAAATTTTAATTTCCCAAAGCAAAAAAGCTTTTATAAAGGTAAAGTTCGTGATGTTTATAACATTAACAATGAACTACTTGTAATGGTTGTATCTGACCGTATTTCGGCATTTGATGTTGTTCTGCCTAAAGGTATTCCTTATAAAGGACAAGTGTTAAATCAAATTGCTTCGATGTTTTTAAAAGCTACCGAAGATATAGTTAAAAATTGGTTAATTGCTGTTCCTGACCCTATGGTTTCGGTAGGAAGATATTGTGAACCTTATAAAGTAGAAATGGTTGTTCGTGGTTATTTATCAGGACATGCTTGGAGAGAATATAAAAGCGGAAAAAGAGAAATTTGTGGTGTTAAAATGCCAGAAGGAATGATTGAAAATGATAAATTCCCTACTCCTATTGTTACTCCTACAACAAAAGCTTCTGTTGGTCACGATGAAGATATTTCAAGAGAAAACATTATTTCGTCAGGTCTTGTTTCTGAAAAAGAATATAATTTATTAGAAAAATATACTTTAGAATTGTTTAAAAGAGGAACCGAAATGGCGGCCGAAAGAGGTTTAATTTTGGTTGACACTAAATATGAATTCGGAAAATATAATGATGAAATTATTCTTATAGATGAAATTCATACACCTGATTCATCAAGATATTTTTACAAAGAAGGTTATGAAGAAAGACAAAGAAATAAAGAAGCTCAAAAACAATTATCTAAAGAGTTTGTTCGCGAATGGTTAATTAGCAATGGTTTTCAAGGTTTAGAAGGTCAATCGATACCTGAAATTACCGAAGAATTTGTTAGCAGCGTTTCTGAAAGATATATTGAATTATATGAAAATATTACAGGTAAAAAGTTTATTAAATCAGATTTAAACGATATTAACCGAAGAGTTGAAGAAAATGTAATTAATTTTTTAAAAAGCTAATTCAAGCCAATAATTATAATTTTATAAAAGAGGGCTTAATGTTATTTTAAACCCTCTTTTATTTTTTTATAATAGTTTCAATTTTAAGATAAGAAACCTCTCCTAATTTTGATAATTCTAGCTTTTGCTCATCGCTAATATTTCCGTAAATACAAAACAAAATATTTTTATTCTTAATATTGTTTTCCCAAAAATTAACCATATCATTTATTGAAACATTATTTATAAGATCTTTTTCAAATTGATTTGGGTCTGAATTAAACCCTTTTTCTAAATATTTTTCAACATAATCCGAATAATTTCTAAACGATAAATCAGAGCCTTCACTTGCTTTAATCATTTTATTTTTTACATACTCAAAACATTGATTATCAACATAATTAGTATCAAACAAATGAACCAACAATTTAACAACTTCAAGTGTGTTATTTTTATGTGTAGCGAATGAAATTTTTGAATATCCATCATAATTATTTTCAATATTAAAAGAAGCAATTGGATTATAAGTTAAACTACTTTTATGCTGTAAATTTTTAACTAATAAACTTGAATCGGCTTGGAAGTAATATTTATTGAAAAAATCAACAATTAACTTATTCTTTTCTTGCAAAGTATCTCCCTTAATATAAATAATAAAATTATTAAAGTTAAGCTCGTCATTACTCACAATTTTGAAAGTATTTTTTGATATTTCATTTCTTTTTAAATAACTAACTTCTTTGCTTGGCAGATTACTAGTTTTTCTGTTAAAAGTCACATATTGCCTTAACGAATTAACACATTCTACCATATCAATGGTTCCAACATAATGATAAACAGGTTCTAACACCCTTATTTTTTCAATGGTTTGAATTATATCTTGAATTTTAATATTTTCATAAATATTATTTAAATACTTCGATTTTTGTCCATAAACCGAATAATCATATAATGCATCAATTATATTATTTGGATTTTGCTTATAAAAATTAGATTTATTTTCTGTTGGTTTAATTAGGCTTTTTAATAATTCTTCAGACTCTAAAGGTTCATTAATCAAAGGTTTAAACATTTTAATAATTTTCTTATAATTTTCATCGAAACCACTAATATTAATAACAAATTTATTTTCTTCAATTGTTATATAATAAGAAGAACCATAAGATCTTAGCTTTGATTTAAATTCATTAGCATCATACCTTTTGCAACCCATATTTTCGATATATTTTGCAACAATATCAAGATATTCACAATCAATATTAGAGATATCAAATTTGATTTTAAGAGTAAAAATATTATTTAAAGGGTTAGTTGTATAAAAAACTGTTTTATCGTCGGCTGTTTTTAATTTAGAAACTTCTTGATTAATATTAACGAACTTGTTAGTATTTTCATAAACGGGCAAATCGTTAATAATTTTCCTTAAATACGATACCGAATCAATATTGTAGAAACTTTCTAATGAGAAAATATTTTCTTTGTTTTTATCTTTTTTAAAAAAATACTTTTTACGAGCATAGAACGATAAAAAACCACTACTATTAAAATATAATTTAGCAACATTTGTAATATCTTTCATTGATACTTTCTTAACTTTTTCGGTGTATTCATTAATATTTAACAATGGCTTGTCTGTAACAAATGAGTTAGAAATATTAAAAGTTCTAAGACCAATATTTTCTTGTTCTTTAATATAATTATTAATTAAAATGTATTTTGCAGCTTCTAAATTTTCTTTTTTAAACTTACCTTTTTCCAAATTATTAATTTCCTGAATTATTTCAGTTTCGGTTTTTTTAAACTTAGACCATGCTTTTTTAGGTGTGTAATAAATAATTGTTGCACCAAAATCTTTTCTAATGTCTTCGTAAAGAAAAATATCTCCAATATTTTTACTATTTCGTTTATAATCTAAATAGCCATTTTCGGCATTATTCGAGAGTAAAATATTGCAAAGCTTTACGGCAATTTCATTATCACTACCCATAGGAACGGTTCTGTAGCATATTGCTCCCATTCTATAAGGCGATATTCGTTTAGAAATTATGTGATTGCCTTCTAAATTATCTTCGGTAAAACTTGGTGGATTATAAATTTTGCGTGTTGGTAAATCGGCAAAGTATTTTTTAATAATATTTAAAGCTATTTCTTCATTAAAATTTCCGCATAAAATAACAGCCATATTATTGGCAACAAAATAAGTATCATAATACTCTTTTATTTTCCTGAACGAAATTTTTCTTAAATGATGATAAAGCCCTTCAATATTATATTTCCCGTAAGGATGATTTCGATAAAAAGCCGAGTAAATATTATCTACAACAACTTTAGAATTATTATTAATATTAACATTTATTTCATTTATAGATTTATCTAAACTTTCGGGAAAACCTCTAAAAATCGGATATTTTATTTGGTCGCTATATAATGTAATCCACTTTTCAATTGATTCTGACGGGAAATAGCTATAGAATGAGATATTATCATAATCAACAAAATTGCCTTGCTTATAACCTCCAATATCTTTTAAAATTTTATAAAAATCGTTTGGAATACAATATTCTGCAGCATTGTCAGACAGCAACTTTGCTTCTTCTAATGCATTATTTTGTTCTTTTTTATTATTAGCTTTAATGTAAGAGTCGTATTTTACCATCATGCTATCCAATAAAGGTTTTTCTTTATCAAAATTAATTGTTCCTTGATAAGGAGTTCCTTTATCCATTAAATTAACTAATAAGTTAGTCAATCCAGTAAAGTAATTATGTTCATATTTTGAACCCACCAAAACAGTTACGCATCCAAAAACATCTTTAACGGTATAGTCAGGATTTAAATAAACTTTTAGCCCATTATCGAGGGTATAAACTTTTACATCTAAAGGTGTAATACTGCTTGTTTGTTGTAATAATAATGTATCGGACAAATTATCTTCTTGAGCCAAACTTCTAGCGATAATTCCGAATAAAAGGATTAATATAAATATGTTTTTTTTAATTAAACTTTGCAACTGTAATTAATTATTTATTTTATTTAAATATTCTTTTACTCTATAATGGCTTAAAAGTTTTTTTAACCCGTCCCAAAAGTAATTTTTTTTTTTCAATAATCAAAATACTAGTTAG
>CAZJKL010000036.1:19343-34024 GCA_964546655.1 uncultured Bacteroidales bacterium | reverse complement strand
TTTTAACCCGTCCCAAAAGTAATTTTTTTTTTTCAATAATCAAAATACTAGTTAGCTCCTTTAAACATTGGACTTTAGTTAAAGCTACTTAAACGGTTAATAGCACTTATTATTATTATGCTAAACAAAAATTAAAAATCATTATATTTTAGTTTTACTTAAAAAAATCATGTTGTCTTTTGATTACAATTATAAATTTAACGACAAATTGACTTGATATTTTTCCGCAATAAGTCAATTTGTCATTTAACATTGACGTTTTTTTAGTGTTTTATAAATGGTATATGATTTGAAAAAACGCAGAAAAAAAAATTATTAACCATTAAAACCATAAAACTATGAACTTAATAAAATTTAATCCGGCAAAAAATCCATTTAACTCAAATGTTTTGGATTTATTTGATTCAATATTTGATGAAAGACCAATATTGAATAAGTACCTAAAAACACCATCTGTTAATATTATTAAAAATGAAAACGAGTATAATATCGAGTTATCTGTCCCTGGTATCGACAAAAACGATATTAAAATCGAAATTAATGAAGGTGTTTTAACTATATCATCAGAACAAAAAGACGACAAAGAAGAAGTAAATAAAAATTACAAGATCAAAGAATTTTCATATTCATCTTTTTCAAGGTCTTTTCACATTCCAGAAAATGTTAATTCTGATAAAATACAAGCCAAATACATAGATGGTATTTTAAACATTACTCTTCCGATAAACATTAAGACTGAGAAGAAAGCAAAACAAATTGAAATTTCATAAAACAATTTATGTTTTAGTTAATAAGTGTGAGTTTTCTCATTAACAACCAAAAACGCCTGAAAGTATTAACTTTCAGGCGTTTTGCTTTATGTTTTGGCGGAGAAGGGGGGATTCGAACCCCCGGTACAGTTACCCGTACGTCAGTTTAGCAAACTGGTGGTTTCAGCCACTCACCCACCTCTCCTTTGTTTTGAGAATGCAAATATATACAAAAATATTTTATTTTTAAAATTTTATTTTTAATTTATTTTAAAATATTTATATTTGTTCTTCTAAAACCCAAATTTACTGTTATGAAAAAATATATTATCTTTTTATTTGCTATCTCGCTTTTTATTACTTCATGCGAAAAAGCTGAACCTGAACTTACTCCAACCAATGAACTTATGGAAGGTGTTTGGGAATTAACCGAAGCATACCAAAACGACACTAATATTTATAATACTGTTACTTCTTGGGGACCAGCTTTATTGCAATTAGATAATACAAATTCGGTAAATTCAACATTAGGGCCTCTTATGTTTTACATAGTTTATGGCAAAAGCGGATTTATAAACGTAACTTCAAAATTTGACGAAATGTTTAGCTATAGCAACCTTTCTTTAACCGAAGGCGAATGGTTTATAGATAAAAATAAAGTTGTTGATGAATTTACTGTTGAAATGAAATTGAGGTTTCCTTCGATGCAAACTTTTAATTCTATTTTTGATTTATTAAATTTTAATCCACCAGAAGTTGTTGCAGATGCTATGGATATAGTTGTTTATCACCGATTTAAAAATGTTTATGTTTCGGTTACAGACGATAATCCTAATGTTATGGTAATGGAATTTGATAATTATACTGTTGCTGATTATTATACTAAAGATATGTATGGAGATAGAGTTTTATACAATCCTTATGTTGAGCAAGGTGTTCCTGTAACTAATTTTTCAAAATGCCGATTGGTTTTCACTAAAAAAATACAAACCTTAAATCAATTAGTTGACGAAAAATATTAATTGTTATCTGTTGTAGTTTTTTCTTTTTCTTCAGAATCAGAATATTTTTCGTTATATAAATTTCGAATAATTGTGCAACAATCCCAATAAGATTCTGCCGATTGATTGCAATTTGCTTGTTTAAATTTTTTTTCAATGATTTCAATTAGTTCATTAGAAAAATCTTTTATTTTACTCATAATATTAAAAATTTAAATCTTTTTTTTTGTACTTTTTAAAAACAGCAAATAACACATAAAAAATATTGTCATTGTAATTCCGGTCTGACTTTCTAATGTATCTTCGGCTATCATAGATAATGTTATTATTATAAAAAATGTTATATATAAAAAATGCTTTGAATTTGAATTAATAAAAAATGGTAATATTAATGCAAATATAAAATATAATCCACCCAATAGCCCAAATGCAATACATATTGTAAGATATTGATTGTGTGCTCTTAATCTTAATTCTGGTATTAAATTAGATTTATCAATATCATATTGCTTAAGAAAAGATGATTTAACATCTCCGGTTCCAACTCCAGTTAAAAAATTAGATTTAATTATTTCAAGTGCAGTTTTGCAATATTCAAATCTTTGAATAACCGTGTTTCCATTAGGGTTATCGTTTATTATATAACTATCTATCCCCCATATTATTTCATATATTTTTGAATTTAAACTAATTACATTATAAGGGTATTTAATATTTGTTGTTCCATTTTCTATTAAACTAACTTCATAATCGGTTATTTTTTTTAATGATTCGGCATCTTTTCTTAATCCTTTTGATGTTAAAAATCGAATTAATGTTGAATATATTAAATTGTCTTTTTTATCACGTTCATTAAAGTTTATACTGCTACGTTTATTCCATTCTCTTTCTAATTCATCTCGTTGAATATAAACCCAGATAAGATTTCCATTTTCTTTTTGTTTGTTTTTTAAATCATAAGAATAAAGATTTCCATCTGGTGTAAATTTATCCATATTATTACAACTAATCTCCCTATTACCTTTATATTCTGAAAAAATACTATAAATATATAATGAGAAAAATATTGGAATAATTATTAAAAACAATATATATATTAGCTTTATTTTAAATGAATTACATTTTAAAATCAAATAAATTAAGAGAAAAATAAGCAATCCAAATAAGACTAAAAACCCTGTGATAGATTTAAGTATAACTATAAAAAATATTAACCATATAATTCCGATAATATTTAACCAAAAACTTATAATAGATTGATTTTTTAAATTAAATAAGAAATACAATTGAATAAAAATAACAAAACATATTAATAGGCTAAATCTGATATGAGAGATAAAAATCGATATTTCATTAAGACTATTCTTAGAATAATACCAAAACCCAAAATAATTTATGGCACAAACAATAGTTCCTATATAAACCGAAAACAATAAAGACTTTAAGACACTATAATATTTCGCATTAGGTAAAGGTTCCCATGAACCTAATAAAAATGGGATTGACAATAAAGGTAATTTAATTTTTATGTCATGCAGAGCATATTCAAAATCAGAAGTCCAAAATAAGCCTATAATATGAATAAAAAACAAAGCAATAATAGCTAATGCTACTTTGTTTTTCATCAATCTAGACAATTTTTCTTTAAAATTAAAAGATAAAATCCAAGCACCTAGTAGCCAAAACTGAAAAAAACTAGTAAAAAACAAAGATAAGGGAATACTAAAAGCTAATGCTATCAGTCCAAAATAAAACAATTCTCCAAAAATACTTTTAAAATATATCTGAATATTTTTACTCTTATCAATCAAAACAATTTATTTTTTAATTTTCTTAACTTCAGAATTATACTTTTCTATATCGTTTAAAGTTGAGTTATATTGTGTTTGATTGTTTAAAATTTTAACAGCTTCAATTATTTCAGCGTCATCTTTTAACATACCTTCAATTTGACCACGATGATAGTAATATCTTATTAAGATTTCAGATTTTAATAGTTTAGAAATATCTTCTTTAAATTCTAATAAATTTGTTCTAACTTTTTCTTTATTAATTTTATTAATAATTAGGTTATATTCAGACTCAATATCTTTAAACATTTTTTCTTCTTCGGCTGTTTTCTTTAATGCTTGAAGCTGTTCTTCGGTATCCGAAGTATATTTAAAGTTTTTTGAAACTACAAAATTTATAAATTCTTCATAAACATCATCAGTAATTTTAAAATCTTTAGCCGAAGGAATATTTTTATTTTTTAATTTAAATTGAGTTGCAAAATCGAAACAATAATCGTTTACATATAATTCGCTAACAATTTTAGAATATTCTGCATCTTTTATTTTCATATCAGGGTTAATTCCACCACCATCATAAACAATTCGGCCTTTTTTAGTTTTAAATTCAGAAATTAATGAATCTGGTATCTTACCAACGCTACCATCAGCATTTCGGTGACTATAATCTAATGCCTGAATACATCTTCCACTAGGAATATAATATTTAGCAGTAGTTATTTTTAAACGTGCATTATAAGCTAGAGGGCGGGTTGTTTGAACAAGACCTTTACCAAAAGTTCGTTCACCAATAACAACACCTCTGTCATAATCTTGAATTGCACCGGCAACAATTTCAGAAGCCGAAGCAGAACCACTATTAACAATAACTGCTAAAGGAATTTTTGTATCAACAGCTTGTGATGTTGTATTGTGTGTTTGATCCCAATCTTTAACTCTTCCTTTAGTGCTAACAATTTCATTGCCTTTATCAATAAAAATATTGCTAACATTAACAGCTTCAGACAGCAAGCCACCCGGATTATTTCTTAAATCGAGAATAACACCTTTAAGAGTATATTTTTCTTTAAGTTCGGTTAATGCTTTTTTAACTTCCTCTCCAGCATTTTCAGGGAAATTTGTTAAATAAATATATCCAATATTATCATCAATAATACCCGAATACATAACACTATTTATTTTAATTTCTTCTCTAAGAATATCTAATTTTAAATTATCTTTTTCGCCTTCTCTTTTAATTAATACACTCACTTTTGTTTTAGGCTGACCTTTTAACAAAGAGCTAATTTCGCTTGTAGTTTTATTATTTGTAGAAACACCATCAACACTTAAAATTATATCACCAGGTTTTAATCCTGCTTTGTCGGCCGGAAGATTTTCGTAAGGTTCGGTAACAACAATATAGTCGCTCTTTTTTCTAATAACAGCACCAATACCACCATATTGACCAGTTGTCATAAATTTAAAATCTTCAATTTCTGATTCGGTTATATAAGTTGTGTAAGGGTCTAAAGAACTAAGCATTTCGTCAATGCCTTTTTTCATTAATTCACCAGGTTTAATTTCATCAACATAATAAACATTAAGCTCTTTATAAATTGAAGCAAAGAGTTCAATGTTTTTTGAAATCTCGAAAAAATTATCTTTAAAACTATATATTGTTGCAGAAAACACAACTATTAATGAGATAATTATAATATGTTTAAATCTTCTTATTTTATTCATTTCTAAATTTAATTTAATAGCGTAAGTTCATAAAATACAATATTAATAAAGTTTTTTTGAATATTAAATTTTATAAAAAATTATAATTAATTTTTAACTTAAATTAATAGGTTATATAAGACATAATTAAAACAATTGTTTTTTTTGCTTCAACACCCATTGATTAAAATTTACTTAAAAAGGTGTTTTATTAAAATATATTCAAATGTTAAAACATTTTTTTATTAATAAATTAAAAGTGAAAAAAATTGACGTATAATATTTTTAATTTGCAATTAACTTTCATATATTAGCTATGATTAATAACTAAAACTTAAAACATTATGAAAATTAGGAAATTTACATTATTATCATTATTTATGTTTATTTCATTTAGTTTAGCATTTGCATCAGGGGTGGGTGTTGAAAAAGCGAAACAAGTTGGTAAAAACTATTATTATGACCGAATTAGTGCAGAACAAAGCATTAAGTATAATGATATTTCAATTACCGAAACTATTGAAATAAAAAGAGAAGGTAAGCTTGTTGCTTACATTTTTAACTTAAATGTTGATGGTTGGATATTAGTTTCAGCCGAAGATGTTGTTAAGCCCGTATTAGCTTATAATACTACAGGTATTTATTTGAAAAATGATGTACCACCAGCATTTCAAGAAATATTAACTTCTTATTCAGATTTAATTGATTATGCTCAATCTACAAAAATGGAAGCATCAGAAGGAGTTAAATCTCTTTGGGAAAAATACAGTATTGATGGAAAAACTTATCCTACAAAAGGAGTAACAGTTGGGCCTCTTTGTGCAACTGTTTGGCACCAATTAGGGCCATACAATTTAGATTGTCCTAATTATACAACTGCCACAACACAATATTGCAATAAAGCGGCTGTTGGTTGTGTTGCAACTGCTATGGCACAAGTTATGAAATTTTGGAGTTGGCCTACACAAGGAACAGGATCTAGTTCTAGTCTTCCTCAGTATTCACCCGTGGTTAGTTTTAATACAACTTATGACTGGGCTTCAATGCCAAACTCTATACCACAAATATATACGTGCGTACCAATTACAAATACCATTACTCAAGCTCAAATTGATGCAGTTGCATTAATAAACTATCATTGTGGTAAATCAGTTAAAATGTCTTATGGTGGTACTTCTGGATCTGAAACGATAGATGTAGTAACTGCTTTAGAAACTTATTTTAAGTATTCAACAGATGCTCAATATTTAACTGCATCAAGCTATAATGCTACTACTTGGAAGAATATGTTAAGAACAAATTTGGATGGTGGCATGCCTTTGGTTTATAGAGGTACTAATACAAGTGGTGGCGGTGGACATGCTTTTGTATGCGACGGATACAGAGATAATGAAGAATTTCACTTTAATATGGGCTGGGGACCAAATTATTTGCCTTGGTGTACTTTAGATGGTCTAGTTTGGGCTGCTGGAACTTTGCCATACCAACAAGGTAATGGTAATTTAACAGCAAATCATGCAGCTATTTTTGATATTCATCCTCTGAATCTTGATGTTGATAATGCAGTTAAAGGTAATGATGAATTAACTTTAACTCCTAATCCAACAAATGATATAGTTAATATTAATTTTTCTTCAACAAAATCTCAAAATGTTAGTGTTAAAGTTATGGATATTGTTGGTAATGTTGTAGTTAATAAAGAATACAATGTTAATTCAGGAGTAGTTAATAATAAATTAGATTTATCAAAACTTTCAGGAGGTTTGTATTTTGTATCTGTTTTATGTGATGATATAAAAACAACAAAAAAGATAATTGTTAAATAAAAATTAGTTTTATTTTTTTCAAAATTAAATATTTATTAAAAACACCACACGAAGTTTTTATCTAACTTTGAGTGGTGTTTTTTTTAGTAGAATGCTATAAGTTTTAAGTTATTATAGATTTTTTTTTGAGAATCTCTTAAAGTACAGGTTGTTGCATTTCGCTTAACAATTCGCTTTCAGCAATTTTAATATCACGAATAAGTTTTTGTAAATTATTATAAATTACAGGTGGATTATTAAAATATTCTATTTCACCAAAAACAATACTCTTCTCAATAAATAGTTTTAACTCTGGTTGTGACTTTGCTAGTTCTGTTAAGAACTTTTGATATGATTCAATGTCTGGTATTAGTTTGTTAATGTAGCTCCAATTTTCTCTATTAATTGCATTGCTTTTTATTAATTTTTTATTAAAATTTTCTTGTTCTTCTTTATTAGCGAAAATTGCATCTCTAGCTTGTTCTATTTCATTTGTTATATTTAAAGTCTTTGTTTTCAGTTCAATAATTATATTGTTTTGAGGATTATTTTTAGATAAACTTAATTGTTGATATATTTTATCTGATTTATGATTGTAAAACATTATACTTTCATCAATATTATTTTCTATTGTTAATTTGCTAACTCTTGGATTGTTTATATCTAAGAAGTTAAATGTAAGGTTAATAACAAATAAAATAGCAAAAAACAAAAGCATTGATAAGTTAAGTACTCGGTTTTCTTCCGATTTCATTACATTGCTAAAAAGCATTATAAGAAAGATTAGCATTAGAGACCATGAAATATATCTAATTAAATCGTCAAAAGGCCAGTGCTGAATCGTGAAAAGAACACTTAATAGTAATGTAAAAGCAGCAAATATTCCTATATACGATAAGTTAATTTTTCGTTTTTGAATTTTCTCTTTTTTTAGTGTTAACCATAATGCTGGTAAATAGGCAAATAAGAGAGAGCCAAAACCAAGCATTACTAATAAACCATATCCTGGTAAATGCATTATTTTCATAAAAAATGATATCGAAATAGCAGATAATCCGATAATTCCTGAGATTTTTAATGTTTTTTTCATAGCGTTAAATTTTTTGTTAATTAATATTATTGTTTGAACTTCTATTGATTTTAATGAATTTAAACCAACATCTTTTTTTACTATATCAAAAGCTTTTTCAAATGAACAACCGTCATTTACAAGATCTTCAACCATACAGCAGAGATGGTCTATAAGTTCTTCTTCGAGATGTGAAAATGTTATTTCACTTTTTTTGACATCATCTTTAATGGTGTCAATCTCATTTCTAGATAATTTGTAATATGGGCTTTTCATAATTAATGTTTAATAGTTTATTAATTGTTTCTATGTAATCAAACAATTCTTTAATTTTTACTTTTGCCGTTTCTAAGCCACTTGGAGTAAGCTTATAATAAATGCGTGTTCGATTATTTACAGTTTCAGACTCTGTAATAACATCACCGTCGGTTTCTAATTTGTGAAGAATTGGGTATAGGGCACCAAATGTAAGCTTTATACTACCATCTGATAATTCCTCAACTTTTTGGGTCAATTCATATCCATACATTCTGTTATTTTCTGTAAGTATTTTAAGAACAATGGACTTAATACTTCCTTTTAATAATTCTTTTGCTATCATATTATTATATTGTTTTAAGTGATATATAATACAAACTTATATATAATTATTTAATCATAAAAATATTTCAGTATATATTTTTATTAAAATATTATAATTATAAATTTTATGAAATTATTTTATGCTTAATTTATAAGGTTATCTACAATATCCATTTGCATGAATTATTGTAAAATATACTATAACTATGTTCTGACTTTGTATTTATGAACTATTAATATTTTAACCTTTGGTTTGTTTTTCTATATTACTAAAAAAACTTATAAAATACTAGGTTTGTCTTCTGAATGAAAATACCATTCTTTATAAAACTGATTAATAAAAGACTCCATAATTTTTTTTCGTTCTGAAGCCATTTTTTTACCAGTTTTTGTTTGCATCATATCACCAACAATTAATATCTTTTCATAAAAATAATTAATAGTTGGACCTGTTGACATTTTAAATTCTTCGTAGGTTGAATGAATATCGTATTTAATTTCGGGGTTAAAAATTTCCCAATTTTTAAAACCACCATAAGCAAAAGCCCTTGCTATACCAATTGCACCTATAGCATCTAATCTGTCGGCATCTTGGACAACTTTTGCTTCAATAGAATTTAATTTTTGGACTTCTCCTACTCCTCGATAAGTTACTTCATCAATAATATTGCATATTCTCCATATTAACTCCTGAGAAACCTTATGGTTTTTCATCCAATCGGCAGCAAGTTGTATTGCTAAAGAAACATCACCGTCATGTGTTCTCCAATCAGAAATATCGTGCAATAAAGAGGCTAATTCAACAATAAATAAATCGGCTTTTTCTTTTTGACCAATACATAAACTATTATTGCAAACTCTTTCAACATGAAACCAATCATGGCCCGAAGCTTCTCCGCTAAGTCTGTTTTTCACAAATTCACGAGCTTCATTTAAAATATTTTGTTTGTTCATTAAAATTAAATTAGGATTTAATAATGCAATGTTATAAAAAAATATTATTTAATAACTTGTTTTTTGAAGTTTTCTATTCCTGTATTTAAGAAATTAATGTATTCATCGGTACTACATGAATTTATTGGACCAGATAAAATTTCTTCATTATAATTAATAATAAAATAAGTAGGTGTGCTATTACTTTTATATTTACCTAATTGAATGTCTTTATTAATTCTGCCAATTGAATTTTTAATTTTACCATCATAAATAGATTTAATCCATTCACTTTCAGGTAACTCTTCTTTGTCGTCAACATATAAAGAAACTATAATAAAATCGTTTTTTAATTTATTTAAAACAGCTTCATCAGACCAAACATTACTTTCCATAACCTTACATTTACTACAAACAATTCCAGTAAAATCAACTAAAATAGGCATGTTTTTTTCTTTTGCACATTTTAAAGCTTGATTATAGTCATAATAACCATTTAAACCATAAGGCATCGAAAATCTATCTTTATACTTAGGTTCTTCGCACAATTCAATAGTTTTTTCTTTAATATTTTTATTTTGCGATTCAAAATTTAATAAATTAAATTTTTGTTCTTGAATAGGAGGAAGCATGCCCGACAATAATTCCAATCTTGCACCTAATAATCCAGGTATCATATAAACAGAAACAGTAAAAGAAACAATAGCTAAGAATAGTCTGAAAATATTAATTTCTTTAACATCACTATCGTGTGCAAACTTTATTTTACCTAAAAGATATAATCCAAGTAAAATAAAAACAACAATCCATAAACTTATATAAATATCTCTTGAAATTAAGTTTAACCCCCATGCAAGATCAGTCATACTTAAAAACTTAAGTGACATTGCTAGTAAAATAAATCCGAAAACAACTTTAACCGAATTTAACCAACCACCTGATTTAGGTAGTTTTTTTAGCCAAGAAGGGAAAATTGCTAAAATTGTAAAAGGCAAAGCAAAGGCTAATCCAAATCCGGTCATTCCTAATATAGGTTTTAAAATTTCGCCCGAATAACCCTGAAATAATATAGCACCAACAATTGGACCTGTGCATGAAAACGAAACTATAACTAAAGTTAAAGCCATAAAAAAAGCTCCAATATATCCACCTTTATCTGCTTCTTTATCTGTTCTATTTGCTAACCACGAAGGTAATGTTATTTCGAAAAGTCCAAAAAAAGATAAAGCAAATACTATAAAAATCGCAAAAAATATTAAATTCATTAAACCACTTGAGCTAATTTGAGCTGCAATATCGCCTTCGCCACCAGCAAAAGCTACTAAAACTCCAAGCAATGTATAAATAACAACAATAGAGAATCCATAAATTAATGCTAAAGTTATTGATTTTGCTCGGCTTTTTTCTGAGTTTAAAAAGAAAGTAACAGTCATCGGAATCATAGGAAAAACACAAGGAGTTAAAGAAGCTCCTAATCCTCCTAAAAAGGCAATAATAATAAACAAAAATAAAGAGCTATTAGAGTTACTTTCTGAATTATTATCCTCTTTATTTAAATCAACTCTCTCATTTAAAGTTAAATCATCGGTATTTTCAATCGTATTAGTATCTATAATTTGTGTAATAGTATCACTAGTTAAAACATCATTATTATTTGATTTATAACCTTTTACATTAACTATAAAATCTTCATCAACTAAAGAACAACCAGTAGTGCAATATTGGCCATAAACATTTAATTTTACTTTAAAATTATTGGCATCTTTAATTTTTATCTTTTGTATAAAAACAGCTTTCTTCTTATGATACAATGTATTAACTTCAAAAATTGAATCATATTCCTTATATGGTTTTGTTTCGGTAACCTTTTCTAATAAATCGAAAGATTTATCTTTATTGAATTTAATTTCTAAAGCCAATGGGCCTCCTTTCGGAGAATTTAACGAATACAAATGGCAACCATCAGCAATAATTGCATTTATTTTTATTGTTGCAATATCCGAATTATTTTGTTCAACTTTTACTTCCCATTTTATTGGATTTTCTTCCTTTTGTTCATTATTAACATTAAAATTAAATTGTGTTTGAAGAAATGTTAAAAGAAAAGATAATATCAATATTTTCATAAACTTAAATTTTTAAATTATTAGAATGCAAAATTAATTAATAATATTATTAAAACATATTAATAACAAATTGATATTTATGAAATTATCTTAAAAAACAAAAAAAATATATAATTAAAAACAAAAGCAACTTACTGTATTGCACTGATATTCAACCTCAAAAAAAATCATATTATTTTTGTATTTTTTTTTAGTTAAAAATAATTACAAATTAAATTTAATATTACATTTGCACTGATTTTTCTAAATGGGTTTTTAGAAAAAATAAAATGAATATTTTTTTAAACATACAAATTTTAAATACTTAAAAAACAAAAAAAATGAAAAATGTATCTTATGTTAAATTTTTTGCATTTACATTAGCATTATTGCTATTGGTTGCATATCCTATTTTTACTTTTGCCGCAGGGCATGGCGGAGACACTGCTCCTTCGGTTGGCGGAATAAGAATTGAATTTATTCTGTTTGCTTTAACTTTAATTGGTGTTGCTTTATTTCACCACCACACTTTAAAAGTGGCTTTAATCGGTTTAACTTCAATTTTATTATTCAAATTTATCTTTGCTGATGGATTTAATTTATTGCATCATTTATTTGGCGAAACACCTATATTTGAACAAATTGTTGACAAACACAGTCGTCAGGGAGAATGGTCAATTTTATTAAACTTGCTTGGTCTTTTAGTTGGTTTTGCAATCCTTGCAAAATATTTCGAAGAATCAGGTGTTCCTGATATTTTACCTAAATTTTTACCTAATGATTGGAAAGGTCCATTGGTTTTATTAATTTTAGTATTTGTATTGTCTTCATTTTTAGATAATATTGCTGCAGCAATGATTGGAGGTGCTGTTGCTCTAGTTGTATTCAAAAACAAAGTTCATATCGGATATATTGCAGCCATAGTAGCTGCTTCAAATGCTGGTGGTGCAGGTTCTGTTGTTGGTGATACAACTACAACTATGATGTGGATAGATGGTGTAGCTGCTTTTGATGTTTTACATGCATATATTGCTGCTTTTTTTGCATTTATTTTCTTTTCTTATTTTGCATCAAAACAACAAGATAAATATCAAAAAATTACAGCAGATGCTAAGTTAAATGTAAAAGTTGACTACGGTAAATTAGTTGTTGTTTTGCTTATTTTAATTGGAACAATTATTACTAATGTTTTATTTGATTTCCCTGCATTCGGTGTATGGATAGCTATATTAATAGGCAATATGTTTAGAAAAGCACCTTGGCACGAAGCTAAAGAGGCATTAAGTGGTTCTGTATTTTTGTTATCACTTGTAATGTGTGCTTCGATGATGCCGGTAAGTGAATTACCAGAAGCATCAATATTTACAGCTTTTGCTTTAGGATTTATATCTTCTATTTTTGACAATATACCATTAACAAAATTAGCTTTAGACCAAGGTTGTTATGACTGGGGTGTTTTAGCTTATGCTGTTGGATTTGGTGGCTCAATGATTTGGTTTGGTTCATCTGCTGGTGTTGCTATTACAAATAAATTCCCAGAAGGTCGTTCGGTTACTAAATGGGTTAAAAGCGGATGGCATATAATTGTTGCTTATATATTAGGTTTTATTGCTGTATGGTTAATTTGGGGATGGGAAGTTGAAAGCAATAGAAAAGTTCCGGTAGAAAGTTGTAATTGTGAGAAAAATATTAATGGATTAATGAGAAGTGGCGAAAAAGCTGAAGCAATTGAAGCGACTACAGAAATTCCTATGGAAATTACAGAATAAAATTATATATATTTTTTTAAGAGGCTGTTCTTTTTAGGGCAGCCTTTTTTTTGCTTAGACCCTTCACGCTCATGGAGACAAAGGTGTTCGGCTCTTTGCTTTTTTTGTCATGCTGAATGCAATGAAGCATCTGTTATTCGCGTTGTCTACGCTGGTGCGGAAATGTTTTCCGTGCCAATTGTGTCGGCTATGCCGCCGTCTTAAACGACCCCCAACCTAAATCCTTCCCACAAGTTGGAGGAAGAATTTAAAGAGCAAAACAACAAGAGTCAGGACTCAAATTCGTACCATTTATAAAAATTAATTTATTAATTAGTCAGACCCCTCTGGGGTCAAAGGTTTGTAGCCATTAATTTGGCTACAAACCTCAGGACTTCTTCGAAGTCCAACAGAACATAAGCGAAAAAATAATAATCTGCTCTTACAGAGCGACTTTTGGGCTTTTGTTTTTTATACCCGAAGCTTTGCTTAGGGCTGATTTAAGAGGTTGTCCGAAAAGAAAATATTTTTGTCATTTTGAACGCAGTGAAAAATCTTAATACATTGATTATAAGATTCTTCGCTTTGCTCAGAAAGACATCTTCTTACAGCCCAAAGCTTTTATATTGCACTAGAACAGGCTGAAAGCCTGTTGTTATGTCAGGCATGAGGCAACGCCTCATGCTTATAGATCAAAAAGGCACGGAAAACATTTCCACGTAAGCGTGAGAATGACAATAAACCATAGCTTTGCTTTTTTTGTCATGCTGAATGCAATGAAGCATCTATTTAAAGACCCTTCGCTTTACATAGAGGATAACAAAAAGACATTTGTTAATCCAAAGTTGTGCGAAGAATATTTCTTCGCACTAAACAAAAGGTAGTTTCCAAACTAACAAGTCAGTATTCACTTTTAATGAATTATTTTTAATTGTAGTTAAAAACTACAGTTTATTAAGTTCGAAGTTAGGAAACTTCGAACAACGAATTACTGCGAAAATAAAACTATTTAGTCTCAGCCCTAGCCGAACAAAGTTGTGGTTTTGCTTTTTTGTCATTTTGAACGAATAACAAAAAGACATTTGTTAATTATAGCATAATAAGCAAACAGAATTATTTCTTTAATAATTAAAACAGAATTTAATCCAAATCTTTTTATTATATCATAAATTTTCATTAAAATTGCTGATTGTTT
>CAZJKL010000036.1:0-19333 GCA_964546655.1 uncultured Bacteroidales bacterium | reverse complement strand
TGGTTTGGTTCATCTGCTGGTGTTGCTATTACAAATAAATTTCCTGAAGGACGTTCGTTTGCTAAATGGTTAAAAAGTGGTTGGCATATTGCTGTTGCTTATGTTTTAGGTTTTATTGCAATTTGGTTAATTTGGGGATGGGAAATAGAAGGTAATAGAAAAGTTCCTGTTGAACAATGTAAATGCGAAAAAAACATTGAACAAGCTCCGGTTGCAGACGAAAATGCAACAGTAGTTGTAGAATAAAATATTGTAATAAAATATTTAATTAAAAAGGCATTCTATTTTGAGTGCCTTTTTTCTTTTATAATAAAACAGATTTTAATACATTTTTTTTATTATATCATAAATTTTCATTAAAATTGCTGATTGTTTAATAAATTTCAATCATTATGTTAAGTTATATTATAGCACAAAGCGTTAATGCTGTATCTGATACAATAAAAACAGTAGCCGAAACAGTGGCGGCAATTCCAGCTGAAATTCCTACCGAAAAAACACTTTCTTTTATCGATTTATATGTTAAAGGAGGTTTATTTATAATGGGGATTTTAACATTATTTTCAATAATAGCTATTTATATTTTTATTGATAGATATTTTGCAATTATGAAAGCATCAAAAGAAGACAATAATTTCATGAATCATATTCGTGATTTTATACATGAAGGAAAAATAGATGCTGCTAAATCACTTTGTCGTCAAAACAATTCGCCTATTGCACGAATGATTGAAAAAGGAGTTATTAGAATAGGAAGACCGTTGGCAGATATAAATACTTCTATTGAAAATGTTGGCAGACTAGAAATTGCTAAGATGGAAAAAAACATATCTTTATTAGCAACAATAGCCGGAGCAGCACCAATGATTGGGTTTCTTGGTACTGTTACAGGTATGGTAACTGCTTTTTATAATATGGCTAATGCAGGAAATAATTTAGATATTGGATTGCTTTCAGGAGGTATTTACGAAGCTCTTGTAACTACAGTAGCTGGTCTTATTGTAGGTATTATAGCTTATATAGCTTATAATATTTTAGTTGCAAATATTAACAAAGTTGTAAATAAAATGGAGAATAGAACAATGGAATTTATGGACTTTTTACAAGAACCTGCTTAATCTTTTTACTATGGCTCTAAAATCACAAAATAAAATCACAACCGAGTTTAGCACTGCTTCTATGAGTGACTTGGTTTTTTTATTGCTTATATTTTTTGTTCTTACATCAACTCTTGTTAGTCCGCTTGCTCATAAGCTAAATTTACCTAAAGGAGATAATCAAATAAACAATTCAACACCTATTGTTGCTATTAGTATTGATGCAAATCTTAATTATTATGTTGACGATAAAATAGTTTCATTAGAAGCAATAAGAGGAATTGTTAATGCGAGAATAAATGGAGAAGAAGAACCAACTGTTAAGTTGCATGCCGACAAAACTGTTCCGATAGATAATGTAGTTAAAATTATGAATATGGCTAAAGATGAAGAATGGAGATTGGTTTTAGCTCTAGCTTCAAATTAGAATATAAATATGATTAAATTTTTAAAAAATAATAAGCATGGAATTATAGGAACAGCAATTTATATTGTTGTTTTAGCTTATTTTTTAATTTTTTATGGATTTACAACAAAACTACCTTTACCTCCAGAAGAAGAATATATCGAATTAATGGATTATGGAATTGACAATACTGGGCTTGGAGAAATTGAACCAGCTCAAAGTAGTAATCAACAAAATACCGAATTTAATAATAATACAGTTAATAATTCAAATACTAATAACACCTCAATAAATACACAGAATTTTAATAATGATGAAGTTTCTACAAATCCTTCGAATCAAACTACAAATAACAATAATAATACTTCAAATCAAACAATAAATAACCCCAAACCAGACCCAAGATTTAATTATAATGGAAGATCTACTTCAGGAAACGGAGACCCTAATTCTACAGGGCAAGGCAATGGTGGTGGAATTGGCAATCAGGGAGACCCAGATGGAACTCCAGGAGGCAGAGGAACAGGAATAGGGAAAGAAGGATTAGAAGGAAGGCATACAGTTTATAAACCAGCAAAACCAGGAACAGAAGTTAGAGGAAAGGTTATTTTACGAATAAAAATAAATCGACAAGGAGATGTTATATCTGCAGTTCCAATTTTAGAAGGTTCTACAACTACCGATAATGAAGCATGGAGATTAGCAAAAGAATTGACATTAAAAACCAAATTTAATCCAAATCCAAATGGACCTGAATTTCAATCAGGAAAATATACAATCAATTTTGATATATAATTATTTAAATATCAATGGATTATAATAAAATAATTGAATTTTTATTTAACCAATTCCCTATTTATCAAAAAATAGGAGACAAAGCATATAAGCCTGGCCTAGATAATACTTTAAGTTTAGCTTCAAAATTTAACAATCCGCAGAATAAATTTAAAAGCATCCATATAGCTGGAACAAACGGCAAAGGCTCGTGTTCAAATTTTATTTCTTCAATTTTTCAGGAAGCTGGTTACAAAACAGGCCTTTATACTTCACCACATTTAAAAGATTTTAGAGAAAGAATTAAAATAAACGGTAAAGAAATTTCAGAAGATTATATAGTTAGTTTTTTCGAAGAAAATATTGAGTTTTTTAAGAATTTTAATGCTTCATTTTTTGAAATAACAACAATGTTAGCTTTTAAATATTTTGCCGAAGAACAAGTTGATATTGCTATTATCGAAACAGGGTTAGGCGGAAGATTAGATTCAACCAATATAATAAATCCAGAATTGTCGGTAATAACAAATATTGGAATTGATCACACTCAATTTTTAGGAAACACAATAAACGAAATAGCAGTTGAAAAAGCCGGAATTATAAAACCAAACACAGCAGTAATTATTGGCGAAAGCACCAATGAAACACAAATTGTATTCAATAAAAAAGCAATAGAAAATAATTCACCAATAATTTTTTCCGACAAAATTTATAAAACCGAAATAATAAATAATAGTTTTAATATTTATAAAGACGAAAAATTGCAATATTCGGGAAGCGGATTAGAATTAAATGCAAACTATCAAAAGTTTAATATATCAACAGTTACGTGTGTTTATGAGTTATTGAGTGAAAAATATAAATTAAACAAAACACATTTATTAAAAGGAATCACTAATGTTAAACAAAATACCAACATATTAGGTAGATGGCAAATAATAAATAAAAAACCACTTACAATATGCGATGTTGCACATAATTATGATGGTGTAAGTTTATTAGTTAAGCAAATAAACGAGATAAATTATAATAAGCTCCACTTAGTTTTTGGAACAGTTAACGATAAAAAAATAGATTCAATATTAGAAATATTGCCACAAAAAGCAGAATATTATTTTTGCAATGCCAATATACCAAGAGCATTAGACAAAGATATTTTATTAAAACAAGCTAAAAGTTATAATTTAAAGGGCAATGCATATAATAGTGTAAAAGAGGCTTATAGTCAGGCTGTAATAAACTCAGACATAAACGATTTTATTTTAATATTCGGAAGCCATTTTATTGTATCAGAAATAATTTAAAAAAATTTCAAAAAAATATTTTGTAATTAAAAAAAACTAATATATATTTGCAGTCTCAATTAAGAGGGCGATTAACTCAGTTGGTTCAGAGTGCCACCCTTACAAGGTGGAAGTCGTAGGTTCGAGCCCTACATTGCCCACAAAAAAAGCACAAAAATTCGATATTAGAGTTTTTGTGCTTTTTTGCTATTATTTTACCCAACGTTTCAATTTGATTCTAAAAAAATTTGAGAATATTAAATAAAATAAATTTGTTATTCTATGTATTTTCACAACCTTAACTTTATTTTTTAAACCTCGCTCCCTTCCTATTACAACACCTATAATATTCTTTTTACCAACAGGTTCGTCGTTATTTATTGTTGAATCTCCACGACAAATAATTGTATCTGTATTAATTTTAATTATTCGGTGAACAACAATTTTATCGAAATATTTAAAAACTACAATATCAGCAACTTTTAATTCATTTTCTTTTACCCTTTTTATTATAACATTATCTCCAGACCTTAAAAACGGCAACATACTACTTCCATGAACTGATATTTTTATTTTCTTGTTTTTATTTAAAATATCTTCTTTAATAAATGATAGTATCGCTTTTTTATCTAGCATTTTCTATAATATAATTTACTACACTTTCATCTGGCAAAAAACCAAGTTGAAATACCGAAATTTGTTTTGTTAATTGAGATATTAAAGAAATGTTTTTATTAATTATTTCTTCATTATAATTATGCTGTATTGTTGATGATAATATTGATGTTATAGCATCTATTCCTTCTATTTTCTGTAAAATGTTTTTATCACAATGTCTTATCATAAAAACACAATCAACTTTACTTTTTTTAGGAAAATCGCATTTATATACAGGATTATTATACACATAAGTCTGATTATGAACAACTTTTAAAATTATTCGATCATCGTTTATTACTTTTGCTCCCTTATTGTAAAATAATTTAGTTATTGTTGTTTTACCTCTTCCAGATAAGCCAGAAAAAATATACGTTTTACCTTTATATTCAACTGCCGATGCGTGCAAAAGTATCATATTATTATACAAACACAGGTAATACAATATTAATGGGCCTATTGGATATTGAAAAGGATTAATTTTATTTTCACTTATATTGCAAAATAAATTCCATTTTTTTGAATTATTTGGTATTTCTAAAACAAAGCATTTATTTTCACCAAGTTGTGTTTTAATAAAACGGCTTTCTGAATCTACAAAAACACTCCAGAGTTCATTTTTTGTATATATATTTTCACCTTCCTTTTCATAAACAAAAGGAGCTGAAAAAACTTTTTTAGCTTTAGTTAAATCTATTTCACTATTAAAGACTTCAATTTTATATAATGTTTCTGTTTCTTCTTCACTTAAAAAATCATTGTAAATTTCATCTTTAACAAGTTCAATTTGCGAATATAATTTAACCGAAATATCGGCTAAACTCAATATGTAACTATATTTCTTACTATTTTCCATAAAAAAAACGGGAAACAAAATTTATTTTTTACAATTATGACAAATATATCAAAATACATTAAATAATGTATTTATTTTATTTCATATCTATTTTTTGTTTTGCTATATTTGTTTTAAATCACTCTATAAAAAACTAACCCAATGACAAAAGATTTTTTTATTGATATTCATTGCCACCCAACATTAAAACCTTTTGGTAAATTAATTTCAAATAATTACACAACAAACAATAAAAACAATACTAGTTTATGGTATTATAACCCACCTAATTTAGGTGATATTTTACTTGAAAATATTTTAGGATTTTCAAAATATTCTCAATCAAATTTAACTGCTTCGGCTTATGGCGAAGTTCATATATTAGGCGTTTCTTTATATGCTCCAGAAGTTTCGTTTTTCAAAAACAAATTAGGCACTAGTGTTATTTCGGCTGAAATAGAGAATATAATTACCGAGTTTGGTGTAAAACGAATTAATCAAATTGAAAGCAAAAATTATAATTACTTTAATGATCTTTTAGAGCAAATAGAGTATTTGAAATTTTATCATAATAAAACTACTACCATAAATAATCAGAAATATAAAACATTTATAATCAGCTCAATGTCTGATTTAGAAAACTTTAAAAAACCTAGTGATTGTATTAATATTGCTTTAATGTTAAATATTGAAGGTGGTCATTCTCTAGGATGTGGTAAAGACCCTATTAATAATCCTGCCGACGAAAGCTATGTTTTATCAAATTTAGATAAAATAAAAAACTGTCAGTTTAAGCCTTTGTATATAACATTAGCTCATCATTTTTACAATGAATTATGTGGTCATGCCAAAAGCATTCCGCCACCTGTTGACAAATTACTTGATCAGAAATATGGCTTAGATACTGATTTTACTAATCTAGGCATCAAGGTATTGCACAAGTTGCTTGATAATACTAATAAAAAACGTATTAATATTGACATTAAACATTTAAGCAAAAAAAGCCGTATTAAATATTTTGATATTTTAAAAACTGATTATGCTTCTCAAAATATTCCTATAATATTTAGTCACGGTGGAGTTACAGGATTAAAAAATTATAATGACAAAGGAACCTCACAAACTTTATTTAATACTTGGGATATAAACTTATTTGATGATGAAATAATTTTACTAGCAAAATCGAAAGGTTTATTCGGTTTAAATTTCGACCAAAGAATAATGGGTAGCGAAAACACTATAAAAGAAGCGAGGAATAGCTTTAGTCGCCATAAAAAACTTTATAATTGGAGTAAATTAATTTGGAATAATATTGAACATATTGCTACAATTCTTGACAAAAATAACTTACCTTCATGGGATAACATTTGTTTAGGAACTGACTATGATGGAATTATTAACCCTATTAATAAATTTTGGACAGAAGAAGAAATGCCTACTTTTGCCGATTATTTAAATATGCATGCTTTTAATTTTATGAAAAAAGGCATATTAAGTAAACAAAATTTAATTGAAAGTGAAGATATTATTGATAGGGTAATGAGAATTAATGCTTTTAATTTTATGAAAAACAATTTTTAAAAAAAAGTTAGATGCTAATTAAAAAAATTTGGAAAAAAGTAAGTTCAATTGGTGTAGATGAAAACACACACAAAGAAATAAGAAGGCATGTTGAGTTATGTAATATATTAGCTTTTAATTGGCTTATAATTACTTGTATTTATTTTATTCCATTTAGAGAAGAAGTTGAAATAATATTTTTATTATCGATTCTTGTTGTTTTACATTTTCTTGCTCTATTTCTTAATTACAAAAAACATCATACTATTTCAAGAATAATTGAGTCTTATTGTCCAATACTTTTAGTTACATTAATCGGATATTTAACTTATAATGGAAATGGTGCAGGTAAAATTAATTATGTTGTATTAAACTTATCTTTTGCTATTATACCATTTTTACTTCTAACACTAAAAGAAAAATGGCTCATAGCATTGTCTCTACTCTTATCTTTATCTACATACATAACATTCGATTATTTCAGTAAATTTTATACCCTTAAAGTTTTTGATTATTTATATAATAGTAAAAACTTTGAATTATTTAATTATGCTGTTTCTCTTTGCTTATTATCAATAGGTTTTTATTATTTAAGAAATGTAAATAAAAAATATGAAGATGAAATTTCGGATTTATTAAACAAAACAGAGTTAAAAAACATAGAACTAACCGAAAAAAATATTCAAATCGAAAATCAAAAAAATGAAATTACGGCAAGTATAAGATATGCAAAACGAATTCAAGAAGCTCTTTTGCCCGAAGAAGAAATAATGTATAATGAAATACCAGAATCTTTGCTAGTTTTTCTTCCGAAAGATATTATTAGTGGTGATTTTTATTGGATAGAAAAAGTTGATAATAAATTATATTTTGCTGTTGTTGATTGCACAGGGCATGGCGTTCCTGGTGCTTTAATGTCGATTATTGGACAGGCTATTTTAAATCAAATTCTTTACGAATTTAAACTTAGAAAACCTTCGGAAATATTAGATGAACTTAATAAATTAATTACCGAAAAAATAAACAAACATTCAACTGTAAAATCGGTTTCAGACACCATGAATATTGCTATTTGTAGTTATGACAAAGAGAATAACAAACTCGAATTTGCAGGTTCATATCATCCTTTATATTTAATTAAAAACAATAAATTAGTTGTTTTTAAGCCAAATAAAATTGTTATTGGAACTTACAATGCTTTAATCAGTGAACATTTTAATAACCAAGAAATTAAGCTCGAAAAAGATGATGTAATTTACTTATTTACTGATGGTTACGCCGATCAATTTGGTGGCGAAAAAAATAAGAAGTTCATGAAAAAGAAATTTCTTAATCTATTGTTAGCAAACAACAAAGTAAAGATGCAACAACAAAGAGATATTTTATTAAATGAATTTATTGACTGGAAAGGTAACTATGATCAAACAGATGACGTTCTAATTATTGGTATGAAATTTTAAAATTTTATGAGATTATTTTTATTAATCATTTTTATATTTAGCTTATCTACTTTAAAAGGTAATGATACTATTATTATTACTAAAAATTTCTCGAAACTAAACCTAGGTAAAACCCTTCATATTTACCAAGATAATGGAAAAAACTTAGATTATTATGATGCTTATCAATATTATAAAAACAATAAATTCACAAGAAACAATACAGATATCCCATTTTATAGCTACAATGAAAACGTTTATTGGCTTGGCTTCACTTTGTTTAATGAAACAAACAATCCTATTCAGTTACTTGTTGAATTAGATTATCCTTTATTATATAAAGTTGATTTTTACAGCAAAAACCCCGATAATTCATTAAATATTCTCAGGAGTGGTGATGGTATCAATTTTAAAGAAAGAAATATTGATGATATAAATAATTTATTTAAAATAACGCTTCCTTCAAAACAATTCTACACATGTTTCTTCAGAATCGAAAGCGATGGCGATATTACCATTGCTCCAGTTATTGTTTATAATAATATGAATTACATTATTAAAACCCGCTCCGAAAGGTTTTATTATGGTTTATATTATGGAATTTTATTAATAATTATAATACTAAACTTATATATTTTTAAAAACACACAAGACAAAGGAACACTTTTTTATGTTTTATATGTATTATTTTTTGGATGTTTAATTTTAGTTTTAGACGGCTATGCTTTTAAATATTTCTGGCCAAATTTTCCTTGGTTAGCAAACAGAGCCGTCCAAATATTTACTTTAACTTCAATGATTTTTTTCTTATTATTTAATAAATATACTTTAAATACAAAAATATTTCAAAGGAAAATCAATACTATAATTAACTATCTTATTTTCATTGAATTACTGACATTAATTTTATCTTTTTTCAATAATCCTTTTTATAAGTTTACTTTAATTTTTATAAATATTTTAAGTGCTATCTCTTTAATTATTGTATTTATTTCTTCGGTTAAATCGTTAAAAAATGATATAGCAATATCTAAATATATTATTATATCTACTTTTTTCATGTCAATTGGTGTTATAACTTTAATTTTAAGAAACTTTGGAGTTTCTGGTTTTTTCGAATTAAGAGATGGCATTAAATATGGCTCGGCAATTGAAATTTTAATAATTGCTTATGGTATCTCAATTCGTTTTAAGGCTTTAATTGAAAAGTCGAGAGAAGTAGCTCTAATAAATTTAGACAAACTTTATAAACTTCAAAATAACATGACGGTAGAACTTGAGAAAAAAGTTTATAAAAGAACGCAAGAGCTTGAATTACAAAAAAATAATTTAGAAATTGCCAATGCTAATATTTTAAACCATTCGCAAAGAATTGAAAAACAGAAGGAAGAAATTTTAGAGAAAAACATTCAATTAGAACGTTTAAACAGAAACTATGAAAGACAAAAAGATAAACTAGAAATAAAACAATTATTATTAAAAGAAGCCCTAGAAAAACTAGAATTAAGAAAACAATTATTAGAACATAATAATAAACTAATTACCGATAATATTTCCTATGCTAAAAGAATTCAAAGGGCAATTTTCCCAAAACATGAAACAGTTAAAAGACTATTGCCAGAATCTTTTATTTTATTACAGCCAAAAGATTTATTAAGTGGTGATTTTTATTGGGTTGACCAATATCCATCTACTTTACATTCTGACTTTATTGATATTTCTAAACCTGAGTATATAATAGTTGCAGCAATAGATTGTACTGGGCATGGCGTTCCTGGTGCTTTAATGTCGATGATTAGCTATAACTTACTATCTCACACTATTAATGAAGTTGGTTTATTATCTCCGGCTGAAATTTTAAGTTCTTTAAACAGAGGTATTTTAGATAATCTTAACTATGAGAAAGACTCGAGTTTTGTAAAAGACGGAATGGATTTATCTTTAATTCTAATTAAACCTTCAACTAATAAACTTTATTTTGCCGGTGCAAAAAATCCAATTTATATTGTTAATAATGATGAAATCAAAATTTACAAAGGTGATAAATATTCTATCGGTGATGCTAATTATAATTATTTGTTCACCGAACATGAAATAGGTCTTGTAAAAGGTGATACAATTTACATGTTTTCAGATGGTTATGCTGATCAATTTATTGAAAACGGATTACAAAAATTTGGCACTCAAAGATTAAAAAAATTATTGCTTGATATTTACAAGTTAAATATAGATGAGCAAAAGAAAATATTATTAGAAGAATTAAATAAATGGAAAGGTAATAGCGAACAAATTGATGATATTTTATTTATTGGTTATAAATATTAGACTGAATTAAAATGGGTTTAAAGAAAATATTTATTACCGATCTCGACGGAACTTTATTAAAATCGGACAGAACAATTAGCGATACAGATATTAAAACATTTGAATTTTTAGGAAAACAGAATATTATTAGAGTTATTGCAACCGGACGTTCTATTTTTTCGGCTAAAAAAGTACTTTCTGATGATTTCCCTATCGATTACCTTGTTTTTTCATGCGGTGCCGGAATTTTAAGATGGAGCGACAAACAAATTTTAATTAATCATAATTTAACCGAAAGCGATGTAAATAGTATTTATTCGCAATTAATTAAACTTGATGTCGATTTCTGCATTCAACACGAAATACCTAATAATCACTTTTTTGATTATTATATGCATAATACCGAAAACAATGATTTAACTAGACGACTTGGTATTTACAATTCATATTATAATATTATTAACCCCCAATCATATAAACCACAAAAAGCCAGTCAGTTTATTATAATTTTCAAAAATGGGTCGGAAAATGACCTAATAAAATTTAAAAAAATATTTAATGAATATAGCGTTATTAGAGCTACTTCTCCTTTAGATAATAAATCTTTATGGTTAGAAATTTTCCCTAATGAAGTATCAAAATCTAAAACTTGTAAAATATTAGTTGAAGAGCTTAATATTTCACCCGACAATATTGGTGCTTTAGGGAATGATTATAATGATTTGGATTTACTTGAATGGAGTGAAAAAAGCTATCTGGTTGAAAATAGCCCTGATGAAATTAAGAGCAATCATATTATTGTTAAATCGAACAATAACAATGGTTTTACTGATGCTGTAAACAAATGGCTAAAAACTTTTTAATATGAACTTGTCAAAAAATGATTTAATAAAAAAATTATTACCCGGACTACTTCCTTTATTAGTTTTTATTTTAGCTGACGAAATTTGGGGAACAAAAATAGGATTATATGTAGCTATAACATTTGGTTTTGGACAATTATTATTTGTTTATTTTAAAGAAAAAAGAATAGATAAATTTATAATTATCGATACAGCATTAATTGCCTTCATGGGCTTTATCTCAATTATTTTAGAAAATGATATCTTCTTTAAGTTAAAACCTGCTATTATCGAAATTATTTTATGTGTTATACTTGGTATTTCGGCATTTTCTCCAAAAAACATTATTATGATGATGTCGGGCAGGTATTTCCAAGACATTGAAATTAATGATGAACAGTTGAAACAACTACGTAGAAGCATGAAAATCATGTTTTTTGTTTTTACTTTTCATACATTATTAGTTGTTTACTCGGCATTTTTCATGTCGAAAGAAGCTTGGGCTTTTATTAGTGCTGGTTTATTTTACATATTATTTGCATTGGTTTTTCTTTTTGAATATGTATCTGCTAAATTAAAACTTAAAAAGAATTTATCAAAAGCCGAATGGTTTCCTGTTATTGATACTGATGGTAAAATTATTGGAAAAGCTACACGCGAACAATGCCATACAAACAACGCACTATTGCACCCTGTTGTTCATTTGCATGTTATAAACAAACACAAACAACTATTATTACAAAAGCGAAATGCTAATAAAGATGTTCAGCCAAACAAATGGGATACAGCAGTTGGCGGACATGTTGATTTTGGTGAAAACATTGAACAAGCTTTATATCGCGAAGTTAAAGAAGAAATTTATTTAGAAAATTTTACCCCTACTCCTATTCTTAATTATATTTGGAAATCGGATATTGAATCAGAAATGGTTTATTCATTTTTAACTAAATATGACGGTGAATTAGGGTTTAATACTAATGAAATTCAAGAGATTAAATTTTGGAGTATAAATGAAATTGCAAATAATTTAGGTAAAAATGTATTTACACCAAACTTTGAACATGAATTTAATTTATTACGAACCAAGAAAATTATTTAATAAACTTTCTTGCAAAAAACATTGTATTTTAAAATACAATAAATTGCTCTAAATCCATCTTTCCAACTAATTTTTTTACCTTCTTCATAGGTTCTTCCATAATAAGAGATACCTACTTCATATATTCTGATGTATTTAATTCTCGAAATTTTAGAAGTTACTTCTGGTTCAAACCCAAATCGGTTTTCTTTTAATTTTATTTTTTGAATTATATCGGTTCTAAATAACTTATAACATGTTTCCATATCGGTTAAATTAAGATTGGTAAACATATTAGAGAATGCTGTTAGCATTTTATTCCCTATTGAATGCCAAAAAAACAAAATTCGGTGAGGCTCTCCCCCTAAAAATCGTGAGCCATAAACAACATCAGCAAAACCATTAATTATTGGTTTTAACAAAACATTATATTCTTCTGGATCATACTCTAAATCAGCATCTTGAATTATAAGGTATTCGCCTGTTGCTTTCGAAATTCCTGTATGCAATGCAGCTCCTTTCCCTTTGTTTATTTCGTGAGAAAAATATTTAATATCTAATTCTTTTTGATTTTCTATGTATTCTTTTATCGCAATATCTGTATCGTCCGAAGAGCAATCATTTACAATTATTATTTCTTTTTTAATATCATTAACTAAATTAACATTTTTAATTTTATTCAAGATATTATAAATTGTTCTTCCTTCGTTGTATGCAGGAATAATAATAGATAGTTTATTAATAATCATAGCTTATTTTTTTTATAAAAATAGTAAAAAAATACAAATTAAATTTCTTTATAAACCGAATTTCTTAAAACAGGATTCTTTTTTGCGTTTTTAATTAATTCTATCATTTGTTGCTCGGTCATTGTTAAATCAAAATTATTAACTCCAGCTTCGGTATATATTGTAGTTGAATCATTTATAGTTCCATCAATGTCGTTTACACCAAAGGCTAATGAGGTTTGAGTGGTGCTTTTACCTATCATTGGCCAATAAGCTTTTATATTATTAAAATTATCTAAAAATATTCTCGAGATAGCATAGTTTCTTAAATCTTCAATTAACGAAACTTCTTCAATATTCGACATTGAATTATTCTTATTTCTAAATTTTAAAGGTATAAATGATAAAAACTTATTTGTTTTATCTTGTAATTCTCTTAATTTATTTAAATGATTTATTCGGTCTTCATAACTTTCTATATGACCATACAGCATTGTTGAATTTGAATATATTCCAATATTATGTGCTGTTTCATGTATTTTAAGCCATTTTTCAGAATTTGTTTTGTCATTGCAAATTTTTTCTCTTATTCTGTCGTCTAATATTTCGGCTCCGCCGCCTGGTATCGAATCTAATCCTTTTGATTTCAAAAGCAATAATCCTTCTTCTAAAGTTAAATTACTGCCACTTATCATATCATCAATTTCAACAGCACTGTAAGCTTTTATATGTATATCAGGCAATATTTTTCTAGTTATTTCAATTATTCCTGAATAATATTCTAATCCTTTATTCGGATTTACGCTTCCTACAATATGTATTTCTGAAATATTTTTATTTCTAGATATATCAATCAATTTTTCTTCTATCTCGTTCAAAGAAAGTGAATAACCGTTTTCTTCATTTTTCCGAAAAGAGCAAAAATTACATTTATGAATACAAATATTTGAAGGTTCTAAATGAATATTTTTAACATAATAAACATTAGTACTATTTTTTTGTTCATTAACATAATTTGATAAAAAAGAAAGATATGCTAAATCGGCTGTTTTATATAAAAGTATTCCTTCTTCTGCTGTTATTCTTATATTATCAATAACTTTAACAGCTATTTCTTTTAATTTTTCGGGATTAACTGAATTATTAATAAAACTTAATGCCGTTTGTTTATTCATTATTAAATTTTATTATTTCTTAAAAAAGGACTTATACTAAGTCGGTATAAATACTCATTATTTATTAATGTTTTCATCATATCTATATGTCTTTCACCATGACAATCAGAACCAATAAAATCAATTAATTCTGCATCTACTAACTTTTTGGCAGTTTCTTTAACTACATGAGAATAAAAATTTGATAATGAATTAATATTTAACTGCAGTAATAATCCTTTATTTTTTAATTCTCTAAAAATATCAATATTATTTGCCCAATATAAATATCGTTCAGGATGAGCCAATACTGGTTTAAAGCCTTTGGTAATTAGTTTAAAAATAATATTCTCAAAATTGTTTGGCATATTAACATAAGAAAGTTCTATTAATACATAATTTCCGGCAAAAGGGATAATTTCATCATTCTCAATAAGCTTTTCGAACCCATAATCAAAATTATATTCCGCCGAAACTTCAATTTTAATATCAACATTTGCTTCAACTAGAGCATTTTTCAATTTTTCGTATCCGCTCAATATAATTTCTTTTGAATTATTATATCCATCAGCCATAACATGTGGCGTAGTAATAATTCTTTTATATCCCAAATCTTTTAATTTTCCAATTAAGTCGATAGACTCTTCCAATGATTTACTCCCATCATCAATTCCAGGTATTAAATGAGAATGTATATCTGTATTAATTAAACTATAATCTACAATAGGTAATTCTTTTTTTTTACAACAAAATATTTTTTCAAAAATACTCATAAATATGTTCTTATACTGTTAAATACTGTTGTTTATAATATTTTATATATTCTCCTGATGTTACATTATTAATCCATTTTTCATTATTCAAATACCAATCAACTGTTAATTCAAGTCCTTTATTAAATATTAAAGATGGCTCCCAGTTTAATTCATTTTTTAATTTTGAAGAATCAATAGCATAACGTAAATCATGACCTGCTCTGTCTTTAACATAAGTAATAAGCTCTTGCGATTCACCATCTTTTCTGTTTAACTTTTTATTCATTATTTCGCATAATAAATGAATAAGGTCTATATTCTTCCATTCATTATTTCCACCAATATTATAAGTTTCACCTATTTTCCCTTTATGGAAAATTAAATCTATAGCTTTTGCGTGATCTTCAACATATAACCAATCTCGAACATTTTCGCCTTTTCCGTAAACAGGAAGCGGTTTTTTGGTTATAATATTATTTATAAAAAGAGGTATAAGTTTCTCAGGAAATTGGTTTGGACCATAGTTATTTGAACAATTAGAAATTACTGCAGGTAATTTATATGTATGATTATATGCACGAACCAAATGGTCTGAACTTGCTTTTGAAGCAGAATATGGACTTTTAGGATCATAAGAAGTTTCTTCGGTAAATAACCCTGTATCACCAAGTGAGCCATATACTTCGTCGGTTGAAATATGGTAAAAAAGTTTATTTTCTAAATCACTTGTCCAATATTTTCTACAAGAATTTAAAAGATTGGTTGTTCCAATAATATTGGTTTTAATAAACTCAAGCGGATTTAAAATTGATCTATCTACGTGAGATTCAGCAGCTAAATGAATTACTCCGTCAGGTTTAATTTCTTCAAATATTTTATCAATAGCTATATCATCAACTATGTCGGCTAATACAAATTTATAATTTGGTTTTGACTCAATATCTGTTAAATTTTCGAGATTACCAGCATAAGTTAATTTGTCTAAATTTATAATTAAATATTCTGGATATTTATTAACAAATAGTCTAACTACATGAGAGCCTATAAAACCTGCTCCTCCGGTAATAATAATAGTTTTTTTAAAGTTACTCATAATTTACTGTTTTATTCGTAATTAATAATTTAGGCTATTGATTTGCAAAAGTAGAATTTTTTTGTAATAGTTTTTCCATAATTTTATTTTTTTGCTAATTATACACAATGTTTCTCTATTTAAATTGCAATAATTATTTACGAATTTTTGTATCGCTTACGCGGAAATGTTTTCCATGCCAAAGTATATTTTAAAATAAACTGGAATCGTGAATATGACTCAAGGTGAATTGAAATTTTGTTTTACGCAGATTTTTTATTCTTTCAAAAACATTTTTTCGTGCTCTATCTGCTCTTTCTCACGTTGTATCTCTTGCTCTAATTGCTTTTCTGTTGGTAAGTATGTTTGATACTTAGAGGCAAATATTTGTTTGCTGTCGTTTAAAACACTATATTTTACAATTGTTCTGTCTTTTTCAGTACATAATATCATACCTATTGTAGGATTATCACCATCCTGCTTCCTAAGGTCTTCAAACATTCTTACATACATATCCATCTGACCTATATCCTGATGAGTTAACTTTTTGGTTTTTAAATCAATAAGTAAAAAACATTTCAAGATATAATTGTAAAATACCAAGTCAATATAAAAATGCATTCCTGTCTCTGTAGTTATTCTGTGTTGCCTATCAACAAAGGCGAAGCCATTTCCAAGTTCTAATAAAAATTGTTTTAGTTTATCTATCAATGCTGTTTCCAGTTCCTTTTCACTTAAATCTTCACCCTGTTTTACCTTTAAAAATTCCAATACAAAAGGGTCTTTTATAATATTTTGGAGTTGCATCTTTTCTTTAGTTGCTCGTCCATCTTTTATCATTATTTTTTTATCCTTACTCTTTAATAGTCTTTCATAATATAAAGTGTTCTTTTGTCTTTCCAACTCTCTTGTTCCCCAATTTCCTGCAATTGCTTCTTCCAAATAAAACTGCCGTGCTTGTTCATTTTCAACTCGCATTAATATACGGTAATGCGTCCAGGTTAATTCTTGACGCACTGCGTCAAGAATTGGAAATGCTTGATAAAATTTCCTCATATTCCAAACATTTGTTCTATCATACCCAATCACAAAATCTTTTGTCAGCCTCTTTGATATTTCTTCTATTAAAGAATCTCCATAATCTGCCCGTTCTTTACCTTGTTGTTCTTCTTCAACGATTTCCCTGCCTATATTCCAGTAAGCTAAAACCATCTCAAAATTAGCTGTACGATAAACTTTATTTCTTGCATTATCAAGTATTTCACGTATTCTTTGATAAAGACAGTCAATATTTTGAATTATTTCTTTACTCATATTTTTTTTGTTTTGATTTTTCAAAATTACTAAAATACTTTTTACAAAAAGAATTTCAATGAATATAAATATATTAATATGATTTTTTTATATTTTTAACGAATAATTATCGATATTATATTTAGAGGTTGTGCGATACGTTTGTCGTTTTTTTTTAGAAATTTGCACTAAGTTTATATTTGTATGACTATTGCTCCAACAAAACTTTCGCTTACGCGGAAATGTTTTACTGGAATTTAAAATTATTCTTCCAATAGCTCCATTTGTCCTTTATATGCTGCCTTAAATTTGAGTTATTATTTTGAATTACATATAAAAGTTAGTTATAACTTTGGGCTCTGAAATTTTTCATTCAAAAATAAACAGATTTGTTTACTTTATTGTATCTTTGTTGAAAATTAAATGATAATTATGAACTCAAACATTAATATAATTAAAGGTATTCATCCCGGTTTAATACTAGAAAGAGAATTAAAGAATAGAAAATTGCCAAAAGGAACATTTGCCCACTCCATAAATGAATTTCCACAAACCATTACTTCCATTACAAAGGGTAAGCGACGGATGAATCCTGCTTTATCTTTGAAAATTGAGAAGGCATTGGGCTTGGAAGAAGGCTATTTTATGGTGTTACAAGCGTATTGCGACATAGCACAGGAGAAAAAAAAGTTATTCGAAAATTATCATCCCGATTTATCTAAACTTCGTTCTGTAATATTTTGGGACACCGACATAAGACTTATAGATTGGGAAAAGAATAAATTGGCAGTAATTTATAGGATTTTTGAACGAGGCAACGAACAAGAAATACAAGAAATAATTCGTTTCTATGGTAAAGAAACGGTATTGAAACTCCTTGGAAAAAAGACTATAATAAGTGAAATAATTATTGCAAACATTAATAAATACTTACGGTAACATGGCTAAATCATTGTATTATAACACGGTAAGTTCTTTGCTACTATCAACACTTCAATATTTGATGAAAACTTCTGTTTTCGATAATTTTCGGTTGGTAGGAGGAACATCGTTAAGTTTGCAATTAGGACATCGCCAGTCTGTTGACATTGATTTATTTACAGACAGCTTGCATGATTCTGTAGATTTTAAAGCAATTGATTACTATTTGAGAAAAAACTATGCATATGTGGATACATTTGAAACAGACATTATAGGGATGGGCAAATCATATTACATAGGGAATTCCAAAAATGACTGCATCAAATTAGATTTATTTTATACAGACCCATTTATTAGACCTTTTTTACTAATTGATGGTTTGCGTTTAGCTTCGCTTGAAGAAATCGCAGCTATGAAAATTGATGTAGTATCGAGATGTGGAAGAAAAAAAGACTTTTGGGATATTCATGAAATGATGAAGATATATTCAATTGAAGAGTTGCTTCATTTACACGAAGAACGATATCCATATTCACATGACAAACAAGAAATTATAATTAATTTCAATAATTTTGAAAATGCCGATACTGATTTTGATCCAATCTGTTTGCGAAAAAAATATTGGGAAATAATTAAATTAGACTTGATAGAAGCGGTTCAACAAGTACAATAATTATTGTATTACTCCCTTATAAGTTACACTATTTTTAAAAAATAGTTTAGCAATAAAATATATTAAAAAAAAGAGGAGTTTTAAAACTCCTCTTTTTTTTATGCAAACTTGCTGTATAAATGTTGCGTAGTCCTTATATTTTTTGTCCCTCTTTTTGTTGCAATTCCAAAAAGCATTTTATTTCTAAATATAAACTCCAATCTTTACTCTTTTGGGTAAACTTATTTGCATAATAATTATTATTGTGTCTCTCTAATCGCTCTTCTACCGAAATGCTTGTAAAACCTATGTAATAATTATTTGATGTTATGCTATAAAGAATATAAACCGAACTCATTGTTTTTTATAAAAAAAGCCCTGCTATTTGCAAGGCTTTTTATTCCTGTGGTCCCACCTACCCGATAACACCTAAAAACCGCAAGTTATTAACAATAAATTCTGTAAAACATTATAAATAAAGGC
>CAZJKL010000035.1:0-34163 GCA_964546655.1 uncultured Bacteroidales bacterium | reverse complement strand
AAAAAAGAGCAGAACAAATTGTTTCTAAAAAAGCATATTCTATATTAGTTGAAAACATTATTTAATATAGATTTAAGCATAAATCTTAATCTTAAAATCAAAATCATTAATCAAATATTTTTATATTTGTTATATATTCAAATTATAAAATAGGATATATTTATTATATGAAAAACAAAATAAAAATACTTGCAAAATATTATAAATCTGATTTAATTGCAATACGAAGACACATACATTCAAATCCTGAATTATCGTTTGAAGAATACGAAACATCAAAATATGTAAAGGAAATACTTTCTAAAAATAATATTAATTATATCGATAATATTGCAAAAACAGGTATTGTTGCAATTATTGAAGGCAAAAACAAAGATAGTAAAACTGTTGCATTAAGAGCCGATTTAGACGCCTTACCTATAATCGAAGCTAATGACGTTCCATATAAATCAAAAAACAATGGAGTTATGCATGCGTGTGGTCACGATGTTCATATTGCTTGTTTATTAGGTGCTGCTATTATTTTAAATAAACTTAAAAATGAATTTGATGGTACTGTTAAATTTATTTTTCAACCATCAGAAGAAAAATTTCCTGGTGGAGCAAAAATTATGATAGAAGAAGGCGTTCTTGAAAATCCAAAAGTAGATGCAATAATTGCATTACATACTATGCCCGAATTAGAAGTTGGAACAGTTGGGTTTAAATCAGGCCAATATATGGCATCTACCGATGAATTATATATAACAGTAAATGGTAAAGGCGGACATGCGGCTACGCCTGAATTAAACAATGATCCAATTATTATTGCTAGCGAATTACGATTAGAAATAAAAAAATATTTTGATAATAATTCCCCAAAAGAAATTCCAACCGTAGTTGCATTTGGGAAATTTATTGCCGATGGCAGAACAAATATAATTCCTGATTTTGTTAAATTAGAAGGAACATTAAGAACATTTAATGAAGAATGGCGAGAAAAGGCTTTAAAAATTATAGAAACTATTTGTAATGATATTTGCAATAAATACGGAGCTAAATGTGATGTAGTTATAGCTAAAGGCTACCCATATCTAGTTAATGATGATAATATTACAAAAAAAGCAAAAGCAAAAGCAATAGAGTTCTTAAACAATGAAAATGTAATAGATTTAAATTTAAGAATGACTGCCGAAGACTTTGCTTATTATAGCCAAATAGTTCCAGGTTGTTTTTTCCGTTTAGGAATAAGTAATAAAGAAAAAAATATAATATCAAATTTACATACTAATACCTTTGATGTAGATGAAGATGCCATTGAAGTTGGCTCTGGATTAATGTCTTGGTTAGCTTTATCAGAATTATCAGATAATAATTAGTGGTTTATTTAATAAAAAAAATTATTTTCGTTAAAATTTTAAAAACATCAAAAAATGCAAAAAAACAATTATTGTGTTATAATGGCAGGAGGTATTGGTTCAAGATTTTGGCCGTTAAGCAGAACAAGTAGACCAAAGCAATTTTTAGATATATTAGGAACAGGAAAAACTTTGATACAGCAAACTTTTGATAGGTTTAAAAGAATTTGCCCTATTGAAAATATATACATAGTAACAAATGATATTTATAGAGAACAAATAAAAGAACAAATTCCGGAAATTGAATTTGCTCAAATTTTAACAGAACCTATTCGCCGAAATACAGCACCTTGTATAGCTTATGCTTGTTATAAAATAAGTAAAGTTAATTCTGATGCAAATATTATTGTTGCCCCTTCGGACCATATTGTTTTAGATACACATGAATTTGTTAAAATTATTAATGTGGCTTTAGAAACAAGTTATAAAAACGATTGCTTAATAACATTAGGTATAAAACCTTCAAGACCTGATACAGGTTATGGATATATTCAATTTACCGAACCAGATGATAAAAACCTTGATCCATTAGTTAAAAAAGTTAAAACTTTTACCGAAAAACCTGATGAAGAAATTGCACAAGAATTTATAAACAGTGGCGATTTTATGTGGAATTCAGGTATTTTTATTTGGACAGCAAAAAATATAATTAATGCATTTAAAATGCATCTTCCTGAAATTCATAGTACTTTTAGTGGTGCTTATTCTTGCTTTAATACAAACGAAGAAAAAAGTTATATTGATAAAATATATCCATCATGTAGAAATATTTCGATAGATTATGGCATTATGGAAAAAGCTAAAAATGTTCTATTGATATTATCTGATTTTGGTTGGTCTGATTTAGGAACATGGGGTTCTTTGTACGAAAATTCTAGCAAAGACAAAGATAATAATGCAATAATAGGGAAAAACGTTTTAAGTTATTCAACAAAAAATTGTATTGTAAATGTACCCGATAATAAACTAGTTATATTACAAGGTTTAAATAATTACATTGTTGTTGAATCAGAAGGTATTTTGTTAATTTGCAAAAAAACTGATGAACAAAAAATAAAACATATTGTAGAAGATATTAAAATAGACAAAGGCGAAAAATACATATAATATGGTATTACGAACAGAAAATCTTGTAAAAAAATATAAAAACAGAATTGTTGTTAATGATGTTTCGATAAATGTTAATCAAGGCGAAATAGTTGGTTTATTAGGCCCAAATGGAGCCGGAAAAACAACAACATTTTATATGATAGTAGGATTAATAAAACCAGATGACGGCAAAATAATACTTGAACAAGAAAATATCACTTTGGATCCTATGTATAAACGATCACAAAAAGGAATTGGATATCTTGCTCAAGAAGAATCTGTTTTTCGAAAATTATCGGTAGAAGATAATATAAGTGTTATTTTAGAAATGACTAAATTGACAAAAGAAGAACAAAAAGAAAAACTAGAATCTTTACTTTCCGAATTTGGATTACAAAAAATTAGAAAAAGCTTAGGAATACAATTATCAGGTGGCGAAAGAAGAAGAACCGAAATAGCAAGAACATTATCAATAGACCCAAAATTTATTTTATTAGATGAGCCTTTTGCTGGTGTTGACCCTATTGCCGTTGAAGATATACAACAAATAGTCGAAAAATTAAAAAAGAAAAACATAGGAGTTCTCATTACAGATCACAATGTTCATGAGACTTTATCGATAACAGACAGAGCCTATTTATTATTTGAAGGTAAAATACTAAAAGCAGGAACATCTGAAGAATTATCAGAAGACGAACAAGTAAGACAGGTTTATTTAGGTAAAAACTTTGAACTAAGAAGATAAATTATCTAAAAGAATCAGATATTGATATATTTTAATTTTGAATACTAATTATAATTATTAATTTTGTAGCAAATAACTTTTTATATAATGATTTTAAATATATTTCTTTTTCCTCTATCCCTAATTTATGGAATAGCCATTTACATAAGAAATTTTCTTTATAATTTTAATGTTTTACAATCAACCGATTTTAGGATACCTATTATAAGTATAGGGAATCTTACTACCGGAGGAACTGGTAAAACACCTCATACTGAATATCTAATAAGTATTTTGAAAAGTAAATATAAAATTGCTATTTTAAGTAGAGGCTATGGTCGAAAAACAAATTCTTTTATTGAAGCTAATAGCAATTCTAATTATCTTGAGATAGGAGATGAGCCAACTCAAATTAAAAGAAAATTCCCTGATATTACTGTTGCGGTTGATAAAAACAGAGTAAGAGGAATGAAAAACTTGCTTAAACTTCATCCCGATTTAGACCTTGTTATTTTAGATGATGCATTTCAACATAGAGCAGTAAAACCAAATATTTCAATATTACTAACCGACTATCATAAACCATTTTGGGAAAACAATTTATTACCTTTAGGTTCATTACGCGAGCCTAGCGGTGAAGTTAAAAGAGCTGATATGGTTATTGTAACTAAAACAAATAAAAATTTAACTCCGATAGAACAAAGAATTATAAGAGAAGAAATAGATCCAAAACCTTATCAATCAGTATTTATTTCATATATAAAATATGAAGCAATAAAACCATTTAATCATACATTGTTTTTAAACAATGAAGATATTAGTATTGAAAAATTAAGACAAGAAAAATACACAGTACTTTTATTTTCAGGAATAGCTAATCCAAGACCATTAGAAAGATATTTAAAAGACAATCAGATAGATGTTATACATTTGGAATTCCCTGATCATCACGAATATACGAAAAATAATTTATTGAAAATAAGTAGAACTTTTAACAATATTTCTAATACAAAAAAAATAATTTTAACATCTGAAAAAGATGCTATTAGGCTACAAAATCCATATCTCGAAAATTTTTATATCGATCTACCTTGCTATTATATTACAATAAAAATCGATTTTCATAATCAACATGATATTAAGTTCGAAAATGAATTCGATAGTGTAATAAAAGAGAACATAGTGAAAAATATATTTTAATAAGCACTTTATACTATCTTTGCAGTTAATTTCTTAATTTATTTATAATGGAGCATAAATGCGGTTTCGTAAATATTATTGGTAAACCAAACGTTGGTAAATCTACATTAATGAATGCTATTGTAGGCGAAAAATTATCAATAATAACCCCAAAACAACAAACAACAAGACATCGCGTAATGGGTATTGTAAACGGAGAAGACTTTCAAATAGTTTATTCTGACACACCTGGTATTATTGACTCGAAGTATAAGTTGCACGAAAAAATGATGGGATATGTATCAATTGCGATGCAAGATGCTGATGTTTTTTTATTTGTTACCGATATTTATAAAACCGATAAAGAAGCCGAAATTCTTAAACGAATAATTAAAACAGAAATCCCTTTCGTTGTTGTAATAAATAAAATAGATTTAACTAATACCGAAATATTAGAAGAAAATGTTGATTATTGGAAACAATACAAAGAAGATATAATTATTGTTCCTATTTCTGCCAAAGAAAAATTTAATATAGATACTATTTTAAATTTAATACTGAAAAAATTACCGGTAGCACATCCATATTTTCCAAAAGACCAATTAACAGATAAGCCAGAAAAATTCTTTGTTTCGGAGATAATAAGGGAGAAAATTTTTACAAACTATGAAAAAGAAATACCTTATTCTTGTGAAGTTGAAGTAGAATCATTTGTTGATGAAAAAAAGATTGTGAAAATTAGAGCAAATATAATAATTGAAAGAGATAGTCAAAAAGGAATATTAATAGGAAAAGAAGGAAGGGCTCTTAAAAGAGTTGGAACCGAAGCCAGAAAAGACATGGAAGATTTTTTAGGTAAAAAAGTATTTTTAGAATTATACGTTAAGGTTGATAAAGACTGGCGTAATAATGAAAGAAAATTAAAAAATTACGGTTATAATTTAAGTTAAAAATTAATATGGGAAATATTGTTGCAATAGTAGGAAGACCAAATGTTGGGAAATCAACTTTTTTTAATCGTTTAACCGAATCAAGACAAGCTATTGTTGATGAAGTTAGCGGAGTTACAAGAGATCGTCATTATGGTAAAGTTGAGTGGGGCGGACAAATATTTTCATTAATAGACACAGGCGGATATATTATCGGCTCTGATGATGTTTTTGAAGAAGAAATAAGAAAACAAGTTGAAATTGCTATTGAAGAATCTAATGCTATTCTTTTTATGGTTGATGTAAATATCGGTATAACCGATTTAGATAATCAAGTTGCAAGCCTACTAAGAAAAGCAAAAAATAAAAATGTTTTTTTAGTTGTTAACAAAGTTGATAGCAATTTAAAAATTGATGATACTTATGAGTTTTATAACCTTGGATTAGGCGAAATATATTCTATTTCGGCAGTTAATGGGTATGGAACAGGAGAACTTTTAGATGAAGTTATTAAATCATTTAAAGATGAACCTGTTATTGATGAAAATGTAGAAGAACTTCCTAAGTTTTCTATAGTTGGCAGACCCAATGTTGGAAAATCTTCATTGTTAAATGTTTTAGTTGGCGAAGAACGAAATATAGTAACTCCAATTGCCGGAACAACAAGAGATACAATTAATATAAGATATAATAAATTTGGATTCGACTTCTTTTTAATTGATACAGCTGGTATAAGGAAAAAAAGTAAAGTTCACGAAGACTTAGAATTTTACTCAGTAATGCGTTCAATTAGATCTATAGAAAATTGCGATGTTTGTTTGTTAATGATAGATGCAACAGTTGGTTTCGAAGCTCAAGATATGAATATTTATTCTTTAGCAATTAAAAACCGAAAAGGAATAGTTATTATAATAAATAAATGGGATTTAGTTGAAGATAAAGAAAATTCGTTTAAAGAGTTTGAAAGAGTAATTAAAGACAAAATAGCCCCTTTTACCGATGTGCCTTTAATTTTTATTTCGGTTAAAGAAAAACAAAGACTTCAAAAAATATTAGAATGTGCAATGAAAGTACACGAAAATAGAACGAAAAAAATCCCTACTTCATTGTTAAATAACACTTTATTGCCAATTATAGAGAAAACACCACCACCTATTTATAAAAGTAAAAAGATAAAAATAAAATTTATTACACAAATTCCAACTCACGCACCATCTTTTGCTTTTTTCTGTAATTTACCTCAGTATGTTAAAGAACCATACAAAAGATTTATTGAAAACAGAATGAGAGAACTTTTTGATTTTAATGGGGTTCCAATTCAAATATTTTTTAGAAAAAAATAACTAAACATATTTTAATAACTGTATTAATTATACTACTTTTGTTAAAGTTTTAAACGAAAATATGATTATAAAAAACATACTTATACTCTTAATTATTTCATTGTTTTTTATTAGATGCAATAATTCTAATATCAAATCTGAAGGTGTTATTTTGTATGAGATTTCGTACCCTAAAATTAAAAGCAATAGCATATTTAATATGTTTTTACCATCAAATATGGAAACATATTTTGATAAGTATAATGTTAGAAGTAACTTTAATGGTATTTTGAAAAATTCTATTTTTACAAATTCAGAAGACAAAACATATATTCACACAATTAATGATTTTTCAAGAAAATATAAACTTGAACTAAAAGAATGTGATGTAGATAAAATTATTAAAAAAGTAAATAATAATTTTAAAATTGAATACACGAAAGAAGAAAAAAAAATCTTAGGCTATAATTGCAAAAAGGCTATCTTAATTAATAAAAATAATAACCAAAAATATTGCATCTATTATACCGAAGAAATTAATATTTATGACCCAAATTGGAATACTCCATATAAAGAAATAAAAGGAGTATTATTAGAATATGAAACAGTTATAAATAAGATTGAAATGAAGTTTATAGCTAAAAATATTGAATTTAAAGAAATTGACAAATCAATGTTTAGCGTTGATAAAGAATATAAAAATATTAATATCACTGAATTTGATGGTATTATGGATAAATATGTACAAAATAGTGTTAATTAAACTTTTTTAATTATGAGAAAAATACTTTTAGTTTTAATCATTTTTTATTCAGTAATTAATATTAATGCTGGTAAACCAAAAATATTTCAAGGCACTATAGTTTATAAAAACATAACCGAAAAATATGATGTAAACACAGTTCCAAGTAAATTAATTTACACGATTGGCGATAAAAAAACCATAAATATTATAAATGTAGGTGGACAATCATTAAAACGAATTTTTAATTTAGAAGAAGGTAATATATATTCATTATTTGATATAGTTAATGTTAAAATATGCCTTAAATCTAAAATAGCTGAATATTTAAAAGAGTCTGATAAAACAATTAATATTGAATATACAAATGAAGAAAAAGAAATTTTAGGCTATAAATGTAAAAAAGCTATAGTAACTTATCAAACTAAAAACGGAGAAGTAAAAGCCAATGCATATTTTACAGAAGATTTCGGGGAAAGAAATACAAACATTGAAGAGCTAAATGTTAAAGGTATTACTTTAGAATATGAAATTGTTTATCAGGGGGTTGTATATACTTTTTCAGCAATAAATATTGAAATTAAAAAATATAAATCAAAAGATTTCAATATTCCTTCTGATTATGAGATAAAAACTAAAGAAGAATTACAACAAATGTATGGTGGTTAATATTTTATTTTATGTCGAAAGCGAATACAACAAAAGAGAATACAACAAAAGATAATTCAGAAACAACAGAAAGCCCTAAAAATAAAAGCGGGTTTTTTGCCTTCATTAAATCAATAATTAATTTTTTTGGTAGTGAAAAATTTCATAAAACTATTGGGGTATTTTTCCTTCTAGTTTTTCCATTATTCCTATTCTTTTCATTTGTTTCGTTTTATGCTAGTTGGAAAAATGATTTTAATTATTTAGAATTGTCGGTAAACGAGCTGTTTGGAAATACAAATATTAATGTAGATAATTGGTTAGGGAAATTGGGTGCTTTAACAGCATATCAATTTATATATAAAGGATTTGGGTTAACTTCTTTTGCTTTTATCTTTTTATCTTTTATAATTGGATTTAGAATTTTATTTAAAAGTTCAATATTGCCAATTTTTAAATCATTTAAAATATCGTTATTTATAATTGTTTGGGGTTCAATTCTTTTTGGATATTTTGCCGAAATTAATAATAGTAATTTTAGAATTCTTGGCGGTGTATTTGGTTATGAATCAAGTGTTTGGCTTAATAGCTCTTTGGGAAATTCAGGAACAGGTTTATTGCTGTTTTTTACTCTAATGGCATTTATTATTTTTAGATTTAATATTTCATTTGAGAATTTATTTCAATCAAAGAAAGAACCTGAGTTTGAAATAGAGGAACCTGAGATGGGCAATAATATAATTAATGAGAAAATTCCTATAACCGAAGAATTAGTAAATAATATAGAAGAAGAAGACGAAGAAATAGCTGACAGTGAAATAATAGAAGAATTTGCTAAAGAAGAAGACGATCAATTTGAACTTATTATTAATAATTCAAATGAAAGTGCGGTTGAAAATTTTCACGAAAATACAGAAGAAAATACAGATGATGATTTTGAGGTAAATATTTTAAATGACGAGGAAACACCTATCGATAGTGAAGAAGCTGAAAGATTAATTACTCTTGAACCTTATGACCCAACTTTAGAACTATCAAATTATAAGTTCCCAACATTAGACTTACTTGAAGAATATAAAGAAGAAGAGAGCCAAACCGCTAATGTAAATATGGAAGAGCTTGAAGAAAATAAAAACGTTATCTTAACTACACTTAATAACTATAATATACAAATTTCTAAAATTAAAGCAACCGTTGGCCCAACTGTTACTTTATACGAAATTATACCTGCTCCAGGTGTTAGAATATCTAAAATTAAAAATTTAGAAGATGATATAGCTTTAAGTTTAGCTGCATTAGGAATTAGAATAATTGCTCCAATGCCAGGTAAAGGAACTATTGGAATTGAAGTTCCTAACAAAAACCCTAAAGTTGTTTCAATGCATTCTGTTTTATCTTCAGAAGCATTTTTAACTTCAAAATTTCAACTTCCAATTGCCTTGGGTCGAACTATTTCTAATGAAGTATTTATTACCGATTTAGCTAAGATGCCACATTTATTAATGGCTGGTGCTACTGGGCAAGGTAAGTCAGTTGGTTTAAATGCAATATTAGCTTCTTTATTATATAAGAAACATCCTTCACAACTTAAATTTGTTTTAGTTGACCCTAAAAAAGTTGAATTATCTTTGTTTAATAAAATTGAACGTCATTTTTTAGCAAAATTACCTGATTCTCAAGATGCTATTATTACTGATACACAAAAAGTTGTTAGTACATTAAACTCATTGTGCATCGAAATGGATCAAAGATACGATTTGTTAAAAGATGCTCATGTTAGAGATATTAAAGAATACAATGCGAAATTTATTAAGAGAAGACTAAATCCTAATAATGGCCACAGATACTTGCCATACATTGTTTTAGTTGTTGATGAGTTTGCAGATTTAATAATGACTGCCGGAAAAGAAGTTGAAATGCCAATAGCAAGGTTAGCTCAGTTAGCAAGAGCAATTGGTATTCATTTAATTATAGCAACACAAAGACCATCTGTAAATATTATTACAGGTACTATTAAGGCAAACTTTCCTGCAAGAGTTGCTTTTAGGGTTACAGCAAAAGTTGACTCAAGAACAATTTTAGATACCGGTGGAGCAGAACAATTAATTGGAAGAGGCGATATGCTCCTTTCTAATGGAAGTAGTGTTGTTCGTATTCAATGTGCATTTATTGATACTCCAGAAGTTGAAAATATTACCGATTTTATTGGCTCTCAGATGGGTTATCCCGAAGCATTCATTTTACCTGAAGTTCCAAATAGCGAAAATGAAAATAGTGGTGGAGGCTCTTTTGATAATAATGATAAAGATCCAATGTTTGATGATGCAGCTAGGCTTATAGTTGAACATCAGCAAGGTTCTACTTCTTTAATTCAAAGGCGATTAAAGTTAGGTTATAATAGAGCTGGGAGAATAATAGACCAACTTGAAAATGCTGGAATTGTTGGCCCTTTTGAAGGAAGTAAAGCAAGGCAAGTATTGGTAAATGATTTATTATCTTTGGAGCAATTATTGAAAAGCTTGAGCAATTAATTTAAAAAACTTAATATTATGAAAGCAATAGATTTAAAAGAAAATTTTATTAAAAAGTTTTATTTTTTTAAACTTTTAAGTTTAACGATAATTCTGTCTGTGTTTTTTGTAAACGTAGCTTTTACACAAAAAGTTGATACAAAAGCTACAGATATATTAAAAAAAGTAAGTGATAAAACAAAGTCATATAATGGTATTAAAATAGATTTCTCATTAAATATTTTCAATAAGAAGAATAATACTCAAACAAATAAAAAAGGTGTTTTGCATGTAAGCAAAAATAAGTATAATTTAAGCATTGATGGACAAATAATATTGTCTGATGGAAAATCGGTTTGGAGTTATAATAGTGATGCAAATGAAGTTCAAATATATAATGCAGGTGAAGATGAAGACATAAGCCCAGATAAAATATTAACAATTTGGGAAAATGATTTCAAACAAAAATATATGAAAGAAGAACTTTTAAATAATGTGAAATGTGATGTTATCGAATTAATTCCCAATAAAGCAAAATCATATTTTAAAATTAGAATATATGTAAATCAAGCTAAACTACAAGTTGAAAAAGTATTGATTTTCGATAAAGAAGGTTCAATTACAACATATACAATTAATGCTTTTTCACCTTTAACAAGTATTAATAGTAATTTATTTGTTTTTAATAAACAAAACTACCCAAAAGCAGAAATAGTAGATTTAAGAGATTAAAACAATTTAAAGTCAGGATATTTTAAAGGAAGAAAGCCGAATTTGATTAATCAAATTCGGCTTTACTATTATTAAAAGGATAAAAAGGAAGGTTGCAATTTTTATATCAAATTTGTCTTAATAATTTCAAAACAAACTTGTAAATCAAAAATAAGATATAAAATTAGTTTAATAATAAAAACCCCCTTTACACAACCCATACACAACCCAAAATAATAGATAAAAAACCAATACATAAAAATAATATTAGTATTGATTATCAGATTAATATAAGTGTAATGACACTACTAATAAGTTTAAAATATATTATTGTGGTAATTATTCAGGTGAAATGAAAATGTAAAAAAACTACTTTTGATATTTATGTTTAGTAAACAATAAAAATACGAATTATTATACCTCTTTTTTTTAAATAAAATAACATTATTTGTAAAATAATAAACATTTTATATTGAAGTAAGTATAATTTTATACATTTGCACATATAAAACGGCTAATCTAATGAATTGGAATGTATTTAAACAAAAACTTTTATCTGAGCAAATTTATATAACTTGTTTCTCTCTTTTATATTTAACATTCCCATTTGGGGCTTCTTCTTTTAGTTATGATATAGGGCCACTTGTTATTTATCCTTATCTAATTCTTTTAATTTCAACTTTATCAATATCTTTTTTCCATAAAAAAAATAAAATTTCAAAATTTGAAAAATATATTTTAGTTTTCTTTGTTTTATTTATCCTACACTCATTAGTTTATTTGTTCTTTTTAAAAGATAAAAGTCAGGCAAAAATTGATATAAGAAGTGTGATTTTATTTTCAATTACTGCTTATACATTTATTGTTTCTTTTAAAATTATTGAGAAAGAAAAATTGTATGAGAGAATTAACAAAATAACAATTTTTTTTATAGTTTTATTTTCTGTAATTGGGTATTTAGAGTATTTTACTGGAATTCATATAGCCGGTAAATTTACAGATAAATTAAAGATTCTAGAAATTGTTGGACCTGTCTTTTATTCACCCGTTTATTTTTTTGATAATCCCAATAATTTTTGCCTTTATATAATTTTATTTTCTTTAATATATCTTTTACTTAATATTAATAAGAATAATAAAATTTCACAATTATTTGTTATAGTTCAGATTCTTATATTTTCAATTTTAAGTTATTCTAGATTTGGTACTATCATCTTTTTTGTTTTAATAATTTATTGGATATCAATTAATTTAAAAACTTTATACGATAGGAAAAACTTTTATTATCTATTAATATTAATAATTTTAGCAATATTTCCTTTTGTTAAATATGATATATACATGGGAAAGATATTTGCACCTACTAATGAACGTTTTAAAAAAGCATTGAATTTTAAGGTTTTTCTTCGAACTAATAATGATAAAGTTGAAATACAGAAGGATACAATAGAAATAAAGGTAGATACAATAGAAATAAAGATAGATACAATTGTAAAAAATGAAGATTCAATTCCCGAAAAAGTAGCTATAACTGAAAGTCCACAAATTTTAGATGAGAAGAAGGAAGAGGCTATAGAAATTGCCAATAATATTGAACAAAAGAAAGAAGAGTTAATTGTAACGCAAGATAGTACTAGTGAAAACCAAAGAAAACAATTGTTCTTTAATGGAATAGAAATATATAAAAATAATTGTGTTTTTGGTGCAGGACCAGGTCAATTCAGACAATTACATGCTGAGAAAAAAGTTAAATGGAAGACTATCAGTCCTTTAGGTCCTCATAATTGGATTATTGAATTGTTATCTCAATTCGGAATATTATTTTATTATTATATATCAATTTTTGCCTTTATGACTTTTTATGCTTTAAAATTTATTAGAAAGAATATTATTAAAAATAGTTTTTTTATTCTTACTATGTTTGTGTTTTTTATTGCTTCAAATATGCCTTCAGGTTTTTTAATTTTAGATATTAATTGGGTTTTTACATCTTTATTATTTATATTTTTTATAAATGAAATTTATCAAGGGGAAGTTATTATCACTAAAAAATAACCAATATTATAAAAATTTTTTAATGATGTTATCTGGCAATACTGTTAGCCAGATAATTCCATTTATAATAGCTCCTATAATTTCAAGAATATTCACGCCAGAACAATTTGCTATTCAATCAAATTTTCTAGCTATTGCCGGATTAATTGGAATAATAGCAGCTGGAAGATATGAGTTTGGTATTGTTTTACCCGAAAGCGAGAAAAAATCAAATTCACTTATTATTTTAAGTTTTATAATAATTGTAATTATTAGTGCTTTTACATTAGGGTTAATTCCTTTTAAAAGCAATATAGGATTTTTTTATAACGATAATGTTCTTCCTAAATATATAATTTATATTTCTTTAGCGGTTTTTTTGTATGGTATTTATAATCTGTTTTTTAATATAAACTTAAGAAGAAAAAATTTTAAAACTATTACATATAGTCGCATTTCACAGTCATTTTTTGGAAATATTACTTATGTAATTTTAGGTTATTTATTATTAGGAACAGATGGATTAATTTGGGGGTGGTTTTTTGGACAGATAATTTCTACAATTATTTTAATTATACCTATTAAAAATATTAAAGAAATTTTTTCAAATATCTCATTCTCTGATATTAAAATTGTAGCTAAAGAATACAAAGATTTTCCTATGATAAATTCTTTACATGCATTCTCTGATATTTTTGCAACCCAATTTTTCATTTTTTGGCTAATCACAAATGAATTTGGAATATTGGTTTTAGGTTTGTTTTCTGTTATGAACAGATATCTTAGAGCTCCTATTCAGCTTGTAACTGGGGCTGTTTCTCAAATTTATTATAAAGAAGCAACCGATTTAAAAAACAACAATCAAAGTAGTTTTTCGGTTGCTATAAAAACTATTAAAATATGTTTGGTTTTTGCAATTCCTTTTACTTTGTTAATACTAATTTGGGGCCCAGAAATTTTTTCGTGGTATCTTGGTAGTAATTGGTTAAATGCAGGAAAATACGCCCAAATTATGGCTCCTGCATTGTTCTTGAATTTTATATTTTCTCCTATTTCTACAACTCCTATTGTTTACAATAAACAAAAAACAGCTTTTATTATAACACTAATGGGATATGTTTTAAATCTTGGTATTTTGTTTTTATTGGCATCATTAAATTATTCATTTGAAATAGCTCTTATAGGATATTCTTTATCTTTGTCAATATATTCATTAATTTTAGGCTTATGGTACCTGAAATTAACAAAGAAATAATTTTTATATGAAAGTTTTAATATTAGGATTACCCTATTTTGCTAAAAAACTAAAAGAAGATTTATCTGGCTTTGACAAATCAAATAGGTATATTTTTCTTGATACATATTACTCATTTATTGATAAAATTATTTTTATTTTTATTCTCCCTTTTGTTGATGTTGTTATTTCATTAAATGGTGTTAGTGATAAAAGTGGAACATTAGAATTAGCTGTGAAACTGAAAAAGAAAATCATAATGCATTGGCAAGGTACCGATGTTTTACTTGCATTAAAAAGATTTCATAACAATACAATATATAAAAAATACATCGAAAATTCTTTTCATTTTACCGATTCAGAAAATTTAAAAAATGAATTAAACTCAATTTCAATTAATTGCAGTTTGCTTTATTATAAATTTTTAAATATCAGTGAATATAAATCTGATTCTAAATCAAAAACCGCTTATACTTATATTGCAAAAAATAAAGAGAATTTTTATGGTTGGGAAATTATTAAAGATGCTTTTGAGCAATTGCCTGATTATAAGTTAATTGTTGTTGGAACTGACGGTGAAAATTTAAATGCACCTAAAAATGTAACATTTAAAGGTTGGGTTTCAAAAGATGAAATGAAAAAGATAATAAAAGAAAACATATTATTTATCAGATTAACAGAACATGATGGGTTTTCATTAAGTGTTTTAGAGGCTTTATCTGCTGGAAATTATATTATTTGGAATTATAAGATTGAAAACGGGTTCTTATTAGAGAATAAAAACGAACTAAAATCTTTAATAGTTAATTCATTTAATAATAATATTGTTAATTACAAAGGTATAGAATGGATAAAAAATAATTTTAATAAAGAATTGATTTTAAGTAATTTACTAAATAAAATTAATGAAATTGGGTCAAAATAAAATCCATATTGCTCTTATTACTACATGGTTTCCTCCTGAAATTGGTGTAGCGGTTCAAAGAATGGTTTCATTTAAAGAATATTTAACAACCGAAACCTCTAAAGTTAGTGTTTTTACGATAGCAGATTCAAAAACTAATGTTTTTATAAATGAATTTGAGAATGTTTATCGTGAAAAAAATACTTGTTTGTTTAAACCCATTAAAGAAAAAATTTCTGATTCAAAATTTCTTCATTACTCTAAAGTTTTATATAATATATTATTGACCAAAGTTATAAGTAATGAATACAAAAATTGGAGTAAAAAAATATTAGTAAAGTTGAATGAAATTAATAAAAACGAAAAAATTGATATAATAATTAGTTCTTTTGCCCCTTCGGTTACGCATGAAGTTGCTTTTAAATTTAAATCTCGAAATCCTGCCGTTAAATGGATTGTTGATATGAGAGATGAAATGAGTTTTAACCCAGACATATCAAATAAACTTAAATTTGAATATGAAAAAATTGAAAGAAAGATTAATGATAATGCAGATGCATTTATTAGTGTAAGTAAACCAATTATTGAAAAATACAAACCAATTTTTAATAATATTAAATGTTTTGAAGAAATAAGAAATGGGTTTAATCATTCAGTAAAGCCTAAAATAAAATTTAATGAAATTTTCACAATAGTCTATTCCGGAACATTTTATGGGAAATCAAAGCCAGATTTTTTCTTTAAAGCATTAGAATTATTGATTAATGATAAGTTGATTGATAATTTTAAAATTAACTTTATTGGAACATATAATAATTTTTATATTCCTGAAAATATTAAAAAACATATAAGTTTTTTAGGATATTGCGATAATAAAAACCTTATTTATAGTCTTTTAGATGCAGATGCATTGCTTCTTATTCTTCCAAATAACAATAGAGTAGGAGTTTATTCAGGTAAAATTTTCGAATATATTTCTGTTAAAAAACCTATTATTGCAATATTAAATAAAGAAGACGTTGCCGCCGCCTTAATAAACGAATATAAGGCTGGATATTGTGCTAATTATAATGATATTGATGAAATTAAAAATAGTATTTTATTTGCATATAATATTTGGAAAAATAGAGAACAAATTGGATTATCTTCAGAAGAAATTTATAAATTGCACAGGAAATATCAAATCGAGAAATTATTAAAATTAGTTTATTCATTAAACTCAGAAATATGAAAATAATTATTGCAGGTCCAGATTCGGTACATATAACTAATTTTTTTAATCAAATGAATTTTGATGATGAAGTTTGTTATATTGGTGAATATGAAAACTTTAGACCTACAAATAATTCATATCACTATTCATTCAGAAGTTTTAATATTTTTAAGCTTGTGAAAAATTATTTTTTATTAAAAAATAAAATTAAAAAGATAAACCCTAAATTAATACATGTTCATCAAATAAATAGACTGGCTTTTGTTTTATCATTAATCTCGAAAAAAATAAAAATACCTTTTATTGCAACTGCCTGGGGAAGTGATATTTTATTAGTTCCAGACAAAAATTTTGTTAACAAGTTAATAAGTATTGCTACTCTTAAAAGATGTAATTTTATTACTTGTGATTCGGATGAAATTTTGCAAAAAATTTACTCATTATACCCTAATGCAAATGCAAAAAAAGTTTTATACGGAATTAAACCAATAACTCCCGAAAATAAAGAAAATATCTTCTATTCAAACAGATTACATAAAGATTTATACAGAATAGATAAGATAATATTATTTTTTAATGATTTCATCCAAAAACATGATGATTATAAACTTGTAATTGCTGGTTCGGGTGACAATACTAATAAATTAAAAGAACTTGTAAATAAATTAAATTTAACAAATAAAGTTGAGTTTGTAGGTTGGCTTAATAATGAAGAAAATAGAAAATGGTATGCAAAATCAAAATTTTATGTTTCTTATCCATTAAGTGATGGTACTTCCACTAGTTTACTCGAAGCATTATCGGCAGGTTGTATTCCTGTTTTATCTGATATTCCAGTTTCGTACGATTTTGTAAAAGATGGATATAATGGAATTATTATTACAGAAAATGAATCTTATCCTTTTGAAAGAGCTTTACAAATTAATTATGAAACAGCTGCAACTTATAATATAAATAATATTAAAAATACAGCTACAGCAGAAAAATCAAAAGAATACTTTAATGATATTTATATGTCATAAAAAACGTAAAAAGAAAAAGAAAAATGAAAATTACAATACTTACTCAATATTTTCCTCCTGAGGTTGGTGCCCCTCAAAATAGGTTATTTGAACTTGCTGTAAGATTAAAGAAAAAAGGTGCAGATATTACTATTGTTACCGCAATGCCTAATTATCCTCAAATGGAAATACATGAGGGATTTAAAAGAAAGTTTTATTCTTTCGAAAATATTGAAGGACTAAAAACTCATCGTTGTTGGATTTTTGTTTGTAAAAACAAAAATATCATTTTAAGGCTTTTAAACTATTTTTCTTTTGTGATTTCTTCTATAATAATAGGTCTATTAAAATTAAAAAAACAAGATGTTTTAATAGTTGAATCGCCTCCGCTTTTTTTAGGTATATCTGGATTATTGTTAGCTAAAGCTAAAAAAGCTAAGTTTGTATTTAATGTTTCTGATTTATGGCCAGAAAGTGCCGAGAAATTAGAAATAATTTCAAATAAATTTATATTACATCAAACAACTAAACTTGAAGAATTTTTTTATAAAAAAGCCGACTTAATTACTGGTCAAACACAAGGAATTTGTAAAAATATTTCTCAAAGATTTCCACGAAAAAATGTTTATTGGCTGAAAAATGGAGTTGATACTAACTTTTATAATTTAGAAAAGCCAATAAATTTAAGTTGGCGAAAAGAAAATGGATTTAATGAAAATGATATAATATTTATTTATGCTGGTATAATTGGTTATGCTCAGGGGTTGGATATTATATTAAATGTCTCAAAAGAATTTATTGAAAAAAGTGAGATTAAATTTGTTTTTCTTGGTAATGGGCCTGAAAAAGACCGATTAGTAAAATTAAAAAACAAGTTAAATCTGACAAATGTTTACTTTTTTGATTCAGAGCCTAAATGTAAAATGCAAGAAATTCTATTAAGTACAAATGCTTCAATTATACCATTAAAAAAAATAGATTTATTTAAAGGTGCAATTCCTTCGAAAATATTCGAAAACCTTGCACTCAAAAAACCAATTATTTTAGGTGTTGACGGAGAAGCTAGAAAGTTATTTATAGATAATGGTAAATGTGGACTTTATTTCGAGCCAGAGAATGAAAAAGAATTGTGTGAAAGAATAGAGTTTTTTATTAATAATCCTCAGCTTATGCTTGAAATGGGAGAAAATGGATATAATTATGTTAAAAAAGAATTTAATAGAGAAACAATTTCAAATAACTTATGGGAAAAATTGATAGAATTAAAACTATAAATAATTTACTTGAAAAAGTTGAACTAGCTTTTTTAAGTATTTCAATATTATTAATTCCAAATTATGGCAAACTAATACCAGCTTTTATGGTATTATGGTTTGTTTTTTCATTAGTTAATTTTATTAAAAGTGATAAAAAAACAGTTGAGAAACCCAATAAATATGTGTTTTTTGGACTGCTGCTTTTCCCTATTTTCTATTTTGTGCATATTTTAGGATTAATTTATACCGAAAATATCGATTTTGCATTGTTTGATTTAGAAGTTAAAATATCGTTTATTTTAATTCCTTTAATAGTCTATTTAAGATATGGGTTTATTAAAAAGCACATAATATTTATTTTAGAAGTTTTTGTTTTAGGTGTAACGATTTCATTTATTTATAAAATAATCATTGCTACTAATAATTATTTTATTTCAGGAGGAGAGACTAAATATTTTTATTATACCTACCTCTCAAAAACGCATCCAACATACATTTCTATGTATGCAACATTAGCTTTTTTTATAATTGCCGAATTATTTAATAAAATGTCAAAATTGAAAAAATATATTTATTCGGTTAATCTAATAATCTTAATTGTTTATATTCTTCTTTTAATTTCGAAAGGTGTTATAATAGCTTTTTTAATTTGTTTATTTGTTTATCTTTTTATTAAATTAATACCTAAAATAGGGCTGTTAAAATTAATTTTATTGTTGCTAATAATATTTTCAACTATTTTATATTCAATGTATAAAATGCCTTTAATTCATACGAGGTTTTATGCCCTTAAATTTGCATTATCTAAAAAAGATTTAAAGCATGTTGATATATATGAAAGTACAGGAACGCGAATGTTTTTATTTTCAGCAGGAATTAATGTAATAAAAGATACCTTTCCTTTTGGAACAGGAACAGGAGATATAAAAGATGAATTAAATAAAGAACTTTATAAATTAGTTAATATTCCTGGATTTGATAAAACATACAATGCTCATAATCAATTTTTTCAGTCGCTTATAGCACTCGGTTTATTAGGGCTAATTTCTCTAATGTTAATTTTTGTATATGGTTTTTATTTCTCAATTAAATATAAAGACTATATTTTTCTTATGTTTTTAGGAATGTTATTTTTAGTGTTTTTAACAGAATCTATTATAGAAGTGCAGGGAGGAACTATTTACTGTTCTTTGTTTTATAGTTTGTTGTTTTTAAGAAAAGTTTAATTAAAATAAAAAATGTTGTTTTGCTTAATTTGTATTAACTGAAATTAAAATTGTAATCAATCCTATTAAATAATAAGTATGTTTTGATTATTAATTTAATTTTGTATTTTTATCGGACATTAATAATTTAAAATATAAATTTATACAGAAATTTTATTGTTAAAGCTTTTATGATAAACTCTGAAAACTTCTTCTTAACAATCATTATTCCTTGCAGAAATGAAGAGCAATATATTTCAAAATGTATATTATCTATTATTAATAATAATTTTAAAAATCTTGAAATAATTGTTGCAGATGGATGTAGTGATGATAAAACTCAAGAGATTATTAAGAATTTACAAAATCAATATCCTCAAATAAAATTATTAATAAACAAAGATAAAACTACTCCTTATGGTTTCAATCTTGGTATTGAGAATGCAAAAGGTAATTTTATTATGATTTTGGGTGCTCACTCTGAATTAAGGAATGATTATATTGAATGTTTATTAAATCAGTTTATAAATAATCCAGAGGCCGATTGTGTTGGAGGAAAAATTGAAAATGTATATCAAAATAATACTTCAGAAATAATTGGAAAAGCAATGTCTTCGGTTTTCGGAGTAGGAAATGCTTATTTTAGAGTTGGGAGTAAATCTGTTTGGGCTGATACGGTAGCTTTTGGAACATACAAAAAAAATGTATTCGAGAAAATTGGTTTGTTTGACACAAGACTCGTGCGAAATCAAGATGATGAATTTAGTTATAGAATGATTAAAAATGGACTAAAAATTTATTTAGATATTAATTTAAATATTAAGTATTTTGTCCGTTCTAGTTATGAGAATTTATTTAAACAGTATTATCAGTATGGCTTTTGGAAGGTTCTTGTAAATAAAAACCATAAAACAGTAACAACAATTAGGCAACTAATCCCGTTTATTTTTGTTCTGTCATTGTTAATGAGCCTTTTGGGGGCGGTTGTTTATAATGATTTAATATTTGTTTTTATATTAATTTTATCTCTTTGGTTAATTGTAGCATCTTCATTTGCTATTAAATTAACAAAAAATATTTATGATTGGGTTAAAATTATTTTTGCATTTTTTATTTTGCATTTTTCTTATGGTTATGGATATTTAGTTGGAATAATTTGGTTCTTAATTTTAAGAAATAATCCCAAAGAAAAACATTACAAAATAACTAGATGATTTTATTAAAAATATTTAGTATTACTTTTTTTTTATAAAAAAACACTCTTGTTGTTATCTGTTTTTTTTATTATTGCGACCAAATAATAAAAAAAGGCCTAATAGATAAATTTAATGCTTAAAAAGTAACGGAGTATTCTTCTTCTTATTATTATGACCTATTTGTATTTGATTTTTTTTTAGAATATATATTTTTTTATTAAAAAAGTTTAACTTTGAAACGTGAATAAAAATAGCATTTACTTAACACTTTTTGTAATAGTTATTTAAAAATGATAAAGTTCAAAAATAGATAAAATGCTGAAAATTAGTAATATAATTTAACTTTAATAAGAATACAAAAAAAAAATAAAGAATATGGAAGGGATTAAAATCTTCATACAAGAAGAAATCATGAATTTGGCCTTTAAAAAAGTTGGTTTTGATGAGTCATTAATTAAATCAAAATTATTGGATTCAATTTCAGTAGTTGATTTACTTGTAGCAATTGAGGAAAAAATTGGCATCCAAATTCCACAACATTTAGTTACAGAAGACAATTTAAATACAATTGATTGTATTTATGAGACTTTAAAAAAAAATAATTTGATTTAATGAAAAGAGTAATATTGGTTTATTTTTTTCCACTATTTATTGCTTTGTGTTGCTTGTTTTTATTTCATAGTAAAACAAATTCAGTATTTTTCAATACTGAACCGAATCTTGTTGTAGATTCTTCTTTTAATTACTTAGAAAATTATAGAAACATACCATATTATGAAGATCAATTTCTAATTAGTAATGATAGCACCGAAAATATTTTTATTTTAGGTTCTTCCGAACTAACAGTAGAAACAGAGGCTCAACCTTATATTTTCATTTCTAATCATTTTAAAACAAAGATTAAAGGGATAGGTCATGCTGGTAATCAGTGCTTTTCGATATACTCGCAGTTACTTGCCAATGAAAATCGACTAAAAAACGCCCCTATAATTATTGTTTTATCTCCAAGTTGGTTTTCAGATTCTTCAGAAGGTACAGCCTCGTCTTTATTTTTAGAGTTTAATTCACATCGATTTTTATATGCAATTTTAGAAAACAATTCTATTTCACAATTTAAGAAATATGAAGCTGATCGGATTTCAGATTTTTATGATGAAATTAATAATCCTGATTTATCAATTACAATTTTTTCTTTAGAAAGTCAATCATCGAAAAATATTTCATTTAAGTATTTCAATTTTCCTATTATAGAAATTCTTAAAAAGCTAAACACATTAAAATTAGAGCTAATGAATACAAATTATATAAAAAATGAACCTATTAAAAGAAAATCTATTATTCCAGAATCAGTTAAAATAAATTGGGACAGCTTATTTGTTATTAGCAAACAAGAACAAATAAATAATTCTACCAATAATACATGGTATATCGATAATGATTATTATTCTCAATACTTAAATGGGAAAACAAATACTGTTAAGTTACCTAAATACGAGAATAATAAAGAATTTAAAGATTTTAAAATGTTATTAAAACTTTTAAAAACTAAAAAAGCAAATGCTTCATTCATAATATTACCAATAAACCCTTTCTGTTATAAAAACTCCAAGATTCTTTCTCCTCTTATTGATTCATTACAAAATGATATAGTAAATAATAAATTCCATTGTTTAAATTTTTGGAATGCCGACTCAACTTCATATGATATAGGTGTTTTGAAAGACATAATGCATTTAAGCACATATGGATGGTATAAAGCTGATAAATTTATTGTAGAAACATATAACCTATCAAAATGAAAATATTAGATTTAACTCGTTTTTTTGTAAATATTTTATTGTATTCTTTGATTGTAATGGCTTTATATTTTTTATACAGTCCGTTGAATAATCATCCTAATAATAAAACAGGTTCATCTGTTCAATTTGTATATCAAAAATTTTAAATATGCTTCCATTTAGTTCAATTTACTTTTACATTTTAATTGCCCTATTTATAGGTATAATCCTTTTATTTAAACTCTTTTTCTCAAATAATTATTATAAGTATTTGTTAGCAGTACTTAATTTTTTATTTTTATTTTTTGTTTATCCAAAACCATATCAATTTCTTTTGTTAATTATTTTCTCATATTTTGGGACCTACTTTGTTTCAAATATTTTGAAATTGAAACTAAAGATTTGGGGAATTATATTTCTTATTTTGCCAATGTTAATTGTAAAATCTGAACTTCACTTTAGTTCGACATTCTATCAATTATCAAAAATAATATCAATGGCTGGGTTATCATATGCTACTTTTCGTATTGTTGGGTATTATATGGATAAAGCTCCGAATGAAAAAATGGCTAATTTTATTACTTATTTTAATTTTTTGTCTTTCACACCAACACTATTAATTGGCCCTATTGATAAGTTTGGGCGGTTTAAGGCTTCGCAAGACATTGGGTTTACATCAATTAATGAAGAAAACTTTATTATTGGTTGGAATGCCTTGGTAAAAGGAATTGCATTTAAATACATTGTTGCTGAACTAATTGACAGATATTGGTTAAATCTATATCCTGAAACAAGCAAAGAAATTTTACACATGGCTAACAACATGTATGCATATTATTTTTACTTGTTTTTTAATTTTGCAGGTTATTCATTTATGGCTTTAGGTATCGGGAAAATGATGGGTATAAATGTGCCTATAAATTTCAAGAATCCTTTCACTGCTGTAAACCCTCAAGATTTCTGGAGACAATTTCACATAAGTTTAGGAGATTGGTTAAAAGACTACTTTTTTACTCCTTTATATACGTTCTTGACTAGAAAAAAGAATTTGAAAAAATATCCAATGGCACGACAAAATATTGCTTTGGTATTAACATTCATTTTAATGGGGTGTTGGAATGGATTTAGATTTAATTACATATTAAGTGGGTTATTATTTGGTGTTTTTTCAGCTATTCACAATACGTATATTATTCAATGTAAGAAAAAAGGTAGAGATGTCTTTTTTGGCAACTTAAATCCATTAGCAGTAAAAATAATTAGCATTTTTATAATGTTCAATCTAGTTTCAATAGCATTGTATATTTTTAGTGGGCGTTGTCCATATTAACTATTATAAAATGAAATACAATTTTAAAACAAAACAATTTTCAGAAATTGAAATATCACAAAGAAAACTAGCAATTGCAGGTAGCGATAAGGATATTGATTGGCAAACTTTAAAAATAAAAACAGAACAACTCCTTGACGTGTTTAATAAAATAGGTATTCCTCAAGGACATCCTGTTACAATCTATGGACATAAAGAACATATTTTCCCTGTTGCTATTTTAGCCTGCATTCACTCAAACACAACTTATATTCCAATTGATAAAATATATCCTATTGAACGAATTAAAAAGATAATAGATAAAACAGGATCTCAAATATTGATTAATTGTTCAGATACAATTTTAGATATTGAAATCGCCATTAGTATTGATGCCGAATTTAAACCTACCATTAATTTTACACCAGATTATACAAACAAAATTTACGGAACGTTAGAAGATCCTATTCAATATATTATGTTTACATCTGGCTCAACAGGCGAGCCCAAGGGTGTAAAAATTACTAATAACTCTATTTTAACTTTTCTTGAATGGGCACAAAAAGATTTTGGTTTTTGTGAGGATGATGTTTTTATGAATCAAGCTCCTTTCACATTTGATGTATCACTTTGTGATGTTCTAAATTCTTTTTCACAAGGAGGAACTCTTGTTTTAACCTCTACTAATATAGCAAAAAATCAAGAATTATTTTTTAACCGATTAAAACTTTACAAATGTAGTGTATGGACATCTACTCCTTCGTTTGTATATCTATTTTTAAGGCATAAAGACTTCAAATCAGAAAATATTACTTCAATAAAAACATTCTTTTTTATGGGGGAAGATTTACCCAATCGCACTTGTTTTATTTTGAAGAATTCGTTTGCCAATGCAAGAATATTAAATGCATATGGACCTACAGAAGCTACAATTGTTACTACATTGGTTGAAATTACAGATGCCATAATTAACAAATATCCTTTATTGCCAATTGGGTTTCCAATGCCTGTAAGTAAAATATTAATTGAGAAAATAAGCCCTGAAGATAAAGAAGGGGAATTAATTATTGTTGGTGACCATGTATCAATTGGATATTTTAATAATGATGATTTGAATAAACAAAAATTCTTTATTCATGATGGTAAACGCGCTTTTAAAACAGGGGATTTAGCTTATTATGAAGACGACATGGTCTTTTGTATTGGAAGGAATGATGATCAAGTTAAAATGCACGGATTTAGAATTGAACTAAATGAAATAAGTAATGTTATTTGCAAAAATATTTTAATTTCAGATGCTGTCACTATTGCTTTAAAACGAAACAATGAAGTGAAAAAAATAGTAAGTTTTGTAATATTGAAAAATGCTATTGAAAAAGAAAAATTAAATGAAGAACTAAACAAATTCCTAGAAAAATCAATACCATATTATATGATTCCTAGTGACATTGTTGTTGTCAATAGTTTTCCTTTCAATACAAGTCATAAAATTGATAAAAATAAATTAATCGAGGATTATTTATTAAGGCAATTAAATTGCACTTCGTAAACTGAAAAATAATAAACAATAATAAATAAAATATTATTTAGTCAAAGCCAAAATAGATTGCAAAATGCATATTTATTATTGACTATTTTGGAACGTAAAAGTCTAGGAGACAATCATCTAAATATTAGAGAATAATTGATTTGTTAATAATAAATTTTCGTTTAATTTTTGTTGCTATGTAATATCTTTTCTGTAAGTGCAAGCAAGAGTGAAGATATTAAAAATACAACATGAATAATAACTTGCCACATTACATGCTCCGATTCATAGTTATTTATATTAATAAATGTTTTCAATAAATGAATACCTGATACTCCAACCAAAGAAACGGCTAATTTAACCTTTAAAGAACCTGCATCAATTTTTTTTAGCCATTCTGGCTTATCTTCGTGTTTTTCAATATCAAGATAACTTACAAAGGTTGAATAACCTCCAATTATAACCATTATAAGAAGATTAGCGACCATAGTAATATCAACTAAAGTAAGTATTCCAAGCATTAGAACAGTTTCTGTTATTTGATTAATACTTATGCTTAAATGGATTAACTCGATAAAAAATTTGTATGTGTATAAAAGTCCTCCAATAATAAGTCCTGCATATAGTGGAGCTTGAATCCATCTGCTTGAAAAAATAATTTTTTCAAATACTCTTTCGAATTGTTTATTCATAATTTTTATTTTTAGTTGTTTATTAAATCTTTATTTTTTGGAAAAGCAATAGAAAATAATACTGAAATTGTTAATATACTAGTTATTGTTAATAATGAATATAAAATAGGAATTTTATACAAATCAATAATAGTCATTTTTATGCCTACAAAAACAAGTATAGCCGATAAACCGTATTTAAGATAATAAAAATATTTAGTAATACCCGCTAAAGCAAAATACAATGCTCTTAATCCTAATATAGCAAAAACATTTGATGTGAAGATTATAAACGTATCATTTGTAATAGCTAAAATTGCTGGTATTGAATCAACAGCGAAAATTAAGTCGGTAAATTCTACAATAAGAAGCACAACAAAAAGTGGTGTAGCAAAAGTTTGTGAATTTATTTTGACAAAGAATTTATCGTCATGCATAGTTTCAGTAACTGGAAAGAATTTTTTAAATAATCTTACTAATGGATTTTTATCAGGTTCAATTTTTTCGTCATTATGAAAAATCATTTTTACCCCAGTAAAAATTAAAAAAGCACCAAAAATGTATATAATCCAGTGAAATTTATTTATTAGTGCAACTCCTGCAAAAATGAAAATTGCACGCATTATTAAAGCTCCAATAATTCCCCAAAATAAAACTTTATGTTGATATTTTGTGTCAATATTGAAATATGTGAATAACATTATGAAGACAAATAAATTATCAATACTTAGAGATTTTTCTATTACATAACCAGTAAGAAATTCAACTGCCTTTTCTTTACCCATAAAAACATAAATTCCATAATTAAAAATTAAAGCCAGCGAAATCCATATAGCACTCCAAATAAGAGCTTCTTTAATTTTTACTTCGTGAGATTTTCTATGAAAAACTCCTAAATCTAAGGCTAACATCACTAAAACAAATGCAATAAAGCCCATCCATACTATACCATCTATTTCCATAATATTAAATTATATATTTAATTAAAACAAACCCACCAATTAATAATACTGTAAATGCAATTGCTAAAAGGTTAAAATATTTTTCGATAAACTTTTTAATGCTCGGGCCAAATTTCCATATTAACCATGCAACTAAAAAGAATCTTGCACCTCTACTTATTAAAGAAGCAATTATAAACATAATAAAATTTATCTCAAAAACTCCAGCTGTTATTGTAAATACTTTGTAAGGAATAGGAGTAAAACCAGCTGTAAAAATCACCCAAAAATCCCATTCGTTAAACATTGCTTTTATATTGTTAAATAAGCTAACCGAAAATCCAGGTATATTTGTGAAAAAGAAATTTGCAAAAGATGTAAAATCACCATTACTCGAAATCCAGGCGTAATAACCAATGGCATAACCAACAAAAGCACCTAAAACAGAACCGGCCGTGCATACAAGAGCATATTTAAATGCTTTACTAGCTGCTCCTAATGCTAATGCAATTAGTAAAATGTCAGGTGGAATAGGGAAAAACACAGATTCAATAAATGCAAGTATAAATAAGGCAAGAGTGCCGTATTTTGTTTGAGCCCAACTTAAAACCCAATTATATAAATTTTTAATCCAAGACATATTTAAAATATTTTAAAAATTAATAATGCATAAATTGCAAATCGTAAATAGCGAAAAAGTGCCCATAATAAATAATTTGTAAATTTATAATGAATAAGACCACAAGCTAAACTTACAATAGAATGCGGAAGTGGTAGCATTGCTCCTATAAATACAAATAATCCTCCCCACTTACGAAGATTTTCTATGTGTTTTGTTATTTTATTTTCTAAATGATTTTTAATCGTTGGTATTAAAAATAATCTATTACCAATATAATATGCAACTATTCCACCTAAATAAGACATTGTTGCTAAAATAAAAAGAAACAACCATGGAGTAGCAGATTTAGAAGCCCATGCGATAAATATTTCAGGAGGAATTATTCCCATAATTGTCTCAGATACGAAAAAAAAAGAGAATATTATTTGTGGTGGATACATTGCTACAAGATTATCTAAAATAGAATTAAAATCAAACAAAAAATATTCTAACATAATTAAAATAGCAACAAATATTATTATAACAATACCTCCTTTGATGCTAGTATCTTTTAAGAAAGAATAAAAATTAGTTATTTTATAATAACGATTAAGTAGTTTTAATCTTTTTGTTGAAAATAAATTTGTTTTATCGTTTTGTTCCATTATATAGTTTATTGAAAATCTATTAGAAAGTTTGCTGATTTAGAAAAATGTAATTGTTTTTTTTATTATTATTTTTTTGAAAATAAATATTAGAAATAAATAATATGCCTATTAAAAACACAATACTAAATACAATATTTTTTTTGCTAAATTTCATGTTGCAAATATAATTAAAAAATAAAATTTAGAGTGAAAATTAAAGTCTTTATTCTTGGTATTTATAGTTATTTTATTGGTTTTTTAGCAATTAATAAATATCTAGCCCAAGCTTACAAAATCAAATTTTCCGCAAAGACCTATTTTGTCGTTTTTAATAATTGCACCGCAAAAAAATTGAGAGTTATTGTTTATCATTTCAATAACATTATTTATATCATCTTCGGTTTTAACATAATTGCCATATTTAGTGGCAAACGAATCTGCTATTAATGTGTTTTTGCAGCCAATAACAACTGCATCTGCTTTCCCGAAACTAATTGAATGGCCAACGGTGCCAGCAGAGGTGCAAATTCCTAAAGGAGAATAATCAGGCATTATTTTAATGCCAATTTTTTGAGATAAAACCGAATTTCCTGCATATATCGAAATAATAGTTTCTTCTTTAATGTCTAAATAAATATCACCACCATTTTCAATTATTATTTCTTTTACTAAAAATTTATTTTTAACATCTTTGCCTATATACTGAGAAAATGCTCCGGCAACACTACCCATAGGTCCAATATCAGCAATTGCAGTTGCATTTATCATTTGTTGTATAAAATCGTGGGCATTAAAATCATTTGAAATAGGCGAAAAACTTTCTTTAAAATTAAGGTTAACTTTAAAATAATCATTAAGGATATCTCGATAATAGTATATTTTTTTTAAAATAAATTCGGGAATATCTTTGTTAAAAGAAGGTTTGTCGATGGCAATTAATAAGTCTGTTTCTTTATATGAAACCTGAAAATGAATAAATCGCTCACTTTTTAAATTATTGCGATAATCACGAGGCTCATATATAATATTATTATTCAACAAAATCTATTTTAAAAAGTTTTATCGGACAAGCAGTTGTGCAAAGTTCACAAACAATACATTTTTTATGATCAAATTCTAATTGCCAAGTTTCTTTATTCATAGTTAAAGCACCAGCAAAACAAACAGCAGTGCAACTACCGCAATTAATACATGAGGTTTTATTAAAAAGCACTTTTTTAACCAAAGGAGTGCATTTAACATTTTGTGTTTTTATATATGCTAATCCTTTTTCTAAATTAACTTTTGTAGCTTCAAGTTCAACCGCCAAATTACCTTCTTTTCCAGATGAAATGTATGCATTTAATATATTAACTTTAATATCAAAATCTTTAATTAAATGGTATGTTATAGGAACATCAACAACTTCTGGCATAAATGTTAAAATATATCTTTTCTTCATTTTCTTAAATTTAAATTATCTTATTTTTAAACCTTTTAATGATGTGTTTTTAGGAAACATTTGAACAGGTTCTGTTAAGAAGAACTTTTTATTATCAATCCAATATTTTAAAATCTTAGCTATTTCTCTTGCTTTTGACATGCTTGATAAAGGAGCCGTTCTAATTCTTTTCTTATTTAAAATAATTTCACCTGATTGCAACGAAGCATAATTGGTAGTTCCGAGAGCAGGATGTTCAGCTATTCCGTAGTCAACTATTGTTGTCTCAATATCTTTATTGCAAATACAAAGTCGGTGAGCCATATCTTCATCTAAAACCGGAATTGGAATACCTATACCTATAAAAATGCTAATACCATATTTTTCATAATAAGCAGCACGAACAAACTCAGTTGACATATTTTTTAAATCGCCAATAACAGCTATTGTAGCAGCATTGCTTTTAGGAATACCTTTTTCGTTTTTTGGTTTAGAAGTGTTAAATTGTGTTCCATTCCAAGCAACAAAACCTTCGGTTCCGCCTAAAAATATTCTTGTTCCAATTCCAATTGTTCTTAATTCTGGGTCATTTAATAATGGACTTAATTCTCCAGAAGTAGAATATGTAGCATTACCTAAATTAGGCAATAAATTACCCATGTAAGTATATTTAATTTTACTAGTAGTATTAACCGCAACACAATAATTTTGATAAGAGTTTCTAGGGTTAAACATAATAATTTCATTAACAGTATTTTTGTTAATTTTAGTTTCAATGCTGGTTCTAGGATAACAATCGGTACCTTTACCCGAAGCTTTTAAAATAATATCTTTACCTTCAATTAATTCTTCAATAATATTTGCTCCACCATATTTAGGATTAGTTAAAGAAGTTTCGGTTGCACCAATATAGCCATCTACTGCAGCTATTCCTGCAAAAATAGGAACATCGTTTAAGGTTATTTTTTCCATTCTAATAGGTGGATCCGAATGACCAAAATTAATAAAAGCACCTGAAGAGCACATAGGACCAAATGTAGCTGTTGTAACTATGTCAACTTTTTTAACAATTTCTTTTGGCGAATAATCTTTTGATAAAGCTGATATTTCTTCGGCACTCATTACTACCGCTGTACCTTTTTTAATTTTATCATTAATTTCTTCGTAACTCTTCTTAATGCCCATAACTAATTTTTTATATTTAGTTTATTCTTATAAAATCAATATTTATAAAATCATTTTTTTATATGAAAATCACATTCGATTTTAAAAACAATTCAAAAGTAAAATAAAATTTTATATAACCAATTGTGCTTTTAAGACAAATTTAATTTAAATTGTTAATTGGTCAGAAAATATAAATGTGTTCTAAAATTAAATCATAATAATTACCGTAATTTTGTTTTACCCTGTTTTGTGTAGTCAAAACAAACTATATTAAATGTTTTTTATTTTATAATTAATATTGTGAAAAATAATATTGAAATACTTGCACCTGGAGGAGATATAAATTCAATAAAAGCTGCAATTTATGCTGGAGCAAATGCTGTTTATTGTGGTTTAGATAGATTTAACGCCAGAAATCGTGCTGAAAATATTTCATTCGACGATTTACTTGGTGTTTTAAACTATGCTCACAAAAATAATTGCAAGGTTTATCTTACACTTAATATCATTATTTTAGAGAATGAAATGCCTTCAATAATCGAAATTTTAAACAAATTATTAAATACAACTATTGATGGTATAATTGTTCAAGATTTAGGGGTTCTGTATATTTTAAGCAAATATTTCAAAAGTCATAAAATACATGCTTCAACGCAACTTACAACTCATAACCAAGGTCAGTTAAAATTTTTAAGCGAGTTTAATGTCTCTCGAGTAAATCTATCAAGAGAATTAAATATTTCTGAAATTAAAAATTTATCAATATTTGGGAGAAAACACAATATTTCAACAGAGGTTTTTGTACACGGTTCTTACTGTATATGTTTTTCTGGTATTTGCTATATGAGTTCTGTTAATGGAGCAAATTCTGGCAATAGAGGAAGGTGTAGTCAGCCATGTAGAGATAAATATTTAACAACCTCAGAAGGCAAAAATTATCCTCTAAATATTAAAGATAATTCGGCTTACTTTGACTTTGAAAAATTATATGATGCTGGTGTGTATTCTTTAAAAATTGAGGGTAGAATAAAAGGGTTTGATTATGTATTTACAGTTGTTGATACTTGGAAAAAGAGAATACAAAATTTTTATAATAATCGATTATTAAATGACGATAGTAATCTTTTTAAAGTTTTTAATCGTGGTTTTTCTAATGCTTATTTAAAAGGTGAAATTGATAAAGATATGTTTATTGATAACCCAAGAGATAATTCAATTACTCATCTTTTATCAAATAATTATTCTTTAAAAAACAACATAGATAATAGGAAAATTGAATTTTTTAATGAAAAGGGAAACAATAAAATTAACATTGAAAATTCTATCAAAAATATATGTATAACTAAAGTTCCTTTAACAATAATAATATCAGGTGAATGTGGTTTGCCATTAAAAGTAATAGTAAAAACTCCTGATAACTCATTTGAATTTTTTTCTGATTATGTTCTAGAAAGTGAAGGGTTACAACCATTAAACAAAGAAACAATTTTAAAAAAATGGAAAGCAATTAATAATACAGAATATTTTATACAGAACATAGATTTATCTGAAATTAAAGAAACTGTTTATTTAAATTTTAAAGAATTAGCTTCTATAAGAAAAAAAATATTGTTGAAATTAACTGGGTTGCCAGAATTATATGACAACGTGACAATACCAGAATTAATAGAACATAAAAGAGAAGATATTAAACCTACTCTTTCTGTTTTAATTTCTTCAATAAATGACGCTCTTATATCTGAAAAATTAGCAACAATATATTTCCAACTTCCAAGTAGTTTTAATATTGAAGATGTTGCTTTAATTGATGTTTTTATAAAAAACAAAAATATAATACCATGGTTTACACCTATTATAATAGGAAACGATTTTAATGTTGCAATTGAATTTATTGAAAAATTAAAACCTAAAATTATTGTTGCAAATAATACAGGAATAGCTTATGAAGCATATAAACGTGGAATAGATTGGATTGCAGGACCATATCTTAATATTACTAATTCATATAGTTTATTGTGTTTAAAAGAAAAATTTAATTGTTATGGGGCGTTTATATCTAATGAAATAAATAAGAATCAGATTAAAAGTATTAAGCCTCCTGATAATTTCAAGTTGTTTTATAGTATATATCATCCTATTGAACTAATGACTAGCAGACAATGTTTATTTCATCAGGTTATAGGTTGTGATAAAAATATAATTGATGAAGAATGTGTTCTAATGTGTAATAAATCAACTACTATCACAAATATTAATAATGATAAATTTTATATAGTTAAAACAAAAGGAAGTTATAATAGCATTTACAATTCAACAAACTACTTAAATACCGATATTGTTTTTGATTTTAATAATATGTTTTCTAGCTTTTTTATTGATTTAAGAAACATTGCAACCGAAACTAAAATTGAGATCGACAAATCAATATTAATTAATTATTTTAAAAGTTTAATTAACGGAAATATTGATTCAAAAAATGACATATATAATACTGTAAATCAATCAACAAACCAACAATATAAAGTAGGTATTTAATTTATAGTTAATAAGATAATTATATAAAACTATACAAATTAGTCCGTTGTTTAGGTGGTGCAATCCCGAAAGCTTTCTTGAGCAACTTCGTACAAAATAAAAGTTAGTTTTTAAAACTAACAAAAACATCAAAATTTAGAGTAAAATCGGGGTACGACTCAAAGTCGTGCCCCGATTAAAAACTTTGCGTTACTTGTGCACCTTTGCGTCCCGATTCCTCCTAAAAACCGCAAGTTATTAACAATAAATTCTGTAAAACATTATAAATAAAG
>CAZJKL010000034.1:0-34551 GCA_964546655.1 uncultured Bacteroidales bacterium | reverse complement strand
TAACTTAGTTCATATAAAACCAAGGCACGGAAAACATTTCCGCGCCAGCCTGAGAAATTCACAATAAAAAAACCCGAACTATTAATTAAAATAATCCGGGTTTATATTTTTTAAATAAAATTATTATTTAGCTTTCTTTAAAGAATCCCCATTTTGCGAAGAACCAATCGTGCCATAACAAAGGTATAATCCACCAGAAGTTCCATACAAGAGACTCACCATGAATAAAACCTTCAGCTAAATGTTCCATATGATGGTTTCCTAATCCCCAGTAGCCAAAATTTGCATAATAGAATAAAACATAGTTTAATATTCCAAGAACAAAAACTCCAACTGTTCTAAAAGCAAAAGAAGCCCATGAATCTTTATCTTTAAAAGGAACTGCATCTTCAAAATAATGATGCCAAATAAGGAATGGCATTAACATAAATCCAGCTATTTCAGCAGAATGATACCATAAGAATCTTATTAATTCAGCATCTGCAGGTTTTGTATCTTTAAGAATTTGTATTGTTTCGCTTGGCAACCATAAAGGAGCTATTTTAGTGCAAATAATTGCTGTTACATAACCTAAAAAAAGAATAAATGAAAATGAAATTAGTCCTTTATAAGGTTGAGGAAATTTTATCAATGTCCAAGGTTTTCCTCTCCACACATTAGCAGTTAAGAACAAATAAACAATTATCCATTCCCACCAGCCAAATACCCAATGAACATGAGTTGTTCCTGCTATTGAACCCCACCAAGGTGTATTAAAGCCAACTGAATTACCATACACTGTTGAAAAAATCATTCCCCAAAAAGGAACAATTAAAACAACAAATAAAAATAAAGTAATTAAAGAGCACCAAGCCAATTCTAAAATCCCTGAATGCGGTTGAACTAAATTACTAGGTCTTACAGGCCATTTTTCGAATAAGATTGTTATTAAAGGATAACTGAAGAATCCTATTAAAACAAAACTAACAATAGCACTTTGAGCTAAATGATTATTTTTAAGTGCTTCTAAAGTTGTAATAGTTCCATCTGGCAAATAAGCCTTGCCTGTAGCTGCTATTTCATTTAAGTTTACTTGACTTAAGAAATTAAAAGCGAGCCCAAAAACTCTGTAAAAAACAACTTCGACAACAAAAACCGTGACAACAAGATTTATTATTGTCATTACAATTCCTTGAAAAGGTTGTTTTAATTTATCAAAAGGCCAATTATTAAAAAACATGTGTTGCCATAAACCAACTAATATCATCATTGCTAAATACATAACAAATGGATAAGGAAATGCTCCAACTGGACCTCTTGGGTCACTAAATATAAACCATGTTCCTATTGCTACTATGGAAAAAGTTAAAAAAGCTAATATCCCGGTAATCGGCTGTTTAAATTTTGGTACTAGATTGTGTGCCACTATATATTCCTCCTATTTTTTAAATTATTATTAATTTGGTCGCAAAAATATATTTTTAAACAATAACGTACGATAAAAACATAAGAATATTTTCACAAAAATTAAATTCTTTTGATTATAAGCGAATTACACTTATTAATTATTTTTTAATTTCACTATATTTACTTATAACTCATTACTGTATTTTAAGCTTTTTTAGGAATTTATTAGAAAACAACTAATTACCCAACTCCTTATACTCATATTTAAATAAACAACACCTAAAATTAATGTATTTTAAATAAAAAAAGGAAGTTGCAATATTGACTTTATTCAAAAAGAGATTTACACATCAAAATAAAAAAGAAATAAAAAAGAATTTTTCTAAATAAAAATCAAAAAACAAATTGTAATTTTATATTACTTTATCTGAACAAATTATAAAGGGTTCGATTTTGTTCTTGAAAAAGGTTAAAAATTTAATTTCCAGAACCCTTCTTAAAAATTATGCAAACAATAATTCATAAAGATAGTTTCAAATTCTTTTTTATTAAAATAATTTTACCAACATTTCTAACTATTTGTTTATTCATTCTCACAATTTTTTTCATATTAATTCCACAGTATAAAGAAAATATAATGAATGGCAAGCGAGAAATGATAAAAGAGCTTACGAACTCGGCTTGGAGCATTTTATGTAAATATGAGAATGACGAAAAAAATGGATTACTATCACGAAGTGAAGCACAAAAAACAGCTATATCAAGAATTGAATATTTGAGATACGGAGAAGAAAACAAAGATTATTTTTGGATAACAGATTTATATCCTATAATGATTATGCATCCTTATAGGCTCGATTTAAATGGCACAGATTTATCGAACTACAGCGACCCACATGGCAAAAAAATGTTTGTTGAATTTGTTAATACTGTTAAAAAGTTAGATCATGGGTATGTAAATTATATGTGGCAATGGAAAGACGACCCTCTTCATATAGTTCCTAAATTATCATATGTTAAAATATTTAAGCCTTGGGGTTGGGTTATTGGGACAGGTATATACATCGAAGACGTAAAAAAAGAAACCAATGATTTAACTCAAAAACTTCTTTGGATTTCGATATGTATATCATCATTAATTGCGTTCCTATTATTCTTTGTTTCACAGCAAAGTCTAAAAATTGAACGTAAACGTATTGAAGCCGAAAAAAAACTAAACGAATCAAAAGAAAAATACAAAACATTAGTCGAAGCTGCTACCGAGGGTTTAATTATGCTAATAGACGGGAAAATTAGTTTCTCCAATTCTATTATAAGTAAAATAACGGGTTACAAAGACTCTGAATTAATTAACTTTTCATTAAAGGATATTATAAGTGACAATAATAATAAAATTATTATTGAGGCATTTTCAAACGATAATTTAAAAGAAGGTCAATATGAAATTAATTTAAAAAAGAAAAATGGTGAATTTGTTGAAGTATTAATTATTATATCTACTGCGATGTTCTATAATAAATCAGTAAATATTATTATAGTAAAAGACATAACAGCTAACCAAAGTTTAAATTTCTCAAGTCTAGATTATCAAAAACTCATAAACACTTTAGATTTAGGTTTTTTTAGAGCTAAAATTGATTCGAAAGGAAAATTCATTTTTGCAAATGAAACAGCAATAAAAATACTTGGGTTTGAAAACTTTAGAGAACTATCAGAAACCTATATTCTTGAATTATTTGCCAATTACGAAGATAAAAAAACAATAAAAAAGAATATACTTGACAAGGGTTATTTAAAAAACAAAATTTTTAAAATCAAAAAGAAAAATAATGAAATAGCTATTGTTAAAGTAACTCTTATAGCTTTTAACAACGACAAATCTGAAGAACTAATATGTGATGGTATTATCGAAGATATTACTTTATTTGAGAAGGAAAAAATTGACTTTAACAATTTAATTATTCAATTAAAAACAAACTCTTTTTTAATCGAACAACCAGTAAAATCATTTATAAGTCCCTTTTTTAAAATTGATGCTGATCTAACAATTCAAGATGCGATAAAAAAACTTGAACTTAATAAAACAGATACGCTTCTTCTTACTAAAAATGAAAAAGATTATATAGGCATTATTACAAACTCAGACATTCAGAAAAGAGTACTTGGATTAAATTTAAGTTTAGATAATCCTATTTATTTAATAATGAGTTCGCCAATTATTTATATTAATGAAAATACTCTTGTTAATAGAGCAATTAATATTTACGAGAATAATAACATTAATCATTTAGTTGTAATTAATGATTTAAATGAAATAATTGGAATATTAAAAAAGGGTGTAATACTCGATAATTTTAAAAATTCACTGTTATTTTTTCAAGCAAATATAAATAAAGCTGAAACAATTGAAGAATTAGCTCAATATCATAATACACTTATTTCATTTATTAAGCCACTTGTTAATAGCGAGTTGTCGGCAAAATATATAACAAACATAACTTCTTCATTTTCTGATTCTATTTTTAATAGGATTATAGAATTAGTAATTAAAGAGATTGGTGAACCGCCCGTTTCTTTTTCTTTTATTTGCTTAGGAAGCGAAGGCCGAAAAGAAGAAACATTATTTACAGACCAAGATAATGCAATTATATATGAAGATATTGCAAAAGAAAATGAAGCATTAATAAATGATTATTTCAACAATTTAGGGACAAAAATTTGTACTGCATTAAATATAGTTGGATATTCATTTTGCAAAGGAAATATTATGGCGATGAATCCCCTGTGGTGCAAACCTATAAGTGTTTGGGAAAATTACTTTATCAATTGGGTTACTACTCCAGAGCCCCAGCATTTACTAGACGCAAGTATTTTTTTCGATTTCAGACATGTATATGGTAATATTAGCCTATCAAATACTTTGAAAAATAAAATTGGATTATTAATTAATGACCGACCTTTGTTTTTATATCACCTCGCTTACAATACTTATAATACCAAATTACCTCAAATATCATCTGGAAATATTATCTCTGACAAAACAAATGATTTAGTTGATTTAAAGAGTGCTATTAATATACTTATAATGTTTACAAGAACGTATGCTTTACAATGTAATATTAAAGAAACCAATACCATTGATAGACTTTTTGCTTTACGAACAATGCAAATTATTCATACAAATACAATTGATGAAATTTTGTTTGCATATAATTTTTTAATGAAACTCCGACTCAAAAACCAAGTTGTTCTATCTAATAATAAAATGCCATTATCTAATTTAATACAGACAAAAAATTTACTTGATATTGAAGTTTCTATCTTAAAAAAAGTACTTTCTTTATTACCAACTTATCAAAATAAGATTGCAATTGATTTTAGAGTTTTGAAATAATTCTAAACAGAGAAATAAGCATTACTTTTAAAGTCTTTATGCTCATTATATTGAACATATCCTAATTGATTTGTAAGCAATATTGTATTCCCTATTTGCAATGGCTTTTGATTGTAATGACTATGACCATAAATCCAGAAATTTGCATCACTCTTTTCTATATAACTTGTTAAATCAACACAAAACGCTTCATTTATGATACTTTTAGCATATAAATCAGAATTACATAAAATTGAAGGCAGATGATGTGTAACAACAATAGTTTTATTATTATTATTATTAGACAATGATGTTTTGATAAAATTTAAGCTATCTGTATGTAACTGATTAAAATCATTTGCTTTTATTCTTTTATTTTTTTTAGTAATGCATACAAAATCAGACACACTTTGTTCTATTATTTTTTCGTTATTTTGACTTATTTTTGACCACAATGTACTAAATATAAATTGTATATTATCAATTTTTAATTCAATATTATTTACAATATTTATATTGCTTTTTAACTCAATATTAAATGATTTACTATATTCATTTAAATCTTTATGGTAAAACTCATGATTACCTGGCACCCAATATACTTGTTTATAATTATCTCCAATAAAATTAAAAAATGAGTTTTTAAATTGTTCATCATGCAAAGGAACAATATCTCCGGCTAAAATTAAAATATCTCCAGTAATAACTAATGGATTTTTTGCTATAAATTTTCTGTTTTGCTCAAATTCTAAATGTAGGTCAGAACAATATTGAATTCTCATTTTTTAATGTGTTTGAATTATAATAAAATTATAGCTTTTATTAAAAATAATCAAATAATAATTTACGAATCTTTATTATGTAAAAATAACATTTATCTCATTATATTTTAATTCTTTCAAGAAAATAAGAAAAGAATATATCATTAAATATTTTTACTTTCTTAATCAAAGAAATGAGGCTATCAAAAAAAAGCTAAGCACTTTACCACACATAGCTATAATCCTTGTATTTCTAAGTGATAGCTAAAGATAATATATCGAACAAACTATATGCTTCGTCGTGCCTCAGCAAGGGAAAAAGTAACGGTTATATATCATCAATAACGGCTGTCCTTGTCCCACTGAATGGAAATGAAGGGGCTTTTCTTGAACCAAACGAGATGCTTCGTTCAAAGCAAGACAAAAATATGTCATTTTAAAACAACTCCATATCATATCCTTTTTTAGTCTCAAAAACAAAAGAAAACTACAAATTAATAATTGACTGGAAATCAAAACTTTTTGTTTTTTAACAAATTAATTTTAATTTTTCAACTTACTTTAATATTTTTTAATATTTTTGGAAATCTTAATCAATAAAACAAAGGAGGATATATGTTACATGAATCAAATGTTATAAAAGAAACAGATAATGCAGCTCCCTACAAAGCAAAACTAGGAGTACGCTTATTTATAGTTTATACATTAATCTATGCAGGGTTTGTATTTATAGGTTTAACCAATCCCGAATTAATGGGCTTAGAACTAATTGGAGACCAAAATATTGCAATTATCTATGGATTTGGATTAATTGTTTTAGCAATAATTATGGGTTTTATCTATAATTATTTGTGCACTAGAATGGAAGATAAATTAAATAAAAACTAAAAAAACCTAACAATTATGACTTACGAAGTTTCAAATCTTGCTATAATAATTTTTCTTTTTATTGTTGGCTTAGTTTTAGGGTTATCCTTTTACTTTGCTCGTAAAACAAAATCAGCATCTAGCTATTATGCTGCAGGCGGTAATATTCATTGGTTTGTTAATGGTATTGCATTTGCTGGCGACTATTTATCAGCTGCATCTTTCCTTGGTATTTGTGGTATGATTGCTTATTCTGGATATGATGGATTTTTATATTCTATTGGATATCTTGCTGGTTGGGTAGTAGCTTTATTTTTAGTTGCAGAACCTTTAAGAAAGCTAGGAAAATATACATTTACTGACGCATTAGATTCTAGATTTAATTCAAAATCTATTAAACTTACAGCATCTATTAGTACCCTTATTGTTTCAATTTTTTATCTTATACCACAAATGGTTGGTGCCGGAGACTTAGTTGTCCCTTTATTAGGATTACCTCATTGGGGTGGAGTTCTTATTGTTGGGTCTATAGTAATTTTCATAGTTGCTACTGCTGGTATGACCTCAACAACCTATGTTCAATTTATTAAAGGAGCATTATTGGTTATTTTCTCAACAGTTCTTACTGGATATATTTTAAACAATGGTTTTACTTTAACACCAAATTCTAACTATCATAAATTTGATAAAATAACTGCTGTTGTTAGTAATGATACTATTATTACTGTTGCCGACTCTACTTATACAGTAAAAACGACTAAAGTTTTTGACAAATTAGTATTAGTTAAATTAGAGAAAAATGGATATTCTTGTTGGTACAAGTTAAACAATAAAGAAGGCCAAGCTTCATTAGAGGAATCTCTTGACATAACTGTTTTAGCAAATGGCGATAAACTATACAATGGTGGACCTAAATCTGCTAAGAGATTTTATCAAGTTGGTCATTTAACTAAAATAATTGTTGATGGAAAAGAAGTTGATAAAACTGGCCCTGTTGGTCCTTTTGAGTTTATAAAAACAATTGAAAAAAGCGAAGTAGTTCGTTTTTCTAAAAAAGCATTTGATGATGGTGATAGTAAAGTAACCGTATATTATCCAAACATTACAAGTGGTAAAGACGTTATGAAGCCAGGCCTTTTATATAAACTATCAGAAGCATCAGGGGCTACATTTTGGGATAAATTAAATTTCTTATCTCTAATGCTTGCTTTGTTTCTAGGAACATCTGCTTTACCTCATATTTTAATTAGATATTATACCGTACCTAGCCAACGTGCTGCACGTAAATCTACTATTGTTGCAATTGCATCTATAGGATTTTTCTACGTATTAACTTTATATATGGGATTAGGTGCTATGATTAATGGTGTAATTGACGTTGAAAGCAGCAATATGTCGGGCCCTCTTTTAGCTAAAACTTTTGGAGTTGGATTATTCTCTATTATTTCTGCTATTGCTTTTGCAACAGTTCTTGGAACTGTTAGTGGTCTTATTGTTGCATCTTCGGGTGCTATTGCTCATGATTTTATTGACAAATATCTTCAGGTTGAGATGACAGATAAAGCAAAAGTTAAAGCTGGTAAAATTTCGGCTATTTGCGTTGGTGTTTTTGCAATTATATTAGGTATTTTATTTAAAGGCATGAATGTGTCTTTTCTTGTAGGCCTTGCTTTTGCAGTAGCTGCATCAGCTAATTTACCTGCTATACTCTTTTTGTTGTTTTGGAAAAAAACTACTGCTAAAGGTATTTCATGGTCAATTATTGTTGGTATAGTTTCTTCTATAGGTATTATTCTGTTTTCGCCAACTATGTACGAAAAATACGGATTAATAGCAACAGAAGCTCCAATTCCACTAGATAATCCTGGCATTATATCTATCCCTCTAGCTATTATTACTTTAGTTACTGTTTCATTATTAACACAAAAAGATAATGACACCAAAGATTTTAGCTAATCAATATTATTTTTAATAAAAAAAAAAGGTTTTGAAACAATTATTTCAAAACCTTTTTTTTTATTAAATTAAACTTGAAAATTATTTTATTTTATGCCAAGAACAAAGCAACATTATATTTTAAAAATTTAATCACACAAACTTTTCTAACTATTTGTATAACTTTTATTTAATTGTTCTATCTCATCTTTTTCTAAGTAACGCCAATGCCCTATTTTTAGATTATCTAGCTTTATATTCATTATTCTAACTCTTTTTAATGAGGTTACTTCATATTCTAAATATTTACACATATATCTTATTTGGCGGTTTAAACCTTGAACTAGAATTATTCTAAATATAAATCGCCCTATTTTTTCGACCTTACAAGGCAATGTGATTGTATCGTGAATAGGAACTCCAGACGACATTTTTTCAATAAAATTTTTGGTTATTTCTTTATCTACACTTACTATATACTCTTTTTCTTTATGATTACTAACTCTTAAAACATTATTTACAATATCTCCATCATTAGTCAAAAGTATCAACCCTTCCGATGGTTTATCTAATCGTCCAATAGGGAAAATTCTTTCGGGATAATTAATATATTCTATTATATTTCCTTTTATTCTTCGGTCGGTTGTGCAAGTAATTCCAATAGGTTTATTAAATGCTATATAAACTCGTTTAGGCTTGTTTTTATCATTAACCGATTTTCCATTAACCTCAACTTTATCATCTTTACCAACTCTATTTCCAAGTTTAGCAACTACACCATTGAGTTTAACTTTACCTTCTTCAATAAGTTTATCGGCTTCTCTTCTTGAACACAAACCTGTTTCACTTATATACTTATTTATATTTACTGTATTTTCGTTGTTACTCATTTTAAATTCTATTGTTTGTTAAAGGAAAATATTACCAATAGCTCACATTGCTCAAGAACTTGCCGCCCTAACTGATTTCGATTTTCTAGCAATTTCACTATTTCTTCAATAATCATTTTTTTAGTAGTTTTTGCAGGTCCTTACCCTTTTGAGTTAAGCGATATTTTTGGAAACGACTGTTGGGCTTGTCGGGAATTGTCATTTCGATGTATTTTCCAACCAAAGCAGGAATAAGATAGTTTTTCCTAAAAGTATCATTGTGTTTTAATGCCAATAAATTCATTAATTGGTTTTTGGTTATTTCGTTTTTAACCAACAAAATTAGCATGCCGACTTGGTCGGTGACTTGGTCGGTAACTTGGTCGGTAACTTGGTCGGCGACTTGATATGAAACTTGGTATTCTCTAGCTACTTGTTCCTTTAGCTGATTAGCAACTTGGTCGTTCGAACTATTTCGAATTAGTTCAATATATTCTTTTTCGAATGGAAATACAATCTCAATAAAATTTTCGCTTATATTAAAAACACTTTTATCATACATTTTTAAAATTCTGCTCATACCCGAACCAAGCTGTTCAACCAAATCGAGGTCTCTAAAAACCCTCATAAGTTCTCTATTTCTAGGCATCGAACGACCTTTGAAAAATTCTTCAATCGAAAGTCCTTCTATTAGACCACCATAAGAAGTTATTGTAAGCCTATCTGAAAATATTTCGACAACTGGTGGCACTTCACTAGTATAGTCGTTATGCACAAAAGCATTTATAATAGCTTCGCGCAATGCAGTTTTGTCAATCATATTTTTTTCAAGTCGCCTAGCTGCTCCTGTAATCTTTGTAAAAGTTCGATTTTCAACCTCCAACTTATCAAGCACTTTTTGCGTAGCTTTAATGAGCGAACAAAAGCCAAATTCAGCGTTTTCAATCAGATCGCATTTATCAACACCAGCATACTTTGCAACTTTTACCGAAACACTGTTTTGGTCGGCAAGTAAATAGGCTACATAATTTAGTTTGCCATCTGGTGTAAAAAAGTCTAAATTTTCTAAGAATGAGTCGTTTAACTCAAACCCTCTTTCTTCATAATAAATCTTGAGTTGAGCAAAGGTATGCGACAAATAGCGAGGTGATACAATATTACGCAATGAATTTCGAGTTCTCGAAGCATAAAGTTTGTCAATCATAGAAATATTCATCTGTTTTAGGCCTGTTCCTATTCGCATATAACAACCCAAAGGCGACATCCCATGAGTTTTGATATAGTATGGTTTTTCTGTTCCACTAGAAACTACTATGTGAATAATTGTTTTTTTATCAATTTCTTCATCAAAAACATCAAATAAACCAAGACAAGTAGGAAGAATATTGTTTTTTATTCTATCGGTAATTGCAAGTTGCAATTTATCGGCATTTTCAACGCCAATTGCTTTACCTTGGTCGTTTATGCCAATATAAATATCTCCGCCTGTTTTTGAATTAAGAAATGCAACAACTTCTTTTTCTAACGAATCATTAAGTATAAGCTTAAATTCAACCTGACTAGACTCCTTCATAACTTATTTGTTTTACTTGCATTTATTCTTTTTTATTTTAAATTAATTATTTAGAATAATCTTACCATTATATTCCTTATCTTTTAGATTAGTTAATTTATAAAAATAAATTCCTTCTGATTTTAATATTTTTTCTAAAGTTATTATATTTTTTTGAGTGATAATTGAATATATAATTTGACCAGATGATGAGTATATGAAAAAACTAAACTTTTCATTATTTGGATTTTCAAATTCTATTTTTAAATTATTAGAAGATGGATTTGGATAAACTTTAATCTTATCTTCACTTTTCTGCTCTGAAATCCCTAAACTAGAGAATCTACATTCATTTGAAAACACTTCATTCGTATAAATTGTCTGATTAGTTTTATGTGAACATAACAATATTGTGTAAAGAAATGGTTCGCTATATATCACACCTATTTCTTGATAAAAAATACTTGCAGTAGGGCCAACTCCTTCTATAAATTCAAATTCAGGATAATCTGTATCTATTGGCCAACCATTTTCATTTTCGTTAAAATTCTTTCTATGAAAATCTTTAAACAATACGTGTTTTCTGTTTTCAGAATCTATGTATATTGAATCTGCTTGTATTTCTATCGAATCTAACCCCAACCTTTGAAAATAAAATGTATCTCCTACTGATATTGATAAATCCATTATTAAATATTCTTTGCTTAATCCTAAATCTTTTCTATACCATAGTTTCCCTGAAATAGTATCTTCTCTTAAATAACCTGGAATACTATCTTCCTCCATGTCAAATAAACAATAATTAAATAACTCATAATAAGTTTCTCCTTCATACAATGTGTCTTTTGTTATAACCAAACTATCTGTATGAACTCTATCAATTGTTAGAATAGATTGTATATAATTCCAACTGATTGATTGAACCTTACAAACTGGCTGATAGTTTTGACCTAAAAAATTAATTGAAATATTTATTAGAATAATGGTTAATAAGTATTTTGTCATGTTTTAATACTTTTTGTATAACAATTTCAAAATTAAAATTTTATTTTTAATATGCAATAAAACGTATTGTTTTCTTGATTTCATTAAACCTTCAATTATTATTTTTCATAGAATAATTATTTCTTAAGAAGTAATTACTTTTATTAAATTCACTGTGTCTTTCAATATAATAAAATTTTCATCAATAGATTCAATCATTTCAGTATTATCTGACTCAAAAAAATCTCCTTCAATTTTTACTGCAATATAAATATTTTCAAAATCAGAAGATGTTAAAACTTTGGCATTATGTCTATTTTCAAATTCAGTAAAATAAGTGCTATTTTTATTAAGTTTATCTTCTAAGTTTATAGAATTTTCTTTTATTTTAATTCTTACAAAAATGCCTGAAAACACATTCTTTAAAAGACTAAAAACATGTAACTCACACATTTCAAATTTAAAGTTATTTATTTCTCCTCCAATCCAATCATCACCAACATAATCACTATAATTACAAGTAAAAAGATTAGAATTATCAAAAAAACGTCTGTTTATTTTTTGATTTTGTATATAGCTTTTTATCTCTGGAATCTCCTTTTTAATACATTCAAATAATTCGAACTTAAAATAATATTTATAAGATTTTACCTTATTATAATTAATAAAAGAAATAGATTTTATAGAAAGCACAATTAGAATCAGACCTATCTCTATTAGAATTGCAATGTATATAATGTAAATATGAGGTATTTTCCACGAGTTATGGTATTTTAAGTACTTGGCTTCAAGAGTTAAATAAGAATACAATGCTGCGGGTAATGTCAAAATAAGAAAATATATCTTATTTTTTAATCCAATTTTCTTATAACTGCAATATATTGTCGAATATTTTAACTTTATATCTTGAATAGTCATTTTTAAATTTTCAAATATTTAAAATAGAATGTTAATACAAGCAATTTTTTATTCAATTGTAATTTTATCTTTTTTCCTATAAACCAAACCCTGTAATAGAGCTATTAAATCGTTATTAGAATTAGTTACTTTAATTGTATAAGATGCTGTTTTATAATTATTTGAGACTTCAGTTGCTTCAGCAAATAAAGTACTTTTATCTGATGCTTTAAAATATGAGATATTTGCATTAAGAAGCAAAGAAATTGTTCCATAAGAATTTGAAGCGGCAGCTAAAGCAAGGTCGGCTAGTGAAAAAATTACTCCTCCTTGCACTATATTTACTGCATTAAGATGGTTGTCGGTAATTTCAAGTTTTGCTTTTGCTTTTCCTTCGCTTACTTCTAACAATTCGATACCAAGCCATTTTGCAAAGTTATCTTTTGCTATAAAATTCTCTATTCCCATGTTTTTTTATTGTTTTTTTAAGTACCATAAAATTATAAATATTATTTGACTATGATTTTATTTTTCACAAATAAAAAAGGGCTTTACTAATTTAGCAAAGCCCTTAAAATTATACTTATTAACAAAAATTATTATGAAATCATTCTTTTCACATCTTCTTCGGGTGTTGAGATACCACCTATACCAAAATTTTCAACTAAAACTTTTGCAACATTTGGTGACAAGAAAGCTGGTAATGTTGGTCCTAAATGAATATTTTTTACGCCTAATGATAATAAAGCTAATAATACAATAACAGCTTTTTGCTCGTACCAAGCGATATTATAAACAATAGGTAATTTATTTATATCGTCTAAGCCTAATACTTCTTTTAATTTTAAAGCAATAACAGCTAATGAATAAGAGTCATTACATTGACCAGCGTCTAAAACCCTTGGTATTCCGTTAATATCACCTAATGGCAGTTTATTATAACGGTATTTGGCACAACCAGCAGTTAAAATAACAGTATCTTTAGGAAGTTGATTTGCAAATTCGGTGTAATAGTTTCGGCTTGGCATACGACCATCACAACCTGCCATTACAACAAACTTTTTAATATTTCCGGCAGTTACTTCGGCTAAAACTTTATCGGCTAAAGTTAATACTTGATTATGTGCAAATCCGCCTATTATTTTACCAGTTTCAATTTCGGTAGGTGCCGGACATTTTTTTGCATGTTCAATTATCTCACTAAAGTCTTTGCTTCCGCCTTTTACTCTTTCTGGTATATGTTTACTTCCTTCTAACCCTGATGAACCAGTTGTATAAACTCTATCTTTATAGTTAGCATTTGATGAAGGCGGAACAATACAGTTAGTAGTAAATAATATTGGGCCATTGAATGAAGCAAATTCTTCTTTTTGTTTATGCCAAGCATTTCCGTAATTACCAGCGAAATTTTCGTATTTTTTAAAGAATGGATAGTAGTGAGCCGGTAGCATTTCGCTATGTGTATAAACATCAACACCTGTTCCTTTTGTTTGCTCAAGCAAGTCTTCTAAATCTCGTAAATCGTGACCACTAATTAAAATTGCTGGATTTTTTCGAACACCTATATTAACTTCGGTTATTTCAGGATTACCATAACGACCTGTATTTGCTTTGTCTAATAAAGCCATAACATCTACTCCGTATTTACCTGCTTCTAAAACTAGTGCTACTAATTCATCAGCGGTTTTGGTGTCATCTGAAACAGATGCTAAACCTTTTTGCATAAAAGCATAAAGTTCTTCTTTTTCTTCGCCTAAGTTATATGCATGTTCTGCATAAGCAGCTATACCTTTTATACCATAAACAACTAACTCTCGCAACGAACGAACATCTTCATTTTCGGTGCTTAAAACTCCAATTACCTGACTTTTTCTTTCAAATTCATCAATAGTAAATGCATCCCATTTAACCGATTCATGTAAATCATTAACATCTTTTATTACGCCTTCGCTAATTAAACTATTTTTAAGATTTCTCTTTAAACTTAACCCTTCTTTTATTAAGGTTACAATAGCTTCTTTATCAAAATTAGCATTTGTAATTGTTGTAAATAAAGCTCTCATTATAAAATGGTTGACTTCTTTATTCACAATACTTTTTTCACGTGCTTTTTCTGATAATATAGAAAGACCTTTAGTTGTATAAACTAATAAATCCATCATACGTGCTTGGTCGTCGGTTTTACCGCAAACACCTTTTATAGTACAACCTGTTCCTTTGGCTGCTTCTTGACATTGAAAACAAAACATGCTCATATATTTAAGTTTTAAATTAATAATTAATTTGTTGATGTAAAATTATGCGATAAGGCAATATTAAAATGTAACCAATGTTACAAATTTGTTTTTTTTAAATTTTAATTCTGTGCTTAATAAAAGAATATGATAAAATGGAGGAATTAAACTACTGTCTCGTATTGGTAAATTTTGGGTTTTAGTTAGTATTTTATGCTTTTTTAAAATTCCCTAGATTTTTTTGAATTATTAATTCATATTCCTCAAATCTATGTTCTCTTATAGGTCTTATTTTGGGATCTGTAGAAAAATACAACAGCAAGCATGGACTTATTGATTTATATTCATCAACATATTCATATCCTGTTAGTTCATTGTTTTTTATTCGTTGTTTTATTTTATTGTGATATGGATACATCTAATATTAATTTAAATTATAACTAACTTAGATATTGTTGTTTCTTGTTTTAAGAAATTTAACCCAAATTTTCTACTTATAACTTTTGTGAAAGTATGAAAATATTTTAACTATAATTATAAATACGAATTTAAATCTATCGCTATTTTTCTTCTTTCAACGAAATCTAAATCTTTTATTTATACTATTTCATTTTGCTACCGATAAATTATATAAGTAATTCCCATAATTATATAATTCGTATTAATATTTAATATTCCAACTTTGCTTCTACAAAAACTCATTAGATATGACAACTTTAATTCAATTAAATTATAGTGGTAAAAATTTATTCTACATATTAACAATATGCCTTTCACTGCTTTTTTGCAAAGTAACTTTTGGCCAGGCACCTAACATAAGAACAGATTCGAGTTTTGCTTTATTTACTGCATCAGGAGCATTTGGTAATAATGGTTCAACTATTATATGCGGAGATGTGGGTACTCATGTGGGCTTATATACTGGAAGTCAAACCGTTATTGGGAATGTTCATGTTGCAGATTCTGCATCAGCAAAGGCTGCACGAGACGTAAACGCTGCTTATATTTACATGACTGAACTTTCATGCGATAGCATTATTGAAGCTCCATTTGGCAATGACTTAGTTTTGCTGGCCGGTAAAGTTTACTGTATTACAGAAGCTACAGCTTTAAACGGAAATTTAATATTAGATGCTCAGGGTAATTCCAATGGTATATTTATTATTAAAATAAATGGGGCTCTATCAACTGCGACAAACTCTAATGTGATTATTAAAAATTCCGCCTCATTTTGTAATGTATATTGGCAAATTGGTGGAGCTGTTAATTTGGGAGAAAACTCTACTTTTAAAGGAACTATAATAGCAGACGGAGCTATTAACCTTTTGGATAATGCAACATTAGAAGGAAGGGGACTTACTCGTGCAGGGGCTATTTCTTTAAACAATAATAAGGTTGTTGGATGCGATTCTTCTGGAGAACCATTGCCCATAAGTTTAATAAGTTTTAAAGTTAAACCTATTGGGACTACTATTCAAATCAATTGGTCAACAGCAACTGAAATAAATAATGATTATTTTACAATTCAACGCTCAAACGATGCTGTTTCTTTTAAAGATTTATTTAATATCAGAGGAGCTGGAAACAGTAGCTCTATTCTTAATTATATGGCTATAGACCAACAGCCTTTTAATGGCACTATATTTTATCGTCTTAAGCAAACGGATTTTGACGGAACAAACACCTTTTCTGATATAATTTTTGTTCATTTTAAAAAATCATTTCCTTTTACTATTTATCCGAATCCATTCAGCACTTCAACAACAATTGCTTTAGGTGATATTTTACAAAAAATGAATAATTGCAAATTAAAGATATACAATATTTTTGGAGAAGAGAAGATGAGTGCCATCTTAACAGAACGACTAACAACAATTACTACATACAACCTTTCCCCTGGCACCTATTTGTATGAAATTATCAGCAATGGCGAGAATATACAGTCTGGACGTATAATTTCAAAATAATTAAAAAGCATTGTTTTAAATCGTCTTTAAAACTCACTTTCTTTTAACGATTTAGTTATATTTTGCTCGGCTTTATGGAGTGTTTCTTTACACGATTTAATTAATTTAATTGCTTTATTAATATTCTCATTTAATTCATCTACATCAAGCTCGTCTTGTTCAATTTTGCTTATTATTTCTTCAACTTCTTCTATAGATTCTTTATAATTTGGTTTATTATTTTTCATCTGTATGTTTTTTTATTTTTTCAATTACTTTACTTTTAAATCTTCCGTCATAAGTTAATGTTTCAATTATATCATCATTTTTTATATCATCAACCGATTTAATTATTTTATTGTTTGAAACTGTTAAACTATAACCTCTTTTTAATATTTTTTCGGGACTATTGCTATTAATAATACTTTCGTATAATTGAATTTTATTTTTTTCTTTTAACAGCCTATTTTCAATAGCTTTTATCAAATTTTTACTTGAAAAATCGAGTTTTTGTTTGTTATTATTAAGCAGATTTATTGTGTTAATTTTTAAAATATTAGACATATTATCTAATGTTTTCTTTTTTAATGAAATGCTATTATTAGCTAAATAAACAATATTTTTTGATAATGAATTCAAATAATTATTATGACTATTAATTATTTTTAAAGACAAAGTTTTTAAATCATAATACAAGTTATTTAACTGGTTATCAACATTTCGAGCTAAATCAATTATAAATTCGGCAACAGCAGTTGGAGTTTTAAAACTTTTATTTGCAATAAAATCCAAAACTGTTTCATCGCGTTCGTGACCTATTCCTATAAAAATAGGCAAAGGAAATTGTGCAACATTACAAGCAAGCTCATAATCATCAAAGTAACTTAAATCTGACTTTGAACCTCCTCCCCTAATAATTACAACAGCATCATATTTATAACTTTCATCATTTATTTTATTAAGAGCCGATATAATTGAATTTGCGGTATCATCTCCCTGCATTAATGCTTTAAACAACTTACAATTAAAATAATATTTATTTGAATTATTATCGAGTTGATTAACAAAATCTTCATATCCTGCGGCAGTTGGAGCCGATATAATTGCAATATTATGACAAACCAATGGCAATTCATGTTCTTTATTCATTTCATAAACACCATCTTCAATAAGTTTATTAATTATTTCGGTGCGTTTTTTAGCTTGGTCGCCTAAAGTATAAGAAGGGTCAATATCAATAATATCTAAACTAAACCCATAAAGCTCGTGAAAAGCAACCGACACATTCATTAAAACCTTTATACCTTGCTGTAATGAGCCTCCGGTTTGACCGGTAAATTTCAAATTTATTGCCGAATAATTTCTTGACCAAATAGTAGCTCTGTTTTTAGCAATTATTCTATTCTCATCTTTTTCAATAAGTTCTAAATAACAATGCCCGTTTTGATTTAAACGAAATTCACCTATTTCAGCAACTACCCAATAATAATAAGGGTAAGCTTCTTCAATTGTTTCTTTAATTGATAAATTTAACTGATATAGTGATAATGCTGTTTCCATTAATATTAAATCATTTTGTAAATGTAATAAATTAGAATTGATTTTAAAATAGATTAATTTTCCCTTTATAAAATTATAACTAATAAATTTGTTTTTATGTGTTTGGTTTTGTTTTTTTTTATACTTTTATTTTCAAATTATTCACTACTAAAATTTTAAAAATGAAAATTTTAAACCTATATTTTTTAACCTTAATTATATTTCTATTCTGGGGTTGTAACAATAATAAAAACGGAGAAAACTCTAATGAAAGTTTAAATATAGTAAATGAAAATCAGTATGAAGATATTGATTCTGATATATTATTACCATCGGCACTTCAAATAATTTCGATATTTAATAAGTCGGGATTAACTTATGTAAATGACATTACAAACCCTACAACCAATATAACTTATTATAATACTAAATTAAAGAAATCGCTAAACTTTGGAATTTATTCAGCCGATTTATGTTATACAGTTACTAATAATCAGTCGCAAGAAGCTATAAAATATTTAAATGTAATTAAACAACTTTTAGAAGAGTTGGGAATGTCGAACTTTTTTAATTCGGATGCTACCTTTAAAAATTTTGAACAAAACATAGGCAATCAAGATTCAATGGTTCACACCTTATCTATTATGCAAAAAAACACCGATAAATATTTAGCCGAAACAAATCAACAGTATTTAAACTCAATTTACTTTGTTGGTGCTTGGATTGAAGGAATGTATCTTGGTTCAAAAATAATAAAAAGTAATAATGATGTATTAACAATTAGATTAATTGAACAAATGTATATTTTAAATTATTTATTGCATGAATTAAATAATTACCCTGATAAAAATGATGAATATAAAAATTTAGTTAAAGATTTAACCGAAATAAAAGACATGTATAATAACTTTCAATTTATTAAAAATGCAGATAATTTAGATGAATTAAACTATGAAGACATTAAAGTAACAACAGAAGAAGTTACAAAATTATCTTCGAAAATTGAAGCTATTAGAAACAAAATTACAAACAAGTAGTATATTAGAAAAACCTAACCAAAATGAAGAAAAAAATAATATTCAACTCTCTGATATTCTCTTTTTTAATTATATTATATTCATTTCAAATCACCGAAATAATAGATTATTGCAAAGAAGATGAAGCTAAGAAAAAGTGTACAGAATTGCTTAAAGATTATAAATACGATTTAGCTAAAACAACAAAATTCACATCTAAAGAAAGTATTCAAAAAAAGGTTTATGAAATACCTGTTTATTTTGGCGAAAAGTATAAATTAATTTGGAGTACAATAGGTTCTCCCGAAAAAGTTGAAGTGGCTATTTACAGCAAAGGCCCTGAAAGCAAAAATCGTGAACTCCTTTTTTCAAATAAAAATATACCAGCAAATCAAACCGAGTTTACATTTTCTCCGGACAAATCGAAAAAGATGTTTTTAGAATATACCATACCAGCTGCAACAGTTGCAAAAAAAGGATGTATTGTTTTTATGATGGGGTTCGAGGTTAAAAAAATTGTTACTAAAAAATAGTGTAACATTAATTTTTTAAAAATTCTTTGGTCAATTTTTCTTTTGAAATATAAAAAATAATTAATCTCTCTGAATTATTTTGCTTGTTTTTTAGAATAAAATTAGAGTAACCTAATAATTAAAATGCTTCTTATACTTATTTAACAAAATTACTAATTCGTAGGTTTTTATTAATAGCTTCAATTTCTTTTGTGGGGATGTCTATTTCTTTAGCTATTTTAGACCATTGATTTACTGCGGTTATAATTTCATCTAAAATATGATTAGCTTTTTTTATACCAAATGTTTTAGCGAGATTTAATAAATCATCTCTTGTAAAATTATCAAATTTGCCATTTATAGATGATTGATGAACACTTGTCCATGTTCCATTTGGGCTATATGAAAAAGTTATATCATACGCTGGAGATATTTTCCATTTACCTTCTTTATTCATCAAAAATGAAAAGTTTTTAACGTGGTCATCTTGATTTCTTGCTATAATATTAAACAAAACTCGTCTGTATTGTTGTTCAAATTGATCATAAGTGAGACTTAGTTTTTTCATTATTCTAAATAATATCTCGTAACTACTTGCTTTTTGAATTTTATAATCAATACCTGCTAAAGCTCCAAAGGTTTGCATGTGGCTTTTTTCTCCTTTGTTTGTTCTATCAAATCGTTTTGTTAAAAAATGAAATCTGTTGTTTTCTTCATATAAGATACTATCAGAGATATCGATACCTGCATTTTTTGCTAATTTATAATAGGCATATTCTATTTTTCCTAAACCAGAACCCTCGCCTAAAGTTTTTTTATTAGCACCATCGATTTTAAGAATCCAATATGAATAACCTTCGGGTTGAATAATATCACCTGGTCTAATTTCTTCAATTTTATTGTTTGAATCGGTTTTAATAGCGATTAAAGCCTTAGCTCTTGCTCCACCAGCAGAAGTACCTATTCTTAATATATCTGATAAACAATCTTTACTTAAATCATTATAAAAAAATTCTTTTTTACCCTCTAAAACTTTTCTTGCAACATTTAATAAATCACTAACATTTATATTATTATTGTTTTCTTTATAATTAATAGGTTCATACTCTAATGCCCCCATACCTCTTTTACCTATATAAGTTAATCTGTCAACAGGATTTATATCATCAATAGAAATATTTTTTTGTCTTAACCATTCTCTCATCATAATATTACCAAAATCATCAGGCATTGAATCTGATAATAAATATGGTAAATTGTTGAAATTAATATTATCTCTATTTGTCTCAAATATTCGTACTTGAGTAGGCATTATTATAGGTGAAGGTTCTATTCCATTACGTAATGCTTTTTCGCTATATTGAAAAGTAGAACTACTTTTTTTTTCATTCCATTCAACTGTACCTAATATTTCATCATACAATGTTACTTGTACTATCATAGCTATTTTATTTTTTTAGATGCTCGTTTTCTTTCAGATTTCAATTTGGCTTTCTCGAACTTTAACTTTAATTCTAAGTTCTCTCCAACTCTAAATACCGATTCAAAATCTTTAATTCGATTTAATCTTATTAAAATTCTTATTAAACTATCAACTGTTGTAGTTTTCCCTTGCTCTATTAAACTAATTGTTGATACACTTAAACCAACATCCTTGCTCATCTCATTTTGAGTAAGATTGTGCTGTAATCTTATTTTTTTTATTCTTTCACCAATTTCTTTTAAAATTTCTTGCTCTGTTAAAAACAACCAATTATCCATAATTCTATTATTAAAATATAAGCAGTTAATGTATTTTAAACAAGCTAACTATTAAAATACCATAAGTTATACAAATATAACTCTTTTATTTTTAACTATTAAAATATTAAGTTTTATTTACATAAAAATAATCAACTATTAATATATCATAAGTTAAAGAATGAAATTTCTATTTTTTATTTTCGTTAGCTTATATATGATTGGAGGTAACCCGTTCTGGGAAATTTTATTAGCCAACAAGTTTTGTTTTGAAAACTATTTCAAAATATTTTTTCAATTTTAATTTAACCTCATCAATATCTATTTTGCTTTTTAATTCTTTTTCTAATGAAGTTACACCCTTATCAACAAAGCCACAAGGGTTAATATAATCAAAATATTTTAAATCGGTATTAACATTAAAAGCCCAACCGTGCATCGAAACCCATCGGCTTGTTTTAACGCCTATTGCACAAATTTTTCTTGGGTGAAGCGAGTTTACGTCGAGCCAAACACCAGTTGCTCCTTTTAAACGTTCGGCTTTTAAGTTATATTCATTCAATGTTAAAATAATTACTTCTTCGATATTATAAATATATTGATGAATATTTGGTGAGTAAACATCAAGGTCAATAACTGGATAGCCTACAATTTGGCCAGGTCCATGATAAGTAATATCTCCGCCACGATTTGTTTTATAAAAAGTTGCATCAACTCCCTTTAATTGAATTGAGTTAATTAACAAATTATTAATATCGCCACTTTTACCTAATGTATAAACATGATTATGCTCACAAAAAAACAAATGACTTTCGGTTTCAGCTTGATCATTTGTTGGGTTATTTCTATTATTAATTTTTGTATTAATTATATTATTGAAAATATTTTCTTGAATATCCCAAGCTTCTTTATATTCAATTATTCCTAAATCTTTAAATAAAAGTGGTTTCATCTTTATTTACTATAAGGATACATTTGATTTTTAATAATATCAACAATTTTAGGGAAATATTCTTTAACTATTTCGGTTACATTGTTCATTTTACCGTCAATTTTATATGAAATAGAATTTCCAAGTAATTGCTTACTATTACTATCAAAAAGAGAATAGTGAACTCTTAAAATTTTATTTCCTAAAGCTAAAGATTTTGAATCAGAAATATCATATCGTATCTCGAATTGGTTTATAAATAAGATATAATCAACACTTTTAAAATTAGCTAAATAAGGAACAACACTTTTGTCGTTTAAAATAACATTTAAATATTTATTATCTAAATTCTCTTGCGGAGGAATAACTATTTCTCCGTTTACAATACCAGATTTAGGAGCTTCTTTTGATGTTTTATCTTTTGCCTGAGCTTTTTGAGCAACTGTTTTTGCATCATCTTTATCTTCTTTTGAATTCATTGGCACATCATATTTATACCCTAAAGTAGAATAAACCGTTTGCAAGTCAATATCAACATACTCATCGGTAGTTTCGTTGTTTGACATTGTTTTAGGGATATAATCTCTAGAAACTCCTGAATAAATATAATGAACTATATTAGTTCTAAAAAAGCTCATAATAGCATGGCCATCTTTATTAGATTCTTTTGCAAGCATCATGTTTACGTCCGACAAAAAAAGCTTTTCGTCGAAAGGAATAATTAAGATTTTCTTAAAAACTTTATCGCTAGCTTTTTGTTTTTCAACAGTTGTTTTTTCTTTTGTATCGGTTTGAATGGTTTTTTGACCGTAAGAATAAATTGAAAAGAACAGTATAACTAATAAAATAATATTTTTCATGTGTATAAATTTATAAAATAAAAACTTAATTCACTACTTAACAAACAGTTTCCAAATATCGTTACCTATTGCAAAAGCCATTAACCCAAATAAAATTACCATTCCCACCATCTGGATTTTCTCCATAACTTTTTCGGGCAATGGTCTTCTTATTACCATTTCTATTAATAAAAATATAACATGTCCGCCATCTAATGCAGGTATTGGCAATATGTTCATAAACGCTAAAACCATTGATAGCAATCCTGTTATATACCAAAATTTTTCCCAGATCCAAACCGAACCATATATCTTACTTATTCCTATAGGACCTTGCACCGAATCGCTTGCATTTTCTTTCCCGGTTACAATAAGCCACAAACCTTTAGCATTAACAACCAATGCATTAAATGCATCTTTAGTTCCATAAACTAATGACGAAGTAAATGAGTAACTTTTATAATCATAGTATTTATTAATAGCTATTCCTATTTTACCAAAAGAGTCTATTTCAACTTGTTTAATTAAAATTTCATTATTTCTTTTAATTGTTAATGTTGCTATTGTATCTTTTAGAGCATATAAATTTTCGGATAAACTACCAAAACTACTTATTTGAGTATTGTTTACTCCAATAACAACATCTCCTTTTTGTAATCCTGCTTTAAATGCACCGTTTTCAGGCAAAACACTATCAACATAATACGGAAAATTTGTTGCGTCTATTAATAATTGTTTTTTAGATTTTATAAATTTTTTATAGAAATTTTCAGGAATATTAATTTTAACTATTTTTCCTTCTCTTTCAACTGCGATTGTTGATCCAAACATTACATCAATAGATATAACATCATTAAATCTTTCAATTTTTTCACCATTAACCGACACTATTTTGTCGCCTGTTTTAAATCCTATACTTCTTCCTATTTCATAAGCATAAATACCTTCTTTTACATAATCATTTGGCAAATATTCTTTAGTGTAATTAAATAAAAACATCCAAAAAATAGCTATACCTAATATAAGATTCATAGCAACACCTGCAACCATTACAATTAATCGTTGCCACGAAGGTTTAGATCTAAATTCCCATGGTTGTGCTGGTTGTTTTAGCTGTTCTTTATCCATTGATTCGTCTATCATTCCAGATATTTTAACATATCCTCCTAATGGCAACCAACCTATACCGTATTCGGTGTCTTTAATTTTTATTTTAAACAGTTTAAATCCCCATGCATCAAAAAACAAGTAAAATTTTTCAACTCTAATCCCAAATGCACGTGCTGCTAAAAAATGCCCCAATTCGTGCAATAAAACCAAAATTGATAATCCAAATATAAGTTGCCCAACCATTATTAATGTATTCATACTTTTATGATATTTTATTTATTAAATTACTAGTATATTTTCTTGTTTCTAAATCTGTTTGATACAAATCTTCGATATTAGGGTTCTTTATAAAATTTATTTTATTTAAACACTCTTCAATAATTTCTGACATTTTTAGAAAAGATATTTTTTCTTTTAAAAAAGCATCAACAACAATTTCATTTGAAGCATTTAAAATACAAGGCATATTTCCGCCTTTTTCAATAGAATAATATGCTAATGCTAAGTTTTTAAACTTTGTTGTATCAGGTTTTTCAAATGTAAAAGTGCAGAACTTACTAAAGTCCATTTTTGGCAAATTAGTTTCGAGGCGTTCAGGAAAAGAAAGTGCATATATAATCGGCAATTGCATATTTGGCAATCCCATTTGAGCTTTAACCGAGCCATCGCTAAATTGCACCATCGAATGTATTATTGATTGCGGATGAACAACAACTTCGATATCACAAGGATTTACATCAAAGAGCCATTTTGCTTCTATAACCTCTAATCCTTTATTCATTAATGTTGCTGAATCTATAGTAATTTTATTCCCCATTTGCCATATTGGATGCTTTAAAGCATCTTTAAAAGTAACTTTTTCAAGTTCTTCTAAGCTATAATTTCTAAAAGGGCCTCCTGATGCTGTTAAAAATAATTTATCAATTTTATTTTGACCTTCGCCTATTAAGCATTGAAATATTGCCGAATGTTCAGAATCAACAGGAAGTATCTTAACCTTATGGTCTTGGGCTAAATTCATTATAATTTCGCCTCCAACAACCAATGTTTCTTTATTTGCTAATGCGATGGTTTTATTAGTTTTAATAGCGTTAATTGTTGGAATAAATCCGGCAAACCCAACTAATGAATTTAAAACAATATTAATATTATCTAATTCAACAATTTGTTCTATTGATTTGTTTCCTGCAAAAACTTTAATATTTGTATTTTTTAATGTTTCTGAAACATAATTATATTTTGAATCATCAGCAATTACAACCGAATTTGGATTGTATTTAAGTGCTTGTTCAATGAGCAAATCGGCATTGCTATTAGCAGTAAGGACTTCTATTTCAAATAATTCTTTATAATTTGAAATTATTTCTAAAGCTTGCTTACCTATTGACCCTGTTGACCCTAAAATAGCGATATTTTTCTTCACCTTTAATTAAATTTTATATAATTAGTAGGGTTAATTGGTTGTCCTTTATGCCATAATTCGAAATGTAGATGTGGTCCAATAATATTTTCACTAGTATTTCCAATAATTGCAATTGATTCACCTGCTTTTACTTTATTGCCAACTTCTTTTAATAGTTTAGAGCTATGTTTATAATATGAAACAAAATTATTTTTGTGTTGTATGCTTATAAGAAATCCTGTTTCTACAGTCCAATTTGCTACTGTTACAACTCCATCTGCAACTGCTTTAATTACAGTATTTTCTGGGGCAGATACATCTACGCCAAAATGGGCTTTTTTAGTATTATATTTATTTATTATTGGACCTTTAATCGGAGTAAAAAACATTGTGTTTCCGATAGAGTTATCTTTAGAATTTATTTTAATATTAGAACTTTCTTCATTTTCGACATTAGCTCTAAATGTTGAATCTGTTTTTTTAGATTTTGCGGGTTTAACCTCTAGCTTATCTTCTGTTTCAAAAATTTCATTTTTATTATTATTTTTTCCAATTATAGTTGTATCTGTTTTAATATTATCTTCAAGAATAGCTCTGTGATTTTTATTATAAATTTCAATTGACTTTAATAACATTTCTAATGAATCAACTTTTTCTCTGTTTAAATACGTTTGTTTTACTAGTTCAGAATTTGTGTATCCTGGTATAAATTCTCTTAAAGGGGTGTATGCAATTAATATTGTCACAGTTGTAACTAATATAATTACCGTTAATCCTATCGCAGTAAACAAGCTTAAAGGAGTAATAAATGCAGAAAATTTTTCATCAAGGGTTGCATCGTTAAATACGACTAATCTGTATTTTGTTTTTATCTTATCAAAAAAAGTTTCTTCTTTTCTAGTGTTTTCTATCATATTTTATTAATAATAAAAATATATGCAAATATGCACATTTTTTAAAAATTCACATTATTTTTTAACCCAAATAATTCAATATAAATTAATTATTAAATTTATTTAACAATCTAATTTCCAATTAATGGCAATTCTAAAACATTTTCAAATGGCTCAATATAAGCACCTATTATAATTTTTTTATTCTGATAATCTAAAGCTTTATCGTATGTTTCAAATGGGCCTACATAATATTTATATAGATTCTCTTTTGTTAGTTCTTCAATAATATTATCGTTTATACTATAGTTTGATTTTATATTGCTAATTGCAATTTTATACTCAGATACTGAGATAATAATTCTATATTTTACCATCTCTGAATTTAATGCAGATTCATTTAAATTTATTGACTTTCCTCCCGATATTAATAAACTCTTTTTAGTGTACTCGTCTATTAAAATAATATCTTCTTCTGGTAATATTTTCGAAATACTTTCATAACTCAAATCCGAAACTATAACAGGTTCTTTTGTCTTTTCAATTATAGTATCATTTTCATTATTGTCTATCAATAATATTTTATTTACCTCTGCTAACATTTTATTAGGATATTCTTCTTCGGGCATAATTAAACTTGCATTTTGATATAGTTTTTTTGCATCTTCAAAATTATTATACATATATGCTTTATCGGCTGAGCTTAATAATTGCAAGTAAATCTCATCTCTCGACTCCTTCTTTTCATCTCTGTTTAATCCATCCATTAGCTTATTTAAAACTACTAATCTATCTTTACATTCATTTAAATTAGGATTCATTAATAAAGCTTCTTCATATTTTCGTTTAGCTAATCTAAATTTCCGCATATTATATGCTTCATCGGCTTCTTTAACCAAATCTTCTGCAAATACAGTTTTTGCTTTTACAGGTTTTGCATTTTGTTGTTCTTCTATTAATAAATCTAATATTAAAATTCTTTCTCTCGGGAATGTTTCAAAAGGTTTTAATCCTTTGGCTTTTTCGTAATGTGTTTTTGATTCTTGCCATTGTTCTCGTGCAAAACTACTGTTTGCTAGTGTTACTTCTTTAATGTAATTAATATCTATTTCTTCTTTTTTTAATGGCAATTCACCTTTTTGTGTTGCTATGGTTAACTTAATATCTTTTATTTGTTCAATTTTCTTTTTAGGATATATTTCATTAGGAATTAATATTAAAGCTGAATTATATAATTGTTCGGCTTTATCGTATTCGCTTAGCTCTAAAGCAATGTCTGCATCAACAATATTTTTGGTATAAGTTTTTTTGTTTTCGTCAATTTTCCTAAAAATACTGTCTATCTCATAAATCTTATCTGTAATAAATTTTTCGTTTGGTCTTATTTCTAATGCTTTAGAATAACTTGCTTTGGCTTCTGAATATTTATTAGCAATAAAATTATTATTAGCTTCTTTTAATAAATTATCGTATCTTAAATTTAAGTCATATTCTTTTTGCTTTTCTGCCGACAAATTATTAATTATAACATTTATCGAATCTATCATCTTTTTAGAATATTCTGTATTGGTTTTAAAGCTTAACGACTCTTCATAATTTGTTTTTGATTTTACGTATTCTTCAACACTAAATAATGAATCGGCGATTTTTACTTGCTCTTTGTAATCATTCAATTGTTGTTTATTATAATTTAAAATATTGTCTATTTCTTTGAGTTTACCATTACAATATTCATCATTAATTTTATATTTTGCAGCTTCATTATAAAGTTTATTTGCATTAACATAATCTTGAATTTTAAAGGCTTCATCAGCATTTTTCACATACTCATTATATTGTTTGTTTGATTCTGATATTCTTTCTAAAATATTATCTATCGCCTCTACTCTCTTTTTAGAATATTCTTCATTTGGAAACATTAATAATGATACTTTATATTTTTCTTTTGCTTCATTATATTTCCCCGCTTCGAACAATGAATCGGCTAATTTTATAGTGTTTTTATTCTGTTCTTTAACTTTGTATGATTGTTTTATTAAACTATCTGATTTTGATATTTGCTTGCTAACATATTTGTTTTCAGAATTTATTTCAAGTGACTTTTGATAATACAATTTTGCTTGTTCATAATTTCTCTCGTTAAACGAACTATCGGCTTTATACAATGTGTTTTTATAATTATCTAATCGTCTTGCTTGCTCTTTTTCGTATAGTTCTATTTCTTTTAATTTTGTTTGAGGATAATATTCATCTGGATATATTTTTAATGCTTCATTATAGCTGCTTTTTGCTTTATTATGTTCATTAACTTTTAATAATGAATCACCAACATTTAATAGTTTCTTGTAATTTTTAAAAATATTTTCCTTTTCTTGAATTTTCTTATTTATTTCAAAAATTTTATTATCAGAATATAAGTCTTTTCCTTCTTTTACATCTTTAGCTTTATAATAGTAGGTTAAAGCTAAATTATAGTTTTCAATATTTAAACAACTATCGGCTTCTTTAATTGTTTTTGAATATAGTTTCTCTTTTGTTTCAATACTTGATAATTTACTGTTTATCTGCTCTATTTTTGACAATGAATAATTATCGTTTGGCATTAATTCAAGTGCTCTAACGTATTCTACTTTTGACTTTGTATATTCTTCTGATTTATATAATGAATCAGCTGTTTTTATACTTCCTTTATATAATAAATTATTTTTAATATTTAATTCGATTATTTGTTTGATGCTTGTAATTTTATTATCTACTTTTTCATCATAATTTAAAGAATTTGCTTGGTTGTACTTATTTATTGCTTGTTCATATTCTTTCAAATTTTCTAAAGAATCAGCGGTTTTAATAATATCATTATATCTTTTTGTTTCAATACTTTTTGAAATGCTGTCTATTTGACTTATTCGTTTAATTAAATAATTATCATATTTATTTAACTCTAAAGCTTGCTTGTAAATTGTTTTAGCTTTATCGTACAAATTATTGTTATATGCATTATCTGCTTCGTTAACTATTTTATTAAATTCTTCTGTTTTTAATTTGTTTTCATAAATTATCGAATTAATTTTTTCGATTTGTTGCTTTGGATATTGTTCTTCGGGCTTATATTTTAATGCCAAATTATATTGTTCTTTGGCTTTTTCTAAATCATTAGTTTCAAAAGCATGATTTGCAATATTTATTATTAAATTATAATCTTCATTAATACTTGATATACTGTCGATTATTGAATTTAGCTTTATTATTTTATCTGAAATTTCTTTATTTTCTGGTCTAATATCAAGTGCTTTAGTATATTCTAATAAAGCTTGTTTATATGACTTTTCGCCTAATGATTTTTCGGCTGAGTTGATTGTGCTTTCGAATAATATTCTGCTTTGCTCTTCTTTATCTATAATTATTTTTAATTCATTAATTTTATTTTTAACATTTACATCTTGCCTTAAAATATATGCTTCTTCGAACATTGTTTTTGATTCGGCGTAATTTTTTAAATCAAAGTTTTTGTTGGCATTTTGCAATAAATTATCATAATATTTTTCGGCATTTTCAATTTCTAAAATTTTATTATTTATTGCATTTATTTTTTCATCAATAATAGAACTTTCTTCGGGTTTAATATTTTTCGCAAGTTTATATTGTTCTATTGCAATATTATATTGATTACTATTAAACAATGAATCACCTAATTTAACAGCTTTTTTATAATCATTTTCTGTCTTATTTTCACTCTCAATAATGTCTTTAATAATATTAATCTGATTTCTTGGATATGCTTCTTCTTTATTATATTCTAAAGCTTTGTTATAATAATTAATTGCGTCATCATAGCTTTTATTATTAAATAATTCATCGGCCTTATTTATAGCGTTTTTGTAGTTTTCGGTTTTAGTATTTCTTTCGTTTAATGTTGAATTAATATCTTTTATTTTGTTTTCAATTGCTGTGTCTTGTTTCAGCTTTAACAACTCTTCATATTTTAAAATAGCTTGTTCAAAACTTTGAATAATATACAATGAATCAGCTTCTTTATTAAGCTTATTAAACTTTCTTAAATCATTTTCTCTTGTCTGAATTTGCAATTTTAATTCATCAATTTTATTATTAATTTCTACTTCTTCTATTTTTAATTCTTTTGCTTTATAATATTTATTTAAAGCTAATTTTAATTCATCTTTTTTAACCAACGAATCGGCTTCAAATATTAATTTAGTATAATTAATTTTTATCTTATTGTTTTCGTCAATTGTGTATTTTATATTTTTAATTTTTTCGGCAACATAAATATCGTTTGGTTTAATTAAAAGAGCTTCTTCGTACAAAGAAATAGCCTCTTCAAGTAAATTTGAATTATATTTTTCATCGGCTACTTTAATTTTATTATTAAAACTTGCATTAATTTCATCGACCTGTTTTGCTTTCAAAATTATTGCTTCGGTTTCTTCTTTTCTGTTCTTTAAATAATTATTCTCGCTATCTGTTTTTAATACTAACTCATACAATTCTAATGCTTTAACATAATTTTTTCCATTAAATTCAATATCAGCTTTTTTTATAACTTCTTGATATTCTAGTTTTTTATTTTCTATATCTCTAATAATATTATTTACATTTTCAATTTTTGCAGTTGTTTCATCTTTTTTATAAATATCATTAGCTTCGGTGTATTTTTCTCTCGATAAATAGTATTGTTGTAAATTAAATAATGAATCACCTTTATTTATTAAACTCTCTGATTTAATTAAATTTTCTTTCAGAAGAATTTCAATTGCATCAATTCTACTTTGCGGATATTGCTCGTTTGGCTTTATTTCTAAAGATAATTTATACTGCTCTTTTGATTGATTTAGTTGCTTTTGCTCAAATAGTTGATCGGCTTTTTCAAGAATTAGAGAATACTTTTTATTAATTTCTTGCAATCTTATCTCTTCCGTTTGCTTTTGTTTTTCTTCTTCTTCTTGTTTTAACTTAAGTTGTTCAGCTTCTTGCTTTTGTTTTGCTATTTCTTGTTGCCTTGCTTCTTCTGCTAGTTTTTGTTTTGCTATTTCTTCTTCTTGTTTTAACTTAAGTTGTTCTGCTTCTTGTTTTTGTTTTGCAATTTCTTGTAGCCTTGCCTCTTCAGCTAGTTTTTGCTTTGCTAAATCTTCTGCTTGTTTTAACCTAAGTTGTTCAGCTTCTTGCTTTTGTTTTTCTATTTCTTGTAGTCTTGCTTCTTCAGATAGTTTTTGCTTTGCTAAATCTTCTTCTTGTTTTAATCTAAGTTGCTCTGCTTCTTGCTTTTGTTTTGCAATTTCTTGCAGCCTTGCCTCTTCAGCTAGTTTTTGCTTTGCTAAATCTTCTTGCTCTTTAGTGTTATTCGAAGTAGGTTTTACTTCCGAAAAATCTTCGGAAACGGGAATTTGAGTTGTTTTTTTTTTATCCTCCTCAGGAGTTTTTAGTGTGATATTGTCGTTTTTATCGGTGTAGGCTTCAACTCTTGAACCTAATATTTGTTTGTTTATGCAATACTGCATTGCATCTTTATAACTATTAAAATTACTAACTATATATTTATACCATTCACCATCATATTGTTCAACAATGTTTTCTTGAATATTAAAATTTCGTTTCAAACTCAAGATATTTGATCTATATTCAGATGCAGCTACAACTACTCTATATTTTATATTATCATCGGTGTTTTTCCCATTACCAACATTTGAGTTTGAGATAACATTATTAATGTTTTGAGAAACATTAGTATTGCTATTATCATCAAATATTGGTTCAGTAATATTATTTGGTTCTTTAATTTCAACAGGTTCTTTTACTTCGGTTTTATTTTCTGCTAAATTATTGTTATCTATAACTGGGTCTGATGAATCTACAATTGGTTCTTTGGTTTCAACAGGTTCTTTTACTTCAGTTTTATTTTCCGTTAAATTATTATTATCAATAACTGGCTCTGATGAATCTACAATTGGTTCTTTGGTTTCAACTGGCTCTTTTACTTCTGTTTTATTTTCTGCTAAGTTATTATTATCTATAACTGGTTCTGAGGCATCAACAATTGGTTCTTTAATTTCAACAGGTTCTTTTACTTCGGTTTTATTTTCTGCTAAGTTATTGTTATCTATAACTGGTTCTGAGGCATCAACAATTGGCTCTTTGGTTTCAACAGGCTCTTTTACCTCGGTTTTATTTTCTGCTAAATTATTATTATCAATAACTGGTTCTGAGGCATCAACAATTGGTTCTTTAGTTTCAACAGGTTCTTTTACTTCGGCTGGTGTTTCTGATGAAGCAATTAAATCATCAAGTTTATTATCAACCGACAAAACAGCAAGTGCGTTATTGTAATTTAAAGCAACCTTACCATATTCATATTCAAAGGTATTATTGTCGATAATATAAGTATATAAACCTTTAAAATAATATGTATTTTTAGAGCAATTAGAACATTCAAAATCTAATTTTATATTAGTTTTATTATTTATTTCTTTATTCCAAAGAATTTTTAAATATCCATTTTCTTTTTGAATAAATCCATCGTTAGAATTAATTACACTAACATTAAATTCATTCGGGAAGTATAAGTGTAGAACAGAATAATCTATTTTGTCTTTTTTATCAATTTTAATTTCTAAGGTAAACTTATTATCTTCAACATTGCTTACTTTTTGTTTTATTACTACTCCATTATCAGTATTTTCAGCTGTAGATAATGATTCGTTTGAATTAACCGGATAAATAATTTGATTGTAATTTGCATTTTTATTATTTGTTTTTGATTTATTCGAAGGTTTAAATGTTTCGAAAAGACCACTCAAATTATACTTTGCTCCAATATTTAAAGTCCAATATTTATCATACATAGTTGTTTCTTTAACTAAATCTACTTTATCTGATAAAATATTGTTTAACGATAATTCGGCATTTACAAAAACGCCATCTTTTATTTTATATTCCGCACCAACACCAAGAGGTAAAATTAAAGCTGTTTTTCTGTTTGCTTTTTTAATTCCATCAATATATCCACTATAATTAACAATTTTATTGTTTTCTAATGAAGTTATTTTTGTTCTATAATTAAATACCCCTAATCCATAAATACCATAAACATTAAGTTGTAAGTAAGGATTTAATTTTAAATATTCTGAAATATTATAAGTTCCTAATAAAACAATATTATAAAATTTATTATTAAATACTTTTCCATCAGGATATATTTTTAAACCTGTGATGGTATCAATAGAATATGCATAATTTTTCGAACTCGATAAACTGCCAAAAACAAAGTTTAATTTAACATTTGATTTTGCATTAATTTGAGAATTAAACCCAAACCCATAGTTGAATCTGCTTTTTTCATAATTCTTTTTAGCCGGTATTACGCCAATATTTTTGATATCACCATAATAGAAAGTAGGACCAAAATTTAATGTTACCGATGATTTATATAAATATTTTTTATAATTATCTAGTTTTAAAAAATTATTCTGACCATTAAGTTTATTGCCAAATAAACCAATAATAATTATTAATAAGAGTGGGGAAAATTTATATTTTAAAAACATCTTTTACTAAAAACAATTTTTTATAATTTAAAACAAAAGTAATAAAAAGCATTATACTATTAACTTATTAAATAAATAAATATAGCTTAAAACATTAAAAATATTTTATTGGATTATTATTCATAGTTAGAATTGAAAAATATATGACTTAACTTCCTGTTTTGTGCATTGAGTCACCCACTTTTTAAATTTCCATATTAAGTAAA
>CAZJKL010000033.1:0-35044 GCA_964546655.1 uncultured Bacteroidales bacterium | reverse complement strand
AGTAGGTACGACATTATGTTAAACCAAGGCACGGAAAACATTTCCGCGCCAGCCTTGTGTTAGCCCTTGTCTCCCTGAATGGTAATGAAGGGTCTTTTCTTAAAACATAGATGCTTCGCCGCGGCTCAGCAAGACAAAAGCCACAACACAAAATTAAGAATGGTGGTTAAATAACTTATTTCATATAAAAATCAAGGCACGGATTACAAATCCGCGCCAGCCTGAGTATAAAACCATAATCAAGAATACAATTACTTCATTAAAGAAAAACTTTAAAAGATGTATTCGATAACATAAAAAAACAATATATAATGCATTACATTACATCTTTTCGATTATTTAGATAAACACTTATTTTACAAAAAAAAAGATTGTTTATTTATTGCTAAATAAAATCACAAGTTATTTGTTTCTAAAAATATTGCAAATTATTTAAAATTAAATATTTTTGTATTATTGTTTAACACAACAAATTAATATTTAAAATAATGACAAAATTATTAATTATTGGTGCCGGAGGAGTTGGCAGGGTTACTGCTTTTAAATGTGCTTCTGTTCCGGAAATTTTTTCTGATATTTTATTAGCATCAAGAACCGAATCTAAATGTAAAGAAATAGCTAATGCTATTGGCGGAAACAGAGTTAAAACGGCTCAATTAAATGCTGATAATGTTTCTGAAACCGTTAAATTAATTAATTCATATAAACCTGATTTAGTTATTAATGTTGCATTACCTTATCAAGACCTTCCTATTATGGATGCTTGTTTAGAAACTGGAGTTAATTATATTGATACTGCTAATTACGAACCAATTGATGTTCCTAAATTTGAATATAAATGGCAATGGGATTATCAAGAACGTTTTAAAGCAAAAGGAATAATGGCTTTATTGGGTTGTGGTTTTGATCCAGGTGTTACTAATGTTTACACTGCTTATGCTAGTAAACATATTCTTGACGAAATTAATTATTTAGATATTGTTGATTGTAACGGCGGTAGCCACGGAAAAGCTTTTGCTACTAACTTTAACCCTGAAATTAATATCAGAGAAATAACTCAAAATGGTAAATATTGGGAAAATGGCAAATGGGTTGAAATACCTCCATTTTCTATTCAAAAAGCATTAACTTACCCTAATATTGGGGCAAGAGATTCTTTCGTTTTATTCCACGAAGAATTAGAATCATTGGTTAAAAATTTCCCAACAATTAAAAGAGCCAGATTTTGGATGACTTTTTCTCAAGAGTATTTAACTCATTTAAGAGTTTTAGAAAATGTTGGTATGACTAGCGTTAAACCTATTCTTTATGAAGGTAAAGAGATTGTTCCATTGCAGTTTTTAAAAGCTGTATTACCAAATCCTGGTGATCTTGGCGAAAACTATTCGGGCGAAACTTCAATAGGTATTCGTGCAAAAGGATTGAAAAACGGCAAAGAAAAAACTTGTTATATATACAATAATTGTAGTCATCAACAGGCTTACAAAGAAACTGGAACTCAAGGTGTTTCTTATACAACTGGCGTTCCTGCGGCAATAGGAGGAATGTTGGTTGCAACTAAAGTTTGGGCAGGCAAAGGTGTATTTAATATGGAAGAATTTAATCCTGATCCATTTATGGAAAAATTAAATAAATATGGTTTGCCTTGGCATGTTAAAGAAGATGTTGATTTAGAACTATAAATGAAATTAGACTTAAATATTATTCCTTCTCCTTGTTTTGTTTTAGAAGAAGAATTATTAGAAAGAAATCTTAAGCTTATTAGCGAAGTTCAAAAAAAAGCCAATATTAAAATTATATTGGCTTTTAAAGGTTTTGCTATGCAAAGCTGTTTTCCTCAAATTAAACAATATATATCGGGAGTTTCGGCTAGTTCTTTAAATGAAGCTAAAATGGGCTTTGATGTGTTTGGAGTTAAAACACATTTATATAGCCCCGCTTATCTCGAAAATGAATTTGATGAACTTGTAAAAAGGTCTAGTCATATTACTTTTAATTCATTAAACCAGTGGGAAAAATTTAAGGATTTTTCTAAAAATGTTTCTTGTGGTTTAAGGGTTAATCCCGAACATTGTGAAGTTGGTACCGATCTATACAATCCTTGCTCTAAAGGCTCTAGACTTGGTATTTTATCAAAAGATTTACCTTGTTTGCCCGATGGTATTGAAGGTATTCATGTTCATGCTTTATGCGAAAATGATTCTTATGCTTTTGAACGTTTATTAAATTCGGTTGAAAACAAATTTAGTCATATTTTGCCAAAAGTTAAATGGATAAACTTTGGCGGTGGTCATTTAATGACTAAAAAAGGGTATGATATTGACCATTTAATTAATACAATAAATAAATTTAAAGAAAAATATTCGGCTCAAATTATTCTTGAACCTGGTAGTGCTTTTGCTTGGGAAACAGGCTCTTTGGTTTCTACTGTTTTAGATATTACCAATAATTATGATATTAAAACAGCTATTTTAGACGTTTCTTTCACTTGCCACATGCCCGATTGCCTCGAAATGCCTTATAAACCTTTGGTTGTTTCTTGCAACTATAATCCTAATGGTAAATATATTTACAGATTAGGTGGAATTAGCTGTTTAGCCGGCGACTTTATGGAAGATTTTAGATTTGATAATGAATTAAAAATAGGAGATAAAATTGTTTTCAACGATATGATTCATTATACAATGGTTAAAACAACTACTTTTAATGGTATTAATTTGCCTTCGATAGGTATTTTAAAGAAGAATAATTCTTTTGAATTAGTTAAGAAATTTGGTTTTAACTCTTATTGCGAAAGATTATAAAAATATTATTTTATATTTTTTGCTTGTTCAATACTTATTTTTTCGCCATTTAAAAATGCTATAACAAAGGCATCAAATCCTTTCTTTTCAATTATATCTTTTAATTTTATAGCTTGTTCTATAAATTCAAAACAACATACAACATATCTGTAAATTCCGTCGTCTCCTTTTATCATATTTACTTTAATGCCTGGCATACAATCTTCTACTGTTGCAAATGTTCCAAATTCTAATGGCTCTTTTGAGTTCCCTACCTGAACCATATAAACTAAACCTTCGCTGTTTTCTAATTCTTCATAATATTTTTTCGAATTATTATCGCTAAATTTTTCATCATACGATAAAACTGTAAATTCGCATCTTCTGTTATATTGATGTTCTTCTTCGGCAGTAGCATTCGGATAAATTGGTTTTGTTTCGCCATAAGGCATTGCATTCATCCTATTACTTTTAACATTTTTATATTTTAAATAATCTACAACCGAATTGGCTCTTCTTTGCGATAATAAATAGTTGTAATCGTCTTCGCCTCTTAAATCGGTATGTGCCGATATTTCAACTTTTATATTATTATTTATATCTAAAAATGTTTTAATTCTATCTAATTCGGCATGTGATTCAGGCCTTAATGTTGAACTGTTAAAATCGAAATAAATATTTTTTAAAACTATATCAACATTTTTTTGAATTGTATCAACTTCATCTTCAATTTTAATTACTTCATTTTCTTTTTTACCTTCGGTTGACAGGCTTGATTGTTTTTGGAAAAATCCTTTTTTTGTTGCAACTATTTTATAGTTTTCATCAACTACTAAATCAAAGAAAAATTTTCCTTCTTTATTTGTAATTTGCTCATCTATTAACTCTTTTTGTGTTGATACTGAAACGGTTGCACTGTCAACAGGTTGGTTTTTAAACTTTAAATTTCCTTCAACTTTTAAAGGTGCTTTAGGCTTAAGGGTAATATCATTAACCACATCAATTAACGACTCATTAGTTTGAACCACAATTTTTTCTGAATAATAGCCATATTTTGAAGCAACAATATTGTATTCCATATTTCCTCTAACATTAAAAGAATATGAACCTAAAGTATTTGTAGTATAATTTTCAATCATTTCATTATTCATAAAAATTTCAACCAAAACATCTTCTAATGGTTCTCCTTCGCTTTTAATATCGCCATGACAGTGAACGGTAACATCTCCTTTTTGCTTTTTCGAAATTTCAGGAATATTTTTTTCAACTAATTGCGAAATATCAACCATATCTTTTTCATCATATCCAACAATAGGCTTCATTGCAATTATTTTATTAATTTGAGTGGCATCAATATTTGTTTCTATTGTTAAGAATCCGTCTTGAAAGCCATTTTTAATTACAATAAGACTGTATTTAATACCTTTTTCTAGCTCAAAATGAAATCCGCCGCTTTTATCGGTAAGCATCTCATTTATAAAAACAGTACCATTCATTAGCTTTACTAAAGCATCGGGTATTGCAACATTCATAATATGAACTTTGCCTGTTAACTGAATAGTTTTCTTATCTAAAGTTGTTTTATTTTCGTTTGAAGAGAAGTTTATTTCAATATTTTTAATAAAATCTTTACTCGTGTCTATGTTTTTAGTTGAGAAGGTTGAGATAACATCATCTTGTCCGGGAACCGAAACTCTAATTGCATACATTTTTTCGGGCGAAATATCTATTTCATAAGAGCCATCTTTATTTGCTCTTACCATCGAAATTGGCTCTCCGTCATTATACAAAGTAAGTAAAGCGTATCCAATTGGTTGTTTGTCGATGGTTACAACGCCTTTACATGTAATGCTATTTTCTGTTTTAACAATAGGTGCGTCAAACGACTCTTCCTTTTTTATAGTAAAATCTTTGTTTAACGGAAAATCTGGATCAACTGTCATAGTTGATAAATCAATTATTAATGTTTCATATCCTATTTTTGAAATGTTCAAGGTGTATCTTCGTTGAGATGACAATTCGTTTAACTGATAACTCCCTGTTTCATTTGTATATGTTGAAGTTACAATACTTCCATTTAATAAAACTTTTATAAGAGCCTTAGTAACTACAATTCCATCACATGAAATAATTCCTTTTGCTATAACATATTTTGTGTTAGTATTTACTTGCGTAGAAGCTTGTGCATTTACAGGTTTATTGGTTGTAATATTAGTTGTAGATGGAGGTGCCGTAGTTGCAGTATTTGGTTTTACCGTATTAGTTGAAGCAGGTAAAACTTTAGGAGAGGTGCTCTCTTTTGTAATAACTGCTGTGCTTGTACTTTTAGGAGCAGTTGTTTTCGGTGTAGTTGCAACTGTCTTAGTTTCAATAGGTTTAATCTCGGCAACAGCGTTTTTGTCCGAAGTTGGTTTCAGTTCAATTTTAGGAGCTTCTTCTTTTGCATTGCTATTTTCGAACAATTCAACATTTGTATTATTGTTTTCGTTATTAGCTAAAACAATTGGTTTAAAAATTATATCATCAACCATAATTCTACCTGTATCCATACCAAAAGTAAAAATCATAACTGTGCTAGTATCAGTATTATTAACTGCTTTTATCGAATATGGTTTATTAGGCTGAAGCTTAAAAAAATAAATACCATTATCATCAGACAAGGTTGATTCTAAAATGCTATTTCCTTCGAGTAAGCTAACATTTACTCCTTTTTTCCCTTTATCATTTTCAATTATATTTCCGAAACAAACTAGTTCGGTATTAATTTTTTTCTCCTTTTTTAAAGAAAAGTTTTCTTTTGTAAATGCAACCTGATAGTTTTTACCTGATTCTAAAACATTGTCGAACTGATAAGAACCATTTTTAGCAACAATAATTTCTTTAATAATTTTATTTTTTAATAATAAAGTGGCATGAATAATTTGTCCGTTATTTCTTTGTAAATCGGCTACACTACCTTTAATATAAAAAGTTTTTGTGGTAGAGCTAACATTAATAGTTCTTAAATAACCTTCATTATCTTTTATATTAAAATAAATTTCATTGTCAGAAAAACCATTTTCACGAGAACTAAGTAAATAACTATTATTAATTTTTAATTCATAATTAAAACGGCCAACCGATGAAACTAAATCATCTTTGGTTTTATCTTCCTTACATTCAATTTTGTAAGTATAGCCATTATAAGTAAAGTTATCGTCAATAAATAAAATATTTTCTTCGAAATTAAGCTCTATAGGTTTTGATTTTATAAAAGAATAAATATCATCTTTGCCAAGTCCAAAAGGACGGCTTGAAATGAAAAATCCTCGGTCGGCTAAAGTTTTTATCAAACCATAATCGTCATAAGCAGAATTAATAGGTTGATTCATGTTTTGAGGAGCAGAATAACCATTATTTAAGGTAGAATAAAATACATCATATCCACCATATCCTGGTAAAAAATCGGAAGAAAAATATAATGTGCTATTAAAAATATAAGGTGAAATTTCGTTTCCTACGGTATTAATAATATTTCCTAAATTTTCGGGGTTCGACCATTTTCCAGTCGCATCCAATGTGCAAACATAAAGGTCATATCCACCATAACCACCAGGCATATCTGATGAAAAATATAGTTTCTTTTTATCAGGTGAAAGAAAAGGGTATTTAATAGAATATAAATCACTGTTATAATCAAAAGCGGCCGAAGGAGACGACCATTTGTTAATATCATCAAATTTGCTATAATAAATTTTACTTATAATTTTATCAATATTATTAAATGTATATTTATAAGTTTTTGCAAAGCAAACACGAGTATCTTTATTATAAAAACAAGCCTGAGTTTCGAAATCGTTCGAATTTAAGCCCTGAACTTTATAGCTATTATCTTCAATTAATAATTGACCGTCTTTCCAATAAGCAAAATAAAAATCGAGTTGTTTCGAATATCTGTCACCTAAATAATCGTTTTCTCTTTTTTTGTCATTGTTCCTCGAAGAAGATATTACCATACCATCATCTAAAGCAGATATGCTCATCTCATTATATTCGGTGTTTAGAGATTTAACGTTATTAATAGCAAAAGCAAATTCTTTATTATAATTATCTTTAATGTACAAGCAAGAAGGTATAAGATATTTGTTTAAAATATCGTCGGGTTTTAAAGCTTTATACTGCTCAAAACATTTTATAGCTTCGGCAATTTGGAACGTTTTTTTGAAATACAATCCTTTGTAAAGGAAATATTCGGGCAATTTCGAGTTTTTTAATTGCTGACCAAAAAAATAACGTTCGGCTTCGGAATTGTTAGACAAATAAGCATAACAAGCCCCTAAATAAATGTTTGAAAGTTCGGCATTTTCAGGAATTGTTGCTTCTTTTTCGAAAATTTTTATAGCCGAAGTATAATCGTTGATTTTAAATAAATCAATACCCTTGTCAATGTTTTTTTGAGAAAAGACATTGTTTATATTTAACAAAAATACCGAAATAATAATTAATATATAATTGAGATATTTAATCATTATTGTTTTAAAATTGAGTCAAATTATATTGAATTAAACCATATAATTAAGACATCAAATATACACTTTTTTATTAAAAGACTCAAATTTAAATTTTTTGATTAACCCTTTTTTGTAGAATTAATAGTTGTATAATTATGAAAATAAGGCAAATGTAAAAACATTGTGACTCTTAAAGCTTAATTACGGATTTTTACGGGATACGACTCAAAGTCGTGCTTCGATTTTAAGTATTTTAAAAAACTAAGGCTGGCGCGGAAATGTTTTCCGTGCCAATTAGAAGTTTAGCTATACAGGTAGCTTCCGGAATTCGTTGTGCGACCCCGAAAGCTTTCGGGATTTTCTTCGCACTAAATAAAAGTTGGTTTTAAAACAACAACAAAATTGGGTGAAGGGCTTAAATGCGGTTAAACCCGTTGTTCGTAGTTTTTAACTACGAACCAAATAAAAGTTGGTTTGCAACTAACAAAACAAGCTTTAGTTTGGTAATGTTAAAAAAAAGGTAGTTTTTTTTATATAATTGTAGTTAAAAAACTACAGTTTATTAAATGCGTTTCCGAAAGTTTTCGGAAGGAAACTACGCACCACAGAATATTAAATAAATTGCATTTCAGACTCAATTATTCGCGATTAAAAATATTAAGGTATAGAAATTAGTTTTTAGTAAATGTTAATACCTCAGTTTCACTTTTTTCCTGACAGTTAACAAATGGCGGATCATTGGGATCGCAATAGTCAATGTAATCTATTGTAAGATTTAATTAATTGTCATTTTTTCAACTTGTCCCATATGTCAGAAATATTTTCTTCTCCTTTAAAATAATCTACCTGTTCTCCTTTTTCAAAAATCTCCATAGTAGGCCCTAAAATTACTTTTCCAGTATCAGTAAATTCTGCAACATCGAAATCATTATTTGTCCGTAAATCAAAATAAATACAAGGTTCAATAGTGTGATTATATAATTGGTGAGTACTTGTATCTCCCTTTTCGAAAAATAATATATCTCCTTTATTAATAATTTCGAGCCCATTTGCAGTCCTTAAAGTCGCTGAGCCTTCGATTATTATTAATAATTCCTCTGCATTATGATGAAAATGATATGGATATGAATATTTATCTGGGTCTAATTTACGCATGTTAAAATACAAATCCTTTGATTTTCCAATTTCCGACAATCGAGGACTTGAATACCACGCATATGGTTTTAATTCAGATTGCAACTCATTATATTCTATATCTTTCTGTTTAAATATTTTCGGCATTGTCATTTATTATTAAGTTCATATTATATGTTTCGTTTCTTTATCCGAAACATCCTTCGAACAGCTTGCCGCAAACTAATTCATAACTGGTAAAAAGCTATATTTTTCACCATAATAAATCATTTGTTTTAAGAAATCCTCTGGATATTCAACTTTAACATCAACAATTTTTTTGTTTTCGTAAACAGGTATTAAAACAGGATTAATAAAAATTGAATAAGGAGCAATATTTAAACTATTCCATCTATTTATAATTTCGGTATGAATAGTTGGATCAACTTTAACTGCATATTTTTCAATTAAATTTTTACCAGCTTCATAATCACCTTCAGATTTTATTCTTTGAATTTCTTTTAATAATTCGCCAAACAATACTCTTACTTTAGCATAGTCGTTAATAACTAAATACGATTTATTATCTTTTTTTATTATTTCAATAGCTTTTTCGGTTTTACCTTTATCGTATGTCCATTCAGCAATTAGCTTTCTTGCTCTCATGTGAGCTTGTTCTATTTCTGCACCTGGCTTAACTCTAACTAATTGTCTAAACATACCATTAATTAAAAAACTATTATATTGAGCTTTTGCAGCTTCAAGAGAAGGAATTAAGCCTAATTCAACTAATTTTTTATCCATAATAAAATATAAACCAACTAATTCGGCTCTTGTTTCTTCTAAGGCAGAGTAATAATTTTTAAGATGAGAAGAAGGGTCAGAAACACCATCTTTCATTTTTCCTGAACCATGACCAATAATTTCATGCAAATCGGTGTGAATATTACCTGCAATATCACCATATTTAATATTAATATCTATCAATTCTTGTGAATATAAAAATTCTTGAGATGCTCCATTTGTTTTAGCAACTTGGTCATAAGAATTTGAAAGGTTAGAAATAGTAACCGACTTTGAACCATATTCGCTACGAATCCAACTTGAGTTAGGTAAGTTAACTCCGATAGGAACAGATGGAGAATTGTCGCCGGCAACCGATACTACATTAATTGCTTTTGCATTAACTCCTACAGCATTAGCTTTTTTATATTCTTTTGCAATAGGTAAATTGTCTTCGAACCATTGAGCATTAGACGAAATAGTTTTTGTTCTTTTACTTGCTTCAATGTCTCTTATAGAAACCATTGATTGATATGCTCCTTTTTTACCAATTGGGTCAGCATAAACTTCGATAAAACCATTAACAACATCAACTACAGAATTAGTGTCGTTAACCCAAAGAATAGAATATTCGTCAAAAGTTTTTAAATCTCCTGTTTTATAAAACTCTATAAGTTTTGCTAATGCTTTTTTCTGAGTATCGTTTTCGGTATAGTTTAATGCTTGTTCTAAATTAGCAACAACTTTTTCAATAGACTTCGAATACATCCCTCCAACTTTCCAAGTAGCTTCATATAATTCTCCGGTTTTTTCGTTTAACATTAACTTCGAATTTAAACCATAAGAAATAGGTTTAGTGTCATTTTTGTCAATAATTTTTCCATAATATTTACTTACTTTATCGTAGGTAAGAGATTTTTGATAATAGTTTGTAGCCGATTCTTTAATTATATCTTTAGTTGGATCTAATACAACTTGTTTATTATCTATAGTTGTGTCGAAAATAATTGGAGTGATAAATGAAATAAATTGTTCTTTTGATTGGTTTTCACTAATAGGAAAACTTCCTTTTGTAGAACTTGTAATCAAAATATTTAAATATTCTTTCGAAAATGCAGGAATAATTTTTTCTGATGAATAGTGAAAATGAATTCCGTTTGAAGCAAAAACACTTTTTGCATAAAGAATAAAGTTTTTATAATCTTCACTGTTTTTATCTCCTTCGTAATTTGCAATAATTTGCTCAAGAGTTTTTCTTACAGTTAAATTGTATCTATAATTTTGGTCATAAACAATGTCACGTCCCGATTGTGCTGCTTCATATAAGTAATAAAGCAATATTTTATTTTTCAAATCTAATTTTTCGAACCCTGGTATTTCATACCTTAAAACTCTAAAATCTCCAAATTGTTCAACCTGATATTTGAAAGGTTCTATCTTAACAGATGTTTCTGTTTCTTTTTTATTGTTTTTACAAGACATAATCATTGTGCTAAATAAAGCGATAGTTAATAAAAATGATATTTTTTGCATAATTAGTAAGTTTGTTTTTTTTCAAAATTAATAAGTTTTTTTTAATTCGCAATATTACCACAAGATTCAATTATAAAGTTTAATATATTTTGTTTCTAAATAAAATAATTAATTTTGGGAATTATAAAAAAACATCTTAAACCATTTTTAAAATAATGCAAAATGAGATTGATAATAAAGAAATGTCATTTATTGACCATTTAGAAGCATTAAGATGGCATTTAATAAGGTCAATTATAGCTATTTCTGCATTAACAGTTGTTGCCTTTATTTTTAAAGAATTTGTTTTTGATGAAATTATTTTAGCTCCAAACAAAAGTTCATTTTTTACATATAATTTCTTTTGTGAATTAGCTTCAAAATATAATATTTCAACTTTATGTATTGATTTTCATCCACTTAAACTTATAAACATTTATATGTCGGGACAATTTGTTGTTCACATTATTATGTCTATAATTATAGGTGTTGTTTTGTCATATCCTTATTTGGTTTTTGAATTATGGCTTTTTATTAAACCAGCATTAAAAAGTAAAGAAAAAATATATTTTAATGGATTAATAATTTCAAGTAGTTTCTTGTTTTTCTTAGGTGTTTTATTCGGATATTATTTAATTATTCCATTAACCTTAAACTTTTTCGAAAGTTATTCTATAAGCGAAAGTGTAATTAATGCTATAAATATTGATTCGTATATTTCAACTTTTATCTCGGTTATTTTAATTAATGGATTAGTTTTTCAGATGCCTTTATTAGTTTATGTTTTATCAAAAGCTGGAATTGTATCTCCTTCATTTTTAAAAAGATATCGTCGTCATGCCATAATTATAATTTTAATTATAGCGGCTATTATTACACCACCCGATATTTTTAGTCAAATTATTGTTTCGATACCAATTGTATTGTTATATCAAATAAGTATATTAATTTCGCATTTTGTAAAAAGAACAAATGATAAGGTTTAAAAATATATTATTATTAATTTTTATTAATTTCTTTTTTGTGCTAATAGCTTTTTCTCAAAAGACTGTTGTACAAGGAAGAATTATTGATGCAAGTACAAAAGTACCACTAGCTTATGTTAATGTTGGTTTTAAAGGGACAAACATTGGCACATACTCAGATGGTAATGGATGGTTTAAGATAGAAACAACACAAAAAGTAGATAGTTTAATAATTTCTGTTATAGGATATGTTTCTGTTACAAGAAAAGTAAAACCTTTGATAACTCAGGTTATTAACTCAGAACTAAATACAAGGTCAATTAATATATCAGAAGTTGTTGTTCAATCAAAAAAGAAAAGAATAAAAGACAATCCAGCCCATCTTATTTTAGATAGTATTGTTAAATATAAGAACAAGAACGGATTAGATAATCTAGATTATTATCAATACGAAGTTTATAATAAAGTTGAATTTGATTTATATAATATTTCAAGTAAACTTATGAAAAACCGATTGTTTAAACAATTAGATTTTGTGTTTAATAATATTGATTCATCTGAGGTTAGAGGAGAAAATTTTTTACCAGTATTTCTTATCGAATCAATATCAGATTTTTTTTATAGAGCAAAACCTAAAATTGAAAAAGAAAGTGTTAAAGCAACAAAAGTTTCTGGGGTAAATAATAAAAGTTTTTCGCAGTTCTTAGGGGATATGTATCAAAAAATTGATGTATATGAAAATCAAGTTAATTTTTTCGGGAAACCATTTATAAGTCCATTAGCTAATTATGGTAAAACATTTTATAAATACTATTTGACCGATTCGGCTTTTATTGATAATAAATGGTGTTATCAAATTGTTTTTAAACCTAAAAGACCAGAAGAATACGTTTTTGATGGTAATTTTTGGGTTACCGATTCTACTTATGCTATTAAGAAAATAATGTTGGCAGTAACGAAAGATGTTAATTTAAATTTTGTTAAATACGCTCAAATAGGCAAGGAATACAATAAATTTGACAGCACTTGGTTCTTGTCTAAAGACTATTTAACTGTTGATTTTTTTATCCCTGTGCCGTTAAGTGAAGGTTTTAGTTTTTATGCTAAAAAAACTGCTTCTTACAAAGATTTCAAAACAAATATTTTTAAAGAAGATAATTTCTACTCTTTATCAAACAATATTGCTGTAGCAGAAGATGCTACATTAAAAACCGACGAATATTGGCAACAAGCCCGTCATGATAGTTTGTCTAATAGTGAGAGATCTATCTATGTAATGATTGATTCAATTAAGAAGTTACCTGTTTATAAAACAATGTATAATTTGTTTTTTATGCTCGGGACAGGTTACTTAGAAATAGGGAAATTTGAATGGGGTCCATATTTTACAACTTATAGCAATAACCCTATTGAAGGGAATCGTTTTAGATTTAGTGGAAGAACAAGCAATAATTTTAGTAAAAAAATAATGTTTGGCGGATACGCTGCTTATGGTACTTTAGATGAAAAATTTAAATATAGTGCCGATATGATTTGGTTGTTTAATAAAAATCCAAGAAGAGGAGTCGGTTTTAAATATAAAAATGACCTTGAACAATTAGGGCAAAGTGAAAATGCTTTTAGAAATGATAATATTATGAGATTGTTCTTGCAAAAATCTCAAAATTATAAACTTTCAATGGTAGAAGAAAATAATGGTTGGTATGAACATGAATGGGTTCCAGGATTTTCGACTAAATTTTCATTCACTCATCGAGTTTGTTTTCCTGCTTTTGATACTTCCTTTTTTATTGTTTATCCACAAAAGATTGTTATAAAAGATAATATTACTACTTCTGAATTAGGTATAGAAACAAGATTTGCATTTAGAGAAAAATTCCTAATGGGAGAGTTTGACCGAGTTAGTCTTGGTACAAAATATCCTGTATTTACATTGAAATATAGATATGGATTTAATAATTTTCTTAATAGCGATTTTGAATTTCATAAATTTAATTTAAGAGTTGAAGATTGGTTTAATATTGCACCTATTGGTCGTTCGGTTTATATATTAAATTCGGGAGTTGTTCTTGGTAAATTGCCTTTTATATTATTAAAAATGCATGAAGGAAATGAAACGTATTCATTTGATAAAGAAGCATTTAATATGATGAATTATTTTGAATTTGTTAGCGATAAGTATTTAAGTCTTTATTATGCTCATCATTTTAATGGTTTCTTTTTAGATAAATTCCCTTTACTTAAAAAGTTAAAATTTAGAGAAATTATATGGACAAAGGGATTGATAGGTTCGTTAAAAGAATCTAATAAAGAATTAATGAGATTTCCTAGTGGTTTAACAAATGTTAGTAAACCATATATTGAAGCAGGAGTTGGGCTCGAAAATATATTAAAGTTCTTTAGAGTTGATGCTACATGGCGACTATCTTACCTAGAAAATCCTAATACAAAGTATTTTGGAGTATTTGTTAGTATGCAAATAATTCTTTAAACTAGTCTTAGTTTTATTTATTAATTCAACGATATTTTAACAATATCATTTTTCAGCAATGTAATTAAATCGAGTATTCCGTCTCGGTTGATGTCATAAATAGTAAAATCGCTATTACCTTCTAATGGGAAATTATTATACATTGAACCGTCTGAATTAAATAAATAAATCTCATTTGTTTGTGATGAATAACAGCCTAATTTTGTTTCGTTATTCGGGAATTTATAAATATTGAACCCATTATTTAAAGCATTTCTGAATTCAAAATTCCATTTCATTTTTTTGTTCTTATCAATAATTTTTAAAACATTCTTATCTAATAATATATACTCATTATTGCCGTCATTATCTAAATCTAAAATATTAAACGAATGCTTTTTAGAATATTTTCCGATGTTTATTGTATCAACAACTCCATTAAAATATACTTGGTAAACTATTCCTGAGGTATCAGTTATTAATAACGATGAATTTTCTAAAGTTTTCTCTTTCTTTAAGCAATACTTATTGTTCGAAACATTAAATGTTTTTTGAACTTTAACTCTTTTTTCACCTCTTCTTCCAACAAAAGTTATATTGCCATCAATATCGGTTATTACAATAAAATCTTTACTGTTAACACTAAAATATTCTATTTCTTTTTTAACTATGTTTTTGGTTTTTGGTTTTTCCCAACCTACAAGCAATTTACCTTCTTTCGAATAATTGTAAACATTTTTATCTTCACAAGCTATTAGTATTCTATAATCTTTATTATTGTCATAGTCGAATAAAGCTAAACTATTGGTTGCTTTTTTTGGCAATTTAACAGGATATTTTTCAATATAACTTCCATTTTTATCAATTATATGTAGTTGAGTTAATGTGTTGAAAATTATTTGAACTTTATTGTTTTTATAGTAATCTATTTCATAAGCATTGCCTATAATTCGTTCTTTTAATTGCTTTTTAAATAATATTTCGCCGTCTTTATCAATTAAATAAATTTGATTTAATAAATCTTGAACAAAAATATTATATGTATTATCAGAATGGTCTTTAATTATAATTGGTTTAATTACAATGCCGGTATCTAATTTAGTTTTCCAATCAATTTTTGTTGTTGTTAAATTAGTTTGAGTATTGTTATTAGTCGAATTTTTATTTTCAATAATAATATTTGTATAAAATTCGCCATTTTTACTGCTGTTAATTTGTAAACCCAATGTTCCAATATTCGAATATTCATCAATAATTTTATTGTCATCATTAACAAATTTCTTAAAATATGGTGTCGAATGTTTTAAATTCGAATAAATAAAAATATTAGCAGTGTTTGATAAATATTCGTTAAAATCAACATATTCTTCATTACGTGAAAGTGTATTTTGTGAAGTAAAACTATTAATAAAAACTTTTACTGATTCGGCCGTTCTGCCAAAAACCACAAAATCTTGAATAAACGAAACGTAGCTTTTTTCGCACTTCGGATACAATTTATTTAAAGTTGAATTAATTAGATTCGGTATATTAATATTGTAAATATCAAAGCCTTTATAATTTGCTTCAGCCAAATTATTTTTCGACAACTGTTTTAATTTTATAATTGCCTCGGCAATATCTTTTGTTTTTACTACATAATAAATATTTTCCTCTTGATTTTGCATCGAAGGCGGACAAACTGCTATAGCAACCTGATTTCCAATAATATCATATAATGTTTGGTCAATAGATATTCCATATTCATTTTTAATTTCAATATTGTTTTCAGCTAAATTTTTATTGTATTTTTTGTAAGAATCAATATAAGTTTTAAAATCGCTAAAAGTTTGAACATATAAAATATTACAGTTATTAGGAATAACATTCTGTATCTCAATTTCTTGAGCTGTTTGATTTTCGAAACAAGTTAAATAGTTTGTTTTATCGCTATTTGTAAGAGATATGCCATTAAGTAGAATAAAATTGTCTTTGCAAATTAAATCCAATTCATTCCAATCAGAAAAGTTTGCTATTTCTTTAAAGACATTAAAATAATCTGATTTTATATAGTTTTTAAGTGTTAAAGGAAGCTTATCAAATTTTACATAAATATTTGCTGCTGCTTCGTTAATTGCCGATTTACTAATTTTTTTGAAGTTAGTATTGTTTAAAAGACTTGAATTAGAACTAGTATTTCGAATAATATCTTCAATTAATAATTGTGAAGTTGTTATAGCAAAAACACCGTTGAAATATGTATAAAAAAGAGTATTGTTTTTCGAAGTCATTTTAACAAATTTTGAGTTTTTAAAACTCTCCTCTTTAAAACTATATTTTGATTTATTTTTTATTATTTTTTCTAAATCATATTGAGCCGAAACGTATGGAAGTTGTATTAAATATGAATAGTTAATTTTGCTTTCGCTGAAATGAACGGTACAATACAAATCTATGTCTTGTACAATGTCTTCTAATTTTGAATCTTTAATATATAATGAATTAATTTTCTTAATAAAATCATCAATATTTCCAATAAATTCTGTTTTGTTTAAATTATTAAAAGTTGTTGATTTTTTTAATTCGTTCCAATTATCTAAAGGGTTTGCAATTTTTATAATTATAGAAGCATCTGAAGGTAAAAGGGTTACGGCATTTGTTACTGGTGTTTTATATTTCGAGTAAATTGAATATGCTGTATAAATTCCTATTAATAATACTATAAAAATGCTTATTGCTATTATAATTTTTTTCTTCATTTCTTTGTTTTTTAGAAAAAATTTTGATTTGCGTTTTCGTAATTTTTTTCGAATGTTTCGCTTAAATTTTAAAAACGTCTGTCAAAGTTAAAGTTATTTTCTTAATTATCCAAACGCTATAAACATTCAATTAAAATGGTGAAAATATGTTGGTATAATCTATTCAAGACAAACTAATATTAACTATAAAAATTTTTATATTAATTTAGCTGAAAATAAATTTTGGGCAATATGTTAAAAAATATTTCGTTTAGCAAAGCGACAAATTTTACAAATTAAAATTAACTATGAAAAATATACTTATAACATTTTTATTAATATTAGCATTCGAAAGTTTTTATGCACAAACACCCGATTCAATTGTAAAAAAAGAAAAATATTGGAAACAAGAAACTATTAAAGAAACAAGCAAATTCGGATTAAGTATTGGAAAACAAATTTCCTATTTTATAAATAGTTATTTTGGATTTAGAGATAATGAATTTCCATATAATTATGTTAATAATTATATGAATTATTCCCCATTAACAAATCGTGAATTATGTGAAATATCGGCTCTTTATCATTTTGATAGTCTGGTTGAATATAGAAAAGAGATTCCGGAAATAGCTATTAATTATAAAACAAAAAATAAATATGTACAATATTTTGGAATTTCGTACAGTAAATACAAATCATCTGATTGTAATAATGAGTATCATTTGTATATTCTTTCAGAAAAAATAAATTTATTTTATCAATTTAATTATATGTTTTTTCAAAACAAAACATATAAAATAAAACCTTATTTAGGTATACGTTTTATTTCAACAATAAATACTTGGAGTTATGATTTTCAAACAATTGATTATTTTATGGGTTTTAGAACTGCAAGTGCTCTGTCTACAAATTATCTGTTAAATGTATTACAGCCATCTTTGGGTATAACTTCTCTTAATAGTCGAGTGTTTTTTGATTTGGAATTAATTTTACAGACTCTATATTATGCAAATGGGGAAAAATCATACGATTATGAAGCAAGTCGTTATTCTGAAATAATTTCTGCTTACAATGAGAAAAACGTTTCTTTTGATGTGCTTTCATTTTTTAAAAAACCACCTTGCGATATTTTATTTAGAATAGGTTATCGCTTTTAAATTCATTACACTTTCTATAACCCAACAATAAATTTTTCGATTCGTGAGTAAATATATTTAAGCTCTTTGGTGTTGATGCAATATGGTGGCATTAAATATATTATGTTTCCTAAAGGTCGTATTAAAATTTTTTCTTTAATGAAATAGTCGGTTATTTTGTTTCTTAAATTGTTCAAATAGCTTGTATCGGAGCCACTTTCTAATTCAATAGACAATATTGTTCCTAGTGAATTTATTGTCTTTATATTTTTATTCGATTTAATTCTTTCAATGAAATTTATATGATTTTGTTCAATATTTTTAATTTTTTTCCATGTTTCATCTTTTTCCAATATATCTAAACTTGCTAAAGCGGCTGATATTGCAATAGGGTTAGCTGTATATGAATGTCCATGAAATAAGGTTTTTTTATTGTCGTCTGAACAAAAAGCATTGTAAATATCTTGTGTACAAGAAGTTATACTTAAAGCCATAGTCCCGCCAGTTATACCTTTCGAAAGACAAAAAATATCGGGTTTGTTCTCTAAATAATCGCATGAAAAGTATTTGCCGGTTCTGCCAAAGCCTGTCATAACTTCATCGGCAATGGTAATAATATTGTTTTTTTTGCATAAATAAATTAATTCATCAAGAGTTTCTTTCGAATAAATATTCATTCCTCCTGCACCCTGAATTAAAGGTTCAAAAATAAAAGCAGCTACCGAATTGCTTTTAATTATATTTTTAAATTGTTCTAAAGTATTGTTTTTGTTTGAGTTATATGGTAAATCGATGTAATTAACTTTAAATAAAAAATCATTAAAAGGTGAGTTAAATACACTTCTTCCGCTTACCGACATTGCTCCAAAAGTATCGCCATGATAAGCATTTTTAAAAGCAATGATGTTTGTTTTATTTGTTTTATTTTTGTTATGCCAATATTGTATGGCCATTTTAATTGCTACTTCAACCGCAGTAGAGCCATTATCTGAGTAAAAAACTTTTGTTTGATTTTTTGGTAAGTGTGATAATAATCGTTCGGCCAAAACAATAGCTCCTTCGTGCGTAAAACCTGCAAATATAATATGGTCTAGTTTTTTAAACTGTTCATAAACCTTTTTTGCTATATATTTATTGCAATGACCATGAATATTAACCCACCAAGACGAAATAGCATCAATATATTTATTGTTTTCATCGTCGAAAAGATAAACTCCATTTGCTTTAGTTATATTAACTGGCAATGAAGCATTTTTCATTTGAGTATATGGATGCCATATATTTTTTAAATCTCTTTCGGCTAAAGTCATTTTAAATTAATTTTAAGTTCATTTGAATATTGTAAAATAACTTCTTTATTAAGCTCTTTTTCAATATTAATACGAAGCAAACAGTTAAGTTTCGAATATTTTAAAATATAATCTTGAGCTTCAATATTGCTGCTTTTGTTAAAAACAATACCTTTAATTTTTATATTATTACTTTTTAAAAATTCGATAGAAAGTAGTGTGTGGTTAATGCTTCCAAGGTAATCGTCTGAAACTAAAACTACTTCGGCATTAAACAATTTAATTAAGTCTATAATAAGTAAATTTTCGTTTAACGGAACCAGAATTCCACCGGCACCTTCTATAATTAAATTATTATTAAAATGAGGTATTGAAAAATCAGATAATTTTATATCAATATTATCGTGCTTTGCTGCAATATGTGGCGATTTTGGGATTGATAATTTATATCTTTCTTCATTAATTTTCGAGTCTTTATTCGAAATTAATTCAGCTACTTTCATCGAGTCGGTATTATCTAAATCACCTGCCTGAATAGGTTTCCAATAATCGGCATTAAGAGCTTGAGTAAAAATTGCCGAAACAATAGTTTTCCCCGAATTAGTTCCTATTGCTGTTATGAAATATATTTTACTCATCTCTTAAATTGTTTATTAATTGTGAAAGAAAAATAATTTCTTCTTTTTTATTATAACTATGAATACAAACTCTCAAACGTTCGGTTCCTTTAGGAACAGTTGGCGATAAAATAGGGCGAACATCAAGACCTTCTTTTTGAATTATCGAAGCAACTTCTTTAACTTTATCGTTACCTTTAAATATTATTGAATTTATTGGCGAAAGATTATTTGTGTCATAATTAATTAGTGTTCTGAAAATTAGTATGTTATAGAATAATTGTTCTATTAATTTTTCGCTTTCGCCTAATTTTTTATAAGCATTTTGTATAACAAACAAATTATGACTTGGTAGTGCCGTAGTGTAAATAAAAGGTCTTGAAAAATTTATTAAATATGATTTAAGTGTTTTACTACCTAAAACAATAGCTCCGTGTGAGCCAATTGCTTTTCCGAAAGTATGAATACGAGCAAAAATTTTATTTTGTAAATTTAAATCGCAAGCCAAACCTTTCCCTTTTTTACCAATTATTCCATTAGAATGGGCTTCGTCTATAATAATATTTGCATTATATTTTTCAGCCAAAAAAACTATTTCGGCTAAAGGACAAAAATCTCCGTCCATTGAGTAAATAGATTCAATAGCTATGAAAATATTTCCTTTAGAAAGTTTAAGTTTTTTCTCAAGGTTTTCAATATCATTATGAATAAACGAAAAACTATTAGCAAACGAAAGTCTTATTCCGTCGCGAATAGAAGCATGAACAAATTCATCATAAATTATGGTATCACCTTTTTGTGGAATAGATGAAAAAACGCCAATATTAGCCGAATAACCCGAATTAAAAATTAGACCAGTTTCAGCATCATGATAATTAGCAATAAATTGTTCGGTTTCTTCGAAAAGTTCAGAATTTCCAGTTATTAACCTTGAACCAGTTGAACCATTTTGAATATTTTTTTTCGAGCAAGTTTCTGTTTTAATAAAAATATCTTGAGATTTAGCAAAACCAAGATAATCATTAGATGAAAAATCTATTCGATTAAAATTGTTATTTAGCTTACGCAGAGCATTTTCATCTTTTCTTTTGTCAAGATACGATTGCAAAATATTTTTAATATTACTCATAATTAAGCTAAATATAATAATAGTCCAAAATTACAAATATAATTACGAAAAGCCAAAAGCATTTACTAATACCCTTAAAAATAATTTAATATGGGAGTAATTATGAAAATTACGAATTACGAATTTTTACTCAAAGTCGTGCTTAGGCTGGTGAGGATTTATAATCCGTGCCTTGTTTTTATATGAAATAAGTTATTTAACAATCATTCTTAATTTTGTGTTGTGGCTTTTGTCCTGCTGAGACACGACATTTAAAAAAATGCTTGAAGATAAATTACAATATAATACGACTGATAATCAATTACTTAAAAAACTTGTCATTGGTAGACCCTTCGCTTTTGCTTCAAGCAAGGCAATGGTTTTTGTCATGCTGAACGGCAGTGAAGCATCTCCTTTAGGAAGATATAAGACCCTTCGTTACCTCAGGGTGACAAGAACTTTGCTCTTTACTTTTTTGTCTTGCTGAGACACGACATTTAAAAAAATGCTTGAAGACAAATAACAACATAATACAACTGATAATCAAACACTTAAAAAACTTGTCATTGGTAGTGGCAACGAATGGTCTTTCTTTGAAACAAACGAGATATTTCCTTACTCAGCAAGATAAAAGTCTGTCATTTTTTAGATACCTTTTTTATTTTATGTCAATGACATTATTGTATTAGCTTTTTAATTGAATTATTTTCGTACTTTTTATTCCCATAATTTTCAACCAAAACTACTCCTTGAATTACATTAGTTAAAAACATTTCTTCAGCACTTAATATATCTTCTTTTGTAATGGATTTTTCTAGAACAGAATAACTTTTTTCATTTATTTTGTTTATTATGTTTTTTCTCATAATTCCATCAACACAGCCATCAGAAATAGGAGGTGTAATAAAAGCACCATTCTTAACTATAAATATATTTGAACTTATGGCTTCAATTATATTATCTTTTTCATTACAAATAAGACAATCGTCAAAATTATTTTCTTTTTTAAATACTCCGGCTAAAATATTAATATTACAATTTAAAGTTTTGAATCTACTAAATAAGCTATAATGTTTTTTAACTTCTGAAAACAGACCAATATTTATTTCACTATTTGACAAGTAATTTAATGGAGAAACTTCTATTACAACTCCAGCATTATTATTTGTTGGCGTATATAAACCTTCGGAATCACGATAAACTGTTATTCTAGCTCTTCCAAGATTTAAAGCATTATTAGACTTAGCTAAATCAATAATTTTATTTTTAAAATAGCTTTCATTAAAGTATTCAGGAATATCAATTTTTAAAGCAGTCATTCCTTCTTTAAGTCTCAAAATATGTTCTTCTAGAAAACATATTTCTGAATTAACTATTTTAATTGTTTCAAATAAACCATCACCAAACCTTAAGGCCCTGTTGTTAACCGTAAAAAGTTTATCATTGTTATTATATACAATATTATTATGTATTAACTGCATGATTTTGTTTTGTTTATAAAAATACAAATTTAAAGTAATAAATACTTTTAAAAGTAATTTGCAGTAATGTTTATTTATGAATTTTAAATAGTAACAGTTTTTTTAGTTACAATTTTATCAAGATTTATGTTAAGGCCTATTCGGAATGTTTTATAATAAAAATCGTTTAACCCTTGTTGATACATTATATTATAGTTAGTAGCTGAATTGAAATTCGTTTTTAAAATTGCTCTGTAAACACATGGTTTGTCGCCATTATTTAAATATCCAATATAACCCCCAAATGAATTTTGAATTATAAATTTATTGAAATTTAAATTTAATCCTGCTCCATATATTATAGCATCATCTTGAAAATGAGCTTCGTCATTTGTCTGCCAACAATAGAAGCCCGACATTATGTAAGGTTTTATTGATTTTAACTTTGTATTTTTAATATAATATTCTTTACCAAAAGACATATCAAAAAAATAAGCAGGAGCATCGGTAAATCGTGCCGAAGAAAAATTTGAACCTGAAGCTGTTTTAATGTTTATTGTTAAAAGCACATCAGGAAGAATCCGTTTATTTGATAACAGTTGAATATATGTTCCTATAAAAACATCTCCAACACTATAACCTTTGCCATCAAATTCTCTAGAATGTCTGAGATCTCTTGTAATAGAATCAAAATCATAATATTCTACTGGAACCATACTAAAACTAACTCCAATATTGTCTGATTTAAAAGGTATATTTATTTTCGAGAAAACATTTTGAGTTATGTCTCCTTTTGAATAATGATAGTCATAATCTAGTTCAAATTCTGTTTTATTAAATAATTTGCCGTCTTTTATATCTGGCACCGGCAATGCATTTGGACCCATGAATTCAGGTGAAACTATTATATATTTTGTCCAATGAGTAACTCCATCCCAATTATTGTTTTTATTCCACCATTCGTATTCTTGTGAAATACAAATAAATGAAGGAATAAATAAACCTAATAGAAGTAATGTTTTTCTCACTAAACACTAATTTTTTAAAACTACACCTTATCAATAAAAAGTAAAAAGGATTAATACTTTTATTATAATTTTACATTTTTTCTCAATATTAGTTGCAGAATAACTACTAAAATTGATATTTTTTTTATTTTTGCTTTTAATTATTGCCCAGATGGTGGAATTGGTAGACACGCATGGTTGAGGGCCATGTGTTTGCAAAGACGTGCAAGTTCGAGTCTTGTTTTGGGCACATAGCCGACAGATATTTTCTGTCGGCTATTTTATTTATTATTATAGTTTTTTAGTTTTTCTTTAAGAATGAACAACTCATCTCTTAATCTTGCAGCTTCGATAAAATCTAAACTTTTAGCTGCAATATCCATCTCCTTTTTAATTTTTTCAATATGTTTTTTCAACTTATCTTTACTCATATATTCGATAATAGGATCGGCAACAATATTTTTTGTTAAAGCATAATAGTCGTCTTGTATTAAGCCTTCGGCAACTAATGTTTGAGTTATTATTGAATCATGAGATTTTTCAATTTGAGTTGGTGTAATATTATTATCTATATTGTGTTTTATTTGTTTTTCTCTTCTTCTGTCGGTTTCATCGATAGTTCTTTTCATTGAACCTGTTATTTTATCGGCATACATAATTACACGACCATTAATATTTCGAGCAGCTCTACCAGCAGTTTGAGTTAATGATTTTTCGGAACGCAAAAAACCTTCTTTATCGGCGTCAAGTATTGCAACTAATGAAACCTCTGGCAAATCTAACCCTTCTCTTAATAAATTTACTCCCACCAATACATCAAAAGTACCAAGCCTTAAATCTCTCATTATTTTCACTCTTTCTAAAGTTTCAATATCAGAGTGAAGATATCTTGTTTTTATTTTAATTTCGGTTAAATACTTTGATAATTCTTCTGACATTCTTTTAGTTAAAGTAGTAACTAAAACTCTTTCATTTCTAGAAATAACAATATTAATTTCATTAATTAAATCGTCAATTTGATTTAAGCAAGGTCTAACTTCAATAATTGGATCTAATAATCCGGTAGGTCTAATAACTTGTTCTACTAGAATTCCTTCGGATTTTTTTATTTCGAAATCAGAAGGAGTAGCACTTACATAAATAGTTTTGCCAGTTATTGACATAAACTCATCAAAAGTTAATGGACGATTATCAAAAGCGGCAGGTAACCTAAATCCGTATTCAATTAAGTTTTGTTTTCTTGATCTATCTCCACCTATCATTCCACCAATTTGAGGAACAGTAACATGGCTTTCATCAATAACAACTAAAAAATCTTTAGGGAAATAATCTATTAAACAGAAAGGTCTTGAGCCAGGACTTCTTCGGTCAAAATATCTTGAATAGTTTTCAACCCCCGAGCAATAACCAACCTCGTTTATCATTTCTAAATCAAACGTAACTCTCTCGTATAACCTTTTGGCTTCAAGGTCTTTACCAATACTTTTAAAAAACTCAACTTGTTTCTGTAAATCAGAACTTATTTCATACATAGCGTTTTTAATATTGTCTTGAGAAGTTATAAAGATATTAGCAGGATAAATTTTTAATTCATCAAATTTCTCAATAATATTATAATTTAAAGGGTCGAAAGATTCTATTTCATCAATTTCATTATCCCAAAAAATTATTCGATATGCAATATCCGAATACGCAGGATAAATATCAATTGTATCTCCCTTTACTCTAAAATTTCCTCTATTAAAATCAGCTTCGGTTCTGGAATACAATGCATTAACAAAATTTCTTAACAATAAATTTCTGTCTATTTTTTGTCCTTTAAAAATACTTATTGTATTATCATAAAATTCTTGCGGATTACCAATTCCATAAATACACGAAACCGAAGAAATAACAATAACATCTTTTCTTCCAGACAATAAAGAAGAAGTTGTTCTTATTCGTAATTTTTCAATTTCATCATTTATAGATAAATCTTTTTCAATATAAGTACCCGTAACAGGCAAATAAGCTTCGGGTTGATAATAATCGTAATAAGAAACAAAATATTCAACTTTGTTTTCGGGGAAAAACTGCTTAAATTCACCATAAAGTTGAGCGGCTAATGTTTTGTTATGACTTAGAATTAAAGTTGGAACATTTAGTTGTTCAATAACATTAGCTATTGTAAATGTTTTGCCAGAGCCTGTAACACCTAGTAAAGTTTGATATTGAGAATTATTTTTAATGCCATTAACAAGTTGTTTAATAGCTTCTGGTTGATCACCGGTAGGTTTAAATGGAGATATTATTTTAAAATTTCCCATAATTCATTGCAAAGATAAAAAAAAGGGGAGTAAAATGCTCCCCTTCTTAATTAGAAATTTATATTTTATTCACTATCTTTTACAGAATCTGGGTTTTGAGAAATTGAATTTCTCATATTGGTATCAGATTGAATATTTTTCATTCTATAATAATCCATAATACCAAAATTACCGTTTCTAAAAGCTTCGGCCATAGCCAAAGGAATTTGTGCTTCGGCTTCAATAACTTTTGCTCTAGCTTCTTGTGCTTTTGCTTTCATTTCTTGTTCTAAGGCAACAGCCATAGCTCTACGTTCTTCGGCTTTAGCTTGTGCAATATTTTTATCTGCTTCGGCTTGATCCATTTGAAGAGCAGCACCAATATTTTTCCCTATATCAACATCTGCAATGTCAATCGACAATATTTCGAAAGCTGTTCCTGAATCTAATCCTTTAGAAAGAACAAGTTTTGAAATTGTATCAGGATTTTCTAAAACTACTTTATGAGAAGCTGCTGAACCAATAGAAGAAACAACACCTTCGCCAACACGAGCAAGAACAGTATCTTCACCTGCACCACCAACAAGTTGTTTGATGTTTGCTCTAACTGTTACTCTTGCTCTAGCTATTAACTGAATACCGTCTTTAGCAACTGCTGTAACAGGAGGAGTATCTATAACTTTAGGGTTAACAGACATTCGAACTGCTTCAAGAACATCTCTTCCAGCTAGGTCGATTGCTGCCGCAGATTTAAAATCTAATCCTATATTAGCTTTATCAGCTGAAATTAATGCATTAACTACATTTCTTACATTTCCACCTGCTAAAAAATGAGCTTCTAATAATTCTCTGTCTAAAGATAGTCCTGCTTTTGTTGATGCAATTAAAGCATTTAAAATTGTTGTCGGCGGAACCTTTCTGATTCTCATTGCAATTAATTGACCTATTGGTACATATACCTTTGAAAATACGGCAGAAAACCATAATCCAATAGGTATAAAATATAGTATTAAAATTAATAGGAATAGTATCCCTAAAAATAAACTAATTAACATTCCTGTTTCCATAATTATTATATTTGATTGTTAAACTTTTTTTACAAAAATTCTGTTATTGTCAATTTCAATAATTTCAATATTTTTATTTTCATCAATAAAATCACCGTGTGTTCTTACTTCGTAATATTCATCACCTATTAGTGCTCTACCCATAGGGTTTAATCTAGAAATGGTTAGACCTTGGTCACCTTTTTTAATTTTATTTTCTTCAATAGTGTTTACTCTGCTTTCGATTGCTTTGTCTAATGAATTTTTCTTCCAAATGCCTGTTTTTAGAGAAAATGCCACTAAAAAAATGCTGATACCAACAACTGCTAATATTGAGAAATATCCTATTTTATTGCCATAATTATCAAAAATACCCCAAACTGCAATTGACATTAAAACCAATCCAACTACGCCAACAAAAGTAACTCCTGGAAAAACTAACACTTCTAATATTATAAATAATAATCCGAGTGCTATTAATAATATTACTACAAATAATCCCATTATTTTATTTCTACTGTTATACCTTTTGTTGATAATTTATTATAAAACTTTTTAAGTTCGGTTTTTTCGCCGTTTTTAATTGCACACTTACCTTTATAATGGGCAATCATAGCACATTGTTCTGCTTGTTCATCAGTGTGATTACAAACTTCTTTCAAAGAATCAATAATAAATTCAAAGGTATTTATATCATCGTTAAATAAAATTAATTTGCTTATTTTATTTTTTTCATCTTTTTTCTTTAAGCAAATTTTTTTCTGTTTTGTTGTATCTTTTATTGCTACCATAAAAAATGTAATTAATTAGGCTAAAATAATAACTTATTTTTTATTTAAATACTTTTTTATTTTTTTTTAATATTTATTTTCAAATATTATCATTTATAAAAAATTAGTTAGACTGTTTTTTTTATTATTGTTTGAAATCAATAGATATTTTCACTCTTCCGCCTAAACCTAACTCAACAATATCGTAAAGCGTTTTTAATGTAATATTACTTCCATCATTTTCTACTCGAGAAATATAAGTCCTTTTTTTATCTACTATATTTCCTAATTCTTCTTGTGTCATATTTAATGATTCTCTTGCTTTTTTCAACAATAATCCAATTCTAAATGATTCGGTTTCTCTCTCTAATAAGTCCCTTCTTTCTGTGCCTTTTTTACCGTAAACTCTATCTTTTATATCTGTCCAGCTAGATATATCGTTCTGTGATTTATTTGTTTTCATAATATTCCTTTTTTAATTTTATTGCTTTTTCTATTTCCTTTTGTGGGGTATTTTGTGTTTTCTTTTGAAACCCATTTAATAGAATTACTAAACGTCCGCCATCAAAAAAACAAAATACTCTCCAAATATTATTTCCTAATTGAATCCTTGACTCATAAAGACCTTCTGTTCCTACTATTAACTTTAGATAATTACTGGGTATTCTTTCTAATGTTTCAATTGCTTCTAATATTTTAAAAATTTTATCTTGAACTTTCTTGTCTTGTTTAATTAAAAATTCCTCAAAATAATGCTTGTAGGAAATAATTTCTCTGACTTTTTTCATTAATTCTTTACAAAATTTATTTACTGCAAATGTAACATATAAGTTACAATCAAAAAAGATTTTTTATTATTTTATATTGTCTAACACAGTTTTATGTGATTTTTACTGTATTTGTTTCTCCCAATCAATTATTGCTTCTTTAAGTTTACTTCCCCATTTATAATTTCCAATTCTTTGGTTTTTCATAATTATTCGATGGCACGGTACTATAAAAGCTAAATTGTTTTTGCCAACTGCATTCCCAACTGCTCTATTTGCTTTGGCGTTTCCAATAATATTTGATATTTCATTATAAGAAACTGTTTTTCCAAATGGTATTTTTAATAAGGCTTTCCAAACATCTATTTGAAATTGTGTTCCAATTAATAAAATTTTTATAGTTGTATTATTTATTTCAAATATTGAATTTACTATTTCAAACGTTTTTTCTTGGTTTTGCTTAATTTGAAAATCTTTAAAATCTAGTTTAAGCTTATTTATTGAAGCATCTTTATTTTCACTAAAAAATTCGAAGCTACAAATTCCCAAATTTGAATTTGCAATAAAACAATCGCCAAAAGGACTATTGTGTAAACCATATTCAATAATTATTTTATCTTTATATTGAGATAACTTTTCTTTTAGAATTGTTTTTATTTCAAACTTTTTATTCATAACTGTTTATTTAGCAGAATAATAGTTTAAAATTTCATTTGCAAACTCAACTCCATTACTATTTTTAGATATTAAGATTGGTGTTAAACCTTTTTCAATTGCTTTGTTTGCTGTGGTTTTTCCAATGCAGGCTATTCTGAAATTGCTTTGTATGTTTTCTTTTTCTATAATATTAATAAAACTTTCTATTGCAGAAGGGCTAGTAAAAATTATTAAAAAATAATTGTCTTCTTTAATATAACAAAAACTTTCTTTTGTAAACTCCTGTATTTTAACAGTTTCATAAACAGTTAATCTTTTAATTTCAGAAATATCTGATAGTTTTTCAATAATTTTTTCTGACGACAAATTTCCTGCTACAAACAGATTTTTTTTATTTGTAATTTCATCTAAAGTTAACAATTCTTCGATAAAATCATCGGAGGTATTTTTCTTGCAAATATAATATGGCGTATGTCCATAATTATTAAGTTCTGAGGCTGTAGAATCACCTATTACAAAAAACTTAAAATTATTTTTCATCAAGTCTGTTTTGTTATTTTCTTCTAAAAATTTAAAGAAATAACTAACTCCATTTTTACTTGTGAATATAATATTGTTATAATAATTTATATTATTAATCACCTCGTTTTTTTCAGCGAAATTTTCGGATTTTACTATTTTAATTAATGGTGAATTAATAACAATTAATCCGTTTTTAATTAATGTTTCTGAGATATTATCTTTCTCATAAAACGGCCTTGTTGAAATTATTATATTGCTTTTATTTTTTAACATTTAAAGTATCAATCCTATTTCTTTTGTTTTTAGTATAGTTTCATTCGCCATATTTTCGCCTAATATTTTGGCATTTTCTTTAATCTCTTTACCTTTTAATTTTATGAATTTCAAAGTATTTTGATCGCCAACAATAGTTTCCATTTCAATAAATAAATCATTAACAATACAATATGCAGCCAAAGGAAATTTGCAACCTCCTCCAATAGTTTTCATAAAACTTCGTTCGGCAGTTATAGCTATTTCGGTTTCAATATCATTAACAGACCTTAAAATATTAATTGTTTCGACGTCATCTTTTCTGCATTCAAGAGCAATTGCTCCTTGTCCAACCGCTGGAATACAAATATTAGTTTTTAAAAATGAATTTTCATTAATTTTTTTACCAAGTCTTTTAATTCCTGCTGCAGCTAAAACTATTGCATCATATTCATTAGTTTCTAACTTAGCTAGTCTTGTGTCTATGTTTCCTCTTAAATCTTTAAAAACAGCATTTTTAAGTAAAAGTTTAATTTGTAATATTCGCCTTGGGCTTCCTGTTCCAATAATACAACTACTATGTAAATCACAATAATTAATATTATTTTTTGTAAGAATTATGTCTCTTGGGTCTTCTCTTTTTGTGAAAGAAGCTAAAATTAAATTATCGGGCTGAATACTTGGAATATCTTTTAAGCTATGAACAGCAAAATCAGCAACTCCTTCGATTAAGGCATTTTCAATTTCTTTAACAAAAACACCTGTGCCGCCAAAAGAAGTTAACGGTTTATCTTGAACTTTATCTCCTTTTGTAGAAATCTTAACTATTTCAAAATCACAATCTGGATTTTTCTTTTTAAGTAATTCGATTGTTTGGAGCGTTTGAGTATAGGCTAATAAACTTGGCCGAGTAGCAACTATTAATTTTTTCTTCATTAATTAATTATTTATCATTAAGAACATCTTTAATAGATTTTTCAATAGAAAACGATTTTTTTAAAGTTTCAACAATTCTTATCATATCATTTTTATCGGCAACTTCTTTAATGTTTTTCATAATTACCTTTATCAACTTATCAGAATAAGAATCGAGCATTTCTTCAATTATTTTTTTTTGGTTATCGGTAATTTCACCAAATTCATTCTTATAATCAGAGATTGTTCTTTCTTTAAGTATATTTAATTTATCTTTAATCTGGTACATTGTAGGAATAATTGATTGTTTGTGATACCAGTTAAAATAACATTGCGATTCTTCATCAACAATTTTACAGGCATTAACAACTTCTTCGTTCCTCTTTTTCAAATTAATATCAATTTTTTTATTAATGTCATCAATAGAAAAAACTATACAATTATTTATTTCGTTAATTTTTGGATTAATGTTTCTTGGAACCGATAAATCGATAAAAAGTTTTGTATTGTTATTAAATTTTTCGGTAATAGCTTTTATTTCAGAAAATTCTAAAGTAAAATCATTTGAACTAGTTGCAACAATTATAATATCATTTTTTATAATTTCATTATATCTTTCTTCGTAAGAAGTAGAATTACAATTTAATTTTTGGGCTAAAACTTTAGCTTTGTCTAAAGAACGATTTGTTATTGTTAGGTCGTAATTCCTATCTTTAATGTTTTGAGCGGTTAATTCTGCTATTTTACCAGCACCAATAATTAAAACATTTAATTTTTCTGTGTCTTCAAAAATCGAATTTATTAATTCAACTGCCATACTTGCAACAGAAATACTTCCTTTTGCTATTTCGGTTTCGGATCTAACTCTTTTGCCTGTATTAATAGCACTTTGGAATATTTTATTTAAGTAGTTATCGGTTAAATTAACAGCATTAGCAATATTATAAGCATTTCGAACCTGACCTTGTATTTCGTGCTCTCCGAGAACCATTGAATCAATACCTGAAATAACTTTATATAAATGTATTATAGCCTGATTACAATGTATCTTATATAATAATTTTATAATATCTTCATTATTTATATTGTGATAAGAGTTTAAAAAATTGATTATATCTCGAAATCCATTATTGATATCATCAACCGAAGCGTAAATTTCGACTCTATTGCATGTCGAAAGAATTACAGCTCCGTAAATAGAATTATATGATTTTAATTTTACCAAAGCCTCCTCAATATTATTATTAGAAAAATATAATTTTTCACGAACAATAATATCTGCGTTTTTATAATTAATTCCGACAACTACAAAGTGCTTCATTTTAAAATGATTTAAATATCATAAGCTTTAATAATTTTTTGAACTAATTTATGTCGAACCACATCTGCTTCGTTAAAATAAATAAATTTAATTCCAGGAATATTTTTTAGTAATCGTTCGACCTGTATTAAGCCAGACGGAGTTTTTTTAGGTAAATCAACTTGCGTTATATCGCCTGTTACAATGTATTTTGTATTATTACCCATTCGGGTTAAAAACATTTTAAGCTGACCTTCGGATGCATTTTGAGCTTCATCTAATATAACAAAAGCATCTTCTAGGGTTCTTCCTCTCATAAAAGCGAGAGGAGCTATTTCAACTGTTCCTTCTTCTAATAAAGCGGGTAGTTTTTGATTTGGTAACATAACTTTTAAGGCATCATATAAAGGTCTTAAATATGGGTCAAGTTTCTCTTTATAATCACCGGGTAAAAAACCTAAGTTCTCTCCCGCCTCAACAGCAGGCCTAGTTAAAACTATCTTTTTAACTATTTTTTCTTTTAAAGCTTTAACAGCCAAAGCAACAGCAGTAAAAGTTTTTCCTGTTCCGGCAGGACCTATTGCAAAAACCAAATCATATTTATTTGAATACAATACTAATTTCTTTTGATTTGGTGTTCTGGCACTAATTAATTTGCCATTTTTACCATATAATATAACATTTTCTTTATTGCCACTATTAATTACAACACTATTATCAGATAAAATTAAACTTTCAATTCTTTTATTGTCAATATCACCATAAGAATTAATATAAGAAATTATTCTATTCAACTTTTTCTCAAATTCTTCACTTGAATCTTTATCTCCTACAACTTTAATTATATCTCCACGTTCAATAATTTTTAATTTCGTATAATATTTTTTTATTTCATTTATTATCCTATTATCCGCACCATATAAGTCTAACGGGTCAATATTATCTATATTAATTATTATCTCACTCATTTATTTTTCTAATTTTTAATAAATTTATTTATTTTTAAAATACTAATTACTAAATTTCATTAATTTTGACGGAAATTAACACTTTTTTTTTATTCAATAATTTTTTATACTATAAATAATAATGAATATTGTTACTTTAACCACAGATTGGGGCGATAGAGATTATTATTCGGGAATAATAAAAGGAGCTATTTTATCAAAAAACACTAATATTAATATTGTTGATATCTCGCATAGTGTTAATCTTTTTAATATAAGTCATGCGGCTTATTTAATAAAAAACTGTTATAATTTTTTTCCTGAAAATACGATACATCTAATTTGCGTTGATACAATATTGCCAAATAAATCAAGAGAAAAATATAGTGGAATTTGTATTGCAAAAAAAAACAATCAATATTTTATTGCGGCTGATAATGGTGTTTTTTCGCTGATATTTGAAGATGGAATTGATGAAATTTATGAATTACCTTATGTTAAAAATTCAGATAATTTCACTTTTACAGAAAAAGATATATTTGTAAATGCAGCATTAAATATTATTAATGGGCAAAAGCTAAGTGATATTGGTATTATTAAAAACGACTATGTTAAAAGGTTATTGTTTAGACCTTTAACTTCGAGTAATAATATTACCGGTCATGTAGTTCATCTCGACTGTTATAAGAATATTATAACTAATATTTCGGTTGATTTATTTAATGAAGTAGGGAAAGGACGAAAATTTAATTTGTATTTTAGAGATAATGAAGCAAACATTTTTAATAATTCATACTCTGATGTTTCTCTTGGCGAAAGTGTTATATTGCTAAATTCTTCGAATTTTATCGAGATAGCAATAAATAAAGGTTACGCAGCCGAATTATTAGGACTAAAGGTTGATGATGTGGTTAAAATAGAGTTTTTTTAATTATATAATTTTTGTAACCTCGCTATTATAAGTTATTCTTCCTTCTTTTGTGTTATTTATAAAGTTTAATCCTGGCTTTTTAGTTTTCTCTATTGACCCAAATTTGTCTTTAATGTTTAACAAATTTGCTCCATTAATTGTAGCCCATTTAAAAACTTCAACTAAATCAATTTTTGGAAAATTATTATTTATTGTTTTAATTTCTTGTAAAATATCTAAGTTTTCATTTGAAGCAAGGCTATCGGTTCCTAAAACAATAGTTTGTGCTTGCGATAAAAATAAATTTATATCAGGTATTTTATTTTGTATGAACAAATTAGAATTCGCACAAAAACACCAAAATAATTCATCAAAATATTTATTAGCATTATAAATATCTTCGTTTGAAGTAAATAAATTGTGAACTAATAATGTTTTTGTTTTATTTGATAAGTTTAAAACAACACTTTCTAATGAATTTTTGCCTGTTGCTTGCCATGTTTCGGTTTTTATACCTAGTTTTTTTATGTGTTCAATTATTTCACCTTCTTTACTTAAAAACATTTTGTTTTCATCTTCACTTTCTTGATTATGAATTGAAATAATTGATTTTTTACCTTCATTAAAATTCACAATCATCTGCAAAAGTTTATCCGAAACCGAATAAGGCGAATGTGGTACTATTGAGCAATTATCTTCACCCAGCAAATTAGTAAAATCATTATAAACAGTTAATGCTTCATTAAATTTAACATCGGCACTTGAAGGATTAAATCCAAAAACTTCAATAAAATTATAATATTTAATTTTTGAATTTTTCTTAATTTCTAAAGTATTGTTTGTGTTTGAAATATCAGCTACTGCAACAATTCCATTCTTGCACATAAGCTCATCGGCTTTGTGTATAGCCTTTTTAATTTCTTCGATATTTTTGCTTTTGTTTTTTTCTATATCAAGAATAAAAGCCGAAAGTCCATTATTTTTATTTATTTTTTTTTTAAGATATGATAATTCTAAATGACAATGACAATTAATAAATCCCGGACAAATTATTCCGTTATAGTGTTTAATATCATTACTATTTTCATAATTTATTGAAAAACTTTTTTCGTCCAAAACATCTATTATTTCGCCAAAGTCATTAAAAATAATATATCCATTTTTAATAACTTCTGATTTTGAATTACATGTAAAAATATATTCGGCTGAAATGGTTTTCATTT
>CAZJKL010000032.1:0-35536 GCA_964546655.1 uncultured Bacteroidales bacterium | reverse complement strand
TTTTACAAAGTTACATTTTTTTATTTACTCCCCAACTTTTGTCCGTGACCCGTTATTTTAAAATTAGTAAAAAATAATTATTGGCCAATATACTCTGATGTTGGCAATGAATCAACTAAAGCTGCTTTATACATTGTACAGCATTCTGAAAACAATAGACTAAAAAAGAATGCAATACCACTAATTGAGAAAGCTGTAAAACAAAAAGAATCAGACGGTTGGATGTATGCCTGGATTATTGATAGATATTTAATGAATAAAAACAAAAAACAAGTATATGGAACTCAATTTTATGCTATTGGGAAAATTGAAAATGGTGTTTACAAAAGAGGAAAATCAATTTTATGGCCAATTGAAGATGAAAAAAATGTTAATAGTAGAAGAAAAGAAATAGGTATAAATATAACCATTGAGGAAGATATAAAAAGGCAAGGAATAGAGTATATTTATACCCCAGAATATGAAGATATGTCAGTTAGAAAAATACTTAAAATTGAATTTAAATAAAATGAAATTTATTAATAGAATAAAAACAAATATATATGAGAAAAACAATTAACCTAACATTACTTATTTCATTATTAATATTAATAATGTCATTTTATTCAAGTAAAAACGATAACCCTCCTGGTACAATTAAAATTAAAGAAGGTTTTTATGTTGATCAAGTCGAAATATCAAACCTAGCTTGGCGTGAATTTATGTATTGGACAAAAAGAAATTATGGTGGTAAATCAAAAGAATATAATGAAATATTGCCAGATACTACTGTTTGGGCGGGAGAAAAATTAACAGAAAATCAGATAAATTATTTAAGACATCCGATCTTTCAATATTATCCAGTTGTTGGAATTTCTTATGAGCAGGCTGTATTATTTTGTGAATGGAGAAGCGATGCGGTGAATTTAGCAATATGGCTGAAAGAGAAAAAATTAAAGTATGATGAGTATATAAAATCGAAAGATAAAAATACAGATATACCAAAGTATTGTGAATATAGGTTGCCATCAAAAGAAGAGTTGATTGATTTATTGAAAAATGAAAACATAAAACTTATTGATGAAAAAAATTCTACAAGCAAACATTTAACATATTCTTATGAGAAAAAGGAAGAAAATTGTATTTATGGAATAAACACAAATGTTTCGGAAATGACTTTAGAAAAAGGTATTGCAATAGGAGGAAATTGGAAAATAGGGAACAATTCGTCTGAAGTAAAATACGATAAAGCATCACATTTCATCGGGTTTAGATGTGTATGTGAAAAGAAATTAGAATAACAAATTCAAGTTTGCATTAGAGTTAATAAGCAAATTCTAAAATAAAATTGTTTTGTAATATTGTTTTTCAGCATTTAAATTTTCTAAATTCGTAAATTGTAAAAAAAAATGTAATATGGAAAATTTTATATCTTATAATCCCACAAAAGTTATTTTCGGTAAAAATGTTATTGGTAAATTATCTGAAAATATTGGAAAATATGGCAAAAAAATATTGCTTGTTTATGGTAAAGGTTCAATAAAAAACAATGGTATTTATGATAATATTATTAGCGAACTTTCGAAAAATAGCTTTGAAATTTATGAATATAGCGGAATAAAATCTAATCCAATTATTGATGATGTTCGTGATGCTATTAAACTTGGAAAACAAAAAAAAGTTGATGTAGTTTTAGCAGTAGGCGGAGGAAGTGTTATAGATTCAGCTAAAATAATTTCATTAGGAATTATGTCTGATGACGACGCTTGGGATATTATGAAATATAAAGTTAAAGTTTCAAAAGCACTTCCAATAATTTGCGTTTTAACTTTAGCTGCAACAGGAACCGAAATGAACTCTTATGCTGTTGTTCAAAATCATGAAACAAACGAAAAAATTGGTTTTGGAAATAAGCTAATGTCCCCTACTATTTCATTTCTTGACCCTTCATATACAATAAGCGTTTCTAAAAACTATACTGCTTACGGAATTGTTGATTTAATTTCTCATTCACTTGAGTCCTACTTTGGTAACGGAGAAGCTCCATTATCTGATAAATTTGTTTATTCTATTATAAATGAGGCTATTGAGAGCGGATTAAAACTTGTTGAAAATCTCGAAGATTATAAATTAAGAGCCAATATAATGTGGGCTTCAACCTGTGCCTTAAATGGGTTAACAGGTTATGGTCGTGAAAATGAAGACTGGGGCGTTCATGGCATTGGTCATGTTTTATCGTTATTGTATGATGTTCCTCACGGAGCAAGTCTTTCTATTGTTTATCCAGCATGGTTAAAACATCATAAAGAAGCAATAAATAACCGACTAATTGATTTAGGAATTAATGTTTTTAAAACGAACACAGCCGACGAAACTATAATTAAAATTGAAGAACTATTTTCAAACTTAGGTAGCCCTATAAGGCTTAATAATTTGAAAAATAATAGTATTGATAATAATGAAATTTTTGATGCACTAGTAAAAAACAAGGCAACAGGTTATAATCATAAGTTAAATGAAGCCGACTATAAAAATATAATTTATTTAATGCAGTAAAAATTTATTTTTAAAGTTAATTAGCAAGATTATAAGAAGTGTAAGTAATTATTTTAGCAATATCTTCCATAATTTTTGGTGTTATCCAATAAATATTATCTCCCGGAGTATGGTAACCATTTCTTTTGCCTCCCGTTGAGAAAAAAGTTATTGAAGGAATATTGTTTTGCAAAAAATAAAAGTCATCTCCGCCATAACTTATTGCATCTTCTTTGCTACCTTCAATTCCACATTTTAACGAAAAAATATCTTTAGATTTAATGAATAGATCTTCAATATTTTTATAATTATGTAAACGTTTAACAAACATGTCGGGGCCAACACCAATCATATCTAAGTTTATCATATAATTAATCTTCGTCATTTTTTTAGGGATATTTTTAATGAAATAATCTGATCCCAACATGCCCATTTCTTCTCCTCCAAATAAAATAAAAGCTATACTTCTTTTTGGTTTTTCGGGCAACAAAGACAAGCATTTCGCGATTTCAATTACTGTTGCCGAACCACTCGCATTATCGTCTGCACCAGAAATTAAAATAGGCCATTTGCCACAATGATCTAAATGAGCCCCAATTACAATAAATTCATTTTTTAACAATGAATCAGACCCTTCAATATATCCAATAACATTATAACCTTTGCTGTCAAAATTTTCGCTTTTTACGCCAAGTTTACATTTAATATCAAGCTTAAATGATATGTTTTTTCTTTGATTTAATAGTACCTTAAGATTATTAGTATTTAAATTATAATTTGAAAAAATACTGTCGGCTAAACTTTTTCTGAATTCAACAATAGGAAAATCTTTAATAAAATCGCCATTAGGATTAGCACCAGGTTCATCGGTATAAACATATATTAATCCCGAAGCTCCATGTTCTCTTGTGTTTTTAGTTCTAAATCTATGAGAATCATATTTGCTCCAATCTTCACCGTTTTTGGCTTTAGGGCAACCTTTTATAATCATAACAACTTTGCCTTTAACATCAATATCTTTAAAGTCATCATATCCATATTCAGGAGCAGAAATTCCATATCCGGCAAATACAATTTCTGATTCTAAGTTTCCGCTACCACAAAACGACATAGGTGCAAAATCACGATAATATTGGCATTTTAAAGAAGTATTATTATTAAAAAATAACTCCAAACTAGCTTCATAAGTTTTTGTGTAGTTTAAAGGAAATGATTGTTTATAGTTTAATATTGGCGAAATTTTATATTCTTTAAAAATATTTGCTACATAGTCGGCGGCTAAGTCAAATCCAGTGGTTCCAGAAAGCCTTCCTTCGTATTTTTCAGAAGCAAGTTCATCGTTAATACTAAAGATATCACCTCCTTTAATATTCTGATTTATATGATTAACTAATGTTTCTTGAGAAAAACAAATGATATTAGATATCAAAAAAATAATTAATATTAATTTTTTCATAATTTTTTATAGTTTAGACCTTAAAGATAAAAATAGTTTTATTTATTTAATAGTTTTTTGTTCGTAAATTGTAATTACTGGAAAGTATCTTATAAACAAAAGGAAAAGCAAGAAGAAAAAACCTAAAGAACCAATCATAAGGCCTATATCAATAATTGTTGGGCAAAAAGGAGTAAAATTATTAGACAAATCAGAATAGCTTAGAGTGTTAACAATTATGTAAAAACGTTCGAGCCACATTCCTATTAAAATACAAAGCGAAACAAAAACACTAAATAAAATATTTGTTTGCAGTTTTTTAATCCAAAAAAATTGAGGAAGAACAAAATTAAATACAACCATTAGAATAAAAATGAAACTATAATGTCCGTTAATTTTGTTAATTAAAACATTTTTCAAATTTTCATCACTAGAAATTAAACCTTCGAATATTTCGATAAAATAACAAAACCCAATAATTAAACTAAAGTATAATAACATTAGATTAACTTTTTTAATATGAAATTCGCTAATATAATTTTTGAGATTTAGTAGCTTGCGAACAAATAAAATAATTAGCTGAACCATTGCAAAGCCCGAAAATATTGCACCAAAAACAAAGTATATAGGAAATATGGTTGATTTCCACCCAGCTTTAATTGAAACAGCAAAATCTAAACTTACAATTGAGTGAACCGAAATAACTAAAGGTGTTGCAATACTTGCCAAAAGAAGAAGAGCATAATTTAAGTTTTTCCATTGAATAGTTGAATTAGACCAACCTAAAGAAAGTGTTTTGAAAAACTTACTATTCTTTATTTTTCCAATTAAAGCCAAATCTGGGATTAGTCCGAGATAGAAAAAAATTAAAGAAACAGTAAAATAGGTAATAATTGCAATAGCGTCCCATGTTAATGGAGAATTAAAATTTATCCATAAAGGACCAAAGTTATTCCCCAAAGGAAAAACCCAATAAAACAACCAAGGACGACCCAAATGAAAAACAGGGAATAATGTAGCACAAATAATTGCAAATATAGTTGTAGCTTCGGCTATTCGACTTATAGAAATTCGCCACTCTTGTCTAAAAATTAATAAAATAGCCGAGATAAAAGTTCCGGCATGACCAATTCCAATCCACCAAACAAAATTTGTTATAGCAAATCCCCAAGCAATATTATTATTATTTCCCCAAGTGCCAATTCCATTTGTTAAAGTAATGTATAAAGAATATAATCCGAATGAAAAGCCTAATAATGAGATAATTACAAACAACTTCCAATAAAAATTTGACTTTTTATTAAAAGGAAAAATTATTTCATTACATTTAGACTCAAACATAAAATATTTTAAAAACAATAAAATTTAGTTCAAAAGTATTAAAATACTTAAAAATTACTTATAATTATATAAATTTTTACAATTAAACTTTACTTAAAAAAAAAACTTTAGCAAATTTGTAAAAGTTTAATCAAAAAATAATTAATTATGAAAGCAATAAGAATCTATTTTATTTTAATGTTCTTGACAATAAGTTTAATAGGCCAAGATGCAAAAGAAATTGTTAAAGAATCAGGCAATAATAATGTAACCGATAATAATGGTTTAAAACAGGGCTTTTGGGAAGAAGTTCAAAGTGATATGGTGTTAAGGGGAAGTTATCTTAATGGCAAAAAAGAAGGTACATGGGTTATTTACAATAACAATAAAACTCAAATTAATGAAATTACTACTTATAAAGATGATTTTAAAAACGGTATCGAATTAAAATTTGATGCTGCGGGATATGTAATTTCAGAAAACTATTATGTAAACGATAAATTAAGTGGAATTTGCCGTGAATATGAAAGGAGTAAATTAACAAAAGAAATAAGTTATAAAGATGGTGTTTTTAATGGTAAATATTTGGTAAACTACAGCGACGGAAAAACTAGAGAAGAAGCTTTTTATACTAATGGAGAAAAAAATGGAGTATCTAAATGGTATTATAACACAGGAAAAATCGCTGTTGAATATTATTATGTAAACGGTTCTTTAGAAGGAGTTCAAAAAGAATATTATGAAACAGGACAAGTAAGATCTGAATCGATAGCTGTAAACAATGAATATGAAGGAGAATACAAAGAATATTTTGAAGATGGAAAAATAAAAATAATAGGAACACTTAAAAATAGCGACAAAGACGGTTTATGGTCAGAGTATTCTAGTGAAGGAAAAGTAATAAAAAAAGAAAAATATAAAAAAGGAGTATTAATTCAATAAAAATAATGATAAATAATAAGAAGATAGTAGTAGTTCTACCTGCGTATAATGCCTCAAAAACTCTTGAAATAACATATAGCGAAATTCCTTTCGAAATTGTTGATGATGTTGTTTTAGTTGATGACCAAAGTAAAGATGATACAGTTGAAGTTGGTAAAAAAATAGGGATAAAACATATAATAAAGCACGAAAAAAACCTTGGTTACGGTGGTAATCAAAAAACATGTTACAATAAAGCATTAGAATTAGGTGCTGATATTGTAATTATGTTACACCCTGATTATCAATATACTCCAAAATTAATTCATTCAATGTCATATTTAATTGCTAATGATTTGTATCCTGTAGTTTTAGGCTCAAGAATTTTAGGAAATGGAGCTTTAAAAGGAGGAATGCCAATTGTGAAATATATTGCAAACAGAGGACTTACATTCTTTCAAAACATAATGATAAATCAAAAATTATCTGAATACCACACAGGTTATCGTGCATTTACAAAAGAAGTTCTTGAATCAATAAATTATCAAGAAAATTCGAACAACTTTGTTTTCGATAATCAAATGATATCTCAAATTGTTTACAAAGGATTTTCTATTGGAGAAGTAACTTGTCCTACAAAATATTTTAAAGAAGCATCTTCAATAAATATGAAAAACAGTACAATATATGCTTTGGGTGTTATTACAGTTTCCTTTAAGCATTTCTTCAATAAATTAGGAATTTTAAAATCAAAGTTATACTATAAATAAACCAATTTTCGAAAATTAATAATGATAAAATGCAGTAAAATAATAGTTTTTAAGATTAGAAAAATAATTTTCTCTTTATTGCTATTTATATCAATACTAACTAATGCCCAAGAAGAATGGTTGGTTTTTAAGCATTTAGGGCCAGAAAGTGGGTTAGACCCATCAGAAATTAACTGTATTGTTCAAGATAAAAAAGGTTTTATTTGGATAGGTTCACCAGATGGATTAATAAAATTTAATGGGTATGAATTTATTTATTATAGAAACGAACCTACAGACTCACTAAGTTTGTCAAACAATACGGTTAATTGTTTGTTTGTTGATTCAAAAGGAACACTATGGGTAGGAACAGAATCTGGCTTAGATAGATTCAATTCAATAAAAAACAATTTTACTGTATATAAATATAATCCAAGCAATAGAAACTCTATTAGTAATGACCATATTACTTGTATTGAAGAAGATAATAACGGTTTAATATGGGTTGGAACTAAAGGCGGAGGACTGAATTCTTTAAATACAAAAACCAATGTTTTTACTAATTACATACATAAATATAATGATAGTAAAAGTATTGCCGACAATAATGTGCAAAGTATTACTGCCGACGGAAGTAGTATTTGGATAGGAACCGGTAATGGGCTAGATTTATATAGAGAAGAAATAAATTATTTTTATCATTTCAAATTAACCGACTTTAATAAAGCATATAGTAATTATATTTCTCATGTTATTAAGATTAACAAAAACAATTTATGGATAGGAACAGATAACTACGGTTTGTTTTCATTTAATATAGATGAAAAAAAGTTTGAAAACAATAAAATATTCGAAAATCCAGGTCAAAATACAATAACAAGTATTTTTAAAGATAAAGAAAATAGTATTTGGGTTGGAACAGATAATGGGCTTTTTAAATTTTATGATTTTTCTTTTTCTAAATTTAATGAATATTATTCAGATTCGAAAAGACAAGAATATAGCTTGAGTAGCAATGGAATAAGGTGCGTTTTTAAAGATAAAGACAATTCATTATGGATAGGAACAAAACTATCGGGAATAAATACTTCTTATAGCAATACAAAAAAATTCAACTATTATTATCATAAAGAAAACGAAGTTAATACTCTCTCAAACAACACAGTAACAAGTATTTGTGAAGATAAAGATAATTTATTGTGGATTGGAACTTACATGGGAGGCCTAAATTCATTAGATCGAAAAAACAATCAGTATAAACAATATTCAACTTTCGAAGGATATATAATTTGGAATATAATTGAAGACAAAAATGGAGTTTTATGGTTTGCAACACATCGAAATGGATTACATTATTTTGATAAGAAAAACAATAAATGGGGCAATTTCCAAAAAGGAGAAGCACCTTTAAAACCTAATAGTAACAATATTACATACTTATATGACGACAATAACTTACTATGGATAGGAACAGTTGTAAATGGTATAAATATATACAATAAACAAACAAAAAAATTCTTCTATTTTAACAAAGAAAACGGCTTAGCCGACAATACAGTTTTTTCTATTGTAAAAGATAAAAAAGGAAATGCCTGGATAGGAACAAATGGTGGGTTAACCAAGTATAATTATGAAACCAATGTTTTTAACAATTATTTTAATACTCCTGGCGAGGACAAGAAAATAATGTGTATTTATATTGATAAAAACAATAAAATATGGCTAGGAACAAAAAATGGACTTATCGAATTTAATCCTGAAACCGAAAAATATAAAATATATACAAATGATAATGGGCTACAAAGCACATGGATTAATGCTATAGGAGAGGACGAAAATCATAATTTGTGGATAAGTACTAATCATGGTATATCGAATTTGATTTTTGGAAAAGACTCGTTGAAAATTAAAAACTATGATATTAATGACGGATTGCAAAGTAATGAATTTAACCAAAACAGCTTTTATAAAAGCAAAAAAGGAGAAATGTTTTTTGGTGGAGTTTCGGGCTTAAATACTTTTTTCCCGAATGAAATAAAAGATAATCCAAATATACCTCCGGTTATTATAACTTCATTTAAACTTTTCGATAAAGAGGTGAAATTAGATACAAATATTTCTGAAAAAAAATATATAGAATTAAGTTGGAAAGAGAATTTTTTAGAATTTGAGTTTGTTGCCCTAAACTATCTATATCCTTCTAAAAATAAATATAAGTTTAGAATGATTGGTTTAAATGACAAATGGTCGGTGGCAACTAATCGTAGATATGTTAGTTTTCAAGGTTTAAATCCAGGTTATTATACATTTCAGGTTATTGCATCAAACAATGACGGCGTATGGAATGAGAAAGGGACATATATAAATATTTATATAAAACCCCCTTTTTGGCAAACAGTATGGTTTAGAATATCTTCGATAATATTAGGCTTTATTATTGTTTTTATGTTTTTTAGAATAAGAACTCGCCGAATATTAAAAGAAAAGCATGTTTTGGAAGAAAAAGTAGCCGAAAGAACTGAAGAACTTCGCGAAAAAAACAAACACATTACCGACAGTATAGTTTATGCAAAGAGAATACAAAATGCTATATTTCCTCCAAAAACTCAAATCGATAAAATATTAAATGATTACTTTATTTTGTTTTTACCAAAAGATATAGTTAGTGGTGACTTTTATTGGGTTGAAGAAAAAAACAATAAAATTTTAGTTGCGGCTGTTGATTGTACTGGCCATGGTGTGCCGGGTGCTTTTATGTCAATTGTTGGAAACAACTTGCTTTCTGATGCAATAAATATTTATAATTTAACAAAACCCAATGATATTTTAAATAAAATAAATCTCGAATTATTTAAAACAATAAAACAAGAAAATGACCAAGCCATAAGAGATGGTATGGATATTTCGCTTTGTGTTATTGATAAAGAAACAAATATTTTACAATTTTCTGCTGCATTAAATCCTTGTTACATAATAAGGAACAATGAATTAATTGAAATCAAAGCAGATAGATTTTCTATAGGTTCAAGTTTTATGAATCAAGAAATTAAAGAATTTCAAATAAAAGAAATTCAGCTTCAAAAAAATGATATTATTTATATTTTCTCTGATGGATATGCAGATCAGTTTGGTGGAGAAAAAGGTAAAAAAATGATGTATAAGAGGTTTAAAGAAATATTATTGAATAATAGCAAACTCGAAATGAACGACCAAAAAAATGTTTTAGAAATGAACTTGCTTTCGTGGAGAGGAGAAATTGACCAAATTGATGATATTGTAATTATTGGAATAAAAATTTAATCTATGTATAAAATATCTTTTCTAATTTTATTCTTTTCATCTATTTTTACTTTTGCTCAAAACAATAATTGTAATAGTATTTTTTGGAAAAGTGCACAAACTTTAAAAGATGAAAAATTTAGATTAGAACGAAGCAACTCAAAAATAAAACAATCAACATTTTCTACCGCAGAATATAAAAACAATAAACCAAGTAAAAAAACCGGAATAAATTCGATAAACGAATACAATAAAGAAGGGTTTCTTGTTAAAGAAATTCAATACAATAAAGAAGACACTACAATTACTTCACATAAATACAATAATAATAATGATATTGTTTTAACAGTAAATGAAAACCCAGATTCATCTCTTATAAATAAATTCGAATATATTTTTGAAAACTGTTTTAATTATAAAATCATTGAATATAAAGCTAATGGAAATGTAAATAATACCTATTATCAATATTATAAAGAAGGTGCTTTAATTAAGCGAAGGCAATTTAATATGAATAATAATTTAGAAAAAACAACATTGTTTAGTAACGATAGTGCAAACCGAATAATATTAGAAGAATACTTTGATAAAGACAGCCTTTTTCAAGGAAAAATAGCATATAAATACGATAAATATAATCTTATTGAGAAAATCAATTTTGATAAAAAAAACAGAATAGAATCAAAAACAGTTTATAAATTTGATTCAACTAATAATGAAATAGAGGCATTAATATTAAATGAAAATGGAAGTTTAAAAGAAAAAACTATAAAAGAATATTATGATAATGGTAAAGTTAAATCAATAACAAAATATAATTCAACAAATCAAATAGAGCACATTTATAAATATTTTCTTAATGCAGAAGGCCTTATAGACAAAGCTCAAACATTTTATATTGCCGATAAACCAACCTATGAACATTACTATAAATACGAATATTTTTAAACAAGCAAGATGAACAATAAATTGAAAAATATCGAGATAAACGAGCTTCTTAATATTTTAGAGAAAGAAGACGATAAAGACTTTTTTGTTAAAACAAATAAAATTCCTGATAGCGAGAGCTTATATAAAAAATTCGAGAAATATATTAACCCCGATAAAATTTCAAATAAAGCTGTATTAGGAATAGATATTTATAAATATGGTAGCTTTGATACTTTTCGCCAATCTTTAATCCCTTTCTTATTTAGATTGCTTTATAATGAAACAATTTCTTTGTGTCTTACCGCAAATCAATTTATATTTCAGAAACATAAAAAAGAAGATTTTGAAAAAGCATTTATTGATACAGGAGACGGTGGATTTCAAATATTTGAAACACCACTTCATGCCTTAGTTTTTAATGTGATGTTCGAATCGGTTCTTAGAACATATAATTCTTTCCATTTATATCCTCGTTTGCGTAATATAATTGGGCCAATAAGTCTTAGATATGCTATGACTTACGATAAAATTTATGCTTTTAATAATAACTATTATGGCTCGGCTATTATAAATAATACAAGAATTTTAAGCAAAGATACCTTAGACAGATGCCTTGTTGATACAGGTACTTATAATTGGTTTTTGTTAAGCGTAAATGGTTTCGAAAACTTGCAAATAATTACTTTAAACGAGATTTCAAGCATTTACGAATTTTCAGAATATAATAAGAAATATATTAAAAATGGTGTTAATGTAACATTTACCAATGAATATAGCAGAGAAATAGGGATTGTTAATTCAGATATATTGAAAATTGGGCGTATTCAATCTAAAGAATCAGAATTGAGTATTTATAATTTACATCTGCAAGTGATTTTGCACATAGGAGATGAAAATGACATTAACAATAAAAAGATATTTACCATTAGCTTAGGAAACCTTAATACAACCGGAATTTAATTGGGCCAAACGTAAAAATTGGTGTAATGAAAATAAAATTATAGTTTAGCCTAAAAAGTTTTTATATTATGTCATATTTTTCACTAATATAGCTAATTTCCATACTCTCGTACTCCGTATTTTTTTATCTTTAATGCAATATATCTGAAACTTCCATTCTAGAAAAAATTTACTTGTATATTTTTATCTCATTATTACATGGGAAACAATCTGTGGATTAAAACTGGTTAATAATTCCGAAATGAATTTTTGAACTGCTAAAATTTAATTGATTTTCGAATTGTTTTCCAACGCTATAATTTATCGAAAAAATTCCTGCTTTTGTTTCAAAACTAAACCCTGCTCCTATGCTATAAGGAATATCATGCACATAACCATTAATTGTGTATTGGTCATAATAAGCAAAATCGTAAAACAAATAAAAATTTGAATTTTGCTCAAGAATATACCGCAATTCGGCAGTATTAACAGTATAAGCCGAAGCTAAAATTGATTCTTCATCAAAACCTCTTAGCAGTTTAAATCCACCAAGAGTAAATAATTCGTTTTTAAATAATTGTTCATTATTCATATATCCCGAATTGTTTCGATACATTAAAACTGTTCGTTTAAACAAAGGGACAAAAATTTTGGCATCAAAAATTAAACTGTATTTTGTGGTTTTTAGTTTTATTTCATCATATAAAATAGGGTTAACTTTCCCGTTTTTAACAATATTTTTACTTCCAACACTCGACAAAAAATTTATACCATAACCTCTTTGAGGATTAAATTTATAGTCATATTTTTCAAGATTTAAACCTATTCCATAAGATACAATATTCATATCAATATAATCGGGCAACTTTATAGCATTTTCTAATCCAAAGGTTGAAAGAAGTATTGTTTTTTTATGGTTGAAAAAAGCTTTAAAATAATTTTCGCCAATAAACTGATAATTAACACCTAACATTCTATTTAGATTCGAATATATAGTATCTTTTTTATGAAACATTAAATTAAATTCGGCACCAATAGGAGAATTTAAAATAAACGGATATTTAAATAAAACTTCAAGTTTTTGTGAATTGGCTTCAAGTTTTTTCCAATTAAAATCTAATAATTCGCCTTGCGAAAAAGCATTAATTAATTTTAGTTTTACATCCCCTGTTAAAAGCAATTTTTTTTCAACATTATTATCGGGCATTATACCTAAAATACCATCAAACTGATTAGCTTTTTTTTCATCTAAATATAGAACTATTTTGGCTTTGTCTTCGGTAAATTCAACAATAAAAGGGCGGTAAGTTGTAACAAAAGGTATTTCTTTTAACCTTTGTTCTATGTTCTTAACTAACGATTCATTATAAACATCGCCTTCTTTAATTTTTAAATAATTACAAATATATGTTTTCGAAAGTTTTCGACTAGTTTGGTTGCTTTTAATAATTATGCTATCAATTTTATAGAACTTATTTTTTTCAATTTTTAAAGTAGCCGACAATAAACTTTTGTTAAAATACAAACTATCTAAAAAAACCGTAGCAAAAGGAAATCCGTTATTCTCGAAGTAGTTTAATGTTGTTTTTAATAATAAATTTATTTTAAATATATTAATGGGTTTATTATTAAATGTGTTTTCTTTTAACCCAATAATTTTTTGCTCATGTTTAAGTAAGTTTCCTTTTTTTAAAGTTAACCATTTATAATTTTCACCAATATTATAATTAACATTTACAACCGAAGTATCACCATAAATGCTATCTATTCCGGCAGAAATATAACCTAAATTATAAAGTTGAAATAGTATGTTGTAAATTCCTTTTTGGCGAGATTCTATATCATTGTAATTATACTTTATATCTAAGTTAGTAATTACCGTTGATGGAATATTATTAACAAGAATAGAATAAGTGTTTTGCGATAAAAGAACAATATTTAAAGAAAAAGTTAAAAGTGATATTATAAATATTTTTTTTATCATTTAATTTTATCAGAAGTTAATCTAATTTAATTGAATTCCAAAGTTGGTCATTAGGTGGAGACGCTTTAATAATAATTTCGATTTTTGTAATAGGATGAATAAATTTAATGCTTCGAGCATGAAGGTGAATTGAACCATCTGCATTAGTTCTGTCGCTACCATATTTAATATCACCTTTAATTGGAGAGCCAATGTGAGACAACTGCGATCTTATTTGATGAGAACGTCCGGTTTTTGGGTGAATTTCTAATAAATGATAATTTTTAAATGATAAAAGCAAAAGATATGATAATTCGGCTCTTTTACTTTCTTTAACCTCTTTATCATAAACTCGAGTAATATTTTTCTCCGAATTTTTTTTCAAATAATTAATTAAAGTCCCTTGCTCGTTAGCTGGACGTTTTTGGACAATAGCCCAATAAGTTTTTTCTATTTCATGGTTTTGAAACAAAACATTTAAACGAGTAAGAGCTTTGCTTGTTTTTGCAAAAACAACAACACCACTAACAGGCCTGTCAATACGATGAACAACACCAAGGAAAACTTCTCCGGGTTTATTATATTTATTTTTAATATAAATTTTTACGTCTTCTGAAAGTGGAGTATCACCAGTTTTATCGCTTTGCACAATTTCAGCAGGTTTCTTATTTACCGCAATAATATGATTATCTTCATATAAAATATCTAGCATATATTAATTTTTTGAGTAATAATTATAAATGAGAAAAATTCAATTTTCATTAGACATTTCCCTCATTAAAACTTTTACAAATTTATATTAAATTTTATTTTCACCTAATGTGATTAAACTTCAACTTATACAAACAAAGAGAACATAAATTTGCAAATTTACTCTTTATTCTCCTCTTCTATGGTATTATTTTTTAATTGTTCCGATTTATCTTCTCCTTTTAGATATGAAGGCAAATTAAGACCCGCCATATTAAATAAGTCATTAAGAGGCGGAACTGTTTTCATCATTCCGGAAACAAAGTTTGCAGTAGAAGAATTTCCATTTTCACTATTTCCATTTCCAGAATCCCAAACAGTAATTTTATCAATTTTAATATTCTTAACTGCTTCAACTTGAGTTCTAACAAGTTCAGGCAATTTTTCGATTAATAATAATTGGAACGCTTTATTAGGATCACCTCCGGCAGCCGAAACAACTTCCTTATAACCTTCTGCTTGTTTTGTTAGTATTTCAAATAATCCCTTTGCCTCAGCTTCCATTTTAGCAAAAATTGCATCTGCCTGACCTTTTGCATTTTCTCTAATAGTTTCTGCTGTTGCTTGAGCTTCAATAATAGCTCTTTGTTTTGCTATTTCTGCTGGAATAACAATATTTGCAATCTGAGTGGACCGTTCTCTTTCTGAACGAGCTAATTCTGCTTTTTGTTCCGCAACATATGATTCTTCTAAGGCTTTGGCCTGTTGAACTTTTTCGGCAGTTATTGCTATTCTTAATGATTCAGCTTCTTTTTCGCGTCTTAAAGCTTCAGAATTTGCAATAGCAATTTTAGCTTCGTTTTCACCTTTAATAGCAATTGCATTTGCTTCGGATGTTTTTACCCTTGTATCTCTTTGTGCTTCAGCTTTCCCAATAGTTTCATCTTTTGAAGCCGTTGCTATACTAATCTCTCTATCTTTCTGAGTGATAGCAATTTTAACATCTCTATCTCTATGAGTTTCGGCGATTTGAGTATCTTTTTCCCTATCGGCTAAAGCTTTACCTGTCTCACCTATTTTTTCTTGTTCGGCAACACTAATCTTTGCTTCATTAATTGCTTTTGCTGCGGCTTCTTTCCCTAATGCTTCAATATACCCTGATTCATCTTTAATATCGGTAACATTAACATTGATTAATTTTAACCCTATTTTCTTTAGTTCACTATCAACATTTTTTGAGATATTGTCAAGAAATTTATCGCGATCAGAGTTAATCTCTTCGATTGTCATTGTCGCAATAACTAATCTCAATTGACCAAATAAAATATCCTTTGCTAATTCTTGAATTTGTTCAGAGGTCAACCCTAACAATCTTTCTGCGGCTGTATTCATACTATCAGCTTCAGTAGAAATTGCTATTGTAAAACGACATGGAACATCAACTCTAATATTCTGACGACTTAGGGCATTAGTTAAATTTGCTTCTATTGATAATGGTTTCAAATCTAAAAATGCAAAATCTTGAATTACAGGCCAAATAAAAGCTCCACCACCGTGAACGCATTTTGCTGAAGTTCCACCTGTTCTTCCAAATATAACTAGTATTTTATCAGACGGGCAACGTTTGTATCTTGATATTAATGCTGAAATTGTTACAAATAAAACTATTGCTGCAACTACGATTAAAATTATTGGTGTCATATATTTTTAGATTAAATTGTTTCTACTATTAAAATATTGTCATTTTCAATTTTCACTACTTTAACAATCAACCCTGATTCTATCTTATCATTTTCTGTCATTGCTTCCAATTCATGATATGAGCCATTTATACTAATCATAATTTTACCTCTTCCTTTTTTTTGTTCAGGAATAGTTAGATAAACTTCGGCTGTTTTGTTTAAGGTATTTAAAATGTTAAAAGAATTATCTTCTGCTAATTTTTGAATCTGTTTTATTATAATAAAAAACAGATATACAAATAAAGCCCCTACAATTAAAGATAAAAAGACTAATAAAATTTTATTGGTAATGATTGAATAAAAAGAAACTCCAGTCCAACTAAACCCCAAAAGAAAATTAATTAAATTTCGTAAAGAGAAAACTTGAAAAGGTGTCTCTTCGCCAATCGAACCTCCATCAAAACTAGAATTATGTCCGTCAAACACATCTGTTCCAAAAAAAGTTAAAATAGTTTGAATAATAAAAATAATGCTCGTTGGAATAGCAACAAACCAAAAAGTTCTAATTAAAGGGTCTAAATTGTCAATTATTTCCATATAAATATAATTTACTTTTGTTCGCTATAATTACTTATAAATAGATAAAAGGCAAACTTTATCTTACATAATTTCATCAAAGTTACTTATTTTTTAAATAAAATAAAAAACAATAACTAAAAAAGCCTTTATTATTATGTGTTTTGACTTTTAATTAGTATTTCCAATAACTTTTTGTAAACAATATCATAAAGGTATAAATTTCTAAACGACCAATAATCATAAGAAACGACAATACAATTTTTGAAAAATCTGGCAAATGAGCAAAATTACTCACAGGACCAACAGTTCCAATTCCTGGCCCAATACCAGCCATACAGGTAGCAGTAGCCCCAGCCGAAGATTGCCAATCTACACCAGATAAGATTAGCAATACACTTCCGATAACAAAAATCATTAAATATAAAAAGATAAAAGAGAGAGTAGAACTATTGTTTTCACTAGATAAAACATTATTATTAATTTTAATTGGCAAAATTGCATTGTGATGTATCTTTTGCCTAAATGTATTTTTAATATTTTTAAATAAAATTAAATGCCTAACCATTTTAATACCTCCAGTTGTTGAACCAGTACAAGCACCAAGAAACATAGAAAAGAAAATTATTGCCCAAGCATAAGTAGGCCATTGCAAATAATCAGCTGTTGCAAAACCAGTGCAAGTTATTATTGTGACAACTTGAAAAAAAGCCTCTCTAAAAGATTCTTCAAAAGGTTTATTCATATGATAAAATAACGAAAATGTAATTATAAAACCAATTATTGAGGTTAAAATGACATAAAATACAAATTCTTCGTTTTGAGCTATTTTACTAAATTTTCGTTTTATTAAATAATAATGAATAACAAAATTAGTTCCAGCCAAAAACATAAAAAGAGTTATTATATATTGGATATAAGGCGAATATCCTGCAATACTAGTATTTTTTGTAGAAAAGCCACCTGTCGCAACAGTTCCAAAAGAATGACACACGCTATCAAAAACGCTCATATTACCAGCAATTAACAAAACTATTTCGAAAAAAGTTAGCAATATATAAATCCATAATAACCTTTTACCTATTGCTTTTATTCTTGGTTTAATTTTATCCTGAAATGAAGATTCAGATGAAAAAAGATGATACCCGCCTATTTTCAATGAAGGCATAATAATAATTACAAGAACAATTATCCCTATACCACCAATCCAGTGAGTTAAACTTCGCCAAAACAAAATTGATTTAGGAAGAATTTCAACATCTGTTAATATAGAAGCCCCTGTTGTAGAAAAACCTGAAACCGATTCAAAAACTGCATCAATAAAAGAAGGAATAGAATTTGAAAAAACATAAGGCAATGCACCAACAACACTCATTAAAATCCAAGAAGCAGTTACAACAAAATAAGCATCTTTCTTTTTTAACTCCTTTTCCTCATCTTCTTTAGAAAAAAGGAACATGGTAATACCGATAACCAATGAAACAAATGAAGCATAAATAAAAGGCATATAATCTTCAAAATAATATAATGCCACCGCTACACAACTAACTAAAGATAATGCTACTAAAAATAAATTAAAACTTATTATTTTTAATATAAGTTTAATATTCAAAATTTTATTGATATTCATTTAAACACAGAAATTAGTACTGCTCTTTGTCGCTAGGGAAATCGACATTTTTAACATCTTTTATATAATTTTTAACAGCACCACTTATTTCTTCATATAAATTATGATATCTTCTTAAAAACCTAGGAGAAAATTCTTGATTTATTCCAATCATATCATGAAAAACCAAAACTTGTCCATCAACATATTTACCTGCACCTATTCCAATTGTTGGAATTTTAACTTTTTCGGTAACAGTTTTTGCTAATAAAGCTGGTATTTTTTCCAAGACTATACCAAAACAGCCAGATCGTTCGAGAACAAGAGCATCTTGAATTAATAACTCTGCTTCTTCTTCTTTAGTTGCTCTAACAGTATATGTTCCAAATTTATTAATTGATTGTGGCGTTAATCCAAGATGACCCATAACAGGAATTCCAGCAGAAACTATTCGTTTTATAGATTCTTTTATCTCGTGACCACCTTCCATCTTAACACAATTTGCTCCAGATTCTTTCATAATTCGAATAGCAGATTGCAGTGCTTCTTTTGAGTCACCTTGATAAGTTCCAAAAGGCAAATCTACAACCACCAACGAACGCTCTACGGCTCTCATAACCGAAGCCGCATGATATATCATATTATCTAAAGTGATAGGTATAGTTGTTTTATAACCCGCCATTACATTTGAAGCTGAGTCTCCAACTAAAAGAACATCTATTCCTGCTTCATCTAATATTTTAGCTGTTGAATAATCATAGGCCGTTAACATACTTATTTTCTCATTTCGAAGCTTCATCTCTTGTAAAACATGAGTTGTAACCTTTTTTATATTTGAACTTAAATAAGCCATATTGTTTTAATTTTAATTGTTTTTCTGTAATTCAAATTTCAAATTTCGTAATTTCAAATTCTGAAGCTCATTGTAAAGCGTTATAATTGAATCATTTAGAACTCTATTTTTTTGAATTAATTCATTATTCTTTTTTATTTCACTTTCAAAAGTTGTATATAAAAGCTGAATGTTTTTATCGTTTTGTTTAATATTATTGTTTGGGATACTGTTGTTAACTACATTATTTTCGTTTTTAACAGCTGTTATAGGCTCTTTTTTGTTTCTTAATTTTTCATTCATTTGAGTTAACGAATCATTTCTAACTGCAAGAATTTTTATAGTATTCATATACTTTTGTTCTAATTCTTTAACATCAACATTACCAGCCTGAGTAAGTGTTTCTTCAACCACTAAATAATTAGATTGCATTAATTGCATTCTTAATGAGTCGTTTTCAACAAATAATTTAGCATATTCTCTTTGTAAAATTTCATTATCTGTAGCATTTTCAGATGATGCATTTGCAACAATTTCCTTTTTCACATTCTTTGTTTCTTTTACCTTTAATTGAGAAATTTCACTGTCTTTAGCTTGAATAATGCTGTTTTTAATTATAATTTCATTTTTCAATGAATCAATAATATTTTGTTGTGTATTTTGTTGATTGTTTAACAATCCTATTTTTTCTTGATATGTCTTTATTAATAAGATATTATCTTCATTAGCTTTATTTTTTAGTGTTTCTTCGGCTTTAATAACTTCTGTTTTTTGTGATTCAATAATTGTATCATTAATATTATTGTCCAAAGTATCTTTTAATGCTAAGTTTTTACTATTATCTTTTCCCTTTTTTCTGCTTTTTTCTGCTTTTTCAACAATCTTTTTTTCCTGTTTAATAAGTTTTAACGAATCAATATCTTTATCAGTTATTTCAATATTTTCTTCTTCAATAATTTTATCATTCTTTAATTCTTGTTTTTTAATTTTCTTATTTTCTTTATCTATTTCTTTTTGTGTTTTTTCATCTTCATTTTTAACAACTGTGTTTTCTTGCGATTTTTCACTTGTTGTTTCTGTTAAAACTTCTTCTTTTACTATAACTTCATTTTGATTTACACTATAAATATTATAAAAATCTGCCTTTGCAAATGACTGAGGTCCAATAATTAAGCCCATACTTCCACTAATAAATTTATCATTATAAAAACTAATAACAAATAAATTATTTACATACAAATAATAATTGTTTTTATATAGTCTAACTTCTAATACATTTAATTTTCCTTTATCATTAATAATTTTTTCTTTTTCCCAACCATTACTACCCTCTTCTCCGGTTAAAAATCTATAAATTCCATTATCTAAAAACTTAACCCTGTATTGTTTTTTACTATTAATTTCAAAAATATAAGCATCTTTCCCTGATTTTTGAACCATAAAAATAAGCCCTATTGATTGTTCTTCTGAACCAAATGGAGACAACTTAATACCCGAAACTATCCTAAATTCTTTTACTGTATTATTACTATTCATTATAATCGCATGAGGTATTGATTTATTATTTCTTTTAAGAAAATAATATCCATCTCCCACCATAAATTCATTATCAAAATCACGTATTTCTGGCCAAACTTTCGAAGGAACATCAAAGTTTTCCAATAAATAAGCATTATTATAAATAGATGTATCTGGCCTTTGAGAATATGACGATAAAAATATCAAAATAAATGTTAAGGTAAGAACGTACTTCATCTGAATAATTTTTTATTAAATATGCGTTTATTTGTTTTATATTTTCACAAAGCTACAAATATTGTTTTTTAATTTGAAAATATAATTAAATTTGTTACATAATAATTATTTAATTTACATTAATAAATGAAGCTTATACTTTTTTTTCTACTAATAATAGCAACCTTTTTTCTGCCATCTTGTGACAATGAAGTTGATATAAATTCTGAATGGGAAGACATAACAATAGTTTATGGTTTATTAGATCAAAGTGAGCAATATCAATACATAAAAATCACTAAAGCTTTTTTAGGGAATAATAGTGCTTATGATATGGCAAATGAGTTTGATTCATTATATTACAAAGAAGGTGAAATTTCAGCTTATATCGAAGAATATACAGGTAATGATTTAATTTCATCTACCGAGTTAGTTAGAGTTGATACCGTAGGAAAAGCCGATGGTATTTTTCATTCTCCTACTCAAATTCTATATGTAACCGACAAAACATTAAGTTCGAATTATAGCTATAAAATTAAAATTATTAATAATAAAACCAGCAAAATAATTTATGCTAAAACTAATTTAATTATAGGCGAAGGTCTTGGAAAAACAAGGATATTAAGACCTTATTCAACAAGTACCGACAAAATTAACTGGGTTTCGCACAATATTAATGCTGACCCTGGTGAAAACATTAGATGGGCAAACGGAATTAACGCTAAAACCACACAACTAATTGCAAGAATTCACTACACCGAAATTTTAAATAATGATAGCACTGAAAAATATATTGAGATAAAATATTCGACAAAAAAAATTGATGATATTACTAATCAAAAAGAATTTAATGAATATTTAATTGGAAGTTTTATTTATAAAAGTATTGCTTCGGCAATAAATGTAACCAATGTTAATGTTACAAGAAAAATAGGTAATATTGATTTTTTAATTTATGAATCTGGCGAAGAACTTTATAATTATCAGGAGTTGAATAAACCATCTAGTGGATTAACACAATATAAACCGACCTATACTAATATTAACAATGGAATTGGATTGTTTTCATCGCGATATAAGATTGTTATGTTAAACAAACAAATTCACGAAGATTCAAAATATGAAATTGCAAATAGCCCATTATTAGCTAATTACAACTTCTTTTATTAATTATTTTAATGCTTGTTTTTAATGCTTAAACATTTTTCAAATCAGATTAAATACCTCTCTTTTTTTCTAGTAATTATTCTGTTATTAAATTGCAAAACTCAGAAAAATACAGATTCAAATATTAATCAAACAAAAATATTAGAAGAGGTTCCTAAAGAAAAACCAACAATGACTAAAGTAGCTGGACCAAGATTAATTGTTTATAAAACTAAAAACGACTATAACAACAAAGTCCCAGTTATGTTATCAGACGATAAAAGTAAAATATCTTCTTATCCCGATATTAAAGATGTTTTTTATAAAGGAAACTTAGCATTGCCAACCATTCTTAAAAATGGATATTTGATTGATAATAGAGGCATCAACAAAAATGTTGCATTTACAAAATACACTTATAAAGAATATTCAGAATTAAACAATACTCCTAATAGCAATGAATTATATAATAGCATAATTGACAATAACCCATTAATTGAATTATTTGATTGTAGTTTTTATTTAAATTCGCCCAATTATGTTGACGAGATTAACAATGCCATTTTAGAAAACAAATTAAAAGAAAAATGTAATTGCTTATAAAAAATTATGGATTCAAATACAATTTGGTTTGCTTTGCTTTTAACAATATTTGCTGGAATATCAACAAGTATAGGCAGTTTAATCGCTTTCTTATACAAAAAACCTAATAATGATTTTTTGGCAATAGCTTTGAGTTTTTCTGCCGGAGTTATGATTTATGTTTCGTTTGTTGAAATATTTCCAATATCATTAGCAACATTTAAGAGCACTTATGGAGAAACAAAAGGTATCATATACAATACTATTGCCTTTTTTAGTGGTATTTTTCTTATTGGATTAATTGATAAATTTGTTCCCTCTTATGAAAATCCTCACGAAATAAACAACACTAATATTTCTGAGAAAGAAATAAATCATGGAAAAATAAAAAGATTGGGAATAATGTCGGCAATAGCAATTACTATTCACAATTTCCCAGAAGGTATCGCTACATTCGCCTCTGCGATTAAAGATCCGACTATTGGGGTTTCGATAGCTATTGCAGTTGCTATTCATAATATACCCGAAGGGATTGCGGTAAGCGTACCTATATATTTCTCAACAAAAAGCAAGAAAAAAGCATTCATCTATTCCTCTTTATCAGGACTTTCAGAACCTTTAGGTGCTTTAACGGGTCTTTTATTTTTACAGTTTATATATAATGACGCTATTTTTAGTGTGCTTTTTTCAATGGTAGCAGGTATTATGGTTTTTATATCACTTGATGGATTATTGCCATTTGCATTTAAAAACGGCAAACATCACCTTTCGGTTTATGGGCTAATTATCGGCATGATAATAATGGCATTAAGTTTAATTCTTTTTAAATAAATTAATATTTTTATTTTGCTATTTTTGTAAATTATCTTTAAGTATATAAAATTAGATTCTGAATGAAAAAAATATATTTTTTATCATTTTTTGTTTTTACACTGTTAATTAGTATTAGCCTTATTTATTATTATGATTTAGTTGAATATCAGACTAATAATCAAATAAGTTTAATGCAAAATCAAGCGAGAAGTTCTACTCGTTTAATAGAAAATTATTTTACCGAATTTGAAGAAGAATTAAATGTATGGCAACCTATAAATGATGAAAAATTATTAATAGAATCAGACACCAATCAATACATTTATGATATTTTAAAAAAGTTTTATTTTAAACATTTCGACATTATAAATGAGATTTCGGTTTATGATGATGAAAACAATTATATTCTTTTAAACAAAAACAGTCGAGGTTTTTTCAATGTTAGACACCTTAAAAACGCCAAAAGCCCAATTTTAAACATTGATCCAAGCATGAGAATTTCATCAATAAACAATCAGTTTATTTATGTTAAACCCATTTATTTAGGCGAAAAAATAAAAGCAAATATTATAGTAAAAATTGATATCACACCTTATGTTTTATTGGCTTTTGAAGATTATTATATAGGCAAGGATACATGGAAATGGCTTTTTAATAAAAATGGAGAATTACTTCAAGCCTATGATCTAAAAAACAAAGCACTATCAAATAAAAAAATTAAGATAGAACATCTTAATATATTGCCACGCTCTATTGATAGCTGGTTTGAGGGTTACATTAAACATAGAATACAATATAAAGGAGAAAATTACAAAGTGATTTCAACATATTTTCCTGTTACAATATTTAACACAAAGTTTGGAATTGGATTCTCTATTTCTGAAGAATCTCTATATGATTCTATTCAAAAAAATGTTTTAAAAATAGTTATATTAACAATATTGTTACTTATTGCCATAACAATAGTTTTCTCAATTTTCTTATGGCAACAGAAAAGAAATCAAAATAAAATAGCTCAAAAAGCCGAAGAACAAAGAGTTCTATTATCCAATATCCCGGCATTTGTTTATTTTAAAGATAAAAACCATAAATATGTTACTTCTAATGAAAAGTTTGCTGAATTACATGATATAAATTTCTCTGAAATTACGGGAAAATCTGATTATGATTTATATGAAGACAAACTTGCTTCACAAAGGATAAAAGAAGATTTAAGAATTTTTAGAACAGGCCATGCTATTCATAATATTGAAAGAGAAACTTTAGGAAAAGACAATAAAACATATTGGTATTCAACATCTAAAGTTCCATATAAAGATATAAATGGAAAAGTTTTAGGAATTGTTGGGATTACTTGGGATATTACCGACCAGAAAAAAAATGAAGAAGACCTTATTAATGCAAAACAAGAAGCCGAAGCTTCAAACAAAGTAAAATCAGAATTTTTGGCAAATATGAGCCACGAAATAAGAACGCCTATAAATGCCGTTGTCGGTTTTGCTGATTTAATAAAAGAAAAAGTAAAAGATGAAAACATCAAGGGATATATTGAAGCAATAACATCAAGTAGTAATAGCCTTTTATTGTTAATTAATGACCTATTGGATTTATCTAAGATTGAAGCCGGAAAACTTGAGATTATATTTGAACCTATCAATACAAATGTTCTGTTTAAAGAGGTTGAGAATATGTTTATGATAAAAGCTAAAGAAAAAAATCTTGGTTTTAATATGGAAATAGACAAAGATATGCCTCAGTATATTCATTTAGATGAAACAAGGATACGTCAAATACTAATAAATTTAATTGGGAATGCAATAAAATTCACAGAAAAAGGGTATGTTAATGTAGTTATTAAAACAGATAAAATTGACATACAAAGAAATTTAGCAACAATAAATATTAGCATAAAAGATACAGGCATAGGTATTAAAAATGATGAAAAAATAAATATTTTCGATTCATTCAGACAACAGCAAGGTCAGAGTTATAGAAGATATGAAGGCTCTGGATTAGGCTTAACAATAACAAAAAAACTAACCGAAATGATGGGGGGTAAAATAAGTGTTGAAAGCGAGTTAAACGAAGGAAGTATATTCACTATAACTATTCCAAATGTTAATATCTCTAAAAGCATTGATAATAAAGAAATTTATGATTTGCTAGAAAACAAAGAAGTAATATTTAAAAAATCTTCAATATTAATAATAGATGACAATGAAGTTGACCGACACTTATTTAAAGAATCAATTAATAGTGAAAGTTTAGTTTTTTATGAAGCCTCAATTGGTGAAAATGGAATAAGAAAAGCCATTGAACTAACTCCAAATATTATTGTAATTGATTTAATGTTACCTCAAATTGATGGCTGGGAAATATGTAAAAGTTTAAAATCTAATACTGAAACTAAAAATATACCTATTATTGCATTGTCGTCAATGCCAAAAACAAACAATAAAAAATTAATTGAGCAAGGATTTTCGGGTTATATAACAAAACCTTTTTCGAAGAAAAAAATAATTTCAGAATTAATAAATTTTCTTGAATATGATACAATTAACAAACAATATGAAAATATTCAAACCGATAAGTTTTCTCTTTCTGATGACTTAGTTAATTTATCTATTAATGATGAAAACCGAAATAAATTCCCAGAAATTATTTCGAATTTAGAGAACACCTTTGTTTCACTTTATGACAATTTATTAAAAACTTCAAAAATTAATGATATTGAATCATTTGCAAAAGAAATTATTATATTTGGAGAAAAAAACAATATTAAAATATTAAAACTATATGGAGTCGAGCTAAGTAAATATGTAGATAGTTTTGATATTGAAAACATGAATAAAACAATAGACGTTTTCCCAAAAATATTAAAAAAGATAAAGAAATTAATTTAATAATATTTTATTTTTACAAATAAATTAAAAATTATCCTATGAATTACAACTCAAACACAATTAAAAGATATTCAGTTTTAACCGTTGATGACGTACCTAAAAACCTTCAAATACTTGGCAGTATTCTTAGAAAAGAAAACTATGATGTTTCTTTTGCTTCATCAGGAAGGTCTGCCTTGTCAATTATTGATGCAGAAAAACCAGATATAATTCTTTTAGATATTATGATGCCTGATATGGATGGATATGAAGTTTGCGAAAAACTTAAAGAAAACCCAAGGACAACTAATATACCTATAATTTTTTTAACGGCAAAAACACAAACCGAAGATATTATAAAAGGTTTTGAATTAGGTGCAGTTGATTATGTTACAAAGCCATTTAATGCATCTGAACTTTTGGCAAGAGTTAAAACTCATATTGAATTTAAATCAACTAAAGACATTTTAGATAAAACTGTTCTTGACAATTCTAGATTCTTTTCATTAATTTCTAATGATGTTAATATAGTTTGCAATAATATTAAAAACCTAAATAATTCATTTATTAAAACCCTTGAAAAAAGAGAAGAAAAAGAATTATTTAATGAATTTAGTCCTATCAATGAAAACTTTTTTACAGCAAATGAAATATTGCAAAACATTATTGTATGGAGTGAATTAAATAATGATATTAATAATTATGAAAAATTTAATTTAAGAGATATTGTAAATGAAACCATTTTAGGTTACAAGCATAAATCTGATAAAAACAATATTGTTATTCACAATGCTATTAATAATGATATTAATATTACAACAAACAAAAAAGCTTTTACTGTAATTATTCAAAACTTATATAATAATAGCCTTCTTTTATCACAAAATTACGGTGGCGAAATTAGTGTAAGTGCAAATATTAATGACAATAATATTTCTTTAATTTATACCGACAATAGCAAAGGATTAAATCAAACAAAAATTGAAAATATTTTAAACATAAATAATTATAATAAATATGACTCTAATGAAATAAATTTAATAATATCTAAATTATTATTAGAAAAATTATCTTCGGATATGTTTATAGAAAACAACTCTAATAAAGGGTTAAATATTATTATTAACTTCCCTAGTCATTAATAATTAAGTATTTGTATTTTAGTATATTTGTGCATTAACTTTATAAAATATAAAAACATGAAATATATATTTTTTACTTTTTTAACATTGATTTTTTTATCATTAAAATCTCAAAATGATACTATAAAAGCTTTTCAGGAAATTAATCAAGAAGCAGAAGAAGCTTATAATAAAGGAAATGCCTTTTATAATGAGAAAAATTTCACAGAAGCAATTAATAGTTATAATAAATGTATTGAAATTAAAAATGATTTTGAAAGTGCATATTTAAATCGTGGTTTATGTAAAGTCGAAATTAAAGATTATAAAGGAGCTTTAAACGATTATGATAAAGCTATTGAATTAAATTCTGAAAATGCAAAAACTTATTATTTAAGAGGTTATGCAAAATTATTATTAAATGACGATAATGGTTCTTATAGTGATTTAACCAAATCAATCAACCTTAATCCAACTAATTCAGATTCATACTACTATAGAGCAACTTTATTAATAAAAAAACAAGACTATAATAATGCTTTATTAGATATAACAAAATACATAAACGATAATCCCAATAATGCCGAAGCTTTAAACGATAGAGGAAGTATTTATCGAATGTTAGAAAAATATAATGAAGCTATTGCCGATTATAAAAAAGCTATTTCTTTAAATCAAAAAATTGCATATATTTATAATAATCTTGGAAGTATTTATAAAAAATTAGAAAAATACAATGAAGCAATTTTAGAATATAGTAAAGCTATTGATATTGATGGAAAAAACTATTTGGCATACAATAACAGAGGAAGTGCAAAATTTGAAAGCAATGATTACAAAGGGGCTTTAGATGATTTTTCTTCTGCCGTAAAATTAAATCCAAAATATTATTATGCTTTTAATAATCTTGGAGCAGTTAATCATAAATTAGGAAACTACGATGAGGCTATTAAAAACTATGATATTGCAATTAAATTAAATTCGAACTATGGTCATGCTTATTTAAACAGAGGTATCTCTAAAGAAATGAAAAGAGATAAAGAAGGATGCATTCAAGATTGGGAAAAAGCATTAAGTTTTGGAATTAAAGAAGCAAATGGATACTTAGAAAAAACAAGGAAATAAAGGAACTACGAATTAAATATATTTGACATGAAAAAATATTCTTTTTTATTTTTAATAATTTTTTTAACAGGATTATTCGTAAACGCACAAAATGTTGAGTTTGAAAAGAAAAATTTTCCGGATAGAAAAAAGGAATTTAAAGAGGCTTCAAAAAACTTAAAATCTGGTTATAAAATATATGACGAAGCTATTAAACATTGCTTAATAATAGACGAAACAGGCAGTAATATTTATTGCAAAGAGGCATCGTTATTATATGCAAATGCTTATGAGTATCTTAAAAAAGCATATGTTTTTAACCCTAAAAATGCTCTACTAAACTTTAGAATAGGTGTTTATTTTTTAAATGCTTCAACAATTAAAGCAAGTTCATTGCAATATTTAGAAAATGCTTCATTATTAGATAAAAACGTAGATAAAGAATTATATTATTTATTAGGAAGAGCTAACCATTTAAATTTAGACTTTGATAAAGCCATTGAATATTATGAAAAATATTTATCTCAATTAGCTCCTGCTGACTATGATGTTTCTAATAAAAAAGTTAAAAAAAATATTTTAGAATGTAAAAATGGTATCGAATTAATAAAAACCCCAGTAAGAGTTTTTATTGATAATATTGGATCAACTATTAATACTCCTTACCCAGAATATAGACCTCTTATTTCAGCAGATGAAAGTATTATGATTTTTACTGCACGTAGAGATGTTACAACTGGCGGAGATATTGACCCAAACGACAATATGTATTATGAAGATATTTATTACACTTATAATAAAAATAATCGTTGGACTACTCCAGTTCCTTTTAACAACCCTATTAATACCGATAACCATGATGCAACTGCTGGTATGTCGGCAGATGGTGAACATTTTTTTATTTACCGAGGTTGGAAAAACGGTGGAGATATTTTTGTTTGCGATAAAGATGGAGAAGAATGGACAAACCCTCAAAGAATTAAAAATATAAATACAGATGATTTTAGAGAGTCTTCTGCAACATTTTCTTACGATTTTAAAACTATTTATTTTTGTAGCGATAAAGAAGGTGGCTTTGGCGGAAGAGATATTTATTTCTGCCAACACGACAAAAAAAGAAAATGGACTGATCCTACAAATATAGGTGCAATTATTAATACCGAATATGATGAAGATGGTGTTTTTATGCATCCCGACGGAAAAACTTTTTACTTTAGCTCAAAGGGACATAATTCTATGGGAGGGTATGATATTTTTAAAAGTGAGCTTATCGATGGTAAATGGAGTAAACCTATAAATTTAGGTTATCCTATAAATACCCCAGATGATGATGTTTTTATTTCAGTAAATGCTAGTGGAACAAGAGGTTATTATACATCTATTCGTCCTGAAGGCTATGGAGACAAAGATATTTATGTAATTAATTTCTTAGGAGCAGAAAAACCATTAGTAATAAATACCGAAGATAATTTATTTTCGAATATAGAGAAACCTACTGTAAACTCTTTAATTGAACCTGTGGTTGAGTTAAAACGCAATAGTTTAACTTTATTGAAAGGCACTGTTACAGATGCTGTTACAAAAGCTCCTTTGGCTGCAACATTAGTATTAATTGACAATGAAAAAAATGAAGAAATTGCTGAATTTACTACAAATAGCAAATCAGGTAAATTTTTAGTTTCACTTCCTTCTGGTAAAAACTATGGTATTGCAGTAAAAGCTGATGATTATTTATTCCATTCTGAAAACTTCGAAATACCTGAATCTTCTGATTATTTAGAAGTTGAAAAAAATATTGAAATGAAAAAAGTTGCTGTAGGTTCAAAAATAGTTTTAAGAAATATTTTCTTTGATTTCGACAAAGCTACTTTAAGACCTGAATCTTATGCTGAACTTGACAGATTAACAAAATTATTAACTGATGTTCCTTCGTTAAAAATAGAAATTTCGGGACATACAGACAATAAAGGTTCTGATGAATACAATCAAAAACTTTCGGAAATGAGAGCAAAATCTGTTGTTGATTATTTAATTAAAGAAAAGAAAATTGCATCAGACCGACTTGAATACAAAGGTTATGGCGAAACTCAACCTATTGCAACAAACGACACAGACGAAGGTCGTCAATTAAACAGAAGAACAGAATTTAAAATTTTAAGTAAATAATAATATGGTTAAAGTAATATTTAGTTTCGTTATACTTGTCTTATTATTTGGTTGCTCTAGTGAGTTTTCTAAACTAGTTAAACAAGGCGACCAAGAATTTAAACAAGGTAATTATATTGGAGCCCAAGATAAATATCAAAAAGCATTAGAACTAGACACATCTAAAATAGCTGTTTATTATAAATATGCCGAAGCTTCAAGATTATCTTATGATTCAAGGTCTGCCGAAAAAAGCTATGATATTGTTTATACTAAAGACAAAAAAGAAAAATTTAAAAAATCGCTTTATTATTTGGCTTTAATGAAAAAACTAAATGGTAAATATGCTCAGGGTAACGACTTATTTAATGAATATCAGGTAAAGCATGAAATGAAAGATGGGCCAGGAGATTATCATATTCAAAAATCTGATGTTGAAATGAATGCTTGTATTAATGCTAAAGATTATTTAAGGAAAAATATTGATACTGTTTTCGTTATTAATACAGGAAATAATATTAACCGACCTTCATTTGACTATGCCCCATATCAGTATGGTAGTAATATTTTGTATTTTTCTTCTATAAGATTAGATTCTTGTGTTTACAATAAAAGCAGTGAATCAAACGCACCATTAATGTATTCAAAAATTTATAAATCTTATTTGAAAGATTCTGTTTGGTCAGAAGCCCAAGAACTAGACGAGAGCATTTTTAATATAAAAGATAAGCACACCGGAAATACAACTTTTACTTCTGATTTAAAAAGAGTTTATTTTACAATTTGCGAACATGTTAATGCTTCAAAATCAAGATGTGATATTTATTTTAGCGATTATAACAACGGAAAATGGTCGAAACCAGCAATTTTAAATGAAAAAATAAATTTACCAAAATACAATAATACACACCCTCAGATTTCAAGTAATGGTTCAAATGGCGATATTTTATTTTTTGCTTCCGATAGACCTGGAGGACAAGGCAATATGGATATTTGGTATTCAGAAATTTCTCCTAGTGGTGAATATTCAGATCCAGTTAATGTTGGTCCAACTATTAATACTTTAGATGATGAAATTTCTCCTTATTACGAACCAATAACTCAAACTTTATATTTTAGTTCCGAATGGCACGAAGGTCTTGGTGGTTTTGATATTTTTAAATCTTCGGGATATCAAGAAACTTGGAGTGAACCAAAAAACCTTGGATTTCCTTTCAATACAAGTGCGAACGACACTTATTTTTCTTTAAATAATGATAATGAATCGGGTTATTTTGTTTCGAACAGAGATGGTGCAATGAATCCAAATGGAGCAGTTCATTGCAGCGACATATACTCATTCAAATATGTTGAGCCTCCGAAGAAAAAAAGTGCAATTGATGAAGTTGGTATAGGAGAGAACAATGCTTTAGCTTCAGAAAAAGCAATAAGAGCACTTATCCCTGTTGTTTTATATTTCCATAATGATGAACCTGATAAAAAATCGGAAGCTAAAACAACAAAATTAGATTATAAAGATACTTATCAGGAGTATGTTAAAATGGAAGAAGAGTATGTAAATGAATATTCAAAAGGAACAACTGATGAAATGAAAAAAATTGAATTAGAGAGTGATATTCAAGAATTTTTCAGTGATTATGTAAGAAAAGGTTATAATACTTTAGATTTATTTATGGATTTATTACTTGAAAACTTAGAAAAAGGGGGTCAGGTTACCATTACAATTAAAGGATATTGTAGCCCACTAACTACCGAACAATATAATAAAAACTTAGCAAACAGAAGAATTCAAAGTTTGTTAAATTATTTTAATTCATGTAAAAACGGAGTATTTAAACAATATTTAGATGGAACCGCTCAAAGCAAAGGTTTCTTAACATTTATAGAAGAACCTATTGGAGAAAATGATTCACCACAAGGAATTAGTGATAGCTATAAAGACACAAAAAATTCGATATATAATCCGTTGGCAGCTATTGAGAGAAAAGTTATAATACTTTCAATTAGTATGTATATGAGCAATAAATCTTTAGATGAAAAAATTAAAAATGCAAGAATGCAAATTAAAGAACAAAAAGATATAATCTTAGAAACTATGCCTAAACTTGATAAAAAACAAATTTTGAAAGATGAGTATGGTGATGAAGAAGAAAGATTTAAAAAAGATGAAGCAAAACCAGCTGAAAAACAAGAACCTGTAAAGGTTAATATGGAAATAGAATTAGAAGAAGAAAAAAATTAATTTATTAAAAAATGAGTAAAGGGATAATTTCAAAAGAAGAGAACTATTCACAATGGTATAATGAAATAGTAGAAAAAGCTGATTTAGCAGAAGCATCAGCAGTAAGAGGTTGTATGGTAATAAAACCTTATGGTTATGGTATATGGGAAAGAATGCAAGCCGAATTAGATAAAATGTTTAAAGAAACAGGACATGTAAATGCTTATTTTCCATTATTTATTCCTAAATCATTTTTCAGTAAAGAAGCTGCCCATGTAGAAGGCTTTGCGAAAGAATGTGCCGTAGTAACTCATTACAGATTAATGAATTCGAAAGACGGAAAAGGTGTTGTTGTTGACCCTGATGCTAAATTAGAAGAAGAATTAATTGTAAGACCAACGTCAGAAACAATAATTTGGCATACATATAAAAAATGGATTCAATCACATAGAGATTTGCCATTGTTAATTAATCAATGGGCAAATGTTGTTAGATGGGAAATGAGAACACGGTTATTCTTGAGAACAGCCGAATTTTTATGGCAAGAAGGTCACACAGCTCATTCAACTAAAGAAGAAGCAATTGAAGAAGCAGAAAAAATGTTAAATGTTTATACGGAATTTGCTGAAAACTATATGGCAATGCCAGTTTTGCAAGGAGTCAAAACACCAAACGAAAGATTTGCAGGTGCATTAGAAACATATTGCATAGAAGCATTGATGCAAGACGGAAAAGCATTACAAGCAGGAACATCGCATTTTTTAGGACAAAATTTTGCAAAAGCTTTTGATGTTAAATTTAGCAATAAAGATGGTGAATTAGAATATGTTTGGGCAACTTCATGGGGTGTTTCAACAAGATTAATGGGTGCTTTAATAATGACACATTCTGATAATTTAGGTTTAATTATTCCTCCTAAGTTAGCTCCTATTCAAGTTGTTATTGTTCCTATCTATAAAGGAGATGAGCAATTAAAAGTTATTTCTGATAAAGTAAAAATTATAAAAAGTAATTTACAAAAAATTGGTATTACTGTAAAATACGATGATAGAGATGCCTATAGACCAGGTTTTAAATTTGCTGAATATGAATTAAAAGGTGTTCCTTTGAGAATAGCAATAGGTCAAAGAGATATAGAAAATGATACTTTAGAAATTGCAAGAAGAGATACTTTAGAAAAACAAACATATCCTATTGAAAATATTGAATTAGTTGTAAAAACTTTACTTGACGAAATTCAGACTAACTTATACAATAAAGCATTAAAATTTAGAGAAGAAAATACTTTTATTGTTAATGATTATAATGAATTTAAAAATATTCTTGAAACAAAAGGAGGTTTTATTTACGCCCATTGGGACGGAACTTCTGAAACAGAAGAAAAAATAAAAGAAGAAACAAAAGCTACAATTAGATGCATTCCTTTAAATAATAAAGAAGAAGAAGGAAAATGTATCTATTCTGGAAAACCATCGAAACAAAGAGTAATTTTTGCTAAAGCTTATTAAAACATGGAAATAATTAAATGTAGCTCTAAAAGAGAAGAGATTTTGCAAACATTAACGGATAAGTCTGTTACAAAGCAAATTGTATATGAAAACACGAAAGAAGCTCTTGATTTAATTAAAGAAAGACTCTTGTCTTTATATGAATTTCTTTCTCCAAAATTATCAGATAAGCATAAGAATTTACTGGTTAATTATTATGACCGTAGCGAGTTTGAAGCAGAATTTAAATTGGCATCGGATATACTAGTTTTTAACATGCATTCGAATATTTTTAACTTTGAAAAAACACATGATATTTGGAGAACTTCTTATGTTAAAGAAGATAATTCACGTGCTTATTGCGGAGTTATTCATGTTTATAATTTTTTAGCCGATTCATTTAAATATCAAAGAATGAATGATATGGGCTTTTTGGTTGCCAGAATTTTTGTAAATAAAGACAAACACTTCTTTATTGAAGGCAAAAAACAAATGGGTTTATTATTTAATGACTTTTGCAATTCAGAAATTTCTAAAGCAAAAATGTGTTTAATTGTAGAAACTGCTGTTAATTATTGCTTAAATTTCGACTTAATTTCGCCGCCTTACGAAGATATAGAGATGGTTACAGTTGATGAAATGTTCGAGGCATTTAGTAATATGAAAATGAAAACAAGTAAAAAAATGGGTTTTAAATTTTCAGGCTCTTCTGAAGAAAATTTTAAAAAAAATAATGATTTTTATTTGTAATAAAAAAATATATGTTTTATATTTGCACTTCATTTTAAAAAATGAATGTTCATTGGTCCGTTCGTCTAGGGGTTAGGACGCCAGGTTTTCATCCTGGTAGCAGGGGTTCGAT
>CAZJKL010000031.1:8853-35967 GCA_964546655.1 uncultured Bacteroidales bacterium | reverse complement strand
TGAAAATCATGAAAAGAAAAAAATAATGCTAAAATTTTAATTTAGCAATACTCTCTCTTCATCAAATATGGTAGTAGCTACCAGTTCGGGAGAATTTCGTAAAACATATTCAGCAAATGGCTCATTTACTTTCCCAGTTGGAGATAATACTGGTTCAGCAGAATATAGCCCAGTTATTTTAAATTTTACATCTGGATCATATTCTTCTGCTTATGCTTCTGTGAAATTATCAAATTCAAAATATTCTAATAATTCTAGTTCAACAGATTATATAAACAGATATTGGACTGTTACAACAAGCGGAATTACCAGTCCGGTTTGTACAGCAACTTTCACATATTGTGATGGAGATATTGTTGGAACAGAATCTAATCTTTTTGGTGGAAGATACTTATCAGCTAGCTGGAATTTTATGAGTGCAGTAAATACTGGAGATAATACTTTTTCATCAAGCATTAGTTCTTTTGGTGAATTTACTGCTGGTGAAGCACAAGTAATTATTGGCTCAATAAGTTGGAAGGCTTCTCCTGGTAATAGTTCTTGGAATACCGCTTCAAACTGGGCTGAAGGCATTGTTCCAACGTCCTCAACTGATGTAGTTTTACCTACAGGAGCTTCAGCATATCCAACAATTGATGCAGAAGCAAATTGCCGAAATTTAACAATTCAAACAGGAGCAAATTTAACTTGTTCAGAAAATAACACATTAAATGTGTATGGTAATTGGTCAGTAGCCGGAACAGGATATTTTAATGCAACGAATGGATCTGTTGTTTTCAAAAAAACAGGAACACAGTCAATTACAATGACAGCAAATGTAAATGATCATTTTTATAATTTATCAACAGGAGATGGAGCTGTAGCGAATATAGTTAACCTAGGGTCAAACATTAATATTGATGGCAATTTGACTATTACAACAAATTCTACATTAGATGCAACAGCATCAAATTATAATATCAATGTTGCAGGGAATTGGTCAAATTCGGGAACTTTTAACGAAAATTCAGGGACTGTTACATTTGATGGTAATACTTTGCAAACACTTACCGGAGAAACATTTTATAATTTAACAATTAATAATTCTCACGCTACCCCAAATGATGAAAATGATGTTGATGCAAGTGCTGCAATAACCGTATCAAATATTCTTACAATTTCAGACGGACAATTTCAACCAAATACCGGATCAAGCTTTAAAGATGTTACAATTTCTGCAAACGGAATCTTAAAACCAGATGCTTCTGCAAATATTAATTCCTCTGGTAATTGGACAAACGCTGGAAGTTTTGTAGATAATTCAGGAACAATAACTTTTAATGGGACTTCAACCATTATTACAGGAGGAACAGGAGACACACAAGATTTTTATAATGTTGTTTTAAATGGAACAAGTGCTACTTTATCTACAAATAATATTGATATTGACAATAATTTTACAATTACTGAAGGGATTTGGAAAGTTTGTGGAACTAGCTGTTATGATATGTATGTTGCTGGGCAAGATTGGACAAATAATGGAACTTTTGATTGTTCTAGTGATAATATGGGTTTTGATGAAGATTTTTCAGATGGAGATTATACAAATAATCCAACATGGTCTGTACAAGCTGGAGGTGGATTAGGTCCTTTTGAAGTAAATAGCGGTATTTTAAGAACAGATGGTTCTGCTTCTCAAGGAAGAATTTCAACTTCTTCCCCTCCTTCTTATGGTCTTTGGGAGTTTGATTATAAGATTAGTGATGTATATTCTTCTAATGTTATAGAATTCTTTTTCTCTTATACTTCAACTAGCGGACACCCTGGTGGAAATGGATATATGTTGTATATAAGTAATAGAAAAGACGCTGGAGACGATGATGGATGGTTTAGATTATACAGAGTTGATAATGGTGTTGAAACATTATTAAAAGCTGCAACTATATCAAACCCAAGTTCTGGAACTACTTATACAGCAAAAATTCAAAGAATGTCTAATGGTATGTTTAAAATTTATCATAATGGATCTCTGAAAATTACAGAAAAAGATAAAACATATACAGCAGGGAGTAGAATGGGTTTTATTATATATGGATTTGATAATACAGAAACACAAAAACAAACTATTGATAATATAACTATTAGAGAAGGTACAGGTATTGGAGGAACAGTATTCTTTGACCGTAGTGGCGGACAAAATATTCTAGGTGATTCAATAACAGCTTATAATAACTTAACAATAAATAATTCAACCGCAGGAGACGGAGGAGTTTCTCTAGAACAAGATATTGAGGTTATTAATACTCTCGAAATGTCTGACGGTTCTTTAAATATGGCAAATAACAATATTAATCTAGGAAATGTTGGCCAACTTTCTAATGAAACAAATGATAATAGAGTTTATACAGATGGAACAGGAACAGGGGAAATTTATACGACGAGAACTATAAATGCTCCAAGTGATGAAAATATTGCAGGACTGGGAGCATATTTAACTGATGTAAATAATTTAGGTATTTGTAGCGTACAAAGAGGGCATAAAATACAAACAGGATCTGATATTAATAGCATAAAGAGATATTATGATATTACGGTTACAAATCAACCAACAAGTGCTACTTTAAAAGTAACTTTTTTCACGAAAGAATTAAATGATTTAAATCCTTCAAGTCTTACTCTTTGGAAATCAACTGATAGTAGAGTTACTTGGACTGATGTTAGTGGAACTTATACAGATGCAAATCCTGATTATATTACAAAAACCGGAATAACTTCTTTTTCTGGCTGGGTTCCTGCTACTTTGGAAGAGCCTACACCAATTAAATTATTATCTTTTAATGGAGAATGCTTATCCGGATATAAAAAATTTAATTGGATAACTTCAACCGAAATAAATAATAATTATTTCACAATTGAAAGTAGTATAAATGGTAAAGATTTTAATTATGTTGAAAATATAAAAGGAGCAGGAAATAGTAATGTTATTAAAACATATAAATATAATTATATTAATCAATCAGATAATGCTAACTATTTTAGATTAAAACAAACTGATTTTGACGGGGAATATTCTTACTCAAATATTATTTCAGTTGAATGTAGTAATGAAAACGATAAGTTAAATATAGATTATATAGCAGTTTCTGATAATATTATTAAAGTATTTTTTAATTATAAAGAAGGACAAAATTATTGCTTGAAGTTATTTAACCAAAATGGACAATATATAAAAAACATTAATGGAATATCTGTTAATGGAACAAATATGATTGATATAGATAGGGCTGGAATTTCAGCTGGATTATATTTTATTATTTTAGAATCAGGGAATAAAGTTGATACAGAAAGACTTTTTATTAATTAGTTCTTAAAATATGGGAAATAAGATACAAGAAAATTTATTTGCAATTGCAACCGTTGGTAAAATAAATATTTGTATTAGGAAGCAAATCGGTTATAGCTTCTTTTTCGTAATCTAAATAATTTATAACTCTTAAATCAAGCACTTTTAAATTTTTAAGATTACTAATATCTTTGGGGAATTCTAAAATAACATTATACCATAAATCAAGATAGGTTAAGTTTGTTAAGTTTCCAATTTCTTTAGGTAATGTCTCAATGCTATTGCGGTTTAATATTAAAATTTCTAAATTTATTAAATTTCCAATAGAAGGAGGCAAGGTAGTTAAATTATTGCTAGATAAATCGAGCACTTTAAGGTTTTGTAATTTTGAAATTTCGTCTGGAATAGTTTTTATTTTATTTTTAGATAAAATCAAAATTTTTAAATTAGGAAAATTAAAAACTTCATTAGGTATTTCAGTGTATTTATTTTTCTTTAATATAAGATATTCAACATTATCAGGTGTTTTTAAAGCCTCTTCCATGCTTGTATATTGAGTAAGGCCTAATGTATCAAAAACAGGAGTTTGAGAAAACCCAATAATACAAAATGATAAAAATAAAATAGTAAAAATATATTTAATCATATAGATGAATTTTTATCAAAAATAAAAAATATCACACAATAATAACTTTATAAATTAAAATATATGAATTAAAGTTTTATAATAATCAAAAAATATTTTCAGAGTATGTTTTTGTATTTCAATAGAAGTTAATTAACAATAAATTTTCCTGATAATATTGTTTCATTTGTTATAATATTGTAAAAAAATAATCCTTTATTATATTTTGATACATCTAATTTAAAATAATCTGAAATGTTCTCTTCAAAAACACAAACACCCATAATATCAAATATTTCTAATTTTGGAGTTAAAGAAGTTTTGTTTAAATTAAAAATAATATAATCATTAGAAGGGTTAGGATATACTTTAATATTGTCATTTTTAGAAATACTATTAATTCCATTAGTTATATAAATAATATTTGAAGTGTCATAAGAACAGCCATTTTCACTTGAAATAGTATAATATAATTCATTGTCAGAAATCAAAAGAGTATCAGCATTTGCACCATAGATTAAACCATTTTGGGAGTACCATTGATTATATTGAGAGATATTTGATTTTAGAACAGAGTCATTTAAATAAGTTATAATAGGGGTTGCTGATTGAAGATAATTTACTTTTATTTGAATCACAATTGTTCCTGTATTTTGGTTTGCGTCAGTAACAGTAACCGAATAAGTCCCTTCACACAAGCCAGTTGCTGTTTGAGTAGTTTGTGAATTAGTATTATTACTCCAAATATAAGTATATGGTTCAACTCCTGAAATTGGTGTTACGGTAGCAGTTCCATTGCAAGAACAATAAAAATTTGAAGTGTTGCAAGAGCCTGGAGTAACATTTGTTTTACTCTCACTCCAAATTGAAGAACCATCAGTACGTCTATATTTAGATAACCCTGGATCTGAAAAAGAACCGTAAGAAGCAACAGCTTGTCCACCATCTGTTTTAAATGTTTTTGCTGTTTGCAAAGGGCCATTAAAACTACAGTCTCCAGAAGCTTCTATGATCCCTGCTGACCCGCACCATCCAGGGAAAGAGCTACAACTTTTCGTGAAATCACCGCCCCAAGTTACCATCGAAATGGGTATGCCTTGATTATCCCACATAGCAGCCCATCCGCCATAAAGCCCTCTAGATAACCATACTTTACCATCTGCTTTTTCAGGATAATCATAAGGGTATATTATTTGAGTTCCCATTGGAGCAGCAGATAAATCAGCACTCTTTCCTGCTATAACTAAAAAGCCAAGAGGAGGAATTACTGTGCCTTCAGGAATAATAAAGTTGCCATATATAATATCTCCAATTTCTTGATTATACATACCCAAAATATAACACGATATATCAATAGCATTAGACCAATCAGGATTAAAAAGTTCGAGCCATTCTGCTCCATAAATACTAGAGTCGGGGTGTCTGGCATCGTATATTACATTTCTTCTTTCAATAGCAGGTTCTGGCATTAATTCATTAATTAAGACCTTTGGCCCATTATAGTCATATTGAAAAGCCTTACATTTATTATTCGGAGTAGAAATTGTATCTAATGATATATCTTGGGATTTAGTATTAAATATATTTGTTAATATAAATAAAAGTGTAATTATTTTTTTCATAAACGCAGGATTTATTTGTTTATAATATGACCCAAAATATTTTAAAAGTTGCATTAAAATTACAACAACTAAACTTCAACAATATTATTTTTAACAGCATAAATAACTAAACCGGCTGTGTTTTTCGAATTAGTTTTACTTAAAAGATTTTCACGATGTTTATCAACGGTTCGTTTGCTTAAAAACAAAGTGTCTGCAATTTCTTGATTAGATAAACCTTTGCAAATATGGAATAAAACCTCTTGCTCTCTTTCGGTTAATTCAATTGAAATAGCTGTTTTCTTTTTTTTCCCAAACCCTTTAATTAAACTGTTTAATATTTCGGTCGAAAAATAATTATTACCTTCAATAACATTATTAATAGCATTCTCAATGTCTTGAATACCAGAGTTTTTTAATATAAAACCTTTTGCTCCAGCATTTATCATTTGGGTGTAATAATGTTCATCTCCGTGCATCGAAAGAGCAATAATATTTAAATCGGGATTCAATTTTATTGCTTTTTGGGTTGCAGTTATACCATCCATTTCAGGCATTTCAATATCCATAAAAACAATGTCGGGATAACCGTTTTCGATTGTTTTTAAAAAATCTACACCATTTGTTGCTTCATCAACTTTTTCAATATAATCTATGTTTTCGAGTAAAAATTTTAACCCTTCTCTAAAAAGTTTATGATCATCTACTAATGTAATGGTTATTTTTTTCATTTATATATTATTTTTAAGCGATATTAATTACAAAGTTTGCGTTAAAACCTTCTCCTTTTTTTGAATAAATCTGGCACCCTCCATTAACAGATTTTATACGAGATTTTATATTTGTTATACCAAATCCTTTTGTGTTCTCATCATATTCAACATAATCAAACCCATTTCCGTCATCTAAATATTTGATATTTAAAGTGTTACCTTCTAATATTATATCAATAAAAATATTTTTAGCATCGGCATGTTTTAAAGAATTAGTAATTAATTCACATAAAACCCGATAAATGATAGTTTCAATATTGTATTCAAATCGAGTTTCTTTAAAGTTAGAATATAATTCAATATTAATTTTACTGTTTTCGGGGAGTTTATTAATAAATGATTTTAAAGCTTTCACTATACCAAAGTCAACTAAAATATGAGGACTTAAATTGTTCGAAATTTCTTTAACAGTTTTAATTGATTCATCAATTAAATATTCGGTATTTAATAAAATCTTAGTGTCCTTTTCATTTTCATTGTTTTTTACAATAGATGAAATTGCCATTTTAACCGAAGAAAGCAAAGGACCTAAGCCATCGTGCAACTCTTTCGAAAAACGTTGTTTTTGTTCTTCTTCAGTTCTAATAATTGCCGAAAAAAGTTTAGCTTCATTCTCTTTTTTAATGTTGTTAATTTTATCTTGAACATTAAAAATTCTTTTTATAAAACCTAAACTAAAAAACATAATTACCGAGGTAAATACAGCTAACCAAGTATTTGTAGTATTATTAATTAAAATATTGCTTTTATCAAATACTTGATATAAATCAAAAAGCTGCCTTATTGCCATTATCACAAATCCAAGTGAAATTAACCACCACGCTATGTTGGTTTTGGTTCGTTTAACAAGGGATAAAGCGATTATTGCAGTTGTGAACTGTATTAAAACCGATAAAAATAAAGCAATTGTTAATGACATTTATAACTTATTTTAGGAATAAAGTTAAATTATAAATTTTAATTTGTTGGGTTTTTTAATGGAAAAATTATAAAATTGCGGAAATAAGTTAATTATTATTAAATACATTAGAATCTTTATTCTTTTCTTCGGCTATTTCGAATCGTGTTTCTTCTAAAAGTACTTTTTTATATAAATCTAATTGGCGTTGAATAAAAATTTTATCTTCTTCATCTTCGGCAAGTTTTTTTGCGAACATAACCATTGAATTAAAGATAAAATCTTTAAATTTTTGTAATTCTTTTTTATTGTCAAATCTAATAATCATTATTATTATACAAAATTTATTATATGCAAATATATCTTTTTTTAATATTATTTTTCTCATAAAAGTCATAATATTTTTATAGAAATAAATCAATTTTTCAAATAAAATATCCTAATATTCTGAATATTAATAAATAAGAATTTTATTTTAGTGAAAAAAAATAAAATACATGATAAAAGTTAGTAAATATCGATGATTAATTAGTCTAATTATGTTGTTGTATAAAAAAATCAATATTTTTTTATTTGAAAATATTAGAATATTAGAATATAATTATATATTTTTAACGTAAACCGATGAAATTTAAGCATAAATACAAAAAGAGAATTAATAAATGAAAATAAAAATCTTCACTGTATTATTTGTACTTCTTAATCTTATTTTTTGCAATCTACTTTATTCTTCAATTGAAAATGAAAATATTGAGAAAAAAATTGATAGCCTTTCAAAATTAATTAAAGTTTCGGATGATAATAACAAAATTGATATTTACAATGAATTAGGTACTGTTTATAGCAATATCTCTACAACCAAAAGCAATTTTTATGCACACAAAGCATTTAAACTAGCTAGGTTCGAAATTAATAAAAAAGGAGAAGCTCAATCGCTTAAAATTATTGCAGATAATTTTATTATGGAAGGGTTTTATTTTGAAGCTTTAGAATATTATCAGCAATCTTTAATGATATTTGAAGAAAATAATTTTATTGAAGACGCCTTAGGAATTGAAAATAATTTAGCCTATACCTTATATAAACTTGGTAACATTAAATTTGCAGAAGAAAAACTTAATGAGAATATTGTAAAATCTGAAAATATATATATAAAAATAAATGGTCAATCAAGAGTTTTATTAGGAATGGTTTACCGGAATAGAGGGGATTATGAACAGGCATTATCTGAATATAAGACAGCTCTTTATCTTTTCAATAAAGTTAATTATATTAAAGGAATTTATTCTTGCTACGAAAACATAGGAAATCTTTTCTTTATTGCAGGAAAGTATGATAAATCATTGTATTACTACAATAAGGCTCTTAAGCTACAACTTGAACATAATGACCGTCACGGTATTTCAATAAGTTTTAATAATATCGGAGCTACTTTTCTCGAATTAAAATATTATAAAAAATCTTTGTTTTATTTTATGCGAGCATTAGATATTAAGTATCGTTTAAATGATAAAGAAGGTATTGCTTCTGCATATAATAATATTGGTAATGTTTATGAACGGAATAAAAATTATAATAAAGCATTAATATACTTTTCAAAATCACTTGAAATAAGCGGGAAAATTAAAAACAAGTATTTGTTATGTGTAAATTTATATAGCATTGGCAATATTCATAGACTTAAAAACAATTTGGATTTGGCTGAAAATAATTTGAAGCATTCATTGGTTATTTCAGAAGAAATGAAGTATAAAGAGATAGCTAAAAGCTGTTTGTCGCGTTTATCGATGCTTTATGAAACAAAAAATGATTATAAACAGTCGCTATTTTTCTATAAACAATATTATGAAGTTAAAGATTCATTAGAGAAAAATATAAATAATAAAAAAATTGCAGAGCTTCAAATAAAATATGAAAACGAAAAGACAAAAAAAGAATTAAAGGAACTTGAGGCTACAAAAAAATTAACTCAAAGAAATTTTATAATTGTAATTTTTATTCTTGTTTTAATAATTATTGCTATTAGTCATAATAGGATTAGAATTAAAGCAAAAACAAATGAATTGTTGAAATTAAAAAATGAAGAATTAGAAAAAACCAACCTTTTATTAAACGAATCAAAAATTAGCTTATCTATCTCAAACAAAACTAAAGACAAGTTTTTTTCAATTATCTCACATGATTTAAGAAGCCCGATAAATTCAATTTTAGGCCTTACAGCTTTGATGATTAATAAATATGATAAACTTCCAAAAGAAAAATTAAAAGAATATATAACTCTAATAAACAATGCATTTTATGAGCTACACAATTTATTAGAAAACTTATTGCAATGGAGTAAGTCTCAATCATTAAAAATAGAGTTTAACCCTGTTAACCTTAACTTGCTAAGCAATGTTAATAATACTATTAAAACTTTAGCAATATTAATTGATAAAAAGCATATAATTATTAATGTTAATATTGATGAAGATATTGATATTAAAGCCGATGAAAATATGTTATCAACAGTTTTAAGAAATTTAATTAGTAATGCTATTAAGTATTCACATAATAATGGCGAAATTTTAGTTGAAGCTATTGAAAAAGAAACGGATTTTGAAATAATGATTATTGATAATGGCGTTGGAATAAGTGAAGAAAACTTTGATAAAATTTTTAAATTAGACAAAAACTTTACTACTTATGGAACTCAGAATGAAAGAGGTTCTGGGTTAGGATTAAATCTTTGTAAAGAATTTGTTGAAAGACATAAAGGGACAATAAGGGTTGAAAGTAAATTGAATGAAGGGAGCAAATTTATATTTACAATACCTAAGATTTTATGATAAATAAAAAAACAAATATTATTTCTATTTTATTGACTCTTGTTTTTATTTTATTAATAAATTATAGCTATTCAATTAATGTTGATAGCTTAAAAAAAACCTTGCCAAAACTAAACGAGAAAGCAAAAGCAGAAGGTTACAATAAAATCGGGGTTTATTATAAAGTAGTTTCTATTGATTCGGCTTTAGTTTATATTCAAAAGGCAATTGTTTCTTCAAAAAAATGTGAAGATTCTATTGAATTAGCAAAAGCTTATTTAACATTAGCCAATGTTTATATTAACTTATATAAATACGATGAATCCGAAAAACTTATAAATAATAGTTTAAAAATATTCACAATAAAAAAAGACAAATTAGGTATAGCTAAATCTTATTTGATTTTTGCATTGCTAAATATTGTTAAGGGAGAGAATAATAGAAATTTAGAATATACAAATAAAGCATTAAAAATTTATTTGCAATATTCAGATAAGAAAGGAATAGCCGAATCTAATTTAAATTTATGTTCATATTATATAAAAAAGAATAATTATAAAAAAGCGGCCGAATGTGCTTTAAAATCTCTTAATTTATTTGAAGAAATAAAAGACAACTACGGAATAGCATCTGCATATAATAATTTAGGGATTATTTACAATCTTCAGTCTAATAGCGAAAAAGCTATTATTTATTTTGAAAAGGCATTGTCGTATTATAAAAAAACAGAATACAATATAGGACAAGCACAAACTCTCAATAATTTAGGAATATTGTATTTGAAAAATAATAAACTACCTGAAGCAAAAAAAAGATTTGATAAATCATTAAAGATTTATAATAAATCAAAAAATATAAATTATATAAATATTACAAAAAATAATATAGCAGAATATTATAATAGAATTAATAAATATGATTCAGCTATTATTTTATATAATGAGATTTTGACATACTTCAAAAAAACCGATAGCAAAAAGGATATTTGTATCACATTATTTAATATTTCTACAGTTTATGTTAAGTCAAATAAAAATTCAGAGGCTTTAAAAAATCTTAATTTATGCCTGCCTTTAATTGAAAATATTCCCGATTTAAAATTAAAACAACTTGTATATTTTTCATTGTCAGAAGTATATAATAATTTAAATAATTCTGAAAAATCGTTAGAATATTATAAGTTATATAATGTAATTTGTGATTCCCTTTATATTAAAGAAAAAGATTTTATTGCCTCCGAAATTGAGCAAAAATATGAATATGAGGCAAACCAACAAAAAATAAAATTATTACTAAAACAAAAAGAAATACAAAAAATACAAGAGAAAAAGTTATATAGTAATTATGTTTATCTTATAATAATTCTTAGCTTTTTAATTATATTAATTCTGTTTCTTATTTGGATGTATAATCAAAAGAGAGTTACATCAAAAAGAATAAAAAACATTAATAGTATTTTGAAGAAAACCAATGATAAATTAATAGTTAGAGAAAAAGAATTGGTTGCCTTTAACAAAAGAAAAGATAAAATTTTATCAATTATTTCGCATGACTTAAAATCACCAGTTTCGTCTTTTACTGCATTTACTAAATTATTGTATGACAAGCATAAAACTTTAAAAGAAGACGAAATAAACAACTATTTAAAGCTTATTAATAAATCGGCAAAACAACTTTATGATTTATTAGATAATTTGCTTAAATGGTCATTAACACAATTAGATTCAGCCAAAATATATCCTAATAATTATTGTTTATTTGATATTGTTGAGTCTCAAATTAAGATATTACAAAACAATCTTATCGAAAAAAATATTTTTATTAAACTAGATATTGATAAAGAAACTAGAGTTTTTATTGATAGAAATATGATATCCACAGTTTTTTTTAATTTAATTACTAATGCAATAAAATATAGTTTTTCTAATGGAATAATTGAAATAAGTTCATATTCAAAAGAAGGCTTTATATACGTTTCTGTTAAAGATAAAGGAATGGGAATTTCAGAAGGAAATATTAAAACAATTTTAAATAAAGATGAATTTTTCACAACAATAGGAACCTCTAATGAAAAAGGCACTGGATTAGGTTTAAAAATTTGTATGGATTTTATTGAACTAAACAACGGTCAAATAACAATTGAAAGTAAAGAAAATGAAGGAGCTAATTTTATTGTTATGCTTCCAGAAAATTCAAATTCTTTTGAAAATAATAATTAAAACCTTATGGCAAAAATATTAATTATTGATGATGAAATAGCTATTAGAAGGGCTATGCGAAATATTTTAGAATTAGAAAAGTATGATGTAGCAGATGTAGATAATGGTAAAGATGCTATTGAAATGATTAAAAGCAATAAATATGATATTATTTTTTGTGATATAAAAATGCCAAAAATGGATGGATTTGAGGTATTTAAAAACATAAAAGAAATTTCGCCAAGTTCTTCTGTAATAATGATTTCTGGACATGGAGATATTGAAACGGCTGTTAGTTTTTTAAAAAATGGAGCTTATGATTATATAGCTAAACCATTAGATTTAAACAGAATATTAACCTCTATTAAAAATGCTTTAGACAAAACCGAACTTGTTCAAGAAAATAAAACATTAAAAGAAAAAGTAAATAAAAAATATCAGATAATCGGAGAGTCAAAAGCGATTAAAAACATTTATGAGATAATTGATAAAGTTGCAAAAACAAATGCAAGAGTTTTAATAACTGGTGAAAATGGTACAGGAAAAGAATTAGTTGCTCATGAATTATATTTAAAAAGTGAACGAAGTAGTAAAACTTTTGTTGAAGTTAACTGTGCTGCTATACCTTCGGAATTAATTGAAAGTGAATTGTTTGGGCACGAAAAAGGTGCTTTTACGTCGGCAATTAAAGATAAAAAAGGAAAATTTGAAATTGCTAATGGCGGAACATTGTTTCTTGATGAGATTGGAGATATGAGTTTATCGGCACAAGCTAAAGTTTTAAGAGCTTTGCAAGAAAATAAAATAGTGAGAGTTGGTGGTGAAAAAGAAATTGTAGTAGATGTAAGAATTATTGCAGCTACCAATAAAAATTTGTTAAATGAAATTAAAGAAAATCGCTTCAGAGAAGATTTATATCATCGCTTAAATGTTATCGAAATAAAAGTTCCATCATTAAAAGAAAGGGTAGAAGATATACCATTATTAATTAACCATTTTATGAATCAAATTAATATTGAATCAAATCTTCCGATAATAAATATAAATAATGATGCAATAAATTACTTAAAGCAAAAGCATTGGTCGGGTAATATCAGAGAATTAAGAAATGTAGTAGAAAGACTTATGATATTATGCAATAAAGAAATTACACTAAATGATATAAAATCATTTGTAGGGTAACCTTGTTTTCTTTAGTTATTTGCAATTTCAACCATATTAAAAGGAAGGTTAATTATAGATTGATAATCTTCTCCAGCTTCAAGCATATCCTCGTCGTCTTCTTCATAATACCAAGTAATTTTAATATTATTAGTATTATTATTTATTTTTTCTAATTTTTTAAAAATATCTAAGATACACTTTGATGAACTTGTGTTAAAATATTCAAGTTGAATATCAACTTTATAATTAGAAGAATTTTCTCCACCTAAGTTTTCAATTCTGTCGATTAAAGGTTGATAAAATTCAATAGAATTTTCAGGTATTGAACGACCTTTAATTAAGATATATTTTTTTTCTGGATCAAACTCAATATATGGAGTTTTTGCACTTCCTTCTAATATTAATTTCTTCATGCTAAATTTAAATTATAGAATTTAAAATAAATTAATCTTGCGTAACTTTAAAAGTAATACTGATAAAAGAATGTTTTTTATCAACATCTACTATATTGTAATCAATTTTTTGATTGGTACGTCTAACCATATCAATAAATCCTAATCCGCCGCCACCTTTTTCATTAAATTGATCATTATTTAATATTGCTTTATATAAATCTTTTAATTCATCTTTGTCTAAAGAATTAATTTTATCTAAATAATTTTTAAATTTCTCTAACTTATCATTCTTTATGTAATTTCCAGTAATTATTGAATAGATGCCATCTGTCTTTCCAATTAAAAAAATCGCATATCTTCTGCCAGTTTTATTATTAGGGAATTCATCTAAATGATGATATAAGTTTTGTAAACACTCAACTAAAACATTAAAAATTTTCTTTTTTATTTTAGCATTTTCTTGAATTGAATCAAGTTTTGTTTCTGTAATTTGAAGAATAGAAGTAAGTAATTCGGGCGTTATTTCTCCTTTAAAAGAAAGCATTATATTACTTCTTCCCATTTTATCATAAAAATCGTAAATATCAACCATTTTAATTTAGATAAAAAGTTTATAAATTATGATTAAGCTTGAGCAGTAGGTCCACCGAAATTCATCGGTATAGAATTATTTGGTTCTGTGTCAACAATTTCACCAAAAGTATCTTCATATCTTTTAATGTTTTCTTTCAAAGCATTCATTAATCTTTTAGCGTGTTGAGGCGTCGAAATAATTCTTGATTTAACTTTAGCTTGTTTAACGCCAGGTAAAATTCTAATAAAATCAACAATAAATTCGGCATTTGAATGAGTTATAACCGCTAAATTTGAATATATACCATCAGCAATTTCTTCAGAAACTTCAACATTAATTTGATTGTTATTTTTATTATCCATAATAATATTTTTTAAGATATACCAAATATAATTGTTATAATATATAAATGCAAAAAAATAGGCAAAAAAAAGGAGGCTTAAGCCTCCTTTTTTTATTTTGAACTTTCTTCAATCAGTTCTTCATAATCTTCTTTTGAGCCAACTATTATATTAGTTCCTTTACTCCAATTATTAAAACCTGTACCTGCTGGGATTAAATGACCAACAATTACATTCTCTTTTAAACCTTCTAAGTTATCTTTTTTACCTGCAATAGCAGCTTCATTTAATACTTTAGTAGTTTCTTGGAAAGAAGCAGCAGAAATAAAACTGCTTGTTTGAAGTGATGCTTTTGTTATACCTAATAAAGCTTGACTAGAAGTCGCAGGTATAGCATCTCTAACAGACATTTGTTTTAAATCTTTTCTTTTTAATATAGAGTTTTCTTCTCTGTAATTTCTTATAGTAATAATTTGACCTGATTTATAAGTTGTAGAATCTCCACTGTCAACAACAACTTTTTTACCGTAAATCCAATCATTTTCATCAAAGAAACTATTTTTATCTATAAGTTGTTTTTCTAAGAATTTAGAATCACCTTGGTCGTCAATTAATACTTTTCTCATCATCTGACGTACAATAGTTTCAAAATGCTTATCGTTAATTTTAACACCTTGCATTCTATAAACTTCTTGAACTTCATTAACGATATACTCTTGAACAGCAGTAGATCCTTTAATTAATAAAATATCAGCAGGAGTTGTTGCTCCATCAGATAAAGAAATACCAGCTTTAACAAAGTCATTTTCTTGAACCAAAATTTGTTTAGATAATGAAACTAAATATTTCTTTTGTTCACCTGTTTTAGATGTAATTATAATTTCTCTATTACCTCTTTTAATTTTACCAAAAGATACAACACCATCAATCTCAGCAACTACAGCTGGATTTGAAGGATTTCTTGCTTCAAATAATTCTGTAACTCTCGGAAGACCACCAGTGATATCACCAGATTTTCCTGTTGCTCTCGGTATTTTAGCAATAATATCACCTGCTTTTATTTTGTCATCTTCATTTATCGAAATATGAGCACCAACAGGTAAGTTGTAAGTTCTTATAACTTCATTCTTTTTATCTAAAATTTTAACTGCAGGGTTTTTAGTTTTATCCTTGCTTTCTGTAATAACTTTTTCTTGGAATCCAGTTTGCTCATCAGACTCTAATCTAAAGTTTGTACCTTCAATTACATTTTCATATTCGATTTTACCAGCAAATTCAGCAATAATAATAGCATTATAAGGATCCCATTTACAAATTAAATCTCCTTTTTTAACTTTTGTGCCTTCTTTTACAAATAAACTTGCTCCGTAAGGGATGTTATTTGTAGTTAATGGTATATTAGTTTTAGGATCAATAATTCTAAATTCACCAGATCTGCCTATTACAATACTAGTTTCACCATCTTCATCTTTTTTGTAATTCTCGATACATCTTAATTCTTCAAATGTTGCAATACCGTCATGTTTAGCTATAACAGATGATTCTGAAGCAATGTTACCAGCAATACCCCCAACGTGGAATGTTCTCAATGTTAACTGAGTACCAGGTTCTCCAATTGATTGAGCAGCTATAACACCTGCAGCATCTCCTTTTTGTGCCATTTCACCTGTTGCCAAGTTTCTTCCATAACATTTAGAGCAAACACCTTTTTTAGATTCACAAGTTAATACCGAACGAATTTCAACACTTTCTATAGGTGAATTTTCAATTACTTTACATATTTCTTCTGTAAGTTCTTCACCTGCTTTTGATATTAATTCACCTGTTTGAGGATGATAAATATCATGAACTGCAGTTCTACCTAATATTCTATCATATAATGATTCAACAATTTCCTCATTATTTTTTATTGCTGTAGCAACAATACCTCTTAAAGTACCACAATCTTCATGTGTTATAATTACATCTTGAGCAACATCAACAAGTCTTCTTGTTAAGTAACCAGCATCAGCAGTTTTTAAAGCTGTATCCGCAAGACCTTTTCTAGCACCGTGAGTTGAAATAAAATATTCTAATACCGATAAGCCTTCTTTAAAGTTTGAAAGAATTGGGTTTTCAATAATTTCATTTGAAGTAGCTCCAGATTTTTGTGGTTTTGCCATCAAACCTCTCATACCAGCTAACTGTCTAATCTGTTCTTTAGATCCCCTCGCACCAGAATCAAGCATCATATAAACAGGATTAAATCCTTGTCTGTCAGATGATAATTCTTTCATTAAAACATTAGTTAAGCTAGTGTTAATGTGCGTCCAAATATCAATAACTTGGTTATAACGTTCGTTATTGGTTATTAAACCCATGTTATAGCTATTATAAACTTCATCAACTTTATTATAACCTTGAGCTACTAATGTTTTTTTAGCTTCTGGAATTTGAACATCACTAATATTGAAAGATAAACCACCTTCAAAAGCCATTTTGAAACCTAAAGATTTGATATCATCTAAAAATTTAGCAGTTTTAGAAACACCACTAACTTTTAAAATGCTACCGATAATATCTCTTAATGATCTTTTTGTTAGAACTTCATTGATATAATCATATTCTTCAGGAACAACTAAATTAAATAGAACTCTACCAACTGTAGTGTCCATAATTTTAGCGGTTCCTCTTTTAATTATTCTAACTTTAATTTTAGCATGTAAATCAACTTTTTTCTCATTATAAGCAACAATTACTTCTTCAGGAGAGTAAAAAGTCATTCCTTCTCCTTTAATCTTTAATTCTGCTGTGCTTTTTTTCTCTTTGGTAATATAATATAATCCTAAAACCATGTCTTGAGATGGAACTGTGATTGGAGAACCATTAGCAGGGTTAAGAATATTATGAGAAGCAAGCATTAATAATTGTGCTTCTAAAATAGCAGCATTTCCTAAAGGTAAATGAACAGCCATTTGGTCACCATCAAAATCGGCGTTAAACGCAGTACAAACTAAAGGGTGTAATTGAATTGCTTTACCTTCAATCAATTTTGGTTGGAAAGCTTGAATACCTAGCCTGTGAAGAGTAGGGGCTCTGTTTAACAATAAAGGATGACCTTTAAGAATGTTTTCTAAAATATCCCATACAACAGCTTCTCTTTTATCTACAATTTTTTTAGCAGATTTAACCGTTTTAACGATACCTCTTTCTAATAATTTTCTAATAATAAAAGGTTTGTATAATTCAGCACCCATTTCTTTTGGAATACCGCACTCATGAAGTAGAAGTTCTGGTCCAACAACAATAACCGAACGAGCAGAATAATCAACCCTTTTACCTAATAAGTTTTGTCTGAAACGACCTTGTTTTCCTTTTAAGCTGTCGCTTAAAGATTTAAGAGGTCTATTAGCTTCTGTTTTTACAGCATTAGCTTTTTTAGAGTTATCTAATAATGAATCAACTGCTTCTTGAAGCATCCTTTTTTCATTTCTTAAAATAACTTCTGGAGCTTTAATTTCAATAAGTCTTTTTAATCTATTATTTCTTATTATAACTCTTCTGTATAAATCATTTAAATCAGAAGAAGCAAAACGACCACCATCTAATGGTACTAATGGACGAAGTTCAGGCGGAATAACAGGAATAACTTTTAAAATCATCCATTCAGGTTTGTTTGTTATATTTTTTTGAGATTCCCTGAATGCTTCAACAACTTGTAATCTTTTTAATGCTTCGCTTTTTCTTTGTTGAGAAGTTTCTCTATTTGCTCTATCTCTTAAGTCGTAAGATAAATCATCTAAATTTATTCTTTGCAATAATGTATAAACTGCTTCAGCACCTGTTTTTGCAATAAATTTATTTGGATCTTCATCATCTAAGAATTGATTTTCTTTTGGAAGTTCATCTAAAATATTGATATACTCTTCTTCTGTAAGAAAATCTAATACATTAAAATTGCTATCAGGATTATTGTATATCCCTTTTTGAATAATAACATATCTTTCATAATATATTATAGATTCAAGTTTTTTTGTTGGGAATCCCAATAAATAACCAATTTTACTTGGAATAGATTTGAAAAACCAAATATGAGCAACAGGAACAACTAATGAAATATGCCCTGTTCTTTCTCTTCTTACTTTTTTCTCGGTAACTTCAACACCGCATCTGTCACAAACAATTCCTTTGTATCTAATACGTTTGTATTTACCGCAATGACATTCATAATCTTTTATTGGTCCAAAGATTCTTTCGCAAAATAAACCATCTCTTTCAGGTTTATAAGTTCTATAATTTATTGTTTCTGGCTTAAGAACTTCACCTTTTGATTGTTCAAGTATCACTTCTGGAGAAGCTAAACTTATAGTTATACTAGAAAAATCTAATCTTGAACTTGTTGTTTTTTTATTATATGACATGTTTAAATAGTATTATAAATTTTTAAAAATACTAAACTTCTTCATTCAATTGAATATTCAATCCTAAACCTTTTAATTCATGTAATAATACATTAAATGATTCTGGTAAACCAGGTTTTGGACTTACTTCGCCTTTAACTATTGATTCATAGTTTTTAGCTCTACCATTAATATCATCTGATTTAATAGTTAAAATTTCTTGAAGAATATTAGATGCACCAAAAGCTTCTAATGCCCAAACTTCCATTTCCCCAAATCTTTGGCCTCCAAAATGAGCTTTACCGCCAAGAGGTTGTTGAGTAATTAATGAGTATGGACCAATAGATCTAGCATGCATTTTATCGTCAACCATGTGGTGAAGTTTCATCATATAGATTACACCAACAGTTGCAGGTTGTTCAAACGCAACACCTGTTCCACCATCATATAAATTGGTTATACCAAATTCAGGTAAATTAGCTTCTTTAACATAATTACTTATATCATCAAGTGAAGCTCCATCAAAAATTGGGGTTTGGAATCGTTTATTTAATTTTTTACCTGCCCATCCAAGAACTGTTTCATAAATTTGACCAAGGTTCATCCTTGAAGGCACACCTAGAGGATTTAATACTATATCAACAGGGGTTCCATCTGCCATAAACGGCATATCTTCTTCCCTAACAATTTTAGCAACAATACCTTTATTACCATGTCTTCCGGCCATTTTATCTCCAACCTTAAGTTTCCTTTTCATAGCAATTTTAATTTTTGCTAATTTCAAGATACCTGATGGAAGTTCATCTCCAACTGTTAACGCAAATTTATTTCTTTTATAACTACCTAATATATCATTATGTTTTATTGTATAATTATGTATTAGTCGTTTAATTAGATTATTTGTATCTTCATCTTTAGTCCAATTTTTTGTATCAATTTGAATATAATCTAATTTTTCTAATATTTTAACATTAAATTTTGTTCCTTTTGATACTACCTCTTCCCCAAGTTTATTATTTACTCCTTGTGAAAGTTTTCCTTCAACTAATTTAATTAATTTAGATACTAATAATTCTTTTAATTTATCGAATTTATTATCAAACTCTTTATCTAATTCGTCTAAAATTAATTTTTCTTGAGCTTTTAATTTTCTGTCTTTAACTATTCTAGAGAATAACATTTTACTTAGAACAATACCATAAACAGAAGGTGGCACTTTTAAAGACGCATCTTTTACATCACCAGCTTTATCACCAAAAATAGCTCTTAATAATTTTTCTTCTGGAGTTGGATCAGATTCTCCTTTAGGTGTGATTTTTCCAATTAAAATATCACCTGGAGTAACTTCAACACCAACTCTAATTAAACCATTTTCGTCAAGATTTTTGGTTGCTTCTTCACTAACATTCGGTATGTCGTTTGTAAGTTCTTCAGCTCCTCGTTTGGTGTCTCTAACATCTAAAGTATATTCATCAATATGAATAGAAGTAAATACATCTTCTCTAACAACTCTTTCAGAAATAACAATAGCATCTTCAAAGTTATACCCTTTCCAAGGCATAAAAGCAACTTGAACATTTCTACCTAAAGCTAATGTTCCTTCTTTTGTTGCATATCCTTCGCAAAGTATATCACCTTTTTTAACTTTTTGTCCTTTTTTAACTATAGGAGTTAAATTTATAATTGTATTTTGATTTGTTTTAGAGAATTTTGAAAGTTCGTATTTTATTGAATCTTCTTCAAAACTAACTAATCTTTCAGTCTCATTTCTATCATAATTAATTATAATTTCACGAGCATCAACATATTCAACAACTCCATCACCAGCAGCATTGATTAAAACCCTAGAGTCTTTAGCAACTTGTTCTTCGATACCAGTTCCTACTATAGGTATTTCTGGTTTTAACAAAGGAACAGCTTGACGCATCATGTTAGAACCCATAAGAGCCCTGTTTGCATCATCATGTTCTAAGAAAGGAATTAATGAAGCGGCTATTGATGCAATTTGGTTCGGAGCAACGTCCATTAAATTAATGTTGCTTGGATCAACTACAGGGAAATCTCCTTGATGACGAGATTTAACTTTAGGATTTACAAACTTGCCTTTTTCGTCAATTTGAGCATTTGCCTGAGCAATTATATTTTCTTCTTCTTCTTCGGCATTTAGATATACAATTTTTGAATTATCTAAATCAACTTTGCCATTATCAACTTTTCTGTATGGGGTTTCAATAAATCCCAAATTATTTACTTTAGCGAAAACGCATAAAGAAGAAATAAGACCAATGTTTGGACCTTCTGGAGTTTCAATTGGACATAATCTTCCATAATGTGTAAAGTGAACGTCCCTTACTTCAAAACCAGCTCTTTCTCTTGATAAACCACCAGGCCCTAAAGCAGAAACTCTTCTTTTGTGAGTAATTTCAGCTAATGGATTGGTAGAATCCATAAATTGAGATAATTGATTTGTTCCGAAAAATGAATTAATTACAGACGATAGAGTTTTTGCATTAATTAAATCAGTTGGTGTAAAAACTTCATTGTCTCTTACATTCATTCTTTCTCTAATTGTTCTTGCCATTCTTGCAAGACCAACTCCAAATTGTTGAGCTAATTGTTCGCCAACAGTTCTAACTCTTCTGTTGCTTAAGTGGTCAATATCATCAACATCTGTTTTAGAGTTAACTAATTCAATAAGATATTTAACTATCGAAATTATATCTTCTTTAGTTAATATTTTTATGTCAATTGAAATATTTAAACCTAATTTTTTATTGATTCTATATCTACCAACTTCGCCTAAATCATATCTTTTATCAGAAAAGAACAAGTTATTAATAATGCTTCTTGCCGTTTCTTCATCAGGTGGCTCAACATTTCTTAATTGTCTATAAATATGTTCTATAGCTTCTTTTTCTGAGTTTGAAGTATCTTTTTGTAATGTATTATATATTATAGAATAATCAGAAGATTTATCAGATTCTTTATTTAAAATAATGGTTTTAACACCAGAATCTATAATTAAATCTATGTGATTATCATCTAAAATTGTTTCTCTGTCAATAATAACTTCTGTTCTTTCAATAGAAACAACTTCTCCTGTATCTTCATCAACGAAGTCTTCAATCCATGTTTTTAAAACACGAGCAGCTAATTTTCTGCCAACCGCTTTTTTAAGGGTTGTTTTATTAACTTTAATTTCGTCAGCTAAATCGAATATTTCTAATATGTTTTTATCGCTTTCAAACCCTATCGCTCTAAGTAATGTAGTTAATGGTAGTTTTTTCTTCCTATCAATATATGCATACATCACATTATTAACATCAGTTGCAAACTCAATCCAAGATCCTCTAAAAGGGATAATTCTCGCTGAATATAATTTTGTTCCATTAGCATGTCTGCTTTGTCCAAAAAATACACCAGGAGATCTATGTAATTGAGAAACAATAACTCTTTCTGCACCATTAATAATAAAAGTAGCTTTTGGAGTCATGTATGGTATTGTCCCTAGATAAACATCTTGAATAATAGTCTCAAAATCCTCATGTTCTGGATCATTACAATATAATTTCAACTTAGCTTTAAGAGGAACATTATAAGTTAATCCTCTTTCGATACATTCTGGAATATTGTATCTTGGAGGATCTATATAATAATCAATGAATTCTAAAACAAAATTATTTCTAGCATCAGTTATTGGGAAATTTTCTTTAAAAACAGAAAACAAACCTTCATTTTTTCTTTCGTCTGATGTAGATTCGAATCTAAAAAAATCTTTAAATGAATCTAATTGTATTCCTAAAAAATCGGGATAGTCAAGAACTTTTTCGAATGATCTGAAGTTAATAACTTCAGTAGAACTTTTGTGTGCCAAAGAATAAGAGTTTAAAGTTAATAAATAAGAAATAGTATATACAACAATAAGTAGTAATATAGTTTACCTATATTACTACTCTAATATTTTTGTTGTAAAAAATAACTACTTAAGCTCAACTTCAGCTCCCGCTTCTTCTAATTGTGATTTAATACCTTCAGCTTCGTCTTTAGCAAGACCTTCTTTTACAGCTTTTGGTGCTGCGTCTACTAATTCTTTTGATTCTTTTAAACCTAATCCTGTTAATTCTTTTACTAACTTAACAACAGCTAATTTAGAACCACCTGGCGATTTTAATATTACATCAAAACTTGATTTTTCTTCTGCAACGTCTCCTCCAGAAGTAGCTGGAGCAGCGATAGCAACTGCAGCAGCAGCTGGCTCAATACCGTATTCTTCTTTTAGAATTTTACCTAATTCATTAACTTCTTTAACTGTTAAGTTTACTAACTCTTCTGCTAATTTTTTAACATCTGCCATTTTAATATAGTTTTAATTGTTGAATAAATCCTTAATAATTTTTATTTTTCTTCTTTTTCAGATAATGTTTTAACAACACCACTTATTATGTTTTTGCTTGATTCTAATGCAGAAACAACATTTTTAATCGGAGATTGTAATAATGCAACGACATCAGCAATAAGTTCATTTTTGTTTTTAATATTACATAAAGCATCTAGTTGATTATCCCCAATGTAAACACATTCCTCTACATAAGCTCCTTTTATAATTGGCTTATCACTCTTTCTTCTAAATTCTTTAATTAATCTTGCTGGTTCATTACCAATTTCTGATAACATTATAGAAGTAGAACCATTTAATAATGGATATAATTCTTCTAAATTTTTATTTGATTGTTCAAAAGCTTTTTTTAATAAAGTATTTTTAGTAACTTTTAATAAAATTTGTTTTTTAAAACAATCTCTTCTTATATTGCCTGTTGCAACTGAATTTAAACAAGAAATATCAGTAATATAAATATGTTTACTTTCGTTGATAATATTTGTTAAATCGCCAACTATATCATTTTTTTCAGCTATTGTTTTCATTTTTTTACTTTTTATTTTTAATTATAAATTAAAATGAATAATCCATTTTATTATTATATTGCTAACGATTTTGTGTCTATTTTTATTCCAACACCCATTGTGCTTGATATGTGTATGCTTTTTAGATAAATACCTTTAGCAGCAGCAGGTTTTAATTTAATAATAGTATGTAAAAATTCTCTAGCATTTTCTGAAATTTTAACGCCATCAAATGATACTTTACCTACAGAAGAATGTACGATGCCGTATTTATCAACTTTAAAATCAATTTTACCAGCTTTAACTTCTGCAACAGCTTTACCTACATCATTAGTTACAGTTCCACTTTTTGGGTTTGGCATTAAACCTCTTGGGCCTAATACTTTACCTAATTTACCAATTTTCGGCATTATTGAAGGCATAGTAATAATAACATCAATATCAGTCCAACCTTGTTGAATTTTATCAACATAGTCATCTAATCCAACATAATCAGCACCAGCTTCTTGAGCTTCTTTTTCTTTATCTGGAGTACATAAAACAAGTACTTTTACCGTTTTGCCGGTTCCATGAGGAAGAGTTACAATACCTCTAACCATTTGATTTGCTTTTCTAGGGTCAACACCTAATCTAACATTTAAATCAACTGATTCATCAAATTTTGCAAAAGATAAACTTTTTACAATATCAGATGCTTCAGATAATGTGTAAACCTTTTCTAAATCAACTTTTTCAATTGCCTCTTTTCTTTTTCTTGATATATTTGCCATTACTATAAATTTTCTTTTTTTATTAAAAAATTAAGAAGATTATTCTCCTTTAATTGTTATACCCATACTTCTTGCAGTACCAGCAACCATACTCATAGCAGATTCAAGTTTAAATGCATTTAAGTCTGGCATTTTTGATTCAGCTATCTCTTTTACCTGATCCATTGTTAAAGAAGCAATCTTCTTTCTATTTGGTTCAGCAGAACCAGATTTTAATTTTACAGCTTCCAAAATTTGCGATGCAACTGGAGGTTCTTTTATTATAAAATCAAAAGTTTTATCTTTAAAAACTGTTATAATAACAGGTAATAATTTACCTGGTTTTGATTGAGTTCTTGCATTAAATTGTTTGCAAAAATCCATTATATTTACACCTTTTGAGCCTAAAGCTGGACCAATTGGTGGAGCAGGATTAGCAGCTCCTCCTTTAATTTGTAGTTTAATTAAACTTACTATTTCTTTTGCCATTTTACTATATATTTAATTCTTCTATTTTTCTTTCTCTACTTGTAAATAACTTAATTCTAATGGAGTTTTTCTTCCGAAAATTTTAACCATTACTTTTAATTTTTTCTTTTCTTCGTTTATTTCTTCGATTACTCCAAAGAAATTATTAAAAGGGCCGTCAACAACTTTAACATTTTCTCCAACAATAAACGGTATATTTAGTTCTTCTTCACTTTCTGTTAATTCATCAACTTTACCTAAAATTCTATTAACTTCTGATAATCTTAACGGAACAGCATCTCCTCCTTTAATACCTAAAAAGCCTAAAACGCCTGTCGTGTTTTTAATTACATGAGGAACTTCTCCAGATAAATCAGCTTCAACTAATATATAACCAGGAAAAAAACTTCTTTCTTTACTTATTTTTTTACCATTACGAATTTGATATATTTTTTCAGTTGGAATAAGTATCTGAGAAACATAATCAGAAAGACCAGCATGCAAAATTTCGTTAAAGATATACTCCTTAACTTTTTTCTCTTGCCCGCTTATCGCCCTAACAACATACCATTTCTTAACGTTCTCAGCCATATTATTATTAGTTAAATATCTTTGTATATATTAATTCTAAAAGGTTTCCAAAAGCAGAATCCATAACAAAAATCACTATAGCAAATATAAAAGATGCTATTAACACAATAATTGAACTTTCTTGAAGTTCGTTCCATGTTGGCCAAGATACTTTTTGACTTAATTCAGTAAATGACTCTTTTATATAATTAGCAATTTTTGACATTTTTTCTTTTTTATTTTGCACGGGTGGGACGGCTCGAACGCCCAACCAATGGTTTTGGAGACCACTACTCTACCAATTGAGCTACACCCGTAATTGATTTATATAGATATTAAAAAGCAAAGGAAATAAAAACTATTTCCTTTGCTTATATTTTATAATTATTCTACTATATCAATTACTTGACCTGCTCCAACAGTTCTACCACCTTCTCTGATCGCAAACTTCAAACCTTTTTGCATAGCAACAGGAACGATTAAGTTTACTTGCATTTCAATGTGGTCACCTGGCATTACCATTTCTACTCCTTGTGGTAATTCTACTTCTCCAGTTACATCAGTCGTTCTGAAATAAAACTGTGGTCTGTATCTGTTATGGAATGGAGTGTGTCTTCCACCTTCTTCTTTTTTCAAGATATAAATCTCAGCTTTAAATTTTGTATGAGGTTTAATTGAACCAGGCTTAGCTATAACCATACCTCTTCTGATTTCATTTTTATCAATACCTCTTAACAATAAACCAACGTTATCACCAGCTTGTCCTTCGTCTAATATTTTTCTAAACATTTCAACTCCTGTACAAACAGATTTTAAACTTTCTTCTTGCATACCAACTATTTCTACTTGGTCTCCTGTATGAACAACTCCTGTTTCAATTTTACCAGTTGCAACTGTTCCTCTACCTGTGATAGTGAAAACATCTTCAATCGGCATTAATAATTCTTTTTCAACATCTCTTTTTGGAATTGGAATATATTCATCTACAGCGTTCATTAATTCCATAATAGTATCAACCCATTTAGGTTCGTTATTTAATCCACCTAATGCTGAACCTCTAATTACTGGAGTATTGTCGCCATCAAAATCATAGAATGATAATAAATCTCTGATTTCCATTTCAACTAAGTCTAATAATTCATCATCATCAACCATATCAACTTTGTTAATGAAAACAACTAATCTAGGTACACCAACTTGGCGAGCTAATAAGATATGCTCTCTAGTTTGTGGCATAGGACCATCTGTTCCAGCTACAACTATTATAGCACCGTCCATTTGAGCAGCACCAGTTACCATGTTCTTTACATAGTCAGCGTGACCAGGACAATCTACGTGAGCATAGTGT
>CAZJKL010000031.1:0-8843 GCA_964546655.1 uncultured Bacteroidales bacterium | reverse complement strand
TGTCTCTTTTCTGTTGAATATTCTACGTGAGCTGTATTGATAGTGATACCTCTTTCTTTTTCTTCAGGTGCATTATCAATAGAATCAAAAGATCTAACTTCTGATAATCCTTTTGAAGCTAATATTGTTGTAATAGCAGCTGTCAAAGTTGTTTTTCCGTGATCTACGTGACCTATGGTACCAATGTTAACATGAGGTTTTGAACGATCGAATTTTTCCTTAGCCATAATAATTAATAATTAAATAATGTTACAATAATAATTCATTTTATAAAAAATACTAAACGAGCCAATGACGGGAGTTGAACCCGTGACCTCGTCCTTACCAAGGACGCACTCTAACCAACTGAGCTACATCGGCTTTGAGCGAAAGACGGGTCTCGAACCCGCTACCTACAGCTTGGAAGGCTGTCGCTCTGCCAAATGAGCTACTTTCGCTTTAATAAAAAAGTGGGCAGGGATGGATTCGAACCACCGTACTCCGTCGGAGACTAGATTTACAGTCTAGCGCATTTAACCACTCTGCCACCTACCCGAAGCCACTTTTTCAATAAAAAAAGAGCCGATGGACGGACTCGAACCGCCGACCGGCTGATTACAAATCAGCTGCTCTACCAACTGAGCTACATCGGCCAAAAGAACTTAACCTTTAAAAAGGACTGCAAATTTATAAATCTTTTATTAATAATCAAATAATTATTTAAAAAAAATTAAAAAAATTATTTATCTCTCTGTTTTTCTTTAACTTTAATTAGCTGTTTTTGTATTGCTTCTATAGCATTGTCGGTAGCTTCTTCAAATGTTTTAGATTGTTTTTTAGCAAATAATTCTTTTCCAGGAATTCTAATTTTTACTTCCGAAACTTTGTTTTCTGTTAATGCAGCTTTATCAAAAACAAGAAAAACATCGCCATCGATAATCTTATCATATAACTTACTTAATTTATTTGCTTTATCTTGTACATATTCAACTAAGCTTGTGTCTGCGTCAAAATTAATAGACTGTACTTTAATTTTCATAATATTATGCTTTTGGATGTGATTGATTATATATATTAATTAAATTTTCAATTGTATTATGCGTATATACTTGTGTTGCAGCTAAACTAGAATGTCCTAAAATTTCTTTAACAGCATTTATCTCTGCTCCATTATTTAACATATGTGTTGCAAAGGTATGTCTAAGAACATGTGGACTTTTCTTGCTTATTGTTGTTATCATCGATAAATAATTATATACTAACCTGTAAACAAATTTTGTATATAATTTTTCTCCTTTGTTTGTTAAAACAAGATATTCGCTTGTAAATGAACTTTCAACTTTTTTATTTATATATTTTAATATAAGTTCTTTAATATTATTATATATAGGAATGATTCTCTCTTTACTGCCTTTACCTAAAACTTTTATAGTGTTGTTCCTAAAATCTATATCTTGCTCTTTTATGTTTATCAATTCTGATAATCGCATCCCGGTAGCATAAAACAACTCTAATGTTAATCTATCTCTTATTCCTATAAAATCCTCACTAAAATTAATTTCTTCAAAAAGATTTTTCATGTTTTTTTGCTCTACAAACACAGGTAGTCTTTTCGATGCTTTTGGTAAAACAATTTTATTTATTGGATTTGTATTAATGTTTTGAGCTTTTATTAAATACTTAAAATAATTATTCAATGTTGCTATTTTTCTGTTTACGCTTCTTGTTGAAATACCTTCTTCTATTAATGAAATAATCCATGAACGAATCATATCATTATTTGCTTCATGGATATTTCTTGTGTTGAATTCTTTTAATAAAAAAGCCGTAAACTGACTTAAATCACTTTTGTAAGATATAATAGTATTATTAGAATATCTTTTTTCAAATTGAATATAATTAATAAAATCCTCCTTATACATTATATAATATATAGAAAGTTTTTATTCTTGAACTATTTGCAATTTATTTATGTAAATAGCTTTTTTCAATTCTTCTCTCTTGATAATCGATTTTTTAGTGAAATGTTGTCTAGCTCTTAACTCCTTAATTACACCTGTTTTTTCAAATTTTCTTTTAAACCTTTTTAGAGCTCTGTCTATTTGTTCACCTTCTTTTACTGGTATTATAATCATATTTTTAAATTTAAAAATTAAAATTGACTGCAAATATAGTGAAATGTATTTTTTTAATGCAAATATTTATTGCTAAATTTATTTTTATCATCTTTTTTTAATGTTTTTTAGCTTTTTTGGTCGGAGTACAAAAAATAAAAAAACAGATTTGTGTTAAATTCTTCATGTAGTAAATAAATATCATATTTTTTAATTTGTTTAAATAAGTTTAAATATGCATTTTTGTATGTTATACAAATTTTTAAAGTTAAACTTAGAATAATTTTATAATGAGAAAATATTTTCTTTTGCTTATTCTTTTCTTGATAGGTGTCATTTGGTCTGTTATTAACCCACATGATTATTTTACTTGGATTCTTGAGATATTTCCAGCAATAATTGGTCTCTTTATTTTGCTTATCATATTTAGAAAATATAGGTTTACATATTTTACTTATTTTTTAATATTAACTCATTGTTATATTCTTTTTATTGGAGGACATTATACTTACGCTGAAGTTCCTCTATTTGATTGGTTAAAGGAGGTTTTACATTTTAGTAGAAACAATTACGACAAAGTTGGACATTTTGCACAAGGATTTGTTCCTGCTATTATAACAAGAGAAATATTCATTAGACAAGAAATAATTAAAGGAGGAAAATGGGTGTCTTTTTTGACAATTTGTGTTTGCATGACTATAAGTGTGTTGTATGAATTTCTTGAATGGCTTGTTGCTATTTTAACAGGAGTATCGGCTGATTCGTTTTTAGGGACTCAAGGCTATATTTGGGATACGCAATCAGATATGTTGTTTGCTCTTATTGGTTCAGTTAGCATGATTTTATTTTTTTCAAGAATTCATGACAAACAAATAGGCAAATTAAAAACCGTTGTATAGTAACAAATTTAAAAATCAGCAAATTTCTTCATATACCATTTTTTTAAGTTTTGTTAATACCGAAAAATTGTTCTTATAATAGAAAAATGAAAATTTTTATAAAAAAATATATGATTATAATAACTATTTAAAAAAAAAATTGTAATATTGCGGTTCGTTTTTCAAAAAAAGAAATAATAATATACATACTAAGATGAGTGATTTATTAAAAAACATTGAGAGCAAACTGGTTGAAAAAGTTGACATGCCAGAGTTTAAAGCAGGAGACACTGTTACCGTTAATTATAAAATTAAAGAAGGAAATAAAGAGAGAGTTCAAAGTTTTCAAGGAGTTGTAATTCAGAGAAAAGGCGAATCTTTCACTCAAACTTTTACAGTTAGAAAAATTTCTGGTGGTGTTGGCGTTGAAAGAATATTTCCAGCTAATTCTCCTTTTATCGAGAGTGTTGTTGTTAACAAGCACGGTAAAGTTAGAAGAGCTAAAATTTTCTACCTAAGAGACTTAACAGGTAAAAAAGCTAGAATTAAAGAAAAAATTATTTTAAAAGTAAAATAAAATATTTAAAGCCCTCAAACGAGGGCTTTTTTGTTTTTAATACCTCCCTTTTATTTTTTAAATAAATTTATTTTATAATTTTGGAATCGAATTTAATATAAGTGTTTATGAGTAAAATTAGAGTAAGATTTGCACCAAGCCCTACAGGCCCTCTTCATATTGGCGGAGTTAGAACTGCTTTATATAATTATTTATTTGCTAAAAGAAATAATGGCGATTTTTTATTGCGTATCGAAGATACCGACCAAACAAGGTATGTTGATGGTGCTGAAAACTATATTATAGAATCGCTTAAATGGTGCGGACTAAAGTTCGATGAAGGTGTTGGTATTGGCGGACAGTATGGTCCTTATCGTCAGTCTGAAAGAAAAGAGATTTATAAGCAGTATGCTATTAATTTGGTTAATAATGGGTGGGCTTATTACGCTTTTGACTCTGAACAGGATCTTGAGAAAATGCGTCAGGAATTAGAAGCTGAAAAAGCTCTTAATTTGAGCTATTGCAGTTTTAATCGATTAAAAATGAATAACTCACTTACTTTGTCAAACGAAGTTGTTGAAAGTAAATTAAATAATAATGAACCTTATGTTATCAGGTTTAAAATTCCTGCCGAAGGCGAAATTAGTTTTAATGATATTATTAGAGGTGAAATAAAAATTAATTTATCAACGCTTGATGATAAGGTGCTTTTTAAAAGTGATGGTATGCCAACATATCATTTAGCTAATGTTGTTGATGATTATTTAATGAAAATTACTCATGTTATTAGAGGTGAAGAATGGTTGCCTTCTTTAGCATTGCATGTTTTATTGTATAAAAGTTTAGGATGGGAAGATAGTATGCCTAAATTTGCTCATTTGCCTCTTCTTCTTAAACCTGATGGAAAAGGTAAGTTAAGTAAAAGAGATGGCGACAGATTAGGGTTCCCTGTTTTTCCATTACAATGGAAAGACCCAATTACAAATGAAATTACTTCGGGTTATCGCGAATCGGGTTATTTGCCTGATAGTTTTATTAATATGCTTGCTCTTTTAGGTTGGAATTCTGGAACCGAACAAGAAGTTTTTACTATGCAAGAGTTAATTAACAATTTTTCATTAGAAAAGGTTGGAAAATCGGGATCTAAATTTTCACCCGAAAAAGCAAAATGGTTTAATCATAATGCTTTAACTTCTAAAACTGATGCCGAACTTTCGGTTTATTTATTAGATGTTTTGAAATCGAAAAATATTAATATTGATAGCGAAAAGGCTACCAAAATTTGTAGCTTAATTAAAGATAGAATCTATTTTATTCAAGATTTATGGGAACAATCTAAGTTTTTTTATGTTGCTCCCGAAAGTTATGACGAAAAAGTTGTAAGTAAACGATGGACTACTGAAATTCCTCAAATTTTAAATAATCTTATTGATATTTATAATAATTTGAACAACTTTAATGCTAATGATTTAAAACAAGAAACCGAAAAATTTATAAATGATAATAATTTAAACTTCGGACAAATTTTAAATGTTTTAAGATTATCGTTAGTTGGAGGAAGCATTGGTCCTGATTTGTTTACAATTGTTGAAATTCTTGGTAAAGAAGAAGCTATTAGTAGAATAAAACTGGCTATTGTGAATATTAAAATATAGTTTGTTTCTGCTATAATGAAGTTTTTTGATATACATACTCATAAACTTTCGAGCGATTTAGCTATTATTTCATTATCGGTAAAAGAAATTTCTGAAAAATATAATGATGAAAATTTGTTTTCAGTAGGCATTCATCCTTGGTTTATTGATGAAGAAAATATTGATAAAGAAGTTGATTTAATTAATGAATATTCTAATAAAAAAAATATTGTTTTAATCGGAGAAATTGGAATAGATAAAAACATTGAAACACCTGTAAATATTCAAAAACAAGTTTTTATTAAACAATTAGAAATAGCTGAAAAATTAAATAAACCGGTTATTATTCACTGTGTAAAAGCTATTGATGAATTGTTAGAAATAAAAAAGAAATTTAAAATTAAAAAGTGGGTTTTTCATCATTTTTCTGGAAATATACAAATGGCAAATCAGTTGATTGACAATGGCTTTTATTTGTCGTTATCTCCTAATATTTTAAATAATTTAAAGTTAATAGAAACGGTTAAATTATTACCCAAAGATAAATTTTTTATCGAAACCGATAATACAGGTTATGAGATAAGTTATATGTATGAAAATGTTTCGAAAATAAGAAATATAAAAATCGAGAAATTGATTGAACAGCAAAATGAAAATTTTAAAAATTTAATTGATGGCAACTAAAGATTGGCAAGAAAGAACAAAGTTACTACTAAAAGAAGACAATTTTTTAAAACTTGAAAAAGCAAATGTTTTAGTAGTTGGATTAGGTGGCGTTGGTGGTTATGCTGCCGAAAATTTATGTAGAGCCGGAATAGGAAATATGACAATAATAGATGCCGACACGGTTAATTACTCGAACCGAAACCGACAAATAATAGCCTTAAAAAGTACCGAAGGCCAGCCTAAAGTTGAAATATTTAAAGCCCGATTATTAGATATTAATCCTGATTTAAATTTACTCACTTATAATGAGTTTATGCATCATGAGTCGATAGAAGAGCTTTTAACAAAAAACAAATATGATTATATTGTAGATGCAATCGACACATTAACTCCAAAATTATTTTTAATTTTTCATGCAATAAATAAAAATATTAAGATAGTAAGTTCGATGGGAGCGGGAGGAAGGAGTGATGCCACTCAGATTTATATTGATGATATATCGAAAAGCAAACATTGCAGACTTGCTTTTGTAGTAAGAAAAAAATTAAGAAAAATGGGAATCGAAAAAGGTTTTAAAGTTGTTTACTCACGTGAGTTTACCGAAAAAGAATCGGAGCAACAAGTTTTTGATGAACGCAATAAAAAAACCACACTCGGAACAATATCATATATGCCGGCAATATTTGGCTGCTATTGTGCTTATGTGGTTATTAATGATATTATTGAATAGTGTTTTCAGGAGAGCAAAAACGCAAAACCCAGCTTGTAATAGTTAATTATTAATTACGAAAATTACGAATTACGAAGGCAATCATGAACATCAATATAAATTACGAATTACGAAGAAAAATTGAATGAATGAAAAAAGATAATATTATACAAAAGAAGAGTTATGGTTTTGCAGTTAGAGTTGTAAAAGTATATAAGTATTTATCAGAAAATAAAAAAGAATATTGCATAAGTAAACAATTATTGCGTTCAGGAACTTCTATAGGGCCCCAGTTGTTCGTAGTTTTTAACTACGAACCAAATAAAAGTTAGTTTTTAAAACTAACAAAACAAGCTTTAGTTTGGTAATGTTTTAAAAAAAAAGTTAGTTTTATGTATATAATTGTAGTTAAAAACTACATATTATTAAATGCGTAGTTCGGAAACTACGCATAACAGAGTTATTGGTTGCGTATATTAACAGATACAGAATATTTAACAAAAGAACAATCAAAAGTATTATTACAAGAAACAGAAGAACTTTTAAAAATAATAGGCTCAATTCAAAAAACAGTAAAAAGTCGTAATTAATTTCTAATTTCGTAATTTCGTAATTCGTAATTCGTAATTCGTAATTAACTATTTAATTCGTAATTAAATTTGAAATATATATTTACCATATTATTTATACTTAATTTGACTTATATTTCAAATTCACAGAATTTAGTTCCTAATCCAAGTTTTGAAGATACAATCGAGTGTCCTTATACAACACAACAAATTAATTTTTCGAAATTTTGGAATAGTCCAACAGAAGGAAGTCCAGATTATTATAATAAATGTACAGAATCTCCTTTTGTTTCAATTCCAAAAAATATGTTTGGTTGGCAATATCCAAAAACAGGAAGTGCTTATGTTGGTATTTCATTGTTTTCACCTACATCTATTAGTTTTCGTGAATACATTCAAACGGAGCTTATTAATTTATTGGATGTTAATAAAAAATATTATATAGTATTTTTTATTAACTTATCTAATAGGAGTAATTATGCAGTAAATAATATAGGAGTATATTTTTCAAATACTTCATTTTATGAAGCACACAAACATGAATTAACTTTTAATACACAAATAGAAAACTCATCATCTAATCCATTAACAGATACATTAAACTGGATGAAAGTAGAAGGTATTTATAAAGCAAAAGGTGGAGAAAAATATATTACAATTGGAAATTATAAAAATGATACTAATTCTGATATAGTTAATATTGGAACTGGAGACTGGGATGGAGCATATTACTATATCGACGACGTATCAGTAACCCAATGTGATAAAGACACAGTATTAAATTATAAAATTTGCGAAGGAGAAAGTATAATAGTAGCAGGTAAAGAATATAATACAATAGGAACTTTTTATGATACTATACCAACAAAACTTGGCTGTGATAGTGTATTAAAAATTAATATAGAAAAAGGAGAATGTCCACTTGATAGTTGTAGTTTAACAGTACCTAATGTTTTTACCCCAAACAATGATGGAGTAAATGATGTTTTTACATTAACTATAACAGGAATAGATGAATTAAAAGTAAATATATACAATCGTTGGGGAAATTTAGTTTATGAGCAAACTGGCAAAGATATTTCATGGGATGGAAAGAATAAAAATGGAGATGATGTAACTGATGGGGTTTATTATTATTTGATAGACTATAATTGCGAGAATGGAGAACAGAAACGAGAAAGTGGATTTGTTGTGGTAAGTAGATGAAAAATTACGAAACCGAAGGTTCACGAACACCATAAAAAATTACGAATTACGAATTACGGATTACGAAATTACGGATTACGAATTATGAATTACGAAAATTGCGAAACCGAAGGTTCACGAATACCATAAAAAATTACGAATTACGAATTATGAATTACGAAAATTACGAAACCGAAGGTTCACGAATACCATAAAAAATTACGAATTACGAATGATGAATTACGAAAATTGCGAAACCGAAGGTTCACGAATACCATAAAAAATAATTTAATATATGAGTAATTACGAATTACAAATTACGAAATGCCTCTGGCATTCACGAACACCTTGTGAAATAATTTAATAAATGAGTAATTACGTTTTGTCATGTTGAATGTAATGAAACATCTCTACCACCTAGTTGTGCAATTTCGAAAGTTTTCGGAAGGAAACTACTCAAAACAGAAGAAAATATAAGTTTTTTTTGATTGTTAGTCTAGGCTTAATAGACAAAATTAATGGTAAAATCTCTGAAAAAGCTTATTATTACTAA
>CAZJKL010000030.1:0-36009 GCA_964546655.1 uncultured Bacteroidales bacterium | reverse complement strand
AAGCTTATTATCTGATTGTTATGTAACTAATGAAAAATCAGTGATAAAGTCAGGATATAAGAATTGCTATGGTTATTAGTGGAGGTATTGAATATTCGCTTGGCGGTTCAACATCTTTAATAGTTGGAGCAACTTTTAATAATGGTTTTTCTGATGTGCTAAAAGGCAAAAATAATTATGTAAATAAAACAACTGCACACAAAGCTACAAATAACTTTATTGCATTAAATTTAGGAATATTATTTTAAATAAATTAAAATAAATTTTGTATCTTTATTATTCGCAACCTTGAAGAAAGTTTAACCTATTTATTTAAAAATAAATCTTATTAAGATGGAAGTAATAATTTTAGGATCTAGAAGTAATGATTGTTTGGAGTTAAAACGTAGAGTTATAACTGCCTTAGATGAATTAGGTGTTGATTCAAATGTATATATTGAAGAAGATGCCGGTAAAATTTTATCTTATGAAGTTGAAACGCCTCCTGCAGTGCTTTTTAATGATAAAATTTTAATAGAAGGTATTGTTCCTTCTATTAACGACTTAAAGGATTTAATTTCAAACGAACTTTAGTTAATTTTTTGTTTTTTTGCTTTTGTGTTTAGGTGTAATACTCATTACAGGTATATTTGAGTAATTTATAATACTTTGAGCAGCAGAACCAATAATATAATCGGTAATAAAGTTTTCTTGTTGGGTCATTATAATAAGCAAATCACCGCCAACTTTTTCGCCATATTGCAATATCTCTTCAAATAATTTTGAATCTGAATTTTTATTAATAAGAAGCTCCGAATAATATTCAACATTTTCATTAGCAATTTTTTCCTCGGCTATCGAAAGTTGTTTTTTCAACTTTTCTTCAATGTCTTTATCATTTGTTATTAGTACCGAAAACAAATAAATTTTTGACTTAAACAACTTTGCAAATTCAATTGCAAAAGAAACCTTTTGTTTTGTTTCTTTAGTTAAATCAAGTGGTAAAAATATTTTCGAAAAAACTTCTTTTAAAACAGTTCCTCTAACAGTAATAACAGGGCATTGAGCAAGTCTTACAACATTAAGAGCATTTGTTCCCATGATGTTTTTAACAAGCCCTTCAGAAAAACCATTACTGCCCATTACAATAATATTAGCCCCTATCATTTCTGAAACTTCAAGTATTTTTGTATATACTTTCCCTTTGGCTATCATAATATCAACAGATAAGTTATATTTTAATCGCCCATTAGTAGCAAGTATATTTAATTCACTTTCAATTTGTTTTCTAAGATTTTTTTCATTGCTCTTAGTTAAAAGTATTTTTGAAAAATAACTTGTATCTTCAATAACTTTTAAAATAGTAATGCTTGCATTAATTTGTTTTGCAATTAAATAAGCTTGTTGCAATGCAATTAATGATTGCTCTGAAAATCCGATGGGTACAAGAATTTTTTTTTCGATATTCATTTTAATATAGTTGATATTTTATTTTAAAAAAAGCCCTCTTTAAATTGAGAGCTTTTTTTGTACCCAGAGCCGGGATCGAACCGGCACGGGTTTAACCCCACTGGTGTTTGAGACCAGCGCGTCTACCAATTCCGCCATCTGGGCATTATTATTTTGCAAATATATAACTTTTTTTTCAAAAAAAAATCTTATAAACTATTTAACTATTCTTTCTGGATTTTGTGTAATAAAACTACTCCAATTCGAAGCTGTTTTTTTACCCTTACTTGTTTTTGGTGCATCCGACTTCGGAACATTTTTCTGAAAATAATGGCAAACAGCAACTGCTAATCCGTCTGTTGCATCTAAATGGTTAAATGTAAATTTTTCTTTTAAAATAGTATAAAGCATTTCGGCTACTTGCTCTTTGGTTGCATTGCCATTGCCTGTTATAGCAAGTTTTATTTTTTTAGGCGAATACTCACATATTGGCATATTTTTATATAAAGCCGCCGCAATAGCAACACCTTGTGCCCTGCCAAGCTTTAGCATCGATTGAACATTTTTACCAAAAAAAGGTGCTTCTATAGCTAATTCATCTGGTTTATATTGATCAATAATACCAATTGTTTTTTCGAAAATTGCTTTTAATTTTAAAGCATGATTAAGATATTTACTTAAATTAATTTCACCTAAAGCTATAAGACTAATTTTATTGTCTTTACAATGAATTAGTCCATATCCCATTATATTTGTGCCGGGGTCAATGCCTAAAATTATTTTATCTTCTTTCAATACTTTCAATTTTTAACAAATTTAAGTTTTTTATATTTAAAAACATTTCTAATTATTTTTACTTTTGTTGAAATAAATATTTTTTTTGAAGAAAATTTTAAAATATCAAACACAATTAAGTTTAACTATAAAAATTATTATAGTTGCTTCTGCTTTATATTATCTGTTTTATCAATTTGATAATAAAGATTTAAATAATATATACGAGGAATTAACCAATAGTTTAAATTATAGAAATTCGAAGCTTTATTTATTTATTGTTTTACTTCTTTTCCCAATAAATTGGGGTTTAGAAATAATTAAATGGAAATTATTAATTAAAAAGGTTGAAGATATTTCTTATTCATTAGCCATAAAATGCGTATTATCTGGCGTTGCAGTTAGTTTATTTACTCCGAACCGAATAGGGGAGTTTGGTGGAAGAATTTTTCATTTAAAAAAAGCCGACAGAGTAAAATCAATATTAATTTCATTGTTTTCGAATTACAGTAAAATCATAGTTATTATCTTATTTGGTTCAATTAGTTTTATTGTTTTACCGTTTATAATTGAGGAAAATATAATAAGCAAAACCTCTTATATTTTTTATTTGCTTTTATTTATAATTCTATTTTTTAATTTATTTATTTTTTCGATATACTTCGGCTCTTCTCATCTATCAAATATTTTAAAGAAAAGTAAGATTTTTAAAAAATACAATCAATATTTAAATGTTTTTAATCAATATTCAAAAAAAGAACTTCTGATAATTCTCATTTTAAGTGCTTTAAGGTACCTTACTTTTTCATTACAGTTTTATTTTATTTTGAAAGTATTTAACGTTACTACTTCTTTAATCAGTGGTTTAAGTATAATTTCATTGACTTTTTTCATTAATAGCATAATACCAAATTTCATTTTAACAGAACCTATAGTAAGAGGTCAAATAGCAAATTCATTATTTAGTTTGTTAAATTTAAACATGTTAAATAATGTAACAACTGCTTCGTTTGTATTATGGATAATTAATTTAGCATTACCTGCCATAGTAGGTCTATTTTTTGTTTTTGATATGAATTTTTTTAGAAAAAAGAATAAAAATATTGAGAAAAATTTACAATAAAATTCATAGTTGAAAATTTTTATTAATTTTACAATAAACTAAAAATTAGATAAATGAACCCAATTGAAGTTGATATTTTTATCCCATGTTTTATTGATCAGTTTTACCCTGAAACAGGTTTTAATATGATAAAAATATTAGAAAAAGTAGGCTGTAAAGTAAATTATAATGAAGAGCAAACCTGTTGTGGACAACCTGCTTATAATAGTGGATATTGGGAAGAATCTAAAAAAGTAGCCGAAAAATTTATTAAAGATTTTAATGGGAAAAATCCTATAGTTACTCCTTCAGGTTCTTGTTCAGGTTTTGTTAAAAATGGTTATACCGAATTATTCAATAATACCGGAACACATTATGAATGCAGAGCCGTAAAAAATAGAATGTTCGAATTTACTGATTTTATGGTTAATTGCCTAAAAATAACTGATATAGGAGCAACTTTTAATCATATTGTTACATATCATGATTCATGTTCGGCTTTAAGAGAATACGGAATAAAAAATCAGCCACGAGAACTTTTAGCTAAAGTAAAAGGGTTGGAATTAAGAGAAATGGAAGATTCGGAGGTTTGCTGTGGATTTGGTGGTACTTTTTCTGTAAAATTTGAAGCCATTTCTGCTGCTATGGCTGAAAAAAAATTAGAAAATGCGATTAATACAGGAGCAGAATATATTGTTTCTACAGAAGCTTCTTGCTTAATGCACTTAGAAGGCTATATTAAAAAAAATAAATTACCTATAAAAGCAATTCATATTGTTGATATTTTAGCATCAGGCTTGTAATATCTTATGGAAAACCAATTTTATAATTCTTTTGAAAAAATTGAATACCTTCAACTTCTTGCGAAACAAGTTGTTGAGGGGTTTATTACAGGCTTACACAAAAGTCCTTATCACGGTTTTTCGGTTGAATTTTCGGAACATAGAATATATAATACAGGCGAATCAATTAAAAACATTGATTGGAAACTTTACGCTAGAACAGATAAGTTATTTGTTAAACGATTTGAAGAAGAAACAAATTTAAGATGCCAAATAATTATTGACAATTCATCTTCGATGTACTTTCCTAAAGGGAATAACAATAAAATTAATTTTGTTATAAACTGCACTGCTTGTTTAATTTATTTATTGCAAAAGCAAAGAGATGCAGTTGGTTTATCAATTTTTTCTGACAAAATAGAACAACATTTACCGGCTAAATTAAATAATACACATATTAAATCTTTGTTTTTTGAACTGTCGAAAATTAATTTTTCTGAAAACAAACAAACTGATATTGCTAAAAATATTCATATTATTGCCGAAATGATTAATAAGCGAAGTCTTATAATTATTTTTAGTGATTTGTATGACATATCTAATAACAATCAAAATAACGATGCAATATTTTCTTCTATTCAGCACTTAAAACACAATAAAAACGAAGTTATTTTATTTAATGTTAGAGATAAAAATAAAGAAGAAAACTTTGAATACGATAATAGGCCTACAAAATTTGTTGACCTTGAATCTGGTGATTTTATTAAATTAAATCCTTACGATATTAAAGAGGAATACTTGAAAAAGTATAAAGATTTTTATAATGAAATAAAATTAAAATGTGCTAAATATAATATTGATTTTATTGATGTAGATATTAACAACAGCATTGAAAATATTCTTATTCCTTTCTTAATTAAAAGGTCAAAAAACTTTTAATTATCCCTAATTCAAATTTATTTAAAGACTTACAAATAGAAATAAAAAAGGCTGTCAAATTTTGACAGCCTTTAAAAAACTTATTTAACTAATTTCTTGGTTATACAATAATTATCATTTTGAACAGATAATATATATTGACCCTTTGGTAAATAACTCAAATTAATATTTATTTTATTTGAATTATTTTTTTCTGTAAGAATTAGTTTACCGTTAATATCATATATTCTTATAATACTATTTTCAATTTTTCCTGTATTAATTTGAATATAATCATTAAATGGTATAGGATATACGTTAATTTCAGGAATTGTATTTTCTATTTTACATTTATCATTAATTCCCAAATTGCTTTCTTCTTGATAATAAATTTGGTCGTTAGCTTTAATGAAATTAGCTACACCCTTCGCTGTCTTATGCCCTGTAACATTATCACAATATAAAGATAAAACAACAGTATATACACCTGTTTGTCCATCAATATAATAATATTGTGTTATGATAGTAGGCGTTCCATCAATGTAAACAGCCCAAGTTACCGAAACTGTGTCATTTGCATCATAACTAAACGACTGTATTTTAACAGAATCGATTAAACTATAATCAATATCACATTTTTCAGTAAGATTTGTAGCTATAGTATCAACAATAACTGAATCTTTTAACTCATTATTAGGGTTTATAACAGTGTTTGCAGGAGTTGAAACCAAATAACTTGCTTCTACTGAATTAGCTTGATTGTCGGTAACTGTTACTCCATAATAGCCAACGCATAAATTTGAAGCATAAGGCAAGTTCATATATGAATCTGAATGATTATATGTATAAGGAGGCACTCCACCATTTGCTACAATTTTAACCGCTCCGTCACAATTTCCATTAGATGTTTCATCTTTAGCAACTGCATAAACAGTTAAAGGCAAAGGGTTAACAACATTATCTTGACCAACATAAATTGAAGCATAAGCAACACATGAATTAGCATCTGTAACTGTTAATTTATAATTTCCTTTACATAATCCATTTATTGATTCAGTTGTTCTAGAATTACTCCATATATAAGTATATCCTGCTGTTCCGCCGTATAAATAAGACCCTACTAATCCTGAACAAGAGTCATTAACCGAATTATTTTTATATAATGTTACAGCAAATCCTTTACATGGATTATAAACTGAATCTTGCATTACATATATAGATTTTGCTACGCTACAGTTATTAGCATCTGTAATAGTTACATAATAAGCACCTGGGCATAAATTATATAATGTTTTATTTGTAGAACTATTGCTCCAATTATATGTATATGGTGCTGTTCCATTTGATACATTTATATTAGCTGTTCCAATGCAACTATCTTCAGTTGAAGATGTTGCTGTTGCATTTGCATAAAATTTTAAACATGGATTATTTCCTGTTGAATCTTGTGCAATGTAAATGCTTCTTACTGCTGTACATGCTTTTGAGTCGGTTATTGTTACGCTATAACCACCAGAACACAAATTTGAAATTGTTTGAGTTGTTGAACTATTGCTCCAAATATACATATAAGGAGCTGTGCCGCCTGTAATATTGTTTATACTTGCAGAGCCAGTACATGCTCCAGATTGTGTTGGAGAAGGCATTACATATGCTTGAATATTGCATGAATCCATAGAGCTACTATCTTGTGCTATATATACTTCTCTTACGATAGAACATGCTTTTGAGTCGGTTATTGTTACGCTATAACCACCAGAACACAAATTTGAAATTGTTTGAGTTGTTGAACTATTGCTCCAAATAAATGTAAATGGAGCTGTTCCACCAGTAATATTTCCAACACTTGCTGATCCGGTACAGCCTCCTTGCTGAATTGATGTTGGAATTATATATGTCTGTATATTACAAGTGTCTGTAGAACTTGTATCTTGTGCTATATAAAAACTTCTTACTACTGTACATGCTTTTGAGTCGGTTATTGTTACACTATAATCTCCCGAACATAAATTTGAAATTGATTGAGTTGTTGAACTATTGCTCCAATTATACATATAAGGAGCTGTGCCACCCATAATATTTCCTATACTTGCCGAACCTGTACATGCTCCAGTTTCAGTTGGAGTCGGAGCTATATAAGCCTGTATATTACAAGTGTCTGTAGAACTTGTATCTTGTGCTATATAAAAATCTCTTACAATTGTACATGCTTTTGAATCGGTTATAGTTAAACTATAACTACCTAAACACAAGTTTGAAATTGTTTGAGTTGTTGAGGGAGGATTCGTGCTCCATAAATAAGTATAAGGTGCTGTTCCTCCTATAATATTTCCTATACTTGCTGATCCTGTACATGCTCCTGTAGCTGTTGGAGATGGAATAATAAATAATTGTAAATTACAAGAATCACTTCCATAATTAATAATAAAATATTTTTGTTTACTTGCAGATGTATCAGTAGTCTTATATTCTAAATAATAACTTCCTGGACATAAATTAGAGATTGTATCTCCTCCGTTTTTAATTAATCCGAGAGAATCAGAATACCAACTCCAAGAATTATACATATAGCTATCATTAAACATAGCTCCACCATCACAAATTGTGCTACTTGTAGCATTTTTAGGAGAAATTGACTGTGAATTAACAGACAAATTAATTCCAACTAAAAATAAAATTAGAAAAATAATTTGATTGATTTTCATATGATTAGGTTTTTAAAAGTTTGCATACAAAGATAATATAATTTAACTGTATATTATTTAAGGCAACAAAAATATTATTTAGCTGCCTTAAATTTTATTAAGTATCAGAATATATCTACTTATGGCAAGTACCTTGTTTATTAAAAAATGGGCTGTCCGAAAAAACGAAAATGTGTCTTTCTGAGCGAAGCGAAGAGTCTTACAATCAATATGTTAAGATTTTTCACTTTGTCCAAAATGACAAAAAGCTGTCCTTTTTAGACAGCTTTTTAGAAAACAATATTATTTTAATAAATCATTTAATTTATATCAAGCTCCAATCCTTCAGAATCAGATTTTTGTTCAGTATTTGTATTTTCAGTACCTTGATTATTATTTACAGGCTCTTCTTTTGCTTCTTTTTTATTTTCTTTTTTCTCTAAGGTATTATATTTTGCCTTTTCCGATTCCATTTCAGAAGAAGAAGTAACAGCTTTAAACTCAACTCTTCTATTAAAATTAATCATATTAAAAGCAGTAACATCAACTAGAGGGTCTGTTTCCCCCGCACTTACAGCAACCATTCTTTCTTCAGGAACACCCAAATTAGCTAAAGCCTTAACAACTGTTTCTGCTCTTCTTAATCCGAGTCTAACGTTATAATCATCACTTCCAACATTATCACAATGCCCAATAATTACAATGTATTTTGAAGGATTATCCTTCATATAATTAAATATTTCAACCAAAGCAGGATAAGAAAATTCTTCTAATTCAAAACTATGTCTAAAAAGCACAATTGGTAAATTTTTCTTTTCACTAATATTATATTGAGGAACAGGGATAGGAGTAATTATTTTTTCTTCTTTCTGTTCTTCTTTAGGAGCTTCTGTTCTTACTGCTATTCCTAAAGTATCAACCTGAACTCCTTTTGGTGAATATATTTCATAATCTTGATAATCAGGAACTCCGTCCATATCAGTATCAACAGGTGTTCCATCTCCATAAACTTTAACGCTTGGTTCTGTTGCTAATTGTTTGTCAAAAACATCTGGAACGCCATCATCATCTTCGTCAAATTGCATTTGAGTTATCCGTTTATCTAATTTTTCTAAGTCTTTTTTAGAAACACATGATGTTAATATTATTGAGAAAATTACTGCTATTACTAATAAATTTTTTTTCATAATTTTTAATACTTTTTTTATTATTTAAAATAAAGAGCCAAATTAATAATTTTTTATTAATATTTCGAAAATATTTAAATTTTAAATTAAAATTTTTAAACAGTTTTTATAGCTTGTTCTAAAAAGATATTCCTATTAATTGGAACAACTCCAACTTCTTCACAAACTAAACCTCCCGCTAAATTAGATAATTTTGCAATTAATGAAATATCTAAATTAAGAGCCAAACATAAACTAGCAACACTAATAACTGTATCTCCGGCACCTGAAACATCTGAAATATTTCTTATATGAGCAGGAATAATTTCTTCTTTATTATAATTACTTATATAAACTCCTGCTTCTGATAAAGTAATTAATGCTAACTTAATATTTAATTTTTCAAACAAAATCTTTGTAGCATTTTTAATACTTTCTATATTATTTCTTTCAACTTTTATGTTTAGCCCTTCATTTAGTTCTTTTAAATTAGGTTTAAATAATGTTACATTATTATAGCTTAAAAAATTACGTTTTTTAGGGTCAACAGCAATAGGTATGTTTTTACTATTTGCATATTTAACTGTTATATCAATAATATTTTTAGTTATAACTCCTTTGTCATAATCCTGAAAAATTATTACATCAATATTTTTATCATTAATAATTTTTTCGATTTTAGCAATTAATAATTCTTCTTCTTCTGTATCAATATTTGTTTTTACCTCTTCATCAACTCTTAAAAGTTGAGTATTATTGCCAATAACTCTAAATTTTGTAGTAGTAATTCTTTTTTTACTTTTTATAATTCCTTCAGCAGAAAGATTGTTTTCATCAAGAATTTCGATAAAATCATTTGCTTTTTTATCATCACCTATTATGGTTGTTATAATTGGTGTTGCTCCAAGCGATTGAATATTTAATGCAACATTAGCCGCTCCGCCTAATCTTTCTTCCCTCTTATTAACTTCTACAATAGGGACTGGAGCTTCTGGAGATATTCTTTCCACATTTCCCCATAGATATGAGTCAATCATTACATCTCCAATAATTAAAACCTTTAATTTTTCGAATGATTTAAAAATATTTTCAATAATTACTTTATCCATAATTAAACTAGTTTTTCTAAAGCCTTTTTAATCCTATCAATAGCTTCAATTATTTTCTCTTCAGAAGTTGCATACGAAAATCTTATACAATCCGGATTTCCAAAAGCATCACCTGAAACTGTTGCAACATGAGCATAATTTAATAAATAAATAGCAAGGTCTTCTGATGAATTTATGGTTATATCATCATATTTTTTACCAATAAAATAAGAAATATCAGGAAAAACATAAAACGCCCCCTTAGGATCATTTGTTTTAAGTCCTTTAATATTACTTAATTTTTCAATAGTAATATTTTTCCTTTTTTTAAAGGCATCTATCATATAACTTACTTCTGATCTTCCTTTTAAAATAGCTGCTGTAGCTGCTTTTTGAGCAATAGAACAAGTCCCTGAAGTTATTTGACCTTGAAGTTTATCACAAGCATCAACTATCCATTGTTCTGCCGCTATATATCCAATTCTCCAACCTGTCATTGCAAACCCTTTTGAAACCCCATTTACAACAATTACTCGGCTTTTAATTTCATCAAATTCCGCAATACTTGCATGATTAACTCCGGTATAATTTATATATTCATAAATTTCATCAGAAATAATAAACAAATTAGGGTATTTAACAAAAACTTTAACTAATTCGGCTAACTCTTCCTTTGAATACAATGAACCCGAAGGATTGCAAGGGCTGCTAAAAACAAATAGTTTTGAATTATCAGTAATAACACTTTCTAATTGTTTTGGGGTAACCTTATAGTCATTTTCAATAGATGTTTCTATAATTACAGGAACAGCATTTGCCATTTTCACAAGCTCTATATAAGTAACCCAATAAGGAGCAGGAATAATAACTTCTTGATTATGATCTGCTAAACTTAATATAACATTTGCTAAAGATTGCTTTGCTCCTGTTGATACAAGTATTTGACTTGGCAAATAGCTTAAATTATTTTCGCTTTTTAATTTTTCGGCTATAGCTTTTTTTAATTCAATAATACCTGATACCGGGGTATAATATGTAAAATTATTATTAATTGCATCTATAGCTGCTTGCTTAACAAAATCAGGCGTATAAAAATCTGGTTCACCTATGCTTAAATTAATAATATCTATGCCTTGTGATTGCAATTCTCTGCATTTTTTTGTCATTAATAGAGTTTGTGACTCTGATAAACGCTCTAATCTATTTGATAAATATTGTTTCATTTTTTGAAAATTTAATTAATAAAAATCGAATTTTTAAAGAATAAAGTGGTTTTAATTAATATGGTTTTAGTATTTTTCGTTTAAACAAGCTTATTCCAGAGCCTTTTCTATATATTGGGAAGCCTGCTTTTTTCCTTCTATGTTTTGCTCCAGCTGTTTTTCGTTTATTTTTATATTTATAATTAGCTTCAATTCTGCTTTTTTGCTTTTTAGGAATATAATAATGTTGTCGTTTTAATTGACGTGCTTTAATTTTATATTCTTGACGTTGTTTTACTTTTGTGTTAATTTTATAAGAATTAAATCGAGGATTACTCAATAAATCCTTTTTCATTACGGCTTTATAAGTAGAATTATAATAATTTTCTCTTTGTTTTTTTTGTTTCTTATAGCTAAATTTTTTCTTCGATGAGGAATAGTTATAACCACTATATCCAGCACATCCTATATTTAATATAGAAAAAATTAAAAAAATTAAAATTATATAAACTCTCATTTATCCGAACTAATTATAAAAATTACATCACTACACTCCAAGTAGATTCAATATTTTTCCAATCATTATATTTTTCTTCTCCTCCACGAGCTTTCCAATCAGAATCAATAGTAAGTTTTGAACTTATGCCACCACGAGGATTGCAAATCATAGTTATTCTTATTCTGTCTGGTTTATAAATTTCAATTATATGATCATAAATTATGTTTATTAATCTTTCATAAGAAACTATGGTGTCTCTAAGTTGATAAACATATTCCTTTAAAGATTTTAGTTCAATAACTTTTTCTTTTGGATAAAAGATTAAATACAATTCGGCAAAATCAGGTTGCTTCATTACGCCTAAAAAAGTCATTTCAGGTACTTTAATTTTTATTTCATATGCTTCTTTCGAAGGGTTTGGAATAGCCTTTAAAATATTTTTATCTATTTCTTTATATGTTTTAACATCCATAATATTTATTTTTTTGACAAAGTTAAAATAAAAACATTATACTTAAAAATCAAATTTGATATAATATTTTTTTGTTAATATTTTGATAATAATAAAATAACTAAAATCTCTGTTGTTTGTTTTTTTATTGCAAAAAATTGTATATTTGAACTCTATTTTTAACTGTTTAATTAAAAGAATATTAGATCATGAAAAAACTAATTGCAATTTTTATAGTATTAACTATAATCACTTTTACTTCTTGTAAAAATACTTGTGAAAAATCATCTACAAATTACAATCAAGAAAAAAATCAAATAAAAGAGATTCTTCAAAAAGTTGCTGATGCAACAGCAAAAGAAGACATTGAAGGAGTTAAAAAATACACTCTTAATGATGAAAACTATACTTGGTTTGGAACCAGTAAATTGGAACAATCAAAAGGTTGGGAATCATACGAAGAAGCGTTAACTCGTCAATTTGAAATGTTTGATGGTGTTAGTATTGCAATAAACAACCAAATTATTGATATTTCAGATGATGGTAACACAGCTTGGTTTTCTGAATTTTTATCATATTCTTTCTCATATTATGATAAAAAATATGTTTATAATGACATTAGATATACCGGCGTATTAAAAAAAATTGAAGGTAATTGGAAAATTGTTCAAACTCACATGTCTATAACTGACGAAGTTGAAGAACAAAGTATAATTAAAGATGTTAAATCTGCTGATTCACTAAAAACAGAATAATTTTATTTAATATATATTTTACAATATGCATTTGACTATGAAAGTTGAATGCATATTTTTTTTTTCTCGCTTTTTATTTATTTTTACATATATTAATTTATAAAATGATAATTTGATGAAGATATTAATTATTGGATGTGGTTTTGTTGGGAAAAATTTATTAAATAGATTAATTTCTTTAAATAGTAACTATAAAATAAATGTTGTTGATATTAATGATTATTGCATTGACAATGAGAACATTACCTTTTATAAAGAATCTTTTTCAAATTCAAAGTTTCTTGATTCAATTCTGCCAAATACAGATATTATATTTCATTTATCTGGTTCTTCTTTACCAAGAAAAACCAATAATAATTATGTAAATGATATTGAAAATGACCTCATAAATACAGTTAGGTTATTGGATAAAATGGTAGAACATAATGTAAATAAAATTGTTTTTTTATCTTCGGGTGGAACTATTTATGGGAACAATACCGACAATTTTGTTTCAGAAAACAGCTTAACGAATCCCATTTCAAATTATGGGTTAATAAAATTAACTATTGAGAAATATTTGAATTTGTATAAATATAACTTTGGCCTTGAACCTTTAATATTGAGAGTATCAAATTTATATGGACCTCAATATGGCAGAACAGGATTGCACGGAATTATTACAACAACTTTAAATAAAACTAAAAATAATGAACAAATAGAAATTTGGGGAGATGGTAATAATATAAGGGATTATTTGTTTATTGATGATTTGACCGATTTATTAATTTCTTCTATTAATTCTTTTAAAGAAGGAATATTTAATATTGGTTCTGGGAAAGGTGTTTCTATTAATGAATTAATTAAAATTACAGAAGAAATTACTAAATTAACTCCGTCTATAATTTATAAAGAAAAAATAATAGATGATGTTTTAAGGGTTGTTCTAAATATTGAAAAAATTAAATCGGTTTATAATTGGCAACCTAAAATTGATATTAATAAAGGAATAAAAATATGTTGGGACAATTTAAATGGATAATATAAAAGTTTGTCATATAAACACTTATGATATTGGAGGAGGTGCAGAAAAATTCTCTTTTGATTTTTTAATAAACTGCCCAACTGAGAATTATTTATTGGTTAAAGAAAAAAAAAGCACTAACAATTCTGTTGACACAATTAATAAAAATGATATTTTCTCAATTTTATTGATTCTTGATAAAATTTTTTGGAAGATTGGAATTAGAAAATTATCATTGTTTAAGTGGTTCAGAAATTTTAAACATAAAAATTCTTACCATGATAAGTTAAATTGCACTTACAATAACTTAAAGAAACATCCTTTTTATAAAAATGCCGACATAATTCAAATTCATAATATTCATGGTAATTTCTTTGACATTGAATCATTAATAAAAATAGCGAAAGAAAAGCATATTATTTGGTCAATGCATGATATGTGGGCTTTTACGGGTGGCGAGGCTTATGTTCTTGAAAATGAAAACTATAAAATAGGAGAGGGTAAAACTCCTTATAATGGGTTTTATCCTTTGAATAGTCCCGAAAAAGATAAACGAGATTATTATATTAAATTAAAGAAAGATATTTATTCAAAAATTGCAAATAAAATTACATTTGTCCCTGGTTCAGAGTGGTTACATAACTGTTTATTGTCTGCTTATGTTGCTCCAAATAATATAAATTCTCTTGTAATTAAAGAAGCCATTGATACAAAAATATTTTATAATAAAAAAAATAGAAATTGGGAAGTTCCAAGATACTTGCTTGTAAACTCAAATAATTTTTATAAAGGAGCCGAAATATTTATAAATTTATTTTCGGAAAACAAATTTGAAGCTGAATTTTATGTTATAGGGAATGATTTAGAAATCGATTTTGGTAAAAATGAGATTAATAAACTAAGCTACATAACTACTGACGAAGAGCTATGTTCAGTGTTAAATAATGTTGATTTTTTAATATTCCCCTCGAAACAAGATAATTCTCCATTATTAGTTACAAATGCTATGTCATGTGGAGTTTGTGTTATTGCTATGAAAAATTCGGGATTAATTAACTTGCTAGAAGATGAATCAGGAATATTATTTGAAAATAATAGCAAAACCGATTTAATTAATAAAATTGAAATCACATCAAAGAACCTTAATAAATTTAGAGAGATGGGTATCTCTGCATCTATTAGAGTTAAAGAACAATATGACACAAAAAAAATGTATGAAAATTACATTAATCTTTATAAGAAAATATTGAAAAAATAAATTTACTTAAGCAAACAAAACTTCTCTCCCGACTTGGGGTCTTCTATAACTGTTTTAATTTTATTTTTTATTAAATCACTAACAGTTGCTCCTTTTTGTATAATAATAAAATCCATTTTATAATCATCTAAAAAATCTATTTGGCTTTGTTCAATTGATTTATAGGTGTTTTTTGCCTGTTGATTATTAACATAATTATAAAATAATGTTGTATAAAGTTCATCTTCGAGCATAAAAAATGTCATTAAATTAATATCTCTTATTTTCTTCATATTAATATCATTTGAATTAATGCTAATAGTTGAACTATTATTTGAAAAAAGAGAAAGATAATCTCCAAGATTATATTTAATAGGATTTGAAAAATGCATAGATTTCAATGGGATTTTATTGTAATTTATTAAACATGCACCTATTTTATTTATATGTGAATTTATAAAAGTTTCTCTTACCTTTAATAAGTATTCCCCTGAGTATTTTTCGTATTGCAATGTTCCATAACAAGAATAATCAAATCTGTTTTTGTTATTTACCACAGTTTTTGCTTCTAAGATTATCCAAATAGTTAAGGCAATGTAAATCAAATACTTAAAATATTTTGATATATTTAATTGTTTGAAGTTGATTGTAAAATAAACTAAACAAATTACTAATGTTGTATTTAATAAAACGGAAGTTATATTGTATAAAAATTGATATGATTCTGGTTGATAATGCATAATGTTTGAAAAAATTAATGCAGATATCATTGTAAAGAAAGTTAAATAAAAGAATATTTTTAAATTTATATTTACTCCCATTTTAAATTTATACTTATTAAAAATGTAGAATACAAGGATTATAAAATACATCCATGGAATTCCTATTATAAAATTATTTAATGTTATTCTTAACATATTAAACCAATAACTCAGATGATTTAAAGTATAATTTTTCATTATGTAATAAATATCTATTGCATAAATTTTATTACTTAACACATTATTTCCGTTTGAATTAATAATATAGTATAATACAAAAAAAGAGGAAACAAAAATTATTGAATAAATATATAATTCAATAGTTTCTTTTAACGAAATATTCTTTTTATAAAACAAATATGCCGATAATATAAATATTGCAGGTATAATTCCTGGTATTGGTGAAATGGAAACAATACATAAACTAAGTAGAATAATTATTGAAGGACTTTTATGACTATTCAATAATAATAGAATTGATGCAAAAACAAAAGGATAGTATTCGATTAATTTTCCAGATGAAAAAATATCATAATGAATACCATTTCTAACTTCAATTAAATAATTAATATTTATTGCTCCAATAAACAAACAAAAAAAAGAGATTAATATGTTTTTAATAGATACTTTATTATAATGTTCAAAAATTGAAATAATCCCTAAAAAAGATATTGTAATAAAAACAGGTAATGTAACAGAAATTAATGTTATTAAACTATTTAAATTGAATGTTTCGGTTATTAATGAATTAAACCATAAACCATAATAATGATATGGCTGCATAACAGAATAATCATTAGAAATTAAATTAAGATGTTTAAAATAATTTTCATTGCCTGTCATTATAAACCCGTCGCAAATTTTTGAATAAAAAACATAATCCCAATGAGGAGTTTTTAAAGGGAATTCTTTGAAAGAAAATATTTCAATAATAAATAATAAAAAAATAATAGTAATTAGAAAAACTACTAATACTAAATATCTTATTGTTAGTTTATTGTAATATGGAAATTTGAATAAGTTTTTGAAATTATAATTTATTTTAACTTTAAAATGTAAAATAAAAAACAAAAAAATTATAAAAAACAATACATTGACCGTATGAAAATCAGATTTAATTATAGAATAAATAAAAACCGAAATAATTGAACCTATTAGGCTATTAAAGAACAACTTTGTAAAAGTTCCGTTTATTTTTATGTGCTTAAATAAAAGCTCTTTAATACCAATTCCTATAATTTGTATTAAAACTAAAACTAAAAAGAAAACAAATAAATATTGTGTAAGTATTTTAAATATAATCATTTTAACATTTAATATGTTTATACAAAAGTATAATTGTTATTATAAAAATTTTAAAATAATATACTAAAATCAGAGATACAATTAAATATATTTATTAAAGCATATATTTTATGTAATTTAATTATATAAATTTACATATAAATTTTATTTACATGCAAACAAATAATCCAGATATTTCAATTGTTATTCCTGTTTATGGTTGCAGTACTTGTTTAATTGAGCTAAATAACCGATTAACTGAAATATTATGTCAAATTTCTGAAAACTATGAGATAATATTTGTTAACGATGCTAGTCCTGATAATTCATGGGAAATAATTAAAAAATTAGCTGAAAATAACAATAAAATTAGAGGTATAAATTTATTGCGAAACTTTGGACAACAAAATGCTATTTTAGCAGGGTTAAGTTACACAATAGGTAAGGCAACAATAGTAATGGATTGCGATTTGCAAGATCAGCCCGAAGAAATAATTAATTTATATAATACTTATAAACAAGGGTTTGATTTTGTTTTAGGAAGAAGAATTAATAGAGAAGATAATTTTATAAGAAAGTTTTCTTCAAAATTATTTTATAAAATATTTAACTTTTTCACTGGAAATATTAGTGATTATACAACATCTAATTTTGGTATATATTCGAATAATGTTATTGAAAACTACAAATTACTTCCTGAAAAAATAAAACTTTTACCATTAATGGCAAAAATGCAAGGTTTTAAAGTGGGCTTTGTTAATGTTATTCATTCAAAAAGAAAAACTGGAAAATCTTCTTATAATACATATAAACTATTGTCATTTGCTTTTAACATATTTATTTCTCATACAAATAAGCCTTTAAAATTATTTATTAAACTAGGGTTTTTGCTTTCATTATTTTCAGGAATATATTTATTTTATTTGATTTTCAGAAAATTGTATTTGGACATTCCTATAGGTTGGACAAGCATTATGGTTTCGATATTTTTTATTGGGGGTTTGTTATTTGCAAATCTTGGAATTATTGGTTTATATATAGGTAAAATTTATGATGAAGTAAAAAATAGACCTTTATTTACAGTTAAAGAAACTACTTAAAAACATGAATGATTTTATTAAAAATTATTGGGAAAATCAGGCAGTAAAACATAAGGACAATTATAAAACTTCTTGGGAGGATATTTATGCTATTGAATTAGAATGTAAAGTTATAGAAAATCTACTTTTTGACAATTCATTGGTATTAGATGTAGGTTGTGGGAATGGTTATTCTATTCTATCTCATAAAAACAAGAAAAATATTAAATTTTATGGAATAGATTTTTCTGAAAACATGATAAAATATGCCAATGAAAATAAAGAAAAATTAAAAGCATCTAATTATAATTTTTCAGAAGGTAATATTTTAGAAATTCCTTTTAATGATGAAACCTTTGACTTTGTATATACAACTCGAACTTTAATAAATTTGCCCACATGGGAATTGCAAAAAAAAGCAATTATTGAATGCTTAAGGGTTACAAAAAATACAGGCAGAGTAGCATTTCTTGAAGCTTTTTGCGAACCATTTATGAAATTAAATTCTATTAGGAAAATATTAGATTTAAAACCATTGGTACAACATGATTTTAATAAATATTTAGGAAAAGGCGAATTAGAAAAATTATTAAATGAATTAAATTATAGTTATGAAAATATTGATTACTCATCGATTTATTATATGGGCTCAAGAATAATAAGAGAGATAATTAATGATAATAACGATTTAAAAAAATATGACAATATCCTAAATGAAGATTTTTTCAAAATTCAGAAAAAGTATCAAGGAGGAAATGTTGGAATTCAACAAGCTTATATTATAAAAAAATGATGTATCTTTGCTTTAATAAAAATTTCGGCAAACTGTTTTTTATGTTACAGAAAATATTTATTCTTTTATTTTTCAATATTTTCTTTTCTATTTCTTTAATAGGTCAATGCACTATTTCTAATTTTAATATTCAAACTGAGGCTTGTCAAAATGATAGTTTTGATATTACTAATACTTCTACTAATGCTTCTTCTTACGAATGGGATTTATGTGCAAGTGATTTAAATAAAACTCCAACAACTAGTGAAATTAATATGATTATAACTTCTCCTTCTGGAGTAAAAGGGTATATTCCAACAACAAGATTTTTTAAAGAAGGTGATAAATGGTATGCCTTTCTTTTAATGGAATACGATAATTTATTAGCAAGAGTTGAGTATGGGAATGGTATTGATAAACAAATTACTTCATTTTTATCTTTTAACTCACTCGGTCTTTTATCTCCAACCGATATTGCATTAGTTCAACAAGATGGTGATTGGTATGGCATTTTAACACATTGGGATAATACTAAAAAAATTAGTGAAGTTAATTTATTGAAATTTGGAACAAGTTTATTAAATGTTCCTGTTTTACAAACTACTTATGGTGATTTTAATGGAAAAGTTAAAGAACCTTGGTGTGTAAAAACATATAACGATGAAGGTTATCTTTATGCTATTGTATCTAGCAGAGCTGGTGATTCTATTTCTGTGGCACGTTGGACGGATATAAATAATCAACCCGAAGTTAAAAGTGTTTATGTTGGGGCTGGAACCAAATATGAAATTGATTTAGTTAAAACAAACTGTGAGTGGAATGGATTTATTTCTTATTATTCACCAACAAATGTTTATCGCTTAGATTTTGGAGCATCTTTATGGAACTCAACCCCAACTATTACAAATTTAGGGAATCTTGGGTCAACTAAGGGTAAAACTGGGATTAAAGTATTAAATGAAGGCGGTAATTGGCTCGCTTTTGTATCTGAATTTGTTTCACCTGGTGGTTTATATAGAATTAATATTGGAGCAAATATTAAAAATAACACCCCCACTTATACCAAACTAAATAGTACTATTCAATCTGTTACACTTTCATATATTACCGAAAATTCAAAACATTATATTCACTCAAAAAACTATTGGAAAGAAACCGAGTTTATAATTTCTTTTCCTGATACCTGCAATCAAATAAATCCGATAAGAACCTCTACCGACTTAACTGATATCTCATACAGTAAACCCGGTAATAAAACTATTTCATTAACTGCTTATAATAACTCTGAATATAATACCATTGCAAAAAACATTAATATTCTCCCTTCTTTACAAGTTGAATTTTCATCTAGTGATACTGTTTGTAACAATACAATTGATTTTACAATAACCTCTATACAAACACCTGATATTTCAACCACTTATTCTTGGAATTTTGGTGACGGTGGAACTTCTACTCTTAAAAATCCTTCACATACTTATATTTATCCTGGGGAATATGATGTTACATTAACTGTTTCTTCTACAGATTATGAATGCTCTGGAAGTTATACGAAAAAAATTAAGAACAGAATAACTAATCCTGATTTTACAGTTCAAGATGGTTTTGTTTCTCCTCCTCTTCTTTTTCATGACGCTACCCCAGACCCTAATAATGCAATAACAGGATGGCTTTGGAGTTTTGGTGATGGGACAAATACTTCAAATTTAAAAAACCCTTCTTATACTTATCAAACATCAGGAAATTTCGATGTAAAATTAACAACTATAGTTGATGGTTGTTCTAACGATATCACAAAAAAAGTTACTTATTATCCTCGTCCAAATTTTGGCTATACTATCTCAAAAAATTGCAAAGGAGATACAACATTCTTTACTAATAATACTATTTTACAAAACGTTTCAGATAATATAAAATATTTCAAATGGGATTATGGTAATGGAGTTTTTGATGTTATTCCTGCGGATTCTACTACAACTTACTATATTTATAATACTCGAGGTGATTATAATATAAGACTTGTTGTTGAGACTAACCTTGGTTTAACGGATACTTTATTCGATACTATACACATCTACAATAAGATGATTCCAAATTTTACAGCTCCTACTTTCTGTAAAGATGATCAAAATCAATTTCTAGATGCTTCTGTTACGCAAGGAGATCCTGCAACTGCTTGGAATTGGGATTTTAACGATGGAGGCAGCTCACAACTTAAAAATCCTTATCACATATTTAATGATGTTTTGTCGTATAGCGTTACCTTAACTGTTTACACTGGCAATGATTGCGATACAAGCATTACTAAGAGTTTAACTGTTAAACCTTCTCCTGTCCCTGATTTTGATATGTCTCATACTTGTACAAGTAAATCTATTTTATTTACCGATAATTCAACCTCTCCTCCAAATACAAGCATTATTGCATACACTTGGGATTTTGGTGATGGAAATCAATCAAGTGCAGTTTCGCCTTCTCATGTTTATTCAAATGCTGGGCCTTATATACTTACACATACTGTAAGAAATACCGATGGCTGCAGAGGATCAAAAACAGAAACTATCAATATAAACCATCTTCCTATTGTGAACTTTTCTCCTGAAATTAGTTGTGAAAACAATTATACTCAATTTAAAGACCTATCTTCAATTGTTTCGGGTAGTATCAATTATTGGGAGTGGGATTTTGATACAGTTAATAAAACTAATGATTTAGTTTATGCACAGAATCCTTCTTATAAATTTGAAAACGAAGGAGTTTTTAATGTTATGCTTTTAGTTAGATCTAATAATGGATGTGAAAATTTTATTGTTAAAGATGTTAATGCTAATGCAAAATTTAATGCAGATTTCGATTATTTGTCGGGTTGCGATGGCAATAAAATTTCATTTGTTGATTTAACTGAGGTTCCTTCATATAAATCTATTTATAAATGGAAATGGGATTTTGGCGATGGCTTTTCTACATCTATTCTGCGAAATCCTGAACATACTTATAATGACACTAATCAATATACTGTAACTATGGTTGCAACATCAATTGATGGATGTTATGATTCAATTGTGAAAAATGTAAAAAACAAAAACACTTTTGTTAGTGCTTATTTTGAAGACCCTTTTCAAGTTTGTGCTAATGAACCGTACTCTTTTGTTGATTTAAGTGCTTCGAACAAATCTGATATTGCAACTTGGCTTTGGTCTTTTGATGAAGAAAATTTTTCAACTCAACAAAATCCTGAATATAAATTTACAAGTAGTGGCACTTATACCGTTTCTTTAACTGTTCAAACCGAAGAAGGATGCAAGGATACTTATTATAAAGAAATTTCTGTTAATGCAACACCAATTATAAATTTTAGGTTTACTCCTGAATATGGGGCTCCTCCTTTAAATGTAAGTTTTATAACCGATAGCACAGATATTCGTTTCTTTAATTGGGATTTTGGTGATGATTCGGATATTGATACAACCTATAATCCTTATCATACTTATATTAACGAAGGAACGTATAAAATTTATTATACTGCAATTGATATCAATGGCTGTTCTGCAACAAAAACAAAACAAATTAAAGTTATGCCACCTATAATTGATATTGCGGTTGAAGATGTTATAGGAGAAACTGTAAACGGAGAATTACAAGTTTCGGCACGAATAAGAAACTATGGAACAAGAGATATAACTAATTTAATTTTATCAATAAGCGTTCAGGGAGGCTCTATTCTTAAAGAAATTCTTCCAGCTACATTATATTCTGGAGCAGATACTATTTATAAAATAACACCAAAATATGATGTTTCTAAAATAAAGACACCAAGTTATGTTTGTATTGAAGCCATAATTCCAAATAATGAAATTGATGCTTATCTCGAAAACAACTCTCAATGTAGTTCTCAAGTTGATGAATTAAATATTATAAATCCTTATCCTAACCCAGCAACCGGGATTATTGTTTTAAAATATATTTTACCTTATGAATCAGAAATAGCTATTAAACTTTATGATGGTATTGGTAAATATATTGAAACCTTATTTTCTGGAATTGCTAACGAAGGGTTAAATATATTAGAATATAATACCGGAAAACTAGCTAAAGGGAAATACTACTACACTGTAACTTTTAAAGACAAGATTGTTTCAAAAGATTTTGTTAAACAATAAACTTCAATAATTGTTTATAAAACACTCCCTTAAAATTGTGATAAAACTTTTTTGAGTAGTATTTTTGTTTTTATAAAATACATATATATGAATTATTTACAAGAACTTAATGAACCTCAAAGACAAGCTGTTGAATGTTTAAATGGCCCAATAATGGTAATAGCTGGTGCTGGCTCAGGAAAAACAAGGGTTTTGACATATAAAATTGCTCATTTGATTAATAATGGTATAAGTCCTTTTAATATTCTTGCTCTTACTTTTACGAACAAAGCTGCAAGAGAAATGAAAGAACGTATTTATAAAATTTTAAACAATGGTTCGGCGAAAAATTTATGGATGGGAACTTTTCACTCTGTTTTTGCAAGAATATTAAGAGAAGAAAGCGAATTATTAGGATATCCAAAAACATTTACAATATATGACACAGATGATTCAAAAAGCTTAATAAAAGACATTATTAAACTAAAGAATTTAGACGACACTAAATATAAACCAGCTATGGTTCAAAAAAGAATAAGTATGCTAAAATCTAATTTGATTTCGGCTGATGCTTATTTAAATAATATCGAGCTAAAATCAAAAGATAAAGTACTGAATATGCCTGAATTAGGTGATATTTATAAGGCTTATGTTGATAAATGCAAGGCAAACGCCGCAATGGATTTTGATGATTTATTAATAAATATTTTTGTGCTTTTTAACAATAATAAGAGTGTTCTTGAGAAGTATCAAAACATCTTTAAATATATTTTGGTTGATGAGTTTCAGGATACGAACTTTGTGCAATTTTCAATAATTAATCAATTAGCTAGTAAACATAAAAATATATGTGTTGTTGGAGACGATGCTCAAAGTATTTATGCATTTAGAGGTGCAAATATTCAAAATATTTTAACTTTTAAAAGTAAATTCGCCGAACTACAAACATTTAAATTAGAACAAAATTATCGCTCAACTCAAAATATTGTTGAAGCAGCTAATAGCATTATTAAAAAAAATAAAAATCAACTCGAAAAAGAAATTTGGACTGATAATGAAAAAGGTGAAAAAATAAAAATAATTAGTGCTTTGTCTGATAATGAAGAAAGCAGTATCGTGGCTAATTCTATTTTCGAAGTTAAAATGAATAATCAATGTTTAAACAATGATTTTGCTATTTTATATAGAACAAATGCTCAATCGCGTTCAATTGAAGAGGCTTTAAGAAGAAAGAATATAAATTATAGGATTTTTGGGGGACTTTCATTTTATAAACGGAAAGAAATCCAAGACATACTTGCTTACTTTAGATTAGCTATAAATAAAAAAGATGAAGAGGCTTTAAAAAGAATTATTAATTATCCTGCCAGAGGGATAGGAAAAACAACATTTGAGAAATGTATTATTACTGCCGAAGCAAATAAAGTTTCTTTATATGAAGTTATTGAAGCCACTCAAAAATTTAATTTAAGTATTAATAGCGGAACAACTAAATTGCTCGAAGAATTTTCTATTATGATAAATAGTTTTTCGGCAGAATTAAATTCGAAAAATGCCTATGAATTAGGGTCAAGAATTGCTTCGGAAACTGGTATTTTAAAAGATTTGTATGTTGATAAATCCCCTGAAGGAGTTAGCAGATATGAAAATATTCAAGAACTTTTAAATGCCTTAAAAGATTTTGTTGATAATGATGAAAACGAAATATCTGAAATAACTTCAGCAAAAGAAGAAAAAGGCCTTGGCACCTTTATGGAAAGTGTTGCTTTGCTAACCGATAAAGATGAAAAAGATAAAAATAATGAGGATTATGTATCATTAATGACAATACATCAGGCAAAAGGCTTGGAGTTTCCTTATGTTTATGTAACAGGACTTGAAGAAAACCTTTTCCCTTCGCAATTATCGGTTAATTCAAGAGTTGAACTTGAAGAAGAAAGGCGTTTGTTTTATGTTGCATTAACAAGAGCTCAAAAAAAAGCGACATTAACTTTTGCAAAAACAAGATATAAATGGGGTTCATTATCTTATACCGAACCAAGCAGGTTTATTGATGAAATTGATAGTATGTATGTTGATTTTCCAGACGAGAATAATATTAACTCATTTGAAAAGCTTAATTATGGTTCTAAAATGATTTTTAAATCAAATTATGAATCAAAAAAGCCAGAAGCAAAAGAAGTTAAGCCAATTCCCATAATTAACAATACACCAAAAAATCTAAAAAAAATAACACCTTCAATTACAAGTTCTAGTCAATTTAAAACTGATATTCAGGTTGGTATGAAAGTTAACCATGAAAAATTTGGCGAAGGAAAAGTTATACATATTGAAGGAGAAAGTGGAAATTTAAAAGCAACTGTGTTTTTTCAAAGTCAAGGTCAAAAAACATTATTATTAAAATTCGCTAAACTTGAAATTATTGATTAATTATTATAAAAAATATTTGATTTATTTATAAGTTCAATTAACAATTTTGTAGCTTTGTTATCGAAAAATATTTTTATTAAAAATCATACTCATGAAACAAATTTTTATTACAATAATACTGGGGATTTTATTGTTAAACATAAACCTTTTTGCTAATAATAACAATTCAAATATTACAAATAATCATTGGATAAATTTTTCAAATCACTACAAAGCTTATCTGTTTTCTGCAGATGGCACTTTTTATTTAGATTCTTGTAAAATTAAGTTTAATGGTAAATGGTCTTTATCGGAAAAAACAATAGCATTATCTTTTGAAGATTCTTCTTTAAATAGAAATTGTGAGGTGAAAGAAGAATCATTAGTTGACAATTCTTGTGAATATACAAAACGACCTACATACATGTCTGGAATTATTAAATTTTACGAGTTTTCGGGATTTTATAATTTAACTTTTCAACATTTAATTATGATTTCTGTTGGATTATTATTTATTTTTCTTGCTATTAGATATGAATATGAACCTTTATTGTTAGTGCCTATAGGAACGGGAATTATTATTGGGAATATACCATTTTTTCAGACAACAGGGTTTAATTTACAAACTGGAATTTACGAAGACGGAAGCGTTCTAAATTATTTATACCAAGGTGTATTAAAAGGAGTTTATCCTCCATTAATATTTTTGGGAATTGGTGCTATGACAGATTTTTCTTCATTAATCTCAAACCCAAAACTTGTTTTATTAGGTGCTGCCGCTCAATTAGGTATTTTTGTGACTCTTATTGGTGCTTTGGTTTTCGGGTTTAGTGCTCAAGAAGCTGCTGCAATAGCAATTATTGGTGGAGCTGATGGTCCAACTGCAATATTTCTTGCTTCAAAATTAGCCTCTCATCTTATTGGGCCAATAGCTATTGCGGCTTATTCATATATGGCTCTTGTTCCAATAATTCAACCGCCTGTTATGAGGCTACTTACAACAAAAAAAGAAAGATTAATTAGAATGAGGCCGCCTAGATCGGTTTCTAAATTAGAAAAAATATTGTTCCCTATCATTGGGTTAATTTTAACAACATTTATTTCACCTAGTGCATTGCCTTTATTAGGGATGTTGTTCTTTGGTAATTTATTAAAAGAATCTACTGTTACAAAAAGATTGGCCGAAACAGCAAAAAATTCATTAATTGATATTGTTACAATATTAATTGGAGTTACAGTTGGGGCTTCAACTCAAGCTGATGTGTTTTTAACTCCTAGTTCTTTATTTATATTTGTTTTAGGTGCAGTATCATTTATTGTAGCTACAGCGGGTGGAGTTCTCTTTGCTAAATTTATGAATTTATTCTTAAAAGAAGAAAATAAAATTAATCCATTAATTGGTTCTGCCGGAGTTTCTGCTGTGCCTGACAGTGCAAGAGTTTCTCAAATGGAAGGGCTAAGAGTGGATCCTACAAACCATCTTTTAATGCATGCTATGGGCCCTAATGTTGCAGGCGTTATTGGTTCTGCGGTTGCTGCTGGTATTTTATTAAGCTTCTTATTTTAATTTATTTATGATGAGTGATTTACACAAATTTATTTTTTCTACTTCATTTTTTATTCTTATTTTCTTTTTTTCAATAGTATTTAATAAAATATTATTAAAATTCGCAAGTAATTTAGGAATAAGAAATGATTCTGATATTATTAGATGGGCTACCACAACCAAGCCTTCATTAGGTGGTATAACTTTCTTTTTTGCTTTTCTATTCTCTACTTCTGTTTATTCTATTTTTTTTGGATATGAAAATGTTATTTTAAAATCAACAGGAATTATTGCTGCTTGCTCTCTTGGTTTCTTAATGGGATTAGCGGATGATGCATATAATACTAAGCCTTGGATTAAATTTGCTGTTCAACTTCTTTGTGCTTTAGTTTTAATAGCAACTGGAACTTATATTGAACTTTTTCCACCAAATTATCAAATTTTTAATTATTCTCTTACAATATTTTGGATTGTTGGAATAATGAATTCGATTAATATGCTCGATAATATGGATGGAATAACATCTACTGTTTCTGTTTTTATAATTATTGGTATAATTACAGTAATGCTATCTAATTCAAATGCCGATATTTCGGATATAAATTTATTAATTTCATTAGGGATTTTAGCTACTTTATTAGGCTTTTTATATTATAATTGGACTCCTGCTAAAATGTATATGGGTGATTCGGGCAGTCAATTTTTAGGAATATTTTTAGGCTCATTAGCTATTGTTTATTTTTGGAATTTTAAAAATATCGAAGGAACTGTTTGTCAAACAAAACAAATTGTAATTACTCTTTTAGCTTTTATAATTCCTATTAGCGACACTGCTACTGTTACAATTAACCGATTAGCTAAAGGTAGTTCTCCTTTTGTTGGTGGTAAAGACCACACAACTCATCATCTTTCTTATTTGGGGTTATCCGACAGAAATATTGCTATTCTTTACGGTGGCATCTGTCTTATCTCGATAATTCTTATTTATATAATAATTAATTTTGTTAATGAATGGTCTCTTTTATATAGCTTCCTTTTCGGGCTATATTTCTTATTAATTTTTGGAGCTTTATTTATTAATACTAAAATTAGCAAACCCAAATAATATGTTAAATTATAATAAGAATTTAATTTTAAAAAGCTCAAGTATTTTTTTTATTGGATTATTTATTGGGTTTTTTATTCTAAATTTCTTTACTTCTTCTGTTGATAATTATTATACAGAAAAGCAACACACACAAATTTCTAAAGAAAAATATGGAGTTTATACAATAAATATTCCTGAAAAACTTTCATTTGCAAATGAATCTTTATCTCTTGATGTTATTGATGTTCGAGAACGTTTAGACAGAGAGCTTTTAACAAATGTATTCTGGCACTCAAATACATTCTTATTAATTAAAAGAGCTAATAGGTGCTTCCCTGTTATTGAGAAAATATTAAAAGAAAATGGAATACCAGATGATTTTAAATATCTGGCAATGATTGAAAGTAGTCTTATTAATAATGCAACATCTGGTGCAGGAGCAAAAGGTTATTGGCAGTTTTTAGAAGAAACCGGACGAATTTATGGGCTAGAAATTAATGATAATGTTGATGAAAGACTTAATCTTGAAAAATCTACTTTAGCGGCTTGTAAATATTTTCAGAAAGCATATAGTATTTTTGGAAATTGGACACTCGTAGCTGCATCGTATAATAGAGGTTACGCGGGTCTTAAAAAAGCTGTTGATTCTCAAAAAACAGCAGACTATTATAATTTGTTTTTAAATGTAGAAACCGCCAGATACGTTTTTAGAATAGTTGCTATGAAAGATATTTGTGAAAATCCGAAAAATTATGGTTTTTATTATCGTACCGAAGACTTATATCCTGCAATGGAATTTGACGAAATTAGAGTTAATACATCTATTAGTGATTTAGTGCAATTTGCAAACGATAATAATGTTTCTTACCGACAATTACGAATTCAAAATCCTTGGCTTTTAGATGATAATTTGAAAAATAATAGTTCTAAAGAATATACAATTAAAATCCCAAAAAAATCTTCTTTATTCTTTAAGGTTAATAATTAAAGGGGGTTTATCAATTTATTTTAGTTATTTCAAAAAAACAATATAATGAGTATTAATATTACAGAAATTATAAAACAAAAAGTTCTTGTTCTTGACGGAGCAATGGGAACTATGATTCAAGTTTATAAACTTAACGAAGAAGATTATAGAGGTGAAAGATTTAAAAATCACATTTCAAATATTAAAGGAAATAATGATATTTTAACTTTAACAAGACCCGATATTATTAAACAAATTCATTGCGAATACCTCGAAGCTGGCTCTGATATTATAGAAACCAATACATTTAATTCAAATGTTATTTCCCAAAAGGATTATAATATGGAGGAAATTGTTTATGAACTTAATTTCGAATCTGCAAAATTAGCTCGTGAAGCTTGTAATAATTATTCTCAAATTAAACCTCGTTTTATTGCTGGTTCTATTGGACCAACTAATAAAACTTTATCTATGTCTCCCGATGTTAACGACCCTAGCTTTAGAGATGTTTCTTTTAATGAAATGAAAGAATCATATAAAGTTCAGATAAATGGTTTAATTGATGGTGGTGTTGATGTTTTGTTGGTTGAAACTATTTTTGATACTTTAAATGCAAAGTCAGCATTAATGGCTATTAGCGAAGTTCAAGAAGAAAAAAACACAAATATTCCTGTTATGATATCGGGAACTCTTATTGATTTAAGTGGCAGAACTCTTTCTGGACAAAACTTAGAGGCTTTTCTAGTTTCTGTTTCTCACTCTAATCCGTTAAGTGTTGGGTTAAATTGTTCAACAGGAGCAAATGATATGCTTCCTAAAATTAAAGAATTATCTGATATGTGCCCTTTCTATATTAGTGCTTATCCCAATGCTGGATTTCCTAATGAAATGGGCGAGTATGATGAAACTCCAGACAAAATGGGAGCTCAAGTTATTGATTTTTTCAAACAAGGACTTATAAATATTATTGGTGGTTGTTGCGGAACAACTCCTGCTCACATTAAAGCTTTTTCTAACCTTGCCGATAAATATCCTCCTCGCAAAAAACCTTCTTTAGAAAAATATTCAAAATTTAGCGGACTTGAACCAGTTGTGATTAAACCAGATAGCATCTTTGTAAATATTGGCGAAAGAACAAATGTGATGGGATCTTTAAAATTTGCAAAATTAATTAAAGAAGATAAATATGAAGAAGCTTTATCTATTGCAAAAGAACAAGTAGAAGGGGGTGCTCAAATTATAGATGTTTGTATGGACGAATCTATGATTGATGGAGAATATGCAATGGAAAAATTTCTGAAATATATTGCTTCTGAACCAGATATTTCTAAACTTCCTATCATGATAGACTCATCTAAATGGGAAGTTATCGAAAAAGGGCTTCAATGCACTCAAGGTAAATCTATTGTAAATTCGATTAGTTTAAAAGAAGGTGAAGAAATTTTTATAGAAAGAGCTAAAAAAATTAAACAATATGGAGCTTCTGTTGTAGTTATGGCTTTTGACGAAAAAGGTCAAGCCGATAGTTTTACCCGAAAAACAGAAATCTGCAAAAGAGCTTATGATATTCTTACTCAAAAAGTTAAGTTTGCTCCAGAAGATATTATTTTTGATCCGAATATTCTTGCAATTGCAACAGGAATTGAAGAACACAATAACTTTGCTGTTGATTATATTAATGCAACTAAATGGATTAAAGAAAATTTACCATATGCAAAAATTAGCGGCGGAGTAAGTAACTTATCTTTCTCATTCAGAGGAAACAATAAAGTTCGTGAAGCTATTCATTCGGTATTTTTATATCATGCCGTAAAAGCAGGTATGGATATGGGCATAGTAAACCCTTCTATGTTAGAGATTTACGACAATATCCCAAAAGATTTATTAGAGCTAGTTGAAGATGTTGTTCTAAATAAAAACAACCAATCTATCGAAAAACTTATCGAATATGCTCAACAAATTAAAGATAGCGGTAAGAGTGAAATAAAAGAAATTGAATGGCGTAAAGAGACTGTAGAATCAAGATTATCTTATTCATTGGTTAAAGGTATTGTCGAATATATTGATGAAGATATAAATGAAGCAAGAGAAAAATATAACACTTCAATAGAAATTATCGAAGGTCCTTTAATGGACGGAATGAAAGTAGTTGGAAAATTGTTTGGCGAAGGCAAAATGTTTTTACCTCAAGTTGTAAAAAGTGCTAGAGTAATGAAAAAAGCCGTTGCCGTTTTACTTCCTTATATTGAACAAGAAAAAGCAAATTCAAATATTATTAGTGAAACTAAAAAAATATTATTAGCTACTGTTAAAGGTGATGTTCACGATATTGGTAAAAATATTGTAAGTGTTGTTTTAGCTTGTAATAACTACGAAATTATTGATTTAGGTGTAATGGTTACTACCGAAGATATTATTAAAGCAGCTAAAGAAAAAAATGTTGATATAATAGGATTAAGCGGGTTAATAACTCCTTCACTTGAAGAAATGGTTAATATTGCTAAAGAACTTGAACGCAATAATATGAATATTCCTCTAATGATTGGAGGAGCAACTACATCAAAACTTCATACAGCAGTTAAAATAAGTCCAAATTACCATATTCCGGTTATTCATGTTTTAGATGCTTCAAAAAGTGTAGAGGTTGCAAATTTACTTTTATCTCAAAACAAAAAAGAAGAATATCTAAAATCCATAGAGATAGAATATGAAAATATAAGAAATAAACATAATGAAAATAAGGTTTTTGAAAAATATATATCTTTAGATGAAGCCCGAAATAATAAATTAAAAATAGATTGGAATAAAGAAAATATTGTTACTCCAAACTTTATTGGGACAAAAGTATTTTCAGATTATGATTTAAAAGAAATATCTGAATATATAAATTGGACTTTCTTTTTTAGTGCTTGGCGTATTTCAGGTATTTATCCAAAAATATTTGACAATCCCGAAAAAGGAGAAGAGGCTAAAAAATTGTTTAATGATGCTCAAATTATTTTAAAAGAAATTATTGAAAATAAAAAATTAACTGCTAATGCTGTAATCAATATTTCAAAAGCAAATTCAAACGAAGATGATATTGAGTTATTTGATATAGAAGGAAAAACAATTAAAAAATTCCATTTTGCAAGAAATCAGCAATTAAAAGAAAACGAAAACAACTTATGTTTATCCGATTTTATTGCACCTAAAAACAGTGGTAAAGCTGATTATATTGGAACTTTTGCTTTAACAACAGGTATTGGTATCGAAAACTATGTGAAAGAATATACCGATAAAAATGATGATTATAATGCAATAATTATTAAAGTATTGGCTGATAGATTAGCCGAAGCTTTCGCTGAATTATTACATTTAAAAATTAGAAAAGAAATTTGGGGTTATGCAAAAGATGAAAAATTAGATATTACAGAAATATTAAAAGAAAGATATGAAGGAATAAGGCCAGCTTCAGGTTATCCTGCTTGCCCTGACCATAGCGAAAAATCTGCAATTTTTGAATTATTAAATGCAACTGAGAACACAAAAATTGATTTAACAGAATCTTATGCTATGAACCCTGTTTCTTCGGTTTGTGGGTGGTATTTTGCAAATAAAAATTCAAAATATTTCACTATTGGAAAAATAGCTCAAGATCAAATTAACGATTTAGCAAACAGAAAAAATATTAAGAAAGAAAGCCTTGAAAAATGGTTAAGTGAAAATATAAATTATTAGTGATTTTAATTTTTTTGCATTTCATTTAAAATTTTTATGGTTTTTTTAAAATTATAATAATTATAAAAATTTTCGTATTTTTTTATAATATTATTATTATATATTGATTTATGTTTTAATATGTTATTTTTTTAGGCAAATAATTAAGAATTTAAATTATACATTTCTGTTAATCATTCGTTTAACATTTTAAAAGCTTTGAATTTATTTTGGATTTTTAAAAAATATTTCATATAATTGATGTATTAAATATTATTTAATAATCTAAACTATTATTTATGAAAAGGATATTTACATTTTTTATTATGTTTTTCATGGCAATTAATATTTACTCTCAAGAAAGAGTAATTACAACCGATTTGCCTGCTATTAATGAAGAGTTAATTAATTTAACTCCAGAACAAATTGAGCAATATTATTTGAATCAAGAGAAACAAATAAAAGAATATATTGCAAATAATAAAGCAACAAAAGGAACGGTATATCAAATCCCTGTTGTTTTTCACATTTTAACAGATAATGCTTCTCATGAATCTAATATTTCTGATTGTATTATTCAAAATCAAATTGATATTTTAAATGCAGCATTTAGAAAAAAATCAGGCACTAGATATTATAATACTAATCCCGTTGGGGCAGATACTGAAATAGAATTTTTCTTGGCTTGTAAAGACCCTAATGGAAATACAACTACTGGAATTGACAGAGTTACTACTTCTTCTTGTAACTACACTGGCTCTAACTCTTCTACAATCATGGGCGTTAGTAAATGGGCTACAAATAAATATTTGAATATTTGGGTTGTTAAATCTGTTCCTTCAGGAACTAGAGCTCAAGCTTGGTGGGGAAATACCACAAATATTGGTATAATTGTACATTATTCTTATGTTGGTTCTAAAGAATCTGGTTGCCCAAATATTAGCTATATAGATGCTACTACTTGGGATGCTTACGATTTAGGTACAACATTAATACATGAAACAGGTCACTTTTTTAACTTACTTCATACTTTCGAAAATTGCACTACTGGCGATTATTGTGGAGATACTCCTGCTGTAACTGGGAACCCTGAACCATATTGCAATACAAATAACGAAACAAAAGGCCTTTGCAGCGGAACAACTCGGAGAATGTACGAAAACTATATGGATTATACCGATGATGCTTGTATGAATATTTTTACAACAAATCAGGCAACAAGAATGAGATCATATATCACATCTACATCTAATTATACAAATATGGTTTCTTCTGCTAATATTACCGCTGTTGGTTGTGGAAGCTCAGGTGTAACTGTAACAATATCTAATCCAGTAAATAATACAAATTGTACTACATGTAATGGTTCGGCAACGGCAACACCAACAGGAACTTCTCCTTATACATATTCATGGAGTGGAGGGAAAGGTACTAGTGCATCAGCAACAGGATTATGTGCAGGAACTTACACAGTTACGGTAACTGATGCTGCAAGTACAACAGGAACGGCTACTGTTACAATAACAAATAATACTAGCAATCCTACAGCTAATGTTTCAACAACTCAAACTGCTTGTACTTCTAATACTGGCACAGCAACAGCAAATGCCTCAGGAGCAACTACTCCTTATTCATATATATGGAATAATAGCGGAAATACTATGACAATTAGCAATTTATCTTCTGGTAGCTACTCGGTAACTGTTACAGCTGCTAATGGTTGCACAGTAACAGCTTCTGGAACAGTAGCAACAACTAATGGACCTACTGCTAATGTTTCAACAACTGCTGCAGGTTGTACTTCTGCTACAGGTTCTGCAACTGCTAATGCTTCTGGAGGAACAACTCCTTATTCATATTTATGGAATAATAGCGGAAATACTCAAACAATCAGCAATTTATCTTCTGGTAGCTATTCGGTTACTGTTACAGCTGCAGATGGATGTACCGTGACAGCTTCTGGAACAGTATCAACAACAAATGGACCTACTGCTAATGTAACTACAACAAATGTGTCTTCACAAGGTGGATCCGATGGATCAGTAACTGCAAATGTATCAGGAGGAACAAGTCCATATTCTTATATCTGGAGTGGAAGTATTGGTAATTCAGCAACTATAAATGGATTACCTGAAGGAACATATACTGTTACAGTTAATGATGCAAATAGCTGTAGTTCAATTGCTTCTGGAACAATTGCTTTTAGTTCTTCTCAAAATATAACAGTTATTGATGGAGTTGAAACAAACACTTACAGATATTCTGTTATGGATGAAAATTATAACTATAGCTTATATCAGCATATTTACAAAAAGAGTTTGATTAATACGTCAGGGTATATTACTAGCATTCAGTTCGAACACCAAGGAGTAGGTGTTGCTAATACTAATTGTAAAATATATATGGCAGAAAGTACTAAATCATCATTCTCATCAAATACTGATTATGTAAATACAGGTCTTACAGAAGTTTATAGTGGCACAATTACTTCTACTACTGATGGTTGGTACGAAATTACACTAAGCACGCCTTTTATGTATTCTAATACAAATAATTTAATTATTGCTATTGACAGAAAAACAGGAACTTCTGCGGGATTAAATAAAAATCATTTTCATGCAACAGCAGATGCTAATGTAACATTAAGATACAGAAGTAGTACATCACAAGGAGATGTAGGCAACTGGTCTGCTTCAGGAACAAAATATGGAGCATTGCCAAATTTAAAACTTACTTTTGGTAGTGGTGGCAACTTAAAAGTATGCGAAATAGTTTCTTCAAATTCTGCAGTAAATATATTTCCTAATCCAAACGAAGGAGAATTTTCAATATCAATTAATAATACTTCTATAAATAATGCTAATATTAAAATATTAGACATTAACGGAAAAATTATTATAGATGAAGTTGTTAATTTTGATGGCGAATTATTAAAAAAATATAATTTAAAATCTTTCTCTTCTGGCGTATATTTTATTAAAATTATTACAGAAAATGAAATTTTAAACAAAAAAATAATTATTAACTAAAATCTAAATACTATGAAAAATATTTTTATATCTATGATATTATTTGCTTTCTTGACAAGTAATACTTACTCTCAAGAAAGAGTAATTACAACAGATTTGCCTGCTATTAATGAAGAGTTAATTAATTTAACTCCAGAACAAATTGAGC